>NZ_CP015992.1:2497602-3122003 GCF_001708505.1 Pseudomonas sp. TCU-HL1
CACCGGGAAAGCTGGCTTGTCCTGGTCTGGAAGCAGCTCAGGCGCTGGGAGCAACTGGCACGCCAGCGGGGCCAGCTGGCGCGGATGAGTGACGAGATGCTCAAGGACATCGGCATGTCCCGCGCCGATGTGATGGAAGAAAGCGAGCGCCACTTCTGGGAAGACCCGCTGAAGAAGTAACGCGACGTGCGGCCCGCCACCGGTGAAGCGCAGGGCGGGCCGCAACCTTGATGGATGGACTCACAGGAACGGAACCAAATGTCGAACACCCACGAACTGGCCCAGTTGAACATCGCCTCGATGCAGGCGCCCCTGGACTCCCCGGTCATGGCCGATTTCGTCGCCAACCTGGCGCCGATCAATGCCCTGGCCGACCGTGCGCCGGGTTTTGTCTGGCGTCTGCAGGACGAGGAGGGCGACGCCACCGCCATCCGTCCCTTCGGCCCGGACGTGCTGGTCAATCTTTCCGTCTGGCGCGATGTGGCCAGCCTCAATGAATTCGTCTACCGCTCCGCCCATGTGGAGATGCTGCGTCGGCGCAAGGAGTGGTTCGAGCGCATGTCCGGCGTCCACCAGGTGCTCTGGTGGGTTCCCAGGGGACATCGGCCTGATGTCCTGGAAGCAGCGGAGCGACTGGCGCGCTTGCGCAATGGCGGTCCCACTCCGGAAGCCTTCACCTTCCGTCAGACATTCCTCGCGCCGGACCAGTCCGTGCCCTTCGCGACCTTTGAGCCGGAGCGCGAAAGCCAAACCGGCTGATGCTACTGTGAGGCGTCATCCCCCTGCCGGCTTGGAGCCCTATGACGCTGACCCTTTCCCTGCCCGAAGCTCGCCGCCTGTCCCTGGCGGCCCAGGGTTTCGCGCGTGTGCCACGCGGCGCGATCCGTCACCGGCAACTGCTGGCGCAGCTGGATGCTCTGGGGGTGGTGCAGATCGACTCGGTGAACGCCCTGGTGCGTTCGCATTACCTGCCGGCCTTTTCCCGCCTGGGTCACTACGACCGTGAATTGCTGGATGACCTCGCCTGGGGCAAGCCCCGGCGCCGGGCACTGTTCGAGTACTGGGGGCACGAGGCGTCGCTGCTGCCGCTTGCGTTGTATCCGCTGATGCGCTGGCGCATGCAGCGGGCTGCCAGTGGCCAGGGTATCTACCAGCAACTGGCGCGCTTTGGCTTCGAGCGGCAGGACGTGATCCAGCGCGTTCTGCAGGCCTTGCGAGAGCAGGGCGCCCTGGGGGCTGGCGCGCTGAGCACGCGGGAAGAACGCGCTGGCCCCTGGTGGGACTGGAGTGCGGAGAAGCATGCGATGGAGTGGTTGTTCGCCGCCGGAGAAGTGACGGTGGCCGGGCGACGCGGTTTCGAGCGGCTATATGACCTGCCGGAACGGGTGATTCCGGCCGATATCCTGAACCAGCCCGAGCCGACGGAGGCCGATGCGCAGCGCCAACTGCTGCTGCGCGCCACTGCGGCCCTCGGCGTCGCCACCGAGCGCGATCTAAGGGACTACTACCGGCTGGATACCGGCGATAGCCAGGCGCGCCTGGCCGAGCTGGTGGAGGAGGGCGCGGTGTTGCCGGTACAGGTCGATGGCTGGAAGCAGTCGGCCTACTGCCTGGGCGACTTCCGTGTACCGCGCAAGATCAGGGCGAGTGCCTTGCTGTCGCCTTTCGACTCGCTGATCTGGGAGCGGGCGCGCACGGAGCGGCTGTTCGACTTCCGCTACCGCCTGGAGATCTACACGCCCCAGCACAAGCGCCAGTATGGCTATTACGTGCTGCCGTTCCTGCACGATGAACGCCTGGCCGCGCGGGTCGATCTGCGTGCTGAACGCGCTCAGGACCGCCTGGCGGTGCATGCCCTGCATGAGGAAGACCGCGGCCTCAGTGAGGCGGGCGTGCAGGCGTTGGCGGAGAACCTTCAGCGCATGGCCGCATGGCTGGGGTTGGGCGAGGTGGCGGTCACCTGCCGGCGGCCGGGGACGGTGCGGTTGCAGGCGTGCCTGGGCTGAAACCCGGTGTGGGCGTGTGGGAGATTCCATGTCAATCAGCCGTGCAGCGGCCCCGTAGGTTGGTCCGAGCCTGCGAGGCCCAACATGGCCATGTATCGACCTCGCACGTTGGGCTTCGCGGAGCTCAGGCACAACCTACAAAAGCCGCCCCCCGGAGTTCCGGGCAGGCCTTCGACCTGCATCGCGATTGAAATCGCTCCCACAGGGCCCCGACGCCTAAGGAAGGGCTTCAGCCGGGTGGACCACGCTTCATCGGTCCACCATTCGAGGTCCGGCAGAGCGCCGCTGGTGGATGGAAAAGCGCCATCCACCCAACGTGGCTAAGGCGTTGACATGGAATCTCCCATAAGAGCGACACGGCCGTCAGCGGCGAATCTGCTTCAGCGTTTCGGCGATCAGGAAGGCCAGTTCCAGGGACTGGTCGGCATTCAAGCGCGGGTCGCAGTGGGTGTGGTAGCGGTCGGAGAGCGCGTCCTCGGTGATCGGGCGGGCGCCGCCGATGCACTCGGTGACGTTCTGCCCGGTCATCTCGATGTGAATGCCGCCCGCATGGCTGCCCTCTGCCTGGTGGACGTCGAAGAACTGTTTCACTTCGCCGAGGATGCTGGCGAAGTCGCGGGTCTTGTAGCCACTGGACGCCTTGATGGTGTTGCCATGCATGGGGTCGGAGCTCCACAGCACCTTGCGGCCTTCACCCTGTACGGTACGAATCATGCGCGGCAGGTGTTCGCCGACCTTCTCGGCGCCCATGCGCACGATGAGGTTGAGGCGGCCCGGATCGTTATCGGGGTTGAGGATGTCGATCAGGCGGATCAGTTCTTCGCTGTCCATGCTGGGGCCGACCTTGACCCCGATGGGGTTACCGACGCCGCGCAGGAACTCCACGTGGGCGCCGTCCAGCTGACGGGTGCGGTCACCAATCCAGAGCATGTGCGCCGAGCAGTCGTACCAGCCGCCAGTGAGGCTGTCACGGCGTACGAACGCTTGCTCATAGTTCAGCAGCAGGGCTTCGTGGGCGGTGAAGAAACTGGCTTCGCGCAGTTGCGGTGCGCTGTCCAGGCCGCAGGCGCGCATGAAGGCGAGGGCTTCGTCGATACGACCGGCCAGTTGGCTGTACTTCTCGGTCAGCGCCGAGTTGGCGATGAAATCGAGGTTCCACTGATGCACCTGGTGCACGTCGGCGAAGCCGCCCTGGGCAAAGGCGCGCAGCAGGTTGAGGGTGGCGGTGGCCTGGTGGTAGGCCTGCAGCAGGCGTTCCGGGTCCGGTACGCGGCTGGCAGCGTCGAAGCCGATGCCGTTGACGATATCGCCACGGTAGGCTGGCAGGGTGATGTCGCCCTGGGTTTCGTTGCCGGAGGAGCGCGGCTTGGCGAACTGGCCGGCCATGCGGCCCACTTTCACCACCGGGCAGCCGGCGGCGAAGGTCATGACGATGGCCATCTGCAGCAGCACTTTGAAGGTGTCGCGGATCTTCGCGGCCGAGAACTCGACGAAGCTCTCCGCGCAGTCGCCGCCCTGGAGCAGGAAGGCGCGGCCTTCGGTAACCTCGGCGAACTGGCGGCGCAGCTCGCGTGCTTCGCCAGCGAAGACCAGCGGCGGGAAGCTCGCCAGGGTCTGCTCGACATGTGCCAGTTTGGTGGCGTCCGGGTACTCGGGCTGTTGCTGGATGGGTTTTTCCCTCCAGCTTTCAGGGCTCCATTCTTGGCTGCTCATCAGGGTCTCGACAGGGCTGCTTGCGGTAGATGAGCCATGGTAACCGAATGGCCGGAAAGCAGCGCTAGGCGCGCCAGCAGAGGAGTATGCCGCAGAGGCAGAGCAGCAGGTGGATGCCGGTGTGTAAACGCGTCGTCGTGCAGCTCGAAGCCGACGAAGGGGATGCCGTGTTTCTGCAACTGACGGGTGCTGCACAGGCCCATGGGGCCGGCGCCGATGATGGCGTACATGCTGGATTCGACCTCTGCGCTGTTATTCTTGTGCCGTTTTCGCCCCGTGGGGCGCGCAGTCTGGATTATGCCGGGAGCATGGGCTCCGGCTTCAATGGCAATAGGCGCCTGCGTGGCGTCGGGCTGGTGCGAAATGTCAGCACCGCCCTTGAAGGAGTGAAGAGTTGATGTCCGAAGAGCGCCTGCTCGCGGAAGTGCATGATGATTTCGGCGTGATTCGTGTCTACGAGGTCGGTCCTTACCGCATCCTCGAGTTCGGTGACGCGGTGGAGCAGAGCTGCGTGTTCACGGCCGATCCGGCCTGGCTGGAGTACGACTACACCCGCGCCATGCTGCTGGGCGCGCTCTGTCCGGAAGCACCAGAGAATGCCCTGTTCCTCGGCCTGGGCGCCGGTACCCTGACCCAGGCTTGCCTGAAGTTCCTGCCGCTGGAAGATGTGGAAGTGATCGAGCTGCGCCCGGACGTGCCTCGGCTGGCCATGGAGTACCTGGGCCTGGCCGACGACCCGCGACTTTACGTACGCATCGGCGATGCCCTGGAGCTTCTCGACAGCACTGAGCCGGCGGACCTGATCTTCGTCGATCTGTACACCGACCAGGGGCCGGGTGTCGGCCACCTGGCCTGGAACTTCCTCGGCGCCTGCCAGAAGCGCCTGAGCCCCGGCGGCTGGCTGGTGATCAACCAGTGGGCGGCGGACGACGGCAAGCCCCTGGGCGCGGCGCTGCTGCGCGGACTGTTCCATCGGCATTACTGGGAATGCCCGGTGAAGGAGGGAAATGTGGTGCTCTTCGTACCGGCCAGCCTGGACCAGACGCTGGACATCGCCGCGCTCAAGGCCCGGGCCGATACCCTGGCGCCGAGCCTGGGCTATTCGCTGCAATCGTTGCTGGATGTCGTGCGGCCGGCGAGCTAGGCCGAGTAGGTGCTTGCCGCTACCGGCCCTTGAAATGCCCATCCCGCCGCTCCAGCATCGCCCGCAACCCTTCCTTGGCGTCTTCGGTCGCCAGCAGTTGCTGCGCCATGGCCGGGAGTGCTGCCGCTGCGGCCTTTTCGCCCTCATCCAGGGTCTGGTGCGCCGAGGCCAGGGTGGCGCGAATGCCCAGGGGCGCCTGGGCAGCAACCCGTTCGGCCAGCCATATGGCGCGTGGCAGCAGGTCTTCAGTGGCCAGTACTTCCTGGACCAGGCCGAGGCGACAGGCTTCATGTGCGTCGAACTCATCGCCCGTGAGCAGCCAGCGCATGGCGTTGCCCCAGCCCGCTATCTGGTGCAGGCGAAGGGTGGCGCCGGCGAATGGGAAAATGCCGCGCTGCACTTCCATCTGGGCGAAGCGGGTGTTGCTGGCGCAGAGGTTGATGTCCGCCGCGAGCATCAGCTCGATCCCGATGGTGTAGCAGAACCCCTTTGCCGCGACGATCAGCGGCTTGGTCAGTCGCGGGCCGCCGAAGGTGCCCCAGGGGTCGATGGCGCCGGTTGGTAGCTTCCAGCCCTGCCGGAAGGTATCGCCGACGCTGGCCAGGTCGAGCCCGGCGGTGAAATGTTCGCCATGGGCGAAAATCAACGCGCAGCGTGCATTGTCGTCCCGTTCGTACTCGCCCAGGGCCAGCACCAGATCGTCCAGCATGGATTGGTCGAATGCATTGCGCTTGGGCGCGCGATCAAGGCCGATCAGCATGATGTGGCCACGTTTCTCACGACTGACACAGCCGGCGGAACTCGGGGACATAGCGGGCTTTCCTTCGTAGGAATGGCGAGAGGGCAGGTGGGATATAGACCCGCGCAGAGGGCTTGTCCATTGCGCCGCACCGTCTGGCGGAGAGGAAATAGGGGCGCCGAAAAAGCTGCACGCGTGCCAGAAATTTCCTGTATGATGCGCGCCGGCCAACTGACGGCCCCGTTCAAGTACTGCGCTTTCCCCGAGGCTCTTTGCCTTCGGCTGCAAGTCCGCGCTGCGGACTACCCTTGACGTTTCATCCATTCCCAATAAAGCGATCACGCAAATTCTCTACCAGGCTGCCAGGGTGACCCACAAGGTCCTTCATGGCATGTGCAGCCATGGAACAAGGGTCTTTGCGGATGCACACGAGGCAGACCCATGACCCAGGAACTCGGCACTTTCGCCGCGCTCGGCATTCATCCCAATGTACTGGCCGCAATCTCTGCGGTCGGCTATGAAGAGCCGTCCCCCATCCAGGCCCAATCGATTCCGGTGATCCTCGCCGGTCACGACATGATTGGCCAGGCCCAGACCGGTACCGGCAAGACTGCAGCCTTCGCGCTGCCGATCCTGTCGCGCATCGATCCGGCCAAACGAGAGCCGCAGGCGCTGATCCTGGCACCGACCCGCGAGCTCGCACTGCAAGTCGCCACCGCTTTTGAAACCTACGCCAAGCAGATACCCGGCCTGAGCGTGGTCGCCGTCTACGGTGGCGCGCCCATGGGCCCGCAGCTCAAGGCCCTGCGCCAGGGCGCCCAGGTGATCGTGGCCACCCCCGGCCGTCTCTGCGACCACCTGCGTCGCGATGACAAGGTGCTCGCTACCGTGCAGCAGCTGGTGCTGGACGAAGCGGACGAGATGCTCAAGCTCGGCTTCATGGACGACCTCGAAGTGATCTTCGAAGCCCTCCCGGAAAGCCGTCAGAGCGTGCTGTTCTCTGCCACCCTGCCGCCGTCGATCCGCTCGATCGCCGAGCGTCACCTGCGGAACCCGCAGCACGTCAAGATTGCTGCCAAGACCCAGACCGTAGCGCGCATCGAGCAGGCCCACCTGATGGTCCATGCCGACCAGAAGACTGCCGCAGTCCTGCGCCTGCTGGAAGTCGAGGAATTCGACGCGCTGATCGCGTTCGTGCGCACCAAGCAGGCCACCCTGGATCTGGCCAGCGCGCTGGAAGCCAAGGGCTACAAGGCTGCCGCACTGAACGGTGACATCGCCCAGAACCAGCGTGAACGTGTGATCGAGTCCCTGAAGGATGGTCGCCTGGATATCGTGGTTGCCACCGACGTTGCCGCTCGCGGCATCGACGTACCGCGCATCACCCACGTGTTCAACGTGGATATGCCCTACGACCCGGAATCCTACGTGCACCGTATCGGCCGTACCGGCCGTGCCGGTCGCGATGGCCGCGCACTGCTGCTGGTGACTCCGCGTGAGCGCCGCATGCTGCAGGTGATCGAGCGTGTCACCGGCCAGAAGGTTGCCGAGGTGCGCTTGCCCAATGCCCAGCAGGTGCTGGATGCGCGCATCAAGAAACTGACCACTAGCCTCACTCCGCTGGTGACCGAGGCCGATGCCAAGTACGGCGATCTGCTGGACCGCCTGGTTGCCGATATCGGTTGCACCCCGCGTGCCCTGGCCGCCGCGCTGCTGCAGCGTGCCACCAACGGCCAGGCCCTGAACCTGGCGGACGTGGAGCGCGAGCAGCCGCTGGTGCCGAGCTTCCAGCAGCGTGAGCGCCGTGAGCGTGATGGCGGTGAGCGCGGTGAGCGTGGCGAACGTGGTGAGTACCGCGAGCGTCGTGCGCCGATGCCGTTGGCCGAAGGCCGCGTGCGCTGCCGCACTGCCTTGGGTACTCGCGACGGTATCGCCGCGAAGAACCTGCTGGGCGCCATCCTCAACGAGGGCGGTATCGCCCGTGAGGCCATCGGTCGTATCCAGATCCGCGAAACCTTCAGCCTGATCGAGCTGCCGGAAGAAGGCCTCGACCGCCTGCTGGGCAAGCTTAAAGACACTCGCGTCGCCGGCAAGCAGCTGAAGCTGCGCCGCTATCGCGAGGACTGACGCGCGCCGTGGTAAACGAGAGAGCCCCGCATTGCGGGGCTTTTTTGTGGGTGCGTGCTTGGCTGACTTGGCCCTGTGGGAGCGAATTCATTCGCGAATGAATTCGCTCCCACAGCCCCCTCGGCTGCAAGCTTCTAGTCGAAACGATAGATATCCATCCCCAGCGCACCCAGGGTGAAGCCGCTGTGCACCAGGCCGAACCGGTCGCCGGCGCCACGGGCGAAGTAGAGTGGCAGCAGGTGTTCGTCCCGGGGGTGATTGCGCGCGGCATGAGGTGCCTGTGTGCGGTAGGCATGCAGCGCAGCCTCGTCGCCTGCTTCGAGGCGCTCCACCATCCAGTCGCGAAACTCCTTCGCCCAGGGCGTCACGGTTTCCGGGCCGGCGCGCCAGTCCAGTTCGCCCAGGTTGTGCGTGATGCTGCCGGAGCCGATCAGCAGGATGCCCTGTTGACGCAGGCCGGCCAGGGCCTGGCCGACGCGGGTCTGGAACGCCGGCCCGAGTCGGGTGGGTAGCGATAGCTGGATGACCGGGATGTCGGCATCCGGATACATCAGCGACAGCGGCACCCAGGTGCCATGGTCGAAGGGGCGCTCCGGATCGACGTCTGCGGGAAGCCCGGCTTCGGTCAACAGCTTGGCGATCCCCCTGGCCAGTTCAGGCTCGCCCGGTGCGGGGTACTGCACGGCGTATAGCGGTGGCGGAAATCCGTAGAAGTCGTGCCAGGTCTCTGGGTGGGCGTTGCCGCTTAGCAGCAGGCGGTCGCTTTCCCAGTGGGCGGTCACCACCAGGATCGCTTTGGGGCGCGGAAGGGTATCGGCCAGGGTCTTGAGCGCCGGGCCACTTTCGCCGGGCTCCAGGGCAAGCATTGGGGAGCCATGGGAGATGTACAGGCTGGGTAGCATTTCGGAATTCCTCCGGTAGGATTCCGGCATCATCCGGGCTGGATATATCGATTTCCAGCATAAATATTTGAGCGTTTTGATCGAATTGATGGAGGCGTCATGGACGAACAGTTCTGGCAGGCGCGCTGGGCGCAGAACCAGATCGGTTTCCACCAGCGGGAGGTCAATCCTTACCTGGAGCGCTACTGGCCGCAGTTGGAACTACCGCAAGGCTGCCAGGTGCTGGTGCCGCTTTGCGGCAAGACCCTGGACCTGATCTGGCTGGCGGGGCAGGGGTACAAGGTGCTGGTTGTCGAACTGGCCGAGCAGGCGGTGAGGGACTTCTTCGCTGAGCAGGGGTTAATCCCCGAGGTGGCGCAGCAGGGCGCCTTGCGTCGGTACAGTGCGGGCACCATCGAGATTCTCCAGGGAGATTTCTTCGCCGTTACCGCCGACGATGTCGCTGATTGCCGCGCACTCTACGATCGCGCGGCGATCATCGCCTTACCGCCGGCGATGCAGGATGACTACGTTGCCCATCTGGAACGCATCCTGTCACGGCCCTGCGACGGGCTGATGGTCACCCTCGATTACGAGCAGGCGCGCCTTGAGGGGCCGCCGTTTTCGGTGCCCGAAACCGAGGTGCGGCGGCACCTGGAGGCCGGCTGGGAGGTGGCAATGCTGGAGCGCCACGACGTGTTGGAGCAGAACTGGAAATTCGCCTCTCGCGGGCTGGATAGCCTGCATGAGCCGGTGTTCCGCCTGAAGCGACGCTGGGGCGTATCCGGCGGTGAGGTCTGGCCGGGTTGCTCAGCTGGGTAGGATGGCGTAGAGCGAAGCGAAACCCATCAAGACCCTGCACCGCCGCCTACGGTGACGTCTTTGCTGCGCAAAAAAAGGCGGCCAGTTGGCCGCCCAAGTCAGTGTGAGTCGTTTCAGCCGCGGCGGCGCAGGGCCTCGATACGGTCTTCCAGCGGCGGGTGGCTCATCAGCAGGCCGGCGAGGCCGTGCTTCAGGCCGCCATTGATGCCGAAGGCGGTCAGGCTGTCGGGCATCTGCACCGGCACGCCCTGTTCGGCACGCAGGCGCTGCAGGGCGCCGATCATGGCGTTGGTGCCGGCCAGGTCGGCGCCGGCTTCGTCGGCACGGAATTCCCGGCGGCGTGAGAACCACATGACGATGATGCTGGCGAGGATGCCCAGGACCAGTTCGGCGAAGATGGTCGCGATGAAGTAGCCGATGCCTGGGCCTTCTTCGTTCTTCAGGATCACCTTGTCGACGAAGTTGCCGAAGATACGCGCGAAGAACATCACGAAAGTGTTCACCACGCCCTGGATCAACGCCAGGGTGACCATGTCGCCATTGGCCACGTGGCCGATCTCGTGGGCCAGAACGGCCTTCACTTCATCCGCGGAGAAGCGCTCCAGCAGACCCTGGCTCACGGCCACCAGTGCGTCGTTCTTGTTCCAGCCGGTGGCGAAGGCGTTGGCTTCGTACGCGGGGAAGATGCCCACTTCCGGCATCTTGATGCCGGCTTCGCGGGACAGTTGCTCGACGGTCTGCAGCAGCCACTGCTCATGGCGGGTGCGCGGTTGGGTGATGATTTCGGTGCCGGTGCTCATTTTCGCCATCCATTTGGAGATGAACAGCGAGACCAGCGAGCCGGCGAAGCCGAACACGGCGCAGAAGACCAGCAGGCTGCCGTAGTTCTGGCCGGTGAAACGGTCCACGCCCAGCAGCTTCAGGGTGATGCTGGCAATCACCAGGACTGCAAGGTTTGTGGCCAGGAACAACAGGATGCGCATCATGATTGGAACAGTCTCCTCACGGCGGAAAGCGTTTTGGTATGCGGGGGTATATAAGGGGCCGCCCTGGCGTATTCAACCAGGGACTATTTCAAACTATGTCGCCTGACGCGTCTGCACTGCTTTCGAAGATTAGCCGAGTCAGTTGCACGAGTCGTTCGCTGTCGGCGCCGCGCAAGGCTTCACGCAGTTGCTGCGCGAGGCTGGAATGAACTCGCAGGACGCTGGGCGGCAGGGTTTCAGCGGTGGCAGGAGCGCCCGGCAGGGCGCGTGACAGCCGCAGGAAGCCCTTTTCGGTCAGTACCGCCTGGTCCAGCGCTTCGAAGCGGATGGTGCTGTCGAAGCGCAGGTAGCCTTCGTCGGCCAGCCAGAGCAGGGCGCCCAGGCAGCTTTCGTGGCGCTGGCTGGGCAGGCCGAATTGGTCCGGCTCGGACGGGCCGATCAGATCGTCCACATACAGGGCGATGCGTCGCGGAAAGGCCTGGTACAGCTGTATCAGGCCGGCGGCGCAATCCTTGTAGAAATCGTCGATCTGGAGGTCCATGCGGGGTTACTGGCGGTACGACTTGAGGAAGCTACCGATGCGGCCGATGGCCTGTTCCAGGTCGTCGACGCGGGGCAGGGTGACCACGCGGAAGTGGTCCGGCCACGGCCAGTTGAAGGCGGTGCCCTGGACGATCAGCAACTTCTCGGACAGCAGCAGGTCGAGGACGAACTTCTCGTCGTTGTGGATCGGGCAGACCTTAGGGTCGATCTTCGGGAAGGCGTAGAGCGCGCCCATGGGCTTCACGCAGCTGACGCCGGGAATGTCGTTGAGCAGTTCCCAGGCGCGGTTGCGCTGTTCCAGCAGGCGGCCATTGGGTAGCACCAGGTCGTTGATGCTCTGGTAGCCGCCCAGGGCGGTCTGGATGGCATGCTGGCTCGGGACGTTGGCGCACAGGCGCATGTTGGCCAGGATGTCCAGGCCTTCGATGTAGCTCTGGGCCTTGTGCTTGGGGCCGGAGATGGCCAGCCAGCCGGAACGGAAGCCGGCCACGCGGTAGGACTTGGACAGGCCGTTGAACGTCAGGCAGAGCACGTCCGGCGCCAAGGAAGCGGTGGAGATGTGCTTGGCCTCGTCGTAGAGGATCTTGTCGTAGATCTCGTCGGAGAACAGTACCAGGTTGTGCTGGCGGGCCAGCTCGACGATGTCCAGCAGCACTTCGCGGGAATACACGGCGCCGGTGGGGTTGTTCGGGTTGATCAGCACCAGGGCCTTGGTGTTCGGGGTGATCTTCGCCTTCATGTCGGCGATGTCCGGGAACCAGCCGGCCTGCTCGTCGCACAGGTAATGCACCGGCTTGCCGCCTCCCAGGGCCACCGAGGCGGTCCACAGCGGGTAGTCGGGCGCCGGGATCAGAACTTCATCGCCGTTGTTGAGCAGGGCCTGCATGGCCATCACGATCAGCTCGGAGACGCCATTGCCCAGGTAGATGTCTTCGATGCCGACGCCTTCCACCTGCTTCTGCTGGTAGTACTGCATCACCGCCTTGCGCGCGCTGAACAGGCCCTTGGAATCGCTGTAGCCCTGGGCGGTAGGCAGGTTGCGGATCACGTCCTGGAGGATTTCTTCCGGGGCTTCGAAACCGAACGGCGCCGGGTTGCCGATGTTCAGCTTGAGGATGCGGTGGCCTTCCTCTTCCAGGCGTTTGGCGTGCTTGAGCACCGGTCCGCGGATGTCATAGCAGACGTTGGCGAGCTTGTTCGATTTGCTGACCTGCATGATGCGTTACTGTCCCGAGGTGAAAAGAGTCGCACCGGGCGACGGGGATCGATGCGCCTTGGCAGCCTGTAACGCCGCTGCCAGACTGGCGTCTGATGAATCGCGCATGATACGTGCGGCCCGATGACCCGAAAAGGTCGGGACCGGGCTTTTTTACTACTGCCGAGGACTGTCATGGACAAGCTTGAGAAACCCCTGGAAGCCTGGCGCGAGGAGCTTTCCGACGCCCAGTTCCACGTCTGCCGCCTGGGCGGCACTGAGCGTGCCTTCACCGGCGAGTACTACGCCACCAAGACGCCGGGCACTTATCACTGCGCCTGCTGCGGCGAGGCGCTGTTCGATTCCGATGCCAAGTACGACTCCGGCAGCGGTTGGCCGAGTTACTTCCAGCCGGTGAGCAAGGAGGTCATTGCCGAGCGCGAGGACTTCAGCCACGGCATGCACCGCATCGAAGTGCGTTGCGGTCGCTGCGATGCTCATCTGGGGCATGTCTTCCCCGATGGCCCGCGACCCACTGGCCTGCGCTACTGCATCAATTCGTTGTCGCTGAAGCTCGAACCGCGCTGAGTCGTCCATCCGGAAAGGCTCGCCGAGAGGCGGGCCTTTTAATGGAGTAATTAGATTGCATGCAATTTAATTGAGCGCTATTTTTAGCTGACTCTCTTACCGGAACAGGTTTCAGCCATGAGCGACAAGATTCTCGATATCCCCGTGACCACCATCAAAGGCGAGCAGAAGACCCTCGCGGATTTCGGCGGCAAGGCGTTGCTGGTGGTCAACACCGCCAGCAAATGTGGCTTCACGCCGCAGTACAAGGGGCTGGAAAGCCTCTGGCAGCAGTACAAGGACAAGGGCCTGGTGGTACTGGGCTTCCCCTGCAACCAGTTCGGCAAGCAGGAGCCCGGTGACGAAGGCGCTATCAGCGAGTTCTGTGAGCTCAACTTCGGCGTCAGCTTCCCGCTGTTCAAGAAGATCGACGTCAACGGCAGCGAGGCGCATCCGCTGTATGTGCAGCTGAAAAAGCGCGCGCCGGGCCTGCTGGGCAGCCAGGGCATCAAGTGGAACTTCACCAAGTTCCTGATCAGCCAGGACGGCGGTTCGATCAAGCGCTTCGCACCGACCACTAAGCCGGAAGAGATCAGCGCCGAGATCGAAGCCCTGTTGAAATGAACACTCCGTCGATCGAACCGGAGCTGCTGCTGGACAACCAGCTCTGCTTCAAACTCTACGCCGCGTCCCGGGCCGTGACCCGGGGCTACCGGCCGCTACTCGAACCCCTGGGTCTGACCTATCCGCAGTACCTGGTCATGCTGGTGCTGTGGGAATGGCATGCGCGCCCGCCTGAGCAGCCCACGGTGAAGGCGCTGGGTGAGCGCCTGCTGCTGGACTCCGGCACCCTGACGCCCCTGCTCAAGCGGCTGGACCAGCTCGGCCTGGTGCTGCGTCGGCGCGCTGCCCATGACGAGCGCGAAGTTCACCTGGCACTGACGGAAGAAGGGGCCGCCCTGCGGGACAAGGTAATGCCCCTGCGCAACGAACTGATCTGCTCCAGCGGCCTGGACCTCAACGAGATGGCCGAACTGCGCTCGCGCCTTGGCGAGCTGCTGGGGCGACTCATGGGGTCGCTTTAGCGGGTAGCCAGGTGTCCAGCAGGGCCACCAGCTCCTCGCGGCGGAAGGGTTTGGCCAGGTAGTCGTCCATGCCGGCAGCACGGCAGCGCTCACGTTCGTCCGGCAGGGCGTTCGCGGTCAGGGCGATGATGGGCAGGTCAGGCCAGCGACCGCTCTGGCGAATGCGCCGGGTCGCCTCGTAGCCGTCCATCACAGGCATGTTGCAGTCCATCAGCACCAGGTCGACGGCGGTCTGCTCCAGGCGGCTCAGGGCTTCGGCGCCGTGGCCTGCCAGCAAGACCTCGCAGCCCAGCTTGGCCAGCATGCCCTTGGCCACGAGTTGGTTGACAGCATTGTCTTCCACAAGCAACACCCGTGCGTTGCGGATCTCTGGCTCGACGGGGGCCGGCGCCGGGCTGGGCGACTCCTCGGGGAGCTGCATCAGTACCCGCTGCAGCGCCTGGTAGAGCGCCGCACGCGACAAGGGACGAGCCAGCTGGTGAAGCGGCGTCAGGGTGGCCGCCCGCGGTGGCGGCAGGAAGCTGCCGTAGCCGGTGACCAGCAGGATGGGGAGCAGGGCGGTCCTGCGCACGTTCTCCAG
Source organism: Pseudomonas sp. TCU-HL1 (assembly GCF_001708505.1). Classification (NCBI taxonomy): domain Bacteria; kingdom Pseudomonadati; phylum Pseudomonadota; class Gammaproteobacteria; order Pseudomonadales; family Pseudomonadaceae; genus Pseudomonas; species Pseudomonas sp. TCU-HL1. The sequence goes on from NZ_CP015992.1 coordinate 2,511,991, forward strand.
GCAATCGGGGCTGTCGCTGATCAGCACGTCGGCCTGAGCGCCGCTGAGGTCGGCGTCCTGGTCGCGCCGCTCGAATTCCAGGCCCCAAAGCGGCAGCCAGGTGCCGAGCATTTGGGCCAGGCCGCTCTTGGCGCCGCACAGTGCGATGACCTTGCCTTTCATGGGCGCGCGCGGCTCCGGTGGGCTGTGTTCGACCAGCGGCAGTTCGGCGCTGAACTGGCTACCCAGACCCTCCTGTGACTTGACGTCCAGCTGGCCCTGCATGGCTTCGCACAGGTGTCGGGTGAGCGCGAGGCCGAGGCCGGTGCCGCCGAACTGGCGGGTAATTCCTGCGCTGCCCTGGGAAAAGGGCTGGAACAGCTTGGGCAGGGCTTCGGCGGAGATGCCGATGCCGGTGTCGCGGATGGTGATCAGTACGCCGCCGGGGCTGGGCGCGGCGCGCACGTCGACGCGCCCGGAGCGGGTGAACTTGAGGGCGTTGGACAGAAGGTTGCTGATCACCTGGCGCACCCGCGTCGGGTCGCCGACAACCAGTGATGGCAGTTGCGGGTCGATCAGGCAGGTCAGTTCGACGCCCGCGGCGGTGTTCTGCGAAAGCAGGTTGGCGGTGTCTTCCACCAGGGTGCCCAGGTCAAAGGGGATCTGTTCCAGCTCCAGTTGGCCGGCTTCGAATTTGGACAGGTCGAGGATGTCGTTGAGCAGCTCCACCAGCACGCTGCCCGAGTCGTGGGCGATCTGCAGCTGGCGGCGCTGTTCGCCGTTCAACGGACCGTCCAGCGCCAGGTCCAGCATGCCCAGCAGGCCGTTGAGCGGGGTGCGGATTTCATGGCTCATGTTGGCGAGGAAAGCGGCGCGCGCCTTGGCCATTTCCAATGCGGTGCTACGCGCTACTTCCAGTTCCTGGTTATAGCGGCTGAGCCGGCTGTTGACGGCCTTCAGTTCGGCGGTGCGCGCCGAGACGATATTCTCCAGCTCGGCCAGGTACTGGTTGAGTCGTTGATCCGCCTCGCGGCGCTGCTGCATCTCGACAGACAGGCTGGCCAGTTGGCGGTTGATCACTTCCACCAGCACCCCGATTTCATCCTGCTCGTGGCCGGGGGGACAGGGCAGCTTGGCGTCCGGCGCCGCGCGTGGGTCCCGTTCGCTGAGGTTGCGGATCAGTTGCACCAGGGGCTTGGTCAGCATGCTGTAGAACAGCACCAGCAGGATCAGCGACAGCAGCAGGCTGCGTACGAAGCCGCTGAGCAGGGTGAACATGGCACGACGGAGGAAGTGGCTGCCGAAGGCGAAGGTGTCCACTTCCAGGCGCAGGACGCCGAGGGTTTCGTTGGGTGCATGGACGATGTAAAGCGGGTCTTCGAACTCGCGGCGTTCACCGAACAGGTAGTCGCTGAAGATGCGGAAGTCGCTTTCGGTGCGTGGACGGCTGACGCTGGCCAGCACCGCGCCGTTGTTGTCGATGATCTCGGCGCGAATCACCGCCGGCGAGCGCAGGAGGCCCAGCACCAGCTCCTGGGCCAGTTCGGCGTCGATGTTGTAAGCGATGCGCGCGGCAGGGCTGTGGGCGATTTCGAGGAGGGCCTTGATCTCGCGATCGATCGAGGCGTTCTCATTGAAATAGTCGCTGGCGACCTGGACGAAACTGAGTACGGTGCCGAGGATGAATGCCACCAGCACGGTCAGGCTGGCCTGCTTGAACGACAGCCGTTGTGTCAGCGGAATATCCATGGGCACGTGGGATTTGGCCTTGTTCCGAGGGCCTGCCAAGCATAGCCTATCCGGTCTGCCGGCAGCGTCTGGTGACTGTGGCTGAGCAAGGAGTTGAACGTGGATTCCCGTTTGTTTGAAATTCTGGAGCGTGCCGACGCGGTGCTGGCCCGTCTCGACCCCCTTTTGCCGGTGCCTCGCCCGGTAATCGACTGGCAGGCGAGCCTTGCCGCACGCTGGCACCGTGACGGCCGCAGTGGCTACCTGCAGCCGCTGGTCGTGAGCCTGGACCTGTCACTGGCTGACCTGATCGGCGTCGATGCTCAGCGTGAGCAACTGGCGCGCAATACCCGCCAGTTCGTCGATGGCTTGCCGGCCAACCACGCGCTGCTCTGGGGTGCCCGTGGTACGGGCAAGTCCTCCCTGGTTCGCGCTCTGCTGGCCGAGCACGCCCGCGCCGGTCTGCGCCTGATCGAAATCGAGCGTGATCACTTGGCCGACCTGCCACGCGTGGTGGAGCAACTGGCCAGCCTGCCGCAGCGTTTCGTGCTGTTCTGTGACGACCTGTCCTTCGAGGCGGGCGAGGGCGACTACCGCGTGCTGAAGAGCGTGCTCGATGGTTCCCTGGAGCGCGCGCCGGACAATGTGCTCCTGTATGCCACCTCCAACCGGCGGCACCTGGTGCCGGAAAAACAGAGCGACAACGAGCATTGGCAGATGGTTGACGGTGAACTGCACCCGAACGAGGCGGTGGAAGACAAGATCGCCCTGTCTGATCGCTTTGGCCTCTGGCTGTCGTTCTATCCCTTTACCCAAGAGCACTTCCTGGCAGTGGTGCGTCACTGGATCAGCGTGTTGGCTACGCCCGCTGCGCTGGACTGGGCGTGGACCGAAGAACTGGAAAAGCAGGCGATTCGCTGGGCCCTGGGGCGCGGCAATCGCAATGGCCGTTGTGCCTATCAATTCGCCCGCCAATGGGTCGGGCTTGCGTTACTGGAGTCGCGTAAATGATCGAGCTGCAACAAGCCGGCGCCGGCCTTTCCGGTTATTCGCTGCTGGCTGCCCAGCTGGAATCCCTGTTGGCCGATGAACGTGATTTCATCGCCAACAGCTCGCAGTTCTCCGCGTTTCTCTTCAACGAACTGTCGGACCTGAACTGGGCCGGTTTCTACCTCAATCGCGATGAGCAGCTGGTGCTCGGCCCATTCCAGGGCAAGGTTGCCTGCGTGCGCATTCCGTTCGGCAAGGGCGTCTGCGGCGCCGCGGCACGCACCCGGGAAACCCAGCGGGTGGAAGACGTGCATGCCTTCCCGGGCCATATCGCCTGTGACAGCGCGTCCAATAGCGAGCTGGTGGTGCCCCTGGTGAAGGAGGGGCGTCTGATCGGTGTGCTGGACCTGGACAGTCCGAAGCTGGCGCGTTTCACGGAAGTGGATCAGGCTGGCATCGAGCAACTGGCGGCGATCTTCCTGCGCCTGACCGACTGCTGATTGCGCGGTAACGAAAAAGCCCGGACTTGTCCGTAATGCTGTTCACATAAGAAAAAACGCCGCTTTTCCTTGAGCAGGAGGGCGGCGTTTTTGGTTTTGCATCATCAAAAGCTGTTTGTCCGGGGTATCTATCCCTCGTAGGAGCGAGCTCTGCTCGCGAACCCGCCTCCTTCGCGAGCAGAGCTCGCTCCTACGCTTTTGCGGGGTGTTCAGGGGCGCCCGGCGAGTTTCGCGAGGATTTTCTGTTCCCCAGGCATGACGGCCTGCACGGATTCCCGCGCGGAGATTCGCTCATAGTGCGCGGCCAGGCGTGGCCAGCGTGAGCTGTCCAGGCGTTCCCCGCCATGCTCCATGTTGACCAGTTGGGTCGCGAGGGCGAGGTCGGCCATGGTCAGGCGTTCGCCAACGAAGTACTCGGCACTGCCGAGGGTTTTTTCCAGGTAATCGAAATGGGGCGGCAGCTTGTCGACCAGGGCTGCCTGGACCGTGGCTTCGTCGCAGGGCTGGCCCATGGACGGTTTCAGGGTCCGGTTGCGGAACACGCCGAAGGTGGCCAGCGGCGCCAGCTCGTAATCGGCGTATTTCTCCAGCCAGCGCACTTGCGCATTCTCGCTGGCGTCACGGCCATAAAGCGGGGCGAGTTCCGGGTGTTTCTCTTCCAGGTACTGGCAGATCACGCTGGAGTCGGCGAGCGTCGTGTCGCCATCGCGCAGGGCGGGAATCCGGCCCAGCGGACTCAGTTCGCGGAACCAGGCCGGCTGGCTGAAGGGTGAGACGATTTCGAGCTGGTAGTCCAGGCCCTTCTCCAGCAGGTACAGGCGCACCTTGCGCACGAACGGAGAGAGCGGGGCGCCATAGAGGGTCAGGCTCATCGGGAGGTCCTCGTCTGAGCGGGTCAGTCGTAGATGTTCTTCTTCTTCCAGATGTCTTCGTCATCCAGTGACTTCAGACCTTCGGTGAGCTCGCTGGGTTCATCGGCGCTGGGCTGGGCGTTCTCCAGTACCAGGGCGTTGGCTCGGGCGAGTTGTGCCTTCAGCTGTTGCAGGCGGTCCTGGTAGCGGGCCGGGTCAGGTTGCTTCTGTAGGTACTGGACCCCCCGCTCGAAGGCCAGGCGAGCCTGGCGTGGCTGGTTTTCCTGCAGCGCCTGCAGGCCGAGGCTGGTGAAGAACTCGACATGCAGTTGCACCAGCATGTCGCGGATTTCCTTGACCCAGTTCTTCGCTTCGTTGGCGGGCAGCAGGCCTTCCTGGGCGGCACGGGTGATCTGGCCGTGGAGGCTTTCAAGCTGGAAGCGGATTTCCTTGGCCTTGGCCTCGGACTGGATCTTCTGCGGCGGGTTGGCCACCGGGATCGACTCGCCCTGGCTTGCCAGCGAGCGCAGTTGATCGAGGCGCCCCTTGAGGTCGCCATCATTCTTGTCCAGTTGCTGCAGGCGTTCCCCCAACTGCAGTTGCAGGCGGGTCAGCAGTAGCTTGAGGCCGGGGGAAACCATCTGGCCGGGGAGGGTTTCGGAAAGGTCGCCACAGCGGCGGAGACGGTCGTTGAGGTCGGCCTTGAGACGGGCCCTCTCCAGCTTGCTGTTCTCCATCATGTGGTTGACGTAGCCAATGACGATAAGGATGACGATACCGACGACGATCAGCAGGGTGATCACGAGTGGCGACATCTGCTGGGCTCCGATGTTCTTTTAAGGTGCGGCTGAGTGTAGAGACTTGACTCTAGCGCTGATAGGGGGGGATCAAATTTTGAGCAGAAGTCTTTGATTTTAAAAAGTTTTTGATAGAGGGTTGACGGGTGTTGAATCCCTCCATAGAATGCGCGCCACTTCGACGCGATGCCGGTGGCAAAGCAGAGAAGCCGGAAGCAGGCGTCAAAGCTGTTGTAAGTTCCGGGCCGCGTCCCCTTCGTCTAGTGGCCTAGGACACCGCCCTTTCACGGCGGTAACAGGGGTTCGAGTCCCCTAGGGGACGCCACTTTAATTGTTGCACGCGGGAATAGCTCAGTTGGTAGAGCACGACCTTGCCAAGGTCGGGGTCGCGAGTTCGAGTCTCGTTTCCCGCTCCAAGTTCTAAAGCAGGGCCAAGGCCTTGTTTGCCGAGACCCTCAGGGTTGAGGGACGCATCTTTCAGGATGCAGGCTGTAAAGGTTGTATGCGGGAATAGCTCAGTTGGTAGAGCACGACCTTGCCAAGGTCGGGGTCGCGAGTTCGAGTCTCGTTTCCCGCTCCAATTTCAGTCCCCTTCGTCTAGTGGCCTAGGACACCGCCCTTTCACGGCGGTAACAGGGGTTCGAGTCCCCTAGGGGACGCCACTTCAAATGTTGTACGCGGGAATAGCTCAGTTGGTAGAGCACGACCTTGCCAAGGTCGGGGTCGCGAGTTCGAGTCTCGTTTCCCGCTCCAGATAAACAAGAACGCCGCTCATTCGAGCGGCGTTCTTGTTTCTGCGTTTCGGACTCAGGCCAGGTCGTGCTGGCGGGCCGCAGCGCCTTCTTCTATGGCGCTCTCAGCCCGCTCCTTCAATTGCCGCATGGATTCTGCCGACTCCCGGTCGATCTTGTTGCGCATCACGAGCCAGTTCGCGATCTGCATGGTCAGCCCGGAGAAACCGTACTCCAGGGTGCGGACGAACCGTGTCCTACTATCCGTGCTTTCGCATTCATAGGTCAGCACCAATTCCAGCCCGTGGGTGCCTCGGGCGGTGGCACGCCAGCGGCGGCCAGGGCTGTACTCGGTTACGTCCCAGCTGAGGTGACCGGCGCGCCCGCCCGCGTGGATGTCTTCCTCGAAATGGCTACCGGCCGGCAGCGGCCCGGACGGGCCATCCACGCGCAGGGAGGAGGGGTGCCACTCCGGCCAGCGGGTGGCGGTGCTGGCATAGGCCAGCACCTGTTCCGGGCTGCGGGCGATATCCACTTCGTGTTGCATGCGGGTCATGGCGCTCTCCTGTTCCAGTGGTTCCCAGTGCAGGCTGCCCTTGAGCCAGTCCATCAGTGGGAAGACGAGGTTGAAGTTGTGGGTCTGCATCAGGTCGCGGCGGTGGTGAAGCTCGTGCAGCTGGCGCATGTGACTGATCCATGGCAGGCGCGAGATGGGGTGATCGGCGGGCAGGTGTTCGCAGGCGTGGAAGACTTCGTAGCTCAGATAGCCGGCGAGCAGCGTGGTGGAGAAGAGGGCGGCGACGTTGCTGTTGAGGTAGGACAGCAGCCACCAGGCGGCGAACAGCCCCATGCTGAAAAAGATGATCAGCCAGGCCGGGAAGAGGATCACTCGCCAGTCCCGCGTTGTTTCCCAGGTCATCTGCCCGGCCACGAAGAAACTGTGATGATCGCCGCTGTGGCGCTTGTAGAACATCGAGCCGACGCGCGTCTTGTGATGGCCGAGGTTCTTGTGAATGGTGTACTCGCCCCAGTTGAAGAACACCAGGGCGGCCGGCACTACCAGCCACTCCCAGGGTTTCACGTCGCTCAGACTGCCGATGAAGAAGGCCAGGCAGGCCGCGCCGTAAAGCAGCACGAAACCACCATGCAGCCAGACGTTGTAGAGGCGGTGGATGCCCGCGCGATAGCGATCACGGAAGGCCTGGGTGTCGTGGCTCATGGCTGCTCCGGCAGTCTTGTTGGTGTGCCACGCAGTCTAGTGCTCGCTCCCGTGTTTTGAACGCGGGATTCCGGTTTTTCGTGCCTTTTGGCAGAAGTGTCCGCCCCGGACCGGTTGGATCAGCATCGACGGCGCAGCAGCGGCCAGCAGCCGAGCAGGGTGGGTATCCCCAGGCCGAGCCAGGCCAGGGCGTCCCACCCGCCATCGCCCAGCAGTGCGCTGAACAGCCCCAGGGCACAAAGCAGGCCGATGAGCAGGGGCGGGGTAAAGGTGAATTGCTGCCAGTTCATGCGACAGCCTCCACGGGCGCGGGCTGCCCGGCACTGCGGCGCTGGCGGACCCACCAGAGGTACAGGCCGCTGCCGAGGACGATGATGGTAAGGATATCCAGCGCGGCCCAGAGCAACTGCATCGGGCGGCCGCCGTAGTCGCCGAAGTGCAGCGGCTGCGACATGGCCAAGGCGTCCATGTACCAGGGGCGCTGGGCCACGGCGGTGACGTCCAGGGTGCGTGCATCGATCAGCACGGGTGTCCAGAGGTGGGCGGTGAGGTGCGTGCTGCCGACCATGAACACGGTGTAGTGGTGCTCGCTGGAGAAGCGGGTGCCGGGGAAGGCGATGAAGTCCGCCTGCATGCCGGGCAGTGCGGCGGTGGCGATCGCGAGGACGTTGTCTGCCGGGGCGCGCTCGGTCAGCGGCGGTGCATTGCGGTAGGGCTCGACCAGGGCGGTCAGGGCGTCCTGGCGCCAGGCGCTGATCAGCAGGTCGGCGCAGGCGCTGATGACGCCGGTCACGCCGACCACCAGTGCCCACGTCAGAGTGACGATGCCGATCAGGTTGTGCAGATCCAGCCAGCGGGTGCGGGTGGAGCGCTGGTGGCGCACTTCGGCGAACTTCAGGCGCCGCATGAAGGGCGCATACAGCACTGCGCCGGAGACGATGGCGACGACGAACAGCAGGCCCATGAAGGCCAGCAGCAGCTTGCCCGGCAGCCCGGCGAACATGTCGACGTGCAGGCGCAGGATGAACATCAGCACGCCGCCATTGGCGGCCGGCATCGCCAGGGCTTCGCCGGTGCGGGCGTCGAGCATGAAGGTGTGTGATGAATTCGGTTCGGTGCCGGCCGTGGCAGCGGTGATGGCGATCACGCCATTGGGTTCGTCTTTCTCATAGCCCAGGTATTGCACCACTTCGCCGGGGCGATGGCGCCGGGCGGCGTCCACCAGTTGTTGCAGGCCGAGGTGCGGCGTATCCGGGGCCATTTCACGCAGCTCGGGGGCTTCGCCCAGCAGGTGCTCCAGTTCGTGGTGGAAAATAAGCGGCAGCCCGGTGAGGGCCAGCATGAGCAGGAAGAGGGTGCAGATCAGGCTGGTCCAGGTGTGGACCCGGGACCAGCGCCGGATGGTGCGGCTGTGCATGGCAACTCCCTGTGAAAGGGGGGGCGCCCGTGGGCGGCCCTTCTTCGGGGGCGAGGGGCTTAGAACTTGTAGTTCACGCTGGCCACCAAGTTGCGCTCGTCGCCGTAGTAGCACCAGAAGCCGTCGCAGGTGGACAGGTATTCCTTGTTGAACAGGTTCTTCGTGTCCACCGCCACGGAGAGGCCACGCAGCGAACTGTCCAGGCGGCTCAGGTCGTAGTGTGCGGAGGCGTCGTAAACGGTGTAGGAGCCGGTGTGGCCGAGCCAGGTATTGGCGGTGTTGCCGTAGCTGTCACCGACGTAGCGCACGCCGCCGGCGATGCCGAAGCCGTCGAGGAAGCCGCTGTGCCAGGTGTAGTCGGCCCAGGCGGTGGCCTGGTTGCGTGGCATCTGTGCCATGCGGTTGCCCTTGTCGGCGCCTTTCTGGATTTCGCTGTCGGTGTAGCTGTAGGAGGCCACCAGCTTGAGGTTCTCGGTGACGTCGGCGGTGGCTTCAAGTTCCAGGCCGCGCACCTTCAACTCGCCGACCTGCCGGGTCACGCTGCCTTCGGTAACGCTGACGTTGGTCTGGGTCAGGTCGTAGACGGCGGCGGTGAGCAGGGCGTCGCTGCCGGGCGGCTGGTACTTGACCCCTGCCTCGTACTGCTTGCCTTCGGTGGGGTCGAAGGACTGGGTGCTGCTGACGGTGGCGCCCATGGCTGGCTGGAAGGACTCGGCGTAGGAGATGTACGGGGTGACGCCATTGTCGAACACGTAGCTCAGGCCCGCGTTGCCGCTGAAGGCCACGTCGCGTTGGGTGTTGCTGACGCCGTTCTGGTTGTAGAACTCGGTGCTGGTGTGCACCCAGTCCTCGCGGCCGCCGAGGGTCAGGCGCCAGTTGTCGAGGGCGATCTGGTCCTGGGTGTAGAGACCGGTCTGGCGGGTCTTCTGGTTGTAGTCCTGGAGGGTGAAGTAGGTGACGTTGGACAGGTCTGCGCCATACACCGGCCTGGTCACGCTGATCGGCGGTACGCCGAAGCCGTAGAGCCAGCGGTAGTTGCTGTTGGAGCGCTGGTGGTCGAGGCCGAGCAGCAGGGTATGGTCCAGCTCGCCGGTACTGAAGTCGGCCTGGAAGTTGTTGTCCACGGCGAACTGGCTGATGTCCTCATCGACTATGCCGGACTCGCGGCTGACGTTGCCGTCGGCGTCGACGCTGTTGAAGGTGGACACGTTCACCGCCTGGAATTCCAGGTCGCTCTTGGTGTAGCGCAGGTTCTGGTGGAACTGCCAGACATCGTTGAATCGGTGCTCGAAGGCATAGCCCAGGGCGCAGTAGGTGCGGTCGTAGAAGTCCCAGTCCGGTTCGCCCAGGTTCTTGTGGTGGGAGATCTTGCCGAACGGCGAGTCGATCTTGGTGCCCTGCAGCGGCAGGAACTGGCCGGTGATGCCGGTATCGTCGCGGGTGTACTGCGAAAGGAAGGTCAGGCGCGTGTCGTCATTGATGTTCCAGGTCAGGCTCGGCGCCAGGTTGTAGCGCTTGTCCGGGATATGGTCGATGGGCGAGTTGCTGTCACGCACGGTGCCGCTGACGCGGTAGAGGAACTGGCCCTCGCCGTCGAGCTTGCCGGTGTTGTCGAAGTTGATCTGCTTGTGCTCGTTGCTGCCGGCTTGCAGTTCCACTTCGTTGGCCTGCTCGGCCTGCGGGCGGCGGCTGACCATGTCGAGCAGGCCGCCGGGCGGAGTCTGGCCGTAGACGGAGGACGCCGGGCCGCGCAGCACGGCGATACGTTCCAGGTTCCAAGGTTCGATCTTCGGGTTGGCGAAGGAACCCACCGGCAACGGCAGGCCGTCGAGGAACTGGGTCGGTACGAAGCCGCGTACCTTCAGCCAGTCGGCGCGGGAGTCGGCGCCGTAGCCTGGCCAGAAAGCGGCAAGATCAATAGGATGCATGGCGACAGCAGGGCGTGGGGGTTGGTGTGTTTGGCGACTGCCAATTTACCCGCTTCCCTGACTGTCAACTCGCTCTTCCCCCAGACTCCGCGAAGAACCAAAATTTTTCAGCCCCATGCCGTCCGATGTTCAGGGGTGGTTGTCGTGTCGCCGGGCCCGGCATCTCTGTGGGAGCGATTTCAATCGCGAATGAATTCGCTCCCACTGCTTCCGGAGGGGGCTCGGGTGTCAATTCTTCGCCGGCACCACTCGCACCCACCAGCCGCTGAAGCGCTCGATGCGCACTGGCAGGTTGGGCGGCAGGGCGGCGAGTGCCTTGTCGATGTCGTTCAGCGGGAAGACGCCGCTGATGCGCAGGTTGGCCAGGGCCGGATCGAGGCCCAGGTAGCCGCTGCGGTATTCGCCCAGGCTGGCGATGAGTTGCGCGAGTGGCATGTCTTCTGCCACCAGCAGGCCGCGGCTCCAGGCCTCGGCGCCCACCGGTGCCGTTGCCGTCGGGCCCAGGTGCTGCCGCTCGATAAGCACTTGCTCGCCCGCCCGGATCACCCGTTCGCCAGAGGCATTGCGCGGTTCGGCGGCGACAGCCGACTCGAGCACAATCAGGCGCGTGGCTTCGCCCTCGTGGCGCACCAGGAAGCGGGTTCCCAACGGCTGCAGGTGGCCTTGCTCGGTTTCGACGACAAAGGGTCGCGGGTCATCGTGGCCGGTTTTCACCAGAATTTCGCCGCTGCGCAGGTAGAGCCGGCGCTGCGGTCCGTCGAAGTCGATATCCAGCGCGCTGCGGCTGTTGAGCGGGACCACGCTACGGTCGGCCAGGCGCAGCTCGCGGTGTTCGCCGCTGTCCGTCACTTCATCGGCCAGGTAATCCCCCACGGGGCGCTGTTGGCTCAGCAATACGAGGCCAAGCCCCATGGCCAGCACCATTGCCATGGCGCTGCCGCCAATCCGGTGCAGGCTGCGGCGCCGTATGCCGCCGCTGCGCAACAGGGCGCGACGGGCCGTAGCAGGCAAGGCGGCGGACAGCTGCTGGTCGATGCCGGCCAGTTGCTGCCAGACTTGCGTGTGCTCGGGGTGGGCGCCCAGCCAGCGTTTGAACTCATGGCGCTCCAGCTCGGTCGCCTCGCCGGAGTCCAGGCACAGCTGCCAGGCAATGGCTTCGTCCAGGGCGCGCGGATACGCGGCTCATGTCGGCTCCCCATAGAGGGCGATGTAGCACTGGCGCATGCCTTGCGCCAGGTACTGGCGAACGCGCGGCGGGGAGACGTCCAGGCGTTCGGCGATTTCAGCATGGCCGAGGCCGTCCAGGCGGCCATGGAGGAAGGCTGCCCGCGCCTTGCTGGAGAGCTGTCCGAGCAGGCGGTCGATTTCCCGCAGGCTTTCAAGGATCAGGGCCTGTTCTTCCGGGCCGGGATGCAGCGCCTGAGGGGCCAGGGCCAGTTCGTCCAGGTAGGCGCGTTCCAGGTGATTGCGCCGGAACTGATCCACCAGCAGGCCGCGAGCGATGGTGGCCAGCAGGGCACGGGGTTCGCGGGGCGGCTGCAGGTCGGTGCGCGTGAGCAGGCGCAGGAAGGTGTCCTGGCTGACGTCCTCGGCGCGGTGGGGGCATTGCACCGTCCTGCGCAGCCAGCCGTACAGCCAATCGCGATGGTCTCGGTAAGGCAGCCCTACCAGATGCGGATTCGCGGAATCACCGGCCGACACGCTGACCTCGTTGAGAAGAACTATAAAGAGTTATTAATAATTATTCGCGATAATGGCAGGAGCTGGCCCAGTGCCGCAACTGTGCCAGGGGAATGGGCGATGGGTGGTGCTGGGGCGCGTGGCAGGAGGAGGTGGGGCGGCAGGGAGGTGCCGCCCCGGGGGCTCAGTGCTTGCTGCCGTCTTCCGGTAGCGCCAGCAGTTGCTTCTCGCGGTTCCAGTCGAAGGGTTCGCCGTTCTGCTCGGCTTCGTAACGGCGCTCGTCGAGGCGCTGGAAGAGCTCGATCTCTTCGTCCGGCATGAAGTGCAGGCAGTCGCCGCCGAAGAACCAGAGCAGGTCGCGGGGCACCAGGTGGGCGATCTGCGGGTAACGGTGGAAGACCTGGCTGATCAGGTCCTGGCCCAGGTAGAGGCTGCCTTCCGGGTCGCGCGGCAGTTCGCTCATCAGGTCGTCGAAACGCTCGACGAACAGGGCGTGGTTCTCCTCCGGAACCTGTTCGGCCTCGCCCAGGGCGACCAGGATGCTGCGCAGGTGGGCGAGCAGGGCAAGGTGGTGGTCGAGGTAGGGATTGGCCATGCTGGAATTCCTGAAGCTGGATCGGGCGCGGGAGTATAAGGCTCTCGTCGCCTGATGTCCTGCCCAGGGGCTCGGCGGACCTTGCTCAGCGGCAACCTCCACGCAGAAGCCGGCGCAGCGAGCTGACGCACAGTTTCATGAGTAAAGTTTGCCGGGCGCTTTGCCGTTACCCGGCCTGCCAGTAGCATCGTCGCATTGCACAGGGAGCGACGAATGCGAACCAAACTGGATGCCTGTCTACATGCGGTCAATCAGGTACTGCTGGGCAAGGAAGCGCAGGTGCGCCTGGCCCTGACCTGCCTGCTGGCCCGTGGACACCTCTTGATCGAAGACTTGCCCGGCATGGGCAAGACCACGCTGGGCCATGCCCTGGCCAAGGTGTTGGGGCTGAGCTTCCAGCGCATCCAGTTCACGTCCGACCTTCTGCCCGGAGATATCCTCGGTACCTCGGTGTTCGACAAGGACAGCGGCCAGTTCGTCTTCCACCCCGGTCCGGTCTTTGCCGAGCTGGTGCTGGCCGACGAGATCAATCGCGCCACCCCCAAGAGCCAGAGTGCGTTGCTGGAAGCCATGGAGGAGGGCCAGGTGACCATCGAGGGCGCGACCCGCCCGTTGCCGGAGCCTTTCTTCGTCATCGCGACCCAGAACCCGGTCAGCCAGGGTGGTACCTTCGCCTTGCCGGAATCGCAGCTGGACCGCTTCCTCATGCGTCTGTCGCTCGGCTATCCGGCCAAGGCCGCGGAAAAAGCGCTGCTCCAGGGCGAGGCGCGCCGCGAACTGCTGCCGCGCCTGGAACCCGTCTTCACCCATGCCGAACTCGGCCTGATCCAGGCTGAAGTGCCCAAGGTCGTCGCCCGTGATGCGGTGGTGGACTATGTGCTGCGTCTGGTAGACGCCACGCGCAGCCAGCCCCAGTTCGCCTGGGGGCTCTCGCCCCGCGCCAGCCTGGCATTGCTGTCGGCGGCCCGTGCCTGGGCCCTGCTGGCGGGGCGCGACTACGTGATTCCCGAAGACGTCCAGGCCGTGCTGCCTTCGGTGGTCGGTCACCGTTTGCGCGAGCGTGCAGACCCGTCCGGCCATGGTGGTGGCGCGCTGGTGCAGTGGCTGCTGCGCGAAGTGCCGGCGCTCTGATGCTGGACGCTCAGGTCGATCGCTGGCTGACCCGGCGTATCCCGCCGGCCAGTCAGGTGCGCCTCGATCAGCGGCGGATCTTCATCCTGCCCAGCCGTGCCGGAGTCGCCTTCGGGCTGGCGCTGGTGCCCATGTTGCTGGTGGCGATCAATTACCAGAACAGCCTGGCCTATGGGCTAACCTTCCTGCTCCTGTCGGTGTTCCTGGTGTCCATCCTGCACACCTACCGCAATCTGTCGGGTCTCAACCTCAAGGCGGCCGGCGGGGCGCCGGTGTTTCTCGGCGAGCAGGCACATTTTCACGTCACCCTGGAGAGTGGCGGTCGTGAGCACCAGGCCATTGCACTCGGCTGGCCGCCTCTGCCGCTGCACGTGCAGGACGTGCCGGCTGAAGGCGCCTGTGATGTGGCGTTGCACCAGCCCACGACTCGTCGCGGTTGGCTGCGGCCCAGGCGTCTGCGGGTGGAAAGTCGTTTCCCCCTGGGGTTGCTGGTGGCCTGGAGCTGGGTGGATCTGGATCAGGCGCTGCTGGTCTATCCGCGTCCGCTGGAGGGTGATCTGCCGCTGATGCCCGGCCACGGCGAGGATGACGGCGACGATGGCCAGCATGTGCTTGGCGCCGGCGCGGACGACTACCAGGGGCTGCGTGCCTACCAGCCGGGTGACTCGCGCCGCCGCCTGCACTGGAAAGCCTATTCGCGCGGGCAAGGGTTGTTCGTGAAGGACTTCGCGGCCCTCGCCGGGCGTGATCTCTGGCTCGATCTGGAGCCACTGGAGGGCGACCTGGAGCAGCGCCTGGGCCTGCTTTGCCACTGGGTTCTGCAGTTCTCGTCCCGCAGCCAGCCGTTCGGCTTGCGTCTGGGCGGGCAGGAGCTGGCGCCGGACACCGGCGATGCCCACCGGGAAGCCTGCCTGCGCGCCCTGGCGCTGTTCGGGGTGCCGCGATGAAGGCCGCCCCGCCCATCACCCGCATTGGCCTGACTTGGTTGCTGGTCGCCCAGGTGCTGGTGATCCTGCCGCACCTGCCCTATCTGCCGCTATGGATCATCGCCATGTGGTTGGGCTGTGCCGGCTGGCGTATCCAGATCTTCCGTATGCGTGCGCAGTTCCCCGGTGGCGTGGTCAAGGCCGCGCTGATCCTGGCCGTGGCCCTGGGCGTGTTCCTCTCCCGGGGCACTCTGGTGGGGCTGGAGGCGGCCGTGGTGCTGCTGGTGGCCGTGTTCATCCTCAAGCTGGTGGAGTTGCGCAGCCAGCGCGACGCCCTGGTGCTGATCCTGCTGGGCTTCTTCACCCAGGTCACTGCCTACCTGTTCAACGACGGCATGCTCGCCGCCCTGTACAGCCTGCTGCCGCTCTGCGCGTTGCTGGCCGCGCTGGTGGGCTTGCAGCAAAGCCGTTTCGCCGAGCGGCCGCTGGTACCTTTGAAGGCCGCCGGTGGCCTGCTGCTGCAAGCGGTGCCACTGATGCTGCTGCTGTTCCTGTTCTTTCCGCGCCTGGGGCCGCTCTGGTCGTTGCCGTTGCCGAACGACAAGGGGGTGACGGGGTTGTCCGATGCCATGAGTCCAGCGGACATCGCGGAACTCAGCCGCTCCGGTGAACTGGCGTTCCGTGCCAGCTTCGAAGGCCCGGTGCCGCCAATGAGCCAGCTCTACTGGCGTGCGCTGACCCTGGAGCGTTTCGATGGGCGTCGCTGGTCCCAGTCCCTGGCGGCCCATCAGGTGCAGAGCGCCGACTGGTCCAGGCAGGGGGAGCCGTTGCGCTACAGCATCGTCATGCAGCCCAGCGGAAAGCCCTGGCTGTTCGGTCTGGACGTGGCCGAGACGAACGAAGCAGGCGTGCGCGCCATGGCGGACTTCCGTCTGGAGCGCAACCGGCCGGTCGATCGACCCCTGCTCTACCAGGCCACCTCCTGGCCCCAGGCGGTGCGCGAACCTCGGGGCAACCCGGCGGCCTTGCGCCGGGCCTTGCAGCTACCGCCCCAGGGAGATCTGCGGGCGCGGGCCTGGGCCGCCGAGCTCAAGCAGCGTCATGCCGACCCCCAGGAGCTGGTGGATACGCTGCTGGCCCACTTCAATCGCGAACCCTTCGTCTACACCCTGAAGCCGCTGCCGCTCGGCGCGGACAGCGTCGATGCCTTCCTCTTCGATACGCGCCGTGGCTTCTGCGCTCATTTCGCCGGTGCAATGACCTTCGTCCTGCGCGCCGCCGGTATACCCGCACGGGTGGTGGCGGGGTATCAGGGCGGGGAGTTCAACCCGGCAGGCAACTATGTGCTGGTGCATCAGTTCGATGCCCATGCCTGGGTGGAGTATTGGCTGCCAGGGCGTGGCTGGGTCAGCGTCGACCCCACCTTCCAGGTGGCGCCCAACCGCATCGAGTTCGGTCTGGAAGAGGCCCTGGCGGGTGAGCAAAGTTTCCTCGAGGGGTCGCCGCTGTCACCCCTGCGATTCCGCCAGTTGACTTGGCTGAACCGGGTACGGCTGGCCTGGGACAACCTCAACCATGACTGGCAGCGCTGGGTGCTGGGGTATCAGGGCCAGGTCCAGGGCGAGCTGGTACGGCGCTGGTTCGGCAGTCTGGACAGCCGTTTATTGGGCATCGGGCTGGTGGGCGTGGCGGCGGTGCTGATGGGCGTGTTGGCGCTATTCCTGTTTGCCCCCTGGCGGCGTGAGCGGGACCCGCAATTGCGTCAGTTCCAGTCCTTCGAGCGCCTGTTGGCGCGCCAGGGGGTCCTGAGGGGCAAGGGTGAAGGGCCGCGAGCCTTTGCCGAACGGGCCAGTCGCGAACTGCCCCGGCAGGCGGCGCAGATCCGCGCCTTCGTTGGGGCCTTTGAATCCAGCCGCTACGGGAGTCAGCCGGTCGCCGATCCGGCCAGGCTGCTGCGCGCGTTGCGCAGGGCGATGCCTTGGCGCCTGCGGGACGCACGCCGATGAGCCATGCTTGATGAACGCCTTGCCCGCATCCGCGCGTGATGTCTGGAGAAACCGAGAATGGCCAGATTGCTGGACGACCTGATCGCCCAGGTCATTAGCCTGGAAGTTCGTCTGCGTGCCTGTATCGAGCGCATGAGCGCCGGCACCGACGATGAGGCCCTGCATGACCTGCGGGTTGCCACCCGACGCCTGCGCAGCCTGCTGCGCCCGCTGCGTGGCATGCCGGCGGCGGATGTGTTGAGCCAGGCAGCGGCAGACCTGGCGACCTTGAGTGGCCCGCTGCGGGACCTGGAGGTGCTGATCACAGAGCTGAGCAGTCAAGGCCTGGATCGCTTGACCGTAGAGCGAGTGAAGGCGCGCCGGACCGGCTATGCCCAATTGCTCCTGGCGCCCGAGCTGACGCGCCTGTTCCAGGTGCTGGATGCCTGGCCGCACTTGATGCGGGTGTCCTGCCGCGAGGGGCTGCTGCAAGACCTGGGCGAGTCGGTCGAGCAGTCACTGAAGAAAAACCGCCGCAGGCTCGAGCAGGCCCTGCGCGACCCTTCCCATGACCGCCATCGTCTGCGCCTGCTGATCAAGCGCATGCGCTATGGCCTGGAGGCCTACCCGGGAGTTGTCGATCTGTCACCCAGGACCCAGCGCCTGCTGGTCGGGGCCCAATCGGCCCTGGGCAAATGGCATGACAATTTCCAGTGGCTGGCACGGGCGGAACAGGAGCCTGACCTTCGTGCCCTGGTGCGCGCGTGGCAGGTGGCCTTACACGCCGCCGAAGTTCGCTCCGACCGGGTACTGGAAAAGCTGCTCCGCCGCTTCGCCTGAGACCGCCCTGGCGTTTCTCCCCTTGGCCTTGGCGCGGCAGCCCTGCGCTGCGGCTTTCGAGCAGTGCAGGCAATGCCCTAAGATCGCCGGCCAGGGGTTAACTACAGGGACTTCAGATGAACTTTTCCGAATTGATCCGCTCCGCGCGCAACAATCCCGCGGACGTGGTGGTGCCTGGCACCTGGGGGCAGGGGCGGGCGGCCTTCGGCGGCGTGGTGGCAGCGCTGGCGTTCGAGGCCATGCGTGCGAAGGTCGAGCCGGGACGGCCGGTGCGCTCCCTGGCGACCACCTTCGTCGGGCCGTTGGAGCCGGACGTGCCGGCCAACTTCGAGGCGGAACTGCTGCGCGAAGGCAAGGCGGTGAGCCAGGTGTTCTGCCGTGTGCTGCAGAAAGGGCAGGTCGTGGCGATGGTGCAGGGCAGCTTCGGCGGCTCGCGTCAGTCGGTGGTGCAGATGGAGGCCGAACCGGCCCCCGAGATGAAGGCGCCCGAGGCGTGCGTCGAGCTGCCCTACATCCCGAATGTCACCCCGGAATTCACCCGGCATCTGGCCATGCGCTGGAGCATCGGTGGCATGCCGTTCTCCAGCAGCCGTGAGCGCGATATGGGCGGTTGGGTTCGCTTCCGTGGCGAAGTGGAGCGGGAACCGCTTACCGAGGCCCATTTACTGGCCCTGGTGGATGCCTGGCCACCGGCAACTGTGCCGCACCTGCCGGCCCCCGCACCGGGCAGTACCCTGACCTGGACCATCGAGTTCGTCCAGCCGTTGCCCAGGCTGGATACCCACGATTGGTGCAAGTACCGGGCGCGCATCGAGCATGCCCGCGATGGCTATGGCCATGCGGCTTCGGCGCTGTGGACGCCGGAAGGCGAACTGGTGGCCATGAGTCGGCAGACCGTGGTGGTGTTTGGCTGATCGTCCTGTGGCGGGCGCATAAGGAGGATGGGCGTTTGTAGGGTGCGCCGCGCGCATCAGCGGTATTAGGGCCGCGACTGTTTCTCATCTGATGTCGAGCCGGTGCGCATGGCGCACCCTACGGCGAAACAGGCCCCGGTTACAAAGCGCAGGGCTGCTCGGCGGGTAGGCACGGCTGCCTTCAGCGCTTCTTCTTGCGCCAGTTGCGCCACCACTGGCCACTGAGGATAAAGCGCGGGAAGGTGATGAACTGCTCTACCAGCAGCCGGCCGACGGCGTCCTTGCGGTCGCTGAAGGGTTCCGGCTGCACCCCTTCGAGTTTGTGCTCCCGGCCTTGCAGGGCCAGGGAGGCAGCTATGCCGATCAAGCCCAGCACCAGGGGCCGGAAGCTGAAGCTGAACAGGCCATAGACCAGGGTGATCGCCGCGAGGATGAACAGCGGCACGGCGATCACGTGCAGGATCAGGTTGGCCGGGTGCTGGTGGTTGTCCGAATAGGTCCGCCACTGCCAGGCGTGAAGGTTGGGAAGTCGTTTGCCCATGATCGGCTCCTTGAGGGAATGCCGGCAGCATAGTCCGGCCCTGGCGAGCCGGCGAATCGCATCTCGCTATGGAGCGGATAGGTTCGGGCGCGCCAGTCAGGCGCGCAGTTTTAGCTGGCGTATGGCCTGCGACAGCTCGCTGGCCAGCCCCGCCAGCGCGTTGCTGGTCGCGGCCGATTCCACAGTCTGGCTGACGGTCAGTTCGGTGACGTCGCGGATTCCCACCACGGCGCGGGTCATCTCCTCGGCCACCTGGCTCTGCTGTTCGGCCGCCACGGCGATCTGGGTGTTGCTTTCGCGCATCTGTGCCACGGCGCCGGTGATGGCGACCAGGGCCTCGCCGGCCTCGTGGGCGGCCTGCACGCAATCATCCGCCTTGATTGAACTGTCCCGCATGAAATCCACGGCATCCCGCGTACCGGCCTGGAGGGCATTGATCATGCTGGTGATTTCGTCGGTGGAGTCCTGCACCCGTTTGGCCAAGTTGCGCACTTCGTCGGCCACCACCGCGAAGCCTCGGCCCATCTCGCCGGCCCGCGCGGCTTCGATGGCCGCGTTCAGCGCCAGCAGGTTGGTCTGTTCGGCAATGCCATGGATGACATTCACCACGCCGCTGATCTTCTGGCTGTCCTGGGCCAGGCGCTGGATCATCTCGGCGGTCTGTTGCACGCCGGAAGAGAGCCCGGCGATGGAGTGTTCGACGCGCTCGACCACCCGTTGACCGGCGCCAGCCAGTTGGTCGGCATTCTGCGACTGGTCGCGGGTGTCCGCGGCGTGCTGGGCGATGTGGTGGACGGTGGCGGACATTTCATTGATGGCGGTGGCGGCCTGGTCGGTTTCGCTTTGCTGGCCGAGCATGCCCTGGCGCACTTCGCCCATGCTGCCCGCAAGTCGTGCGGCGCCTTCGTCCAGACGGGCGACGGCCTGGGCCACGGTGCTGACCACGCGCTCGTAGCCCGCCTGCATCGCGTTGAAGGCGCTGGCCATCTGGCCCACTTCATCACGGCTGTCCAGCGGAACGCGCGCGGACAGGTCACCGCTGCGCTCGACGTGGAGCATGACGTCCTTGAGGGTATTGAGGTGGCTGAGCAGGAAGCAGATGAGTAATTGCGAAGCCGCCAGCAGGGCGACCATCAACAGGAACACGGATGCGGCGTATTCGACCAGGCGAGTACCGAATAGCTGCACCAGGCTCGGGCTGCTGGCCAGCACCGCAACGCGCTGTCCGTCGTTACGTTCGATCACCTGCGCGCCGATCAGCGGGTCGCGCCCGAACAGGCCGTCATGGGGCAACTCCACCCACCCGTTCGCGTTCGTCAGCGCCTGGCCACCCGTCAGGTCCGGTGCGCTGCCGTTATTGAAGGCGATGATCCGGGGCGAGGAGGGCAGGGCCTGGCCGGTGGGCCAGGAGAGGAGCAACTGCGCCTGGGCGGCTGCCGCGCTGCGAGCATCATCGGAGCGGCCCTGCTGCTCCAGGAAGAGCGCATGCAGGACCAGTAGCAGGGTGGTGAGGAAGGCCACCGCATTGACGGCCCAGAACTTGTATTTCAGCGAGATATCGCGAATCCAGGTACCCATGTTTTTCTTATGCGCTCGATCGATATTGGCAAGGTGCCAGCATCTTCCGACAGAAAATTCCTACGGGATTTGATCCGCATCAAGGGCGTGCTGCATTGCCTGATCAGTCGATGGCCGGAAGCCCGAAAAAGGCTCGGGCGCAGTCGGTGCTGTGTCGGGCCAGGTCTTCCTGACTTTCGCCGCGATGCTGGGCCACTTCCCGCAGCACTTCGGTGAGAAAGGCCGGCTCATTGCGCCCGTGCTTGGGTTTGGGGCGCAGGCTGCGGGGCAGCAGGTAGGGGGCGTCGCTTTCCAGCATCAGGCGGCCACGGGGAATGTCGCGCACCAGGGGGTGCAGGTGGGTGCCGCGGCGTTCATCGCAGATCCAGCCAGTGATGCCGATGTGCAGGTCGAGGTCCAGGTAGCCGTAGAGCGCACGCTTTTCGCCGGTGAAGCAATGCACCACGGCGGCCGGCAGTTGGTCGCGGAACTCCCGCACGATGGCCAGCAGGCGTTCGTCGGCATCGCGCTCGTGGAGGAACACCGGCTTGCCCAGCTCCGCCGCCAGTGCCAGTTGCTCTTCCAGCGCCTTTTCCTGTTGCGGGCGAGGCGAGAAGTCACGGTTGAAGTCCAGGCCACATTCACCTACCGCGCGTACCCGTGCCTCGCCCAGCAGATCGCGCAATTGGCGCTGGCTGTCGCTGTTCCAGTGGCTCGCCTCATGGGGGTGGACACCGGCGGTGCTGAACAGGCGCAGGCCGTCTTCGTCCAGCTGTTCGGCGGCGAGCAGCGCTTTCTCGCTGTCTTCCAGGCTGGTTCCGGTCAGCACCATTTGGCATACGCCAGCGGCCTGGGCGCGTTCCAGCAGCGCGCGAGCGTCATTGGCAAGGCTGGGGTGGGTCAGATTGACGCCGATGTCGATGAGTTGCATGGTGCTACCTCGGGTTGGAGCGGAGCAGCATAACAAAGCTCGAAATAATTCAAAAAAATCAATATTTACAGGAACTTGTCGGCACATGTTGAAGTCGATACCACGCTTTGACTGGCGTCGGGCGCGGAGCTGTGACACGCTCCGCCCCCCCCCTCGCGCGCCAGCCAATGATTCGCGGCGCAGCGGCTCTACATGCAGAGGCGCGCGCTGACGCCACGCCCGGCCCCTGGAGAATCGATGACGCGACCGCTGCTGTTCCTGCTCTGCCTGCTGGCGCTGCTGCCGTATCCGGCCAGTGCTCGTCTGGCAGGGCCGCCGGAAGTCTGGCAGCAGCCGGCCGAAGCCCGCGACCTGGCGCAGATCCGCCGCGGCGGTGTGCTCAAGGTGCTGGTGAACCAGAGCCGCAACAGCTCGGGCGAGGTCAAGGGCGAGTCGGTCGGGGTCGAATACCACCGCATTCGCGCCTTCGAGCAATACCTCAATCGCAACGCCCGAGACGGGCGTGAAATCAGGCTGAAGATCATTCCCAGGGCCAAGGACCAGTTGCTGGCGGCACTGCAGCGCGGCGAGGGCGACCTGGTGGCGCCCGGCGAACTGATCAACCAGGGTGTCGGTGCGGCCGTCAGCGCCAGTGCGCCACTGCGCAAGGATGTGCCGCTGGTGCTGGTCAGTCGCCAGGGGCAGCGCCGCTACCAGCGTCTGGAGCAGCTTTCCGGTC
The DNA here is from genome assembly GCF_001708505.1 of Pseudomonas sp. TCU-HL1. Lineage (NCBI taxonomy): Bacteria > Pseudomonadati > Pseudomonadota > Gammaproteobacteria > Pseudomonadales > Pseudomonadaceae > Pseudomonas > Pseudomonas sp. TCU-HL1. The sequence continues at coordinate 2,533,949 of NZ_CP015992.1, forward strand.
GCAGCATCGCGTTGCCGACGGGCAGCGCGGCCGGTGAGGCGCTGCGGCAGGTGAACGAGAAACTCACGACCCGCAAACTGGCGCCCATCGTCATCGAGTGGGTTGATCCGAGCCTGGCCGTCGAAGATGTGCTGGAAATGGTGCAGGCCGGCATCTTCCCGCTGACTGCCGTGGAGCAACCGATTGCCGAGCGTTGGGCGAAGGTGATGCCCAAGCTGCGCCTGGACAAGCACCTGGTGCTGGATCGCCAGGGCGACATGACCTGGTTCGTGCGCCGTGATGCACCGATGTTGCGGGCCAGCGTCGACCGTTTCCTCGCGGGTTACCGTGCGCCATCCGACCAGGATGCCGCCTTCCAGCGCGTCTACCGCCGCCTTTACAAGGTCCATAACCCCTTGGCACGTGCTGAGCGTCAGCGGCTGGAGCGGGTGCGCCCGGTCCTGCAGCGCTATGCCGAGCAGCATCGTTTCGACTGGCTCAGCCTCGCTGCGCTGGCCTACAAGGAGTCGAGCCTGAACCCGGCCGCCAGGGGCGCCAGCGGCGCTACGGGGCTGATGCAGATCACGCCCGGCGCGGCGCGAAGCGTTGGTGTGGGGAACATCCAGGCGCTCGAGAACAATGTGCAGGCGTCCGCCAAGTACCTGGCCATGTTGCGCCGCAGCTTCTTTTCCAGTGCCCAGCTCAACGAGCGCGAGCGCATGGCCTTCGTGCTCGCGGCCTACAACCTGGGCCCGCAACGGGTCCAGGCGATGCGCGCCGAAGCCCGGCGCCGTGGCTTGAACCCCAACCAGTGGTTCTTCCAGGTCGAGCGCGTTGCCGCTGAGCATGCCGGTATGGGCGTGGTGAGTTACGTGAACAGCGTGAACAAGTACTACTTGGCGTTCGATCGCGAGCGTTATCTATTGGAGCCAACGAAAAGGCTCGGTAAAGCACATAAATAATCGATTAATTCGATTGTGGTGTTGAGGATTTTCCGATTTTAATATCAAAAAATTCCACTAAGCTATTGCTCATCGACTCCCACATCACAAGGAACACCTCGATGAGCAACCCGATTAAATCCATCCTCGCTACTAACGCCGGCTACGGAATCACCCTGCTGCGAATCGTCACTGGCCTGACCTTCATGGCTCACGGTTCGCAAAAGCTGTTTGGCATATTTGGCGGTTATGGACTGGCGGGCACCGGCCAGTGGATGGAGAGCATCGGTCTGACGCCTGGTTACCTCATGGCCCTGATGGCCGGTAGCGCCGAGTTCTTCGGTGGCCTGGCCCTGGTGGTCGGCCTGCTGGTACGCCCAGCAGCCGCCGCCCTGATCGTGGCCATGGTGGTGGCGATATTCAGCGTGCACTGGGCCAGCGGCTTCTTCATCACCAACGGTGGTTACGAGTACGCGATGATCCTTGGCCTGATCAGCGCCATCTTGCTGATCGAAGGCGCCGGCAAGCTGTCCGTCGACCGCAACATCGCCAACTGATCCCGGCCGATTGATGCAGAGGCCCGCTTCGGCGGGCCTTTGTCATTTGAACTTGGGAATCCAGGTTTGTAGGACGTGGTCATGAGTCATCGGCTCTGCCTGTTACGACCTCGAGAGATGTGGAAGGCGCGCAAGGAGGATGGGCGTTGCCGGTAGGGTGCGCCGCGCGCACCAGAGGCATTTGGGCCGCCGACTGTCCCTCTTCTGACGCCGAACCGGTGCGCATGGCGCACCCCACAGTGGGGCGTGCGGTATCCGTAGGTGGACAGCACTTTTCTGTCCACCAGACGGTGCCCGGGAGTACGCATGGTGGATCGATGAAGCGTGGTCCATATATGGACTCCTCCCTCCTGCGGCGTCAGTGCGCCAGAGGAGGGAGGAGTCCATTTCATTGCCCTACGGCGGAGCGAGCACGGGAGTTCGGCTTCAGGGCTGTTTCTTTCGCGCGGCGGCCAGCTCAACGGCTGCCTGAAGCCGCAATCGTTCCTGCGGATTGAAGCCTTCTTCCTCAAGGCGATTGATGGCGGCTGCCTTGTCGCTATCGCTCAGGCCATCGCTGGCCTCGATGTGGGCCTTTTCCTTCAGGTAGGCCTGCAACCGCTGCTGCCATTGCAGGCGCTGCTGATCCAGCGATTCCAGCCGCGTCGTCGCTTCGGCCCCCACCAACTGCTGTCGAAGCTGGCGAACCTGTTCGGGACTGCCACCGGCGGCTTGCAGTGCGCTGACCTGGACCTTGAGTTCGGCCTGGAGCTGGCTGGCGACCATGGTTTGCAGTGCTTCCGGCAGGTTGCTGCGCAACTGGTCGATGGTGGCCGCCTTGGCTGCTGGTGCGAGGCTGGAGTCCCGCTGGATGGCCAGACGCTGCAGCGTGAAGGCGTTGTACGACTCTTCATTGGCGAAGAACGCCTGATGGGCTTCCGCACTGAAGACTCGGGCCCTCAGCGCTTGCACGGCCACCTCGCGCTGGCGCAGTGCGGTGAGGTCAGCAAGCAGCGGGAGGCCCCGTTCTAATTGAACCAGCTGCCGCTTGTAGTCGAGGTATTGCTCCAGCAGGGCCAGCGCCTGGCCTTCGGCGGGTGCGTTCAATTGCTCGGAGATAAAGTCCCGCAAGCGCTGGACGCTGCTGGCCAGCGGCTCTTCGCCCTGGGTACTGAGGAAGTAGTCGAAGATCCGGCGAATGTCTTCGCTGATGATGAGGTTGCCCGCGGCATCGAGATGGAAGCGGCCGTCCACCTCCGTTCCCGCCAGGGAACCGGGCTGGGCTTTCGGGCGCAACAGGCCGCTGGCCGGCCTGCTCGCGTCGGGTGGGCCCGCCGGAAGTGTCGCAAGTTGGGCCGTCGGGTTGACCGGCTGGGGCAGCGGCGGTGCGATGCTGGATGCGGCAGGAGCGGGCTTGCCACCCCATTGCAGCAGGATGGCCAGAGCGCCGGCAAAGGCGATGGGCAACAGCAGGAGGAATTTTTTCACGGGGCGCTCGGCTGGCTTGGGAGGGGGCGGGGCTTTGTGGGTCCCGCCGTCAGGGCTCAGAGCCCGTCGTTCTTCAGGCGGTTGGCCTGTTGACGATAGACGGTGACCGGATCGGTTTCGAACAGGCTGGTCAGGCCCAGGGTCTGGTTGACTTCGTCCAGGTGGTTCATCCGGTAGTTATCGCGGATGACTTTGCCCAGGTGCGAGCTGCAGCGTCCCACCAGGCCGTCGTTGGCCTCGCCATTGAAGGTCAGGGCGCTGGCGCCGAGCAGGGCGTCACTGACGTCCAGTACGTTGGTCAACGGGCTGGTGCCGCTCCAGGAGTAGTAGCGCACACCGTTGACCTGGTAGGCGCCTTCACCGCAGGGGGTGGTGGGCACGCCCTGCGGGAAGCGGGCATTGAAGGCTGCCGCTCCCTGGCTGTTGAGCGATTCGAGGGCGCCCAGGGCGTTCTGCTGGAGGTTGCTGTCGCTGCCGGAAAGGAAGTTGATTAGCGCGCCGAGGCCATTGACGATGCCGGCCAGCAGCACCTCGCCAGCGGAGCCTGGCGGTACCTGGCGGATGAAGTCAGCTGTGGCCGAGCCTTTGTGCGGGGCTCCCACGCTGGTGGCGGAGGCGACCAGGTCCGGGCGCACGGCGGCCACGTAGCGGATGGTCGGACCACCGTGGCTGTGGCCGATCAGGTTGACCTTGGGGCTGCCGCTGATGGCCACAATTTCTTCCACCTGTTCCAGCAGCTCTTCGCCGCGGGCTTCGGTGGTATTCAGCTGGCTGACTTCGGTGACATAGACGCGGGCGCCATCGCGGCGAAGGGCGGAGGGAATGCCGTACCAGTAATCGACGCCGAGGATGCTGTCGAATCCGAGCATGCCATGAGTGAGGACGATGGGGTAGCGCGTTTGGGTGTATCCGCTGGAGCCGAACCCGAGGGCTTGGGCCTGTTCGGAGGCGGCCAGCCCGGAGGCAAGGCAAAGGGCGATCAGAGTCTTGTTCTTCTTCATGTGCGCTCTCGACTGTTGTGCGTGGGAGGGCCTGGCTGCATTCCCTGGCGTGGCCACACCCTTCCTGGGTGTGCACTTCAGGCAGGGCGGAGGGCAGGAAACATGCCATTCGCGACGCCTTGCGGTCGAGGGCTCTGGATTGGGCTTTTTGCGGATGTTTACATCCGTTCACCCGAAGATCGCCGCCGGTTTCCTGTTACGCGGCGAAACGTCAGGCTGGGGTCGGAGGCCGCAACGGCCAGTGGGCCAGGGCGCGGTAGCGAGTGCCTTTTGCGGTGTTTTCTGAGGCAAAGAGGGTGAATTCGGTGGCGGGCCAATCGAAGGTTGGGGGCGGCGCGGAGGGTAGCCTTGGGCAATGGCGGGCAAGGGTCAGGTGCGGCTTGAATGGGCGGCTCTCCAGGCTGAATCCGGTCGCCAGCAACTGTTCGCGCAAGCCGAGTTCCAGCTCGGTCAGGGCCGCTGGTGTCTTGCTGGGTGCCAGGTACAGCAGGCCATTCTTCCAGCGAGCCAGGCGATCGAGGTGCAGGGTGAAAGCGGCGGGCTCCAGGTTGGCAGCCAGCGCTTCCAGGGCCGCCAGCTCGCCACGAGGTTGCGAGCCGAGGAAGGCCAGGGTGAGATGGAGGTTTTCCGCTGCTACGGGCTTGCCGTCGATGGCGTGCCGGGCACGCCAGTTGGAGATGTCGCAGGCCACTTGCGGGCAGCAGGGAATGGCGAAGAACAAGCGCAGCGGCGGAGTGCTCATGGGGAGTCTCGCAGGGCGTGGTGGTCGCCTTGACAGTATTGCGCGGGCTTCTCTAGGATGTCGCCCCATGCGCCGATTTAGTCAGCTACTTGCGGGGCGCGGAAGTCTTCAGAGGCTTCGAAATACCGCTAAAACGCTGGTTCGGTGTCGCCTCTCACCGCCGCCCAGCGGGACCCCAATGAGGCGGAGACATGACACCATGACCTGTCCCCAACCGCTGCTTCGGCTAGCCCCAATCACCACCGGGCTGGTTCAGCGCAATCCGCGAATACTGCTCGGCGGCTCTCATCAGCCGACACTCCTGCGTTATCTCGAAGGCTGGCCCAAGCGTTGGGGCCGGCCGCGCAATTTCCTGATTCAGTTCGCCCGGGAAGGCGAGTCGTTGGCACGCTTCGCCAGCGACAGCTTCGATATGGCCGTGATCCAGTCGCCCTCGACCAGTGAGCTCTCGGACGTGGTCAGTCAATTGGTGCGGGTGGCCCGTCAGGGGCTGATTACCCGGCGCCAGGAATGATGAGGCCGGTGATGCCGGACGGGTGGCATGCCGCGATGCCCTTCCTGCGGAGCATGCGGGCACTTCAGGGATAGTCGATTTCGACCACGTACCAGGTCTTCTCTCCGGTGGGGGTATTGACCCGCACTTCAGCGTCCAGTGCCTTGCCAACCAGGGCGCGGGCCAGGGGTGAGTCGATGCTGATCAGGTTCAGCTTCAGGTCGAACTCATCCGGCCCGACGATCCGATAGCGGGCCTGTTCGCCGTCGTCGTCTTCCAGCGTTACCCACGCGCCGAAATAGACCTTGCCGGGATCGGCTGGCCGCTCGCGCACTACCTTGAGATTCTCCAGCCGCTTGGTGAGGAAGCGCACGCGGCTATCGATCTCCCGCAGCATTTTCTTGCCGTAGGTGTATTCCGCGTTTTCCGAACGATCCCCCTGGGCCGCCGCCTCGCTCACGGCCTGGGTAACCTTGGGCCGGCGTACATGCCACAGTTCGTGGAGTTCTGCGCGCAGGCGGGCTTCACCTTCCGGTGTGATCAGTGGCGTTCCGACGGTGCGGGGTGGGCGATAGCGACTCATGACGGTCCTGCGGAGATTAGGAAGGCGAAGCCTATCAAGCTTCGCGCAGGACCGTCAGTGGGCTTGCATTGAGCGCGCGGCGCGTGCCGATTACCCCGGCGGCGCCGATCAGCAGGGCGCCCAGCAGCGGCAAGGTCAGCAGCCACGGATGAGGTTGCCAGCCGAGGTCGAAGGCAAACCGATAGAGCAGGGCGCTGACCAGTTCACAGCCGAGGGCCGCGAGCAGCCCCGCGCAGGCCCCGAGCAGGGCGAACTCTGCCCGTCGCGAGCTGACCAGTAGCCGGCGTTCGGCGCCCAGGGCGCGTAGCAGGGCGCCCTGGCGAATGCGCTCGTCCAGGGTGGACTGCAAGCCGGCGAACAGCACGGCCAGCCCGGCTGCGAGCACGAACAACAGGACGAACTCCACTGCCAGGGTGACCTGGGCGAGGATGCTCCGCAGCTGCGCGAGGATGGCTTCCACTTGCAACAGGGTGACGGCCGGGAACGCTCGGGACAGCTCCACGAGCTCGCGGTCATGCCGGGGTGGCAGGTAGAAGCTGGTGAGGTAGGTGACGGGCAGGTCGGCGAGGCTGCCCGGGGCGAAGATCATGTAGAAGTTCGGCTGGAAGCTGTCCCAGTCCACTTCGCGCAGGCTGGTCACCTGGGCATCGCGCTGCAGGCCGCCGACGCTGAAGCTGAGACGGTCGCCCAGTTTCAGACCAAGGTTTTCGGCGAGCTTGGCCTCGACCGAGACGCCTGGCAACGCGGCCTTGGGAAGGTCGCTCCACCAGTGGCCCGCCACCAGGCGGTTGTCGCTGGGCAGCTGGGCGGCCCAGGTCAGGCTGAGGTCCCGTTGCACGGCACGTTCACCCTGGGAGTCCTTGCTCACCAACTGGCGCACGGCCTGGCCATTGATGGAGGTCAGGCGACCGGGCACCACTGGGTAGAGCGGCGTGGGGTGCGGCGAAAGGCTGGCTAGCCGGCTCGCGAAGGCATCCTTTTCGGCGGGCAGTACGTTGAGGGCGAAGTGGTTGGGGGCATTGTCCGGGAGTTGGTTCTGCCAGGTGTCCAGCAACTCGCCCCGCAACAGGGCGATCAGGGCCATGGCCAGCAGGATCAGGCCGAACGCCAGGGATTGCCCGGCAGCCGCAAGGGGGTAACGGAGCAGTTGGCCCAGGCCCAGGCGCCAGGGCAGGGCGGCGCTGGCGAGGGCGCGGCGCAATCCCTTGAGCCCGGCCAACAGTACGCCGCCGAGGAGCAGGGCGGCGATCAGGCCGCCGCCAAGCAGGGCAAGGGTCAGCTTCAAGTCGAGGCTGAGGCGCCACATGATCAGGCCCAGCGCGATCAGCGCGGCACCATATATAAGCCACGCACTGGCGGGGAGCGGCAGCAGGTCGCGGCGCAGTACGCGCAGTGGCGGCACTCGGCCCAGGGCGGCCAGCGGGGGGAGGGCAAAACCAGCGAGCGCGAGTAGCCCGGTGGCTATGCCTGCAAGCGCTGGCACTACGCCGCCGGCGGGAATGACTGCGGGCAAGAGTCCACCCAGCAATGTGAACAGCACGGTTTGCGCCAGCCAGCCAAGCAGGGCGCCAAGTAGGCTGGCGAACAGGCCCAGCAGTGCCAGCTGCAGGCCGAACAACAGCAGCGCCTCGCGGCGGGAAAGGCCGAGGCAGCGCAGCAGGGCGCTTGCGTCGTAACGGCGCGCGGCAAAGCGGGCAGCGGACAGCGCCACCGCGACACCGGCCAGCAGCACCGCTGCCAGACTGGCCAGGTTCAGGTAACGTTCGGCGCGGCCCAGGGCCCCGCCGATCTGGCGATTGCCCTGGCGGGCGTCTTCCAGTCGCTGGTTGGCTTCGAGGCCAGGTTCGATCGCCGCTCGATAGCGGGTCAGGGCTTCATTCGGGCCGCTCCAGAGTTCGCGGTAGCGAACGCGGCTGCCGGGCTGGACCACGCCAGTGGCGTCCAGGTCGTCCAGGCTGATGAGCACCCGCGGGGTGAGGCTGTAGAAATCGCCCGCGCGGTCGGGTTCGTAGGTCAGTACGCGGGACAGGCGCAGCGTCTTCTGTCCGACGTCGATGCTGTCGCCGGGCTTTAGATTCAGGGTGGCGAACAGGCGCGCCTCGGCCCAGGCTTCGCCCGCTTTCGGGCTGCTTCCAGCGGCCTCATCTCCATAGGGTTGCGCAGCGCTCTTGAGCTCGCCTCGCAGGGGGTAAGCCGTATCGACTGCCTTGACGCTGGCCAGCTGGATGCCGCTGTCGGCGGCGATCACGCTGGAGAACTCCACTGCGCGGGCATGTTTCAGCCCCAGTTGCAGGCCGCTGTCTACCTGATCGGCGGTGGCCGGCGACGAGCCGCTGAGCAGTAGGTCGGCACCGAGGAATTCGGTGGCGCGCAGCAGCATGGCGCCATTGAGGCGGGCGCTGAAGTAGCCGATGGCGCTGCTGGCTGCAACGGCCACCAACAGAGAGAAAAACAGCACGCGCAACTCGCCGCTGTGGGCGTCGCGCCACAGTTGCCGTGCCGCCATGTTCAGCAGACGGACGAAGGGCAGGCGCCGCATCAGGGTTCCACCTGTTCGACTAGACGGCCAGCTTCCAGGCGGATCAGGCGACGGCAACGGTGGGCCAGGCGCTCGTCGTGCGTGACCAGCACCAGGGTCGTGCCGCGTTCCTGATTGAGCTGGAAAAGCAGGTCGCTGATGCGCTCGCCCGTATGGCTGTCGAGGTTGCCGGTGGGTTCGTCTGCGAAGAGCACGTCGGGCTCGGCGGCGAAGGCGCGAGCGATGGCGACGCGTTGTTGTTCGCCACCGGAGAGTTGCCGCGGATAGTGGCTGAGGCGCTGGCCAAGGCCGACTCGCTCGAGTAACTGGCGCGCCCGCGAGCGTGCATCTCTGTGACCTTCCAGCTCCAGGGGCAGCATGACGTTTTCCAGGGCGTTGAGGTTGTCCAGCAACTGGAACGACTGGAACACGAATCCGACATGCTCGGCACGTATCCGTGCGCGCTGGTCCTCGTCGAGGCTGGAGAGTTCCCGCCCGGCTAGCCGCACTTCGCCGGCGCTGGGCAGGTCAAGGCCGGCAAGCAGGCCGAGGAGGGTGGATTTGCCGGAACCGGAACTGCCGACGATGGCCAGGCTGTCGCCTTTGCCGAGGTTGAGGGAGAGGTCATGAAGGATGATCAGCTCGCCTTCCGCGCTGGGAACCACTTTGCTAAGGTTCCGCGCATCGAGAATGCTTGCGCTCATGGAGAATCCAATGCGTGCCTGGTTGTTGGGCGGCTGCCTGTCCCTGTTGCTGTTGGCGCAGGAGGCCATGGCGGGGACCGTGCTGGTCGTCGGTGATAGTATCAGCGCCGCTTTCGGGCTGGAATCCAGCCAGGGGTGGGTCTCTTTGCTGGGAAAACGTCTTTCCGAGAAGGGCTACCCGCAGCAAGTGGTGAATGCTTCCATTAGCGGCGACACCAGCGCTGGCGGGCTTTCGCGCCTTCCTGCACTGCTTGCCGAGCACAAGCCGGAACTGGTGATTATCGAGCTGGGAGGCAATGATGGGCTGCGGGGCCAGCCGCCTGTGCAATTGCAACAGAATCTTGCCGGCATGATCGACAACGCCAGGCAGCAGGGTGCTTCCGTGCTGTTGCTGGGCATGCGCTTGCCGCCCAACTACGGCGTGCGCTACACCACGGCATTCGCCAACGTCTACAGCGCCCTCGCGACGGAGAAGCAGGTGCCGTTGGTGCCGTTCTTCCTTGACGGGGTAGGGGGCGTGCCGGAAATGATGCAACCCGATGGCATCCACCCGGCGGCTCAAGCCCAGTCACGGCTGCTGGAGAACCTCTGGCCGACCCTGGAACCCCTGCTCTGACGCTTTTCCCAAGGCTCGCTTTCGGATAATGTTGCGCACCCTCCCTGGAGTCCTCCATGCCGCGCACCGTCTGGTCCCTGTTTGGCTACAAAGTGATAGAGCCCGACGAGCAACTTGACCTGTTCGCTTGCCGCGAAGTGCGTCTGCATCTGGTGGCGCGTCAGCTCGAACTGGGTGGCTTCGCTGATCGGACCCTGTGCGGGGGCCTGCTGCCAGCGCAGCCGCGCTGGAGTAGTCTAGAACAGGGCCTGTTGCGTGATCGCCGTCTGTGCACCAACTGCCGCTCCACGCTCGAGGTCCAGCGGCAGGGGCAGCACGCGGTCTGGTCGGACGCCTGAGGGCTCCCGGCGCGGCGCGTGCCGGTGTAGAATTCCGAGTCTATTAATCAGTCAATTTGCCAAGGATTCCCGGATGTTGTCGCGCTTTCCAGCCGTCGCCCGCTCCCTGTCATTAGCGTCCCTGCTGGTGGCTGGCCCCGTCACAGCCCTCGAGTTGCCCCTGCCTCCGCCCGGTGAAGACATCGTTGGCCAGGTTCAGGTGATCAAGGCCAAGTACGAAGACACCTTCGCCGATATCGGCGTTGCCAATGACTTGGGCTACCTGGAAATGGTTGCCGCCAACCCCGGCGTCGATCCCTGGCTCCCGGGCGCGGGCACCGAGATCATCCTGCCGACCCGCTACATCTTGCCGCCGGGCCCGCGTGAAGGGATCGTGATCAACCTCGCCGAGTACCGCTTGTACTACTTCCCGAAAGGGCAGAACGTGGTGCACACCTATCCGCTGGGTATTGGTCGTGAAGGCTGGGGCTCGCCCGTCGCCGCCACCACCATTACGGCCAAGACGTCCAATCCGGCCTGGTATCCGCCCAAATCGATCCGTGAAGAGCACGCTGCCGACGGCGATCCGCTGCCGACCGTAGTGCCGCCGGGCCCGGATAACCCGCTTGGTCCGTTCAAGTTCAACCTGGGCGTTCCGGGTTACCTGATCCACGGTTCGAACAAGAAGTTCGGTATCGGTATGCGCGTAAGCCACGGCTGCTTCCGCATGCTCAACAACAACGTGCTGGCGTTGGCCGCCATGGCGCCGGTGGGCACCAAGGTTCGTATCCTGAACGAGCCCTACAAGTTCGGTGTCAGCGGCGGCAAGATTTACCTGGAAGCCCATGCGCCGCTGGATGACAATGGTGATCCGTCGGTAGTGGACAAGCACACGGCTGTGATCAATGCGCTTCTCAAGCGCGAGGATCTGGTCAACACCCTCCGCCTGAATTGGGATGTGGTGCGTGAAGTGGTTGCAGCCGAAGATGGCCTGCCGGTGGAGATCGCCGAGCCCAACTCGGCGGTGGCGGCCAGCATGCCCAATACTGAACTCTAAGCGAGCCTTCGCGTAACAAGAGCCCGCTGAGCGATATGCCAGCGGGCTTTCTTTTGCCCGCGATTCGGCATGCTCTGTAACTCAAGTCCGGATCAGCGTGGCTATTCAACTCACAAGTGGGCGGGATGAGAAAATGCAGGCATTAAAAAAGCCGACCCAGCGAACTGGATCGGCTTTTCCATAGCCCGGAAGGCTATTACTTGCGGCTGGCTTTTTCCAGCATGCGCAGGGCGCGCTCGTTAGCCTCGTCAGCGGTCTGCTGGGCTTTCTGAGCGGCGGCCAGAGCTTCGTCAGCCTTGCGGTAGGCTTCGTCAGCACGGGCTTGAGCGCGAGCAGCTGCGTCTTCAGTCGCAGTCAGACGAGCTTCAGTTTCTTTGGATACGCTGCTGCAACCGGTGGCCAGAACTGCGGCCAGAGCCAGAGCAGAGAATTTCAGAACGTTGTTCATCGTGTTCCCCTTAAGGTGGACATTTCCATAAAGCAATTCCCCGAGCTTGGGAAATTAGCCGGCGTACATACTACCCATAACTTGTAGTAAGTAAACTGACCTTGTGCAAGGCAAGCACATTTTTTTCAGCTTGCCGGCTAGTTCACGAGCAACTAGCGAGGTCGCTGGTCAAAAAACAGCCAGTCTGATTGTTCCTTGATCAGTCGAAATTGCAAGTGTAGGCCCAAGCCGGCACTGCGGAAGGCCTCTTCCCCCCCCCTATTCGGACAGGCGTCACTGCGACCTCGGACATGGATGTTGTTCATGTCGAGACTTGGCTTTGAAAATGGAACTTTCTGCAGAGAACCGAGAAATATCTTCATCTATACAAAGAGCGGCCGTGGTAGTGCCCGTGAGCCGCTGATAAGCTTGCCCGGCTTCCGATATCCATAGCGAAGCGCAGACTTCAAGGACGTCACTATGTCGAAGATTCTCAAGTGGGGATTGCTCTCGGTTCTGGTCGTGGGGCTGATCATCAAGTTGTCACTCTGGTGGTCGGTCAGGTCGATCATGGATGACGCGATCAGCAAGTTGTCGCCGGTGATGGATATTACCTATGGCGGCATTACTTCCTCCTTCGATGGCCGGGTTGGCCTCGAGAACGTTCAACTTCGTGTTCCTGCAGTGGGGGATAGCCTGCAGGTGAAGCAGGCAGAGCTGAAGTTCAAGAGTCTGCGCGAACTCCTCAGCTTCAAGGAGCGTCTGGCCGAGGGCAAGTTCCCTGAGCAGATGGCTGTCAGTCTGAAGGGCATCGCCCTGGAAGTGCATGGCCCGTTCATGCAGCAGCTTTACAACACGCCGGCCGAGCGCAGCGTCGTCACGGCCATGAGCGAAGTCGCGTGTGGCACGGTGCGCAACATAGGCACCGACGAGATGCTGGAAATGGGCTACCGGACACTGGAAACCGATGCCGAGTTCTCTTATCTGTTCCAGCCCGGCGCGCAGAAGCTCAGCCTGAACCTCACCTCTGACACCCGTGACATGGGCGAAGTGCGCCTGAGCATGTCGTTGTCTAACATGTCGGAGAAGCCAGGAGACCTGCGGGTCAATCCTCCGCATCTGTCCAGCGTGATCTTCGAGCTCAACGACAACCAGTATCAGCGCAAGGTCCAGCAGTTCTGCGCCGGCAAGCTCAGCCAGTCTGCGGAGGTCTACCTGAAGACGGCAGTGCAGCAGTTCGACACCGTGCTGCGCAGCCAGCGTATCGCCCTGGGGCAGCCGATGCTGGATGCCTACGGCCATTACCTGAAGGATCCGCAGTCGCTGCGGGTGGAACTGACGCCGAGCGAAGGCATGGCGTGGGACGGCCTGCAGTTCTTCGAGGCCAAGGATGTGGTCGCGATGCTGCGGCCGACGGTTCTGGTGAACCAGGAGCTGGTCCAGCCGGTCGAATTCGCCTGGGTCGACCCGGCTACTCGTAAAGAGCCGGCGGCGCTGGAGAAGATCACCGCTGCCACGGAGAAAGACGACATCGAACGTGCCGTGCAGCAGTACGAGTTCGTCAATGTTGCCGAACTGTCGGATTATGCCGGCAAGCGACTGCAGTTCATCACCTTCGATGGCGCCTATTACCAGGGTGTCTTGCACAAGGTGGAGAACGGGAAGGCTTATCTCAGCGTCCAGTTTGGATCGGGGACGGCTGAAATGTTCCTTCGGCTGGAAAAGATCGATAAGGTACGGGTTAGGTTTTAGAGCCCTCAGAGGAGTAGTGATGAGCGAGGCATTGTCCATCCACCATGACCAGGCTGGTCATCAGTTCGAGACCACCGTGGACGGTCATCGTGCATACCTGGCCTATATGGACCTGGGAAAACAGACATTGGACATCTATCGCACCTTCGTGCCAAACGTCCTGCGCGGTCGCGGCATCGCCGCGGCGTTGACTGAATCCGCGCTGGAATACGCCGAAGACCACGGCTACACCGTGATCCCATCCTGCTCCTACGTCGAACGTTACATCGAGCGTCGCCAGCGCCACTCCCAGCACAACGGCTGAATGGCTGCACAAACAAGAACGCCGGGCAATCGCCCGGCGTTTTCGTTTCTACCTGCCGATCAGCGCTGGCGCTTGGGCAGCACGTCCTTGAGCTTGGCGTGCATACTGCGCAGGGTCTTCTCGGTGGTGTCCCAGTCGATGCAGGCGTCGGTGATGGACACACCGTACTTCAGCTGGTCGAGTTCTTTCGGAATCGACTGGCTACCCCAGCCCAGGTGGCTTTCCACCATCAGGCCGACAATGGAGTTGTTGCCTTCCAGGATCTGGTTGGCGACGTTGTCCATGACCAGGGGTTGCAGGGCCGGGTCCTTGTTGGAGTTGGCATGGCTGCAGTCGACCATGATGTTCGGGCGGATGCCGGCCTTGGTCAGTTCCTGCTCACAAATCGCAACGCTCACCGAGTCATAGTTCGGCTTGCCGTTGCCACCGCGCAGTACCACGTGGCCATAGGCGTTGCCCTTGGTGGTGACGATGGAGACGCCGCCTTCCTGGTTGATACCGAGGAAGCGGTGCGGGCTGGATACCGATTGCAGGGCGTTGATCGCCACGGTCAGGCTGCCGTCGGTGCCGTTCTTGAAGCCGACAGCCGAGGACAGGCCAGAGGCCATTTCGCGGTGGGTCTGGGATTCGGTGGTGCGGGCGCCGATGGCCGACCAACTGATCAGGTCCTGCAGGTACTGCGGGGAGATCGGGTCCAATGCTTCGGTGGCGGTCGGCAGGCCTTTTTCGGCCAGGTCGCGCAGCAGCTGGCGGCCAATGTGCAGGCCGTCCTGGATCTTGAAGGAGTCGTCCAGGTAGGGGTCGTTGATCAGGCCTTTCCAGCCTACGGTGGTACGCGGCTTCTCGAAGTAAACGCGCATCACCAGGAAGAGGGTATCGGACAGTTCGGCAGCCAGACCCTTCAGACGGTCTGCGTATTCGTGAGCAGCCTTGATGTCGTGGATGGAGCAGGGGCCCACTACCACGAACAGGCGATGGTCCTTGCCATCGAGGATATTGCGGACCACCTCGCGACCGTTGGCGACGGTACGCAGGGCTTCGTCGGTCAGGGGAATTTCGCGCTTCAACTGCTCCGGCGTGATCAGGGTCTCGTTGGAGGCAACGTTAAGGTCGTCGATCTGTAAATCAGCCATCGTGCTTTTCATCGGTCAGGGTCGTCAGGTCACGGGTGCCGGCCGCCAGCGATCCCCGTATGGCGGAGAGCTCAGCAGTAAAAAAGCGGCGGGGACCGGAACCTTAACGCTTTCCACGCGACCTCGACAATGGCGAATGCATGTGCCGAACGTGGAAATTGCACGATTTCAGACGGGGGCGAAGTCTGCCGCGTGCAGGGCGATCCATTCCTGCGCCACCGCCTCGGGAGCCAGTGGGTGGCCTTCGGTCTCTTCGCGCTGCTTGCGGTACTGCTCGATCAGGCAGATCTGCTCCACCATCCGCGCGCGGAACATGTTCTCTTCATCGGTGAATGCGATGCCGATCATGTAGTCCTCCACGTACTTGTGGCACCAGGCTACCGTGCCGGAGAAGCGCGCCTGGTCGCTGAGGCACGGGATGCGCAGCTCAAGGGTGGTGCCCCGCCGAAAGGCACGCGCGGAGTTGCATGCCACCCCACCCAGGCTGATATCGTGCAGCCGCTGCAAGGGCATGTACTGGCCTTTGCGCGGAACCAACTCCACGGGCATTTCCGTGGGGTGACGCAGGAATTGACGCATGATCGCGAACTCCCGATGCCTCGAGTCCGGCATCGCACAAGACACTATAGTGCCTGGGTTCGAACTGACCGACCTCGACGCCGATCGCTGCTTGCTCGACCTGCCGGGTACCTCTCTGGTCATCTTCACCGGCGCGGGTTGTGCCAGCTGCCGCTGGGCGCGCCTGCACCTGCCAGGTGCGGCGCTGCCAGTGGATCGATTGTGCTGGATAGACGCCGGCAATAATGGTGGGTTGGTCCAGCGCTATGAGGTATTCCACCTGCCGGCGTTGTTCGTGGTTCGAAATGGCAATTTCCATGGCGCGCTGCACGCCAGCTTGCGGCGCGATGATCTGATCAATGCCCTGGGCCAGGCACTGGCCCGGCCGGCAGAGGAGCTTCCCTGAATGAGTTCAAGCAAACCGCGCATCGGTATCATCGGCACCGGCGCAATCGGCGGTTTTTATGGCGTGATGCTGGCCCGTGCCGGTTTCGACGTGCATTTCCTGCTGCGTAGCGAGTACGACGCCGTGGCGGCACGCGGCCTGCAGTTGAACAGCGTGGCCCACGGCGCCCAGGCGCTGTTTCCGGCCCAGGCGTACCGGGATGTGGCGGACATGCCGGCCTGCGATTGGCTGCTGGTAGGCGCCAAGACCACCAGCAATGCCGCACTGGCGCCGGTCATCGCCCAGGTTGCCGCGCCAGGCGCCAGGGTGGTGCTGTTGCAGAACGGCCTGGCGGTGGAAGACGCGTTGCGTCCGCTGTTGCCCGAGTCCCTGCACCTGCTCGGCGGCCTCTGCTACATCTGCGTGCACCGTTCGGCGCCGGGGGTGATCGAGCACCAGTCCCTGGGCGCGGTGAATCTCGGCTATCACTCCGGTCCGGCTCGCGATGACGCGGCGCGCCAGGCGCTGACGGAGGAGGGCTCGGCGCTGTTCAAGGCTGCCGGCATCGATTCGGCCGCCGTGGCCAACCTGGATCAGGCGCGCTGGCAGAAGTTGGTCTGGAACGTGCCCTACAACGGCCTTTCCGTATTGCTGAATGCCGGCACCACCGCGCTCATGGGCAACGCTGACAGCCGCGAGCTGATTCAGGCAATCATGCAGGAAGTGGTGGACGGCGCCACCGCGATCGGCCATCGCATCCCGGATAACTTCGCCGCCAAGCTGTTGGCTTCCACTGACCGCATGCCCGATTACCTGCCGAGCATGTACCACGATTTCGTGCAGAAGCGCCCGCTGGAACTCGGCGCCATCTATGAAGCACCGCTGGCTGCAGCCGCCGCCGCGGGATTCGAGATGCCGCGCATCCGAGCGCTCTACCAGGCGCTACGCTTCATCGACGCACGCAACCAGGGTTGAGGGGTGGACTTCCATGGGCAAAGGACTGGGTGACAAGCTGGTACTGGCGATTTCGTCGCGGGCGCTGTTCGACCTCGGCGAAAGCCATCGGGTGTACGAGGCGGAAGGCATCGAGGCCTATCGCCAGTATCAGATCGACCATGAGGATGAGGTGCTGGCCCCCGGCGACGCCTATCCGCTGGTAGAGAAGCTGCTGGGCCTGAATGAGTTGCTGGGCCAGCAGCGGGTGGAAGTCATCCTGGTCTCGCGCAACAGCGCCGACACCGGCCTGCGCGCCTTCAATTCCATCCAGCACTATGGTTTGGGGATCTCGCGCGCAGCTTTCGTTGGCGGGCGTAGCCCGGAACCTTACCTGGGCGCCTTTGGTTGTCACCTGTTCCTGTCCACCCATGCCGAAGACGTGCGCCGCGCCCTGCAAAGTGGCTACGCTGCCGCCACCATTCTGTCCGGCGGCCCGCGACGCGAGGGCAGCAACGAACTGCGCATCGCCTTCGACGGCGATGCGGTGTTGTTCTCCGATCATTCCGAGCGCATCTACCAGGCCGGCGGTCTCGAAGCCTTCCAGGCCCATGAGCGCAACTCGGCCCGCGAGCCGCTGGATGGTGGCCCCTTCAAACCCTTCCTCTCAGCCCTCAACCGGCTGCAGCAGGAGTTCCCGGCGGATGCCTGCCCGATACGCACGGCACTGGTCACGGCGCGCTCGGCACCGGCACACGAGCGAGTTATCCGCACGCTGCGCGACTGGGACATCCGTCTGGACGAGTCCTTCTTCCTGGGGGGGCTGGAAAAGGCCGCCATCCTCGAGACTTTCGGCGCGGACGTCTTCTTCGACGACCAGGCCGGACACTGCGAGAAAGCCCGCGATGTGGTGGCCACCGGGCATGTTCCCCATGGTGTGAGCAACGAGCCACAGTTCTGACTAAGCTCTGGTGAGGCCAGCCATGAACGGCGGTAGGAGGCCTCATGATCCGCTCCATTCTCTATGCCACGGACCTCGGTCTCTACGCCCCCTATGTCCTGCAACACGCCCTGTCCCTCGCCCGGGCGTACAACGCCCAACTCTATGTGGTGCACGCGGTCGAACCCCTTGGGTTGTTCGCCGAGTCCGTGCTGCAGACCTACCTGGATGATGACACCTTGAAGGAGCTCCGGGCCAAGGGCCTGGGGACCGTCATGTCGAGTATCGAGCAGCGGGTGCTGGAAGGTTTCCGCGATGAGATGGGCGAGGCCGTCCAGGACCTGGACATGATCCGCGCCGTGCGCGTGATCCAGGGCGATCCGCCGCTGGTCATCCTGGAAGAAGTGCAGAAGCTTTCGGTGGACCTGCTTGTGGTGGGGAGCCACAGCCATGGCACCTCGCTGGACACGCCACTCGGCCGCACCGCGGCGCGCCTGGTGCAGCTGTCCGAAGTTCCGGTGTACCTCGTCCCCATGCTGCAACATCGTGGGCGCAGTGACTTCTGATCACCGCTGGTCGCACGTTGTGCAAAGCGGAAAAAAACGTCTAGTTTTATTCAGCAAACCATTAATATGGTTATAAACGCCGCCGACATCCTGCGGCGTAACCGCTTTGAGGATTGCCTATGAAGCTCCAGCAACTGCGCTACATCTGGGAAGTGGCGCACCACGACCTGAACGTGTCCGCCACTGCACAAAGCCTGTATACCTCGCAGCCGGGCATCAGCAAGCAGATTCGCTTGCTGGAAGACGAGCTGGGGGTCGAGGTTTTCGCTCGTAGCGGCAAACACCTCACCCGCGTGACCCCTGCTGGCGAGCGCATCATCACCACGGCCGGCGAGATCCTGCGCAAGGTTGAAAGCATCAAGCAGATCGCCCAGGAGTTCTCCAACGAGAAGAAGGGCACCCTGTCCATCGCCACCACCCACACCCAGGCGCGCTACGCATTGCCGCCGGTGATCGGTGGCTTCATCAAGCAATACCCCGACGTCGCCCTGCACATGCACCAGGGCACGCCGATGCAGATCGCCGAAATGGCCGCCGACGGTACTGTCGATTTCGCCATCGCTACCGAAGCTTTGGAGCTCTTCGGTGATCTGGTGATGATGCCGTGCTACCGCTGGAACCGCTGCGTCATCGTTCCCCAGGGACACCCGCTGGCCAAGCTGCCGAAGCTGACCCTCGAAGCCCTGGCTGAACATCCCATCGTGACCTACGTATTCGGCTTCACCGGTCGTTCCAAGCTCGACGAGGCCTTCAGTCATCGTGGCCTGACGCCCAAGGTGGTGTTCACCGCCGCCGACGCTGACGTGATCAAGACTTATGTGCGCCTGGGGCTCGGCGTGGGCATCGTGGCCAAGATGGCGGTAGACACCAAGCTCGACAGCGACCTGGTGGTGCTCGATGCCAGCGAGCTGTTCGAGTCCAGTGTGACCAAGATCGGCTTCCGTCGTGGCACCTTCCTGCGCGGTTTCATGTGCGACTTCATCGAGAAGTTCGCTCCGCACCTGACCCGTGATATGCAGGCCAGGGCCATCCAGTGCCATAACAAGGCAGAGCTGGATGAGCTGTTCCACGGCGTGGAGCTGCCGACTTACTGATGCGTTCCCCGACAAGAAGAAACCCGGCGATGGCCGGGTTTTCTGTCTGGGTAGGGTGCACTGTGCGCACCGGCTTTCGAATTCTTCGGACAGGGCCCTAGCGCCTGGCCGGCGCACCCTACGGTCCTGCACGAGGGGTGGAGCTCAGAGTCGGTCGAGGCCGTCGCGGTTGGCCAGGCCCTTGAGTTGAGCCACTTCGTCATCCGGGGCGGCGGGAGTGTGCGGGGGCGCTTGCAGTACATCGCGGACAAGGGCGAGGAATACCCTGTACACCTGCTCCCGGCCATCGTCGTGCCGTACCACGAAGAAGGGCGCGGTATCCACGCCGTAATGCTGGGCCGCCATCCAGCCGGCACTGGCCGGGTTGCGCTCGTCGGCCACCAGGATGCGGTCGATCCTGTCCAGGTAGCCGCCGCGCTCCAGGCGTTCCATCACATCCCGGCATTTGCGGCAGTCCTGGCCATCGGCCAGGACTTTCTTCACCAGGGTGATGCGCATCGGCTCAGGCCTTGCTGATCAGGTTGCCGGCGTGCAGCCCGCATTCCTTCTGCGTGGCTTCCTCCCACCACCAGCGGCCTTCGCGCTCGTGCTGGTTCGGCAGCACCGGGCGGGTGCACGGCTCGCAGCCGATGCTGATGAAGCCGCGCTCATGCAGCGGGTTGTAGGGAACTTCCAGCATGCGGATGTAGGCCCAGACTTCTTCGCTGGTCATCTGTGCCAGTGGGTTGAACTTGTACAGCGGATTTTCCGGGGTGGAGAAAGCGCCATCCAGTTCCAGTGCGGCCACCTGGGAGCGCGTGCCCGGGCTCTGATCGCGGCGTTGGCCGGTAGCCCAGGCCTTGACGGTGGCAAGCTTGCGCTTGAGCGGCTCGATCTTGCGGATGCCGCAGCACTCGCCGTGGCCATCCTTGAAGAAGCTGAACAGGCCCTTTTCCTTGACGAAGGGTTCCAGCAGTCGCGGGTCCGGCGACAGCACCTCGATGGCGATGCCATAGTGCTCGCGCACCTGCTCGATGAAGCGGTAGGTCTCCGGGTGCAGGCGACCGGTATCCAGGCTGAACACCTTGACGTTCTTGTTCAGCTTCCAGGCCATGTCCACCAGCACCACGTCTTCGGCACCGCTGAAGGAGATCCACAGCTCGTCGCCGAAATGCTCGAAGGCCAGTTTGAGAATGTCCTGGGGGGACTTGTTGGCGTAGGCTGCCGCCAGTTCGGCGACGTCGAAGGGTTGGCTCATCAGGCAGGCTTCCTTTTATGGGGGGCGCTGGGCGCGCTCTATGGCGCGCATTTTAGCAAAGCAGAGTTATGCCCCTAAATAACCTTGAGGAAGCATCACTGCTTGCGATGGTTATAAGTGCTGCATTGCGCCGTCCTGGGCTAGTCGCTAGAGTGCCGCCTCCAATCACAAAAGCCATGCGGGGAAATCGCTCGTGGAAATCGCCTGTCTCGACCTTGAAGGTGTACTGGTTCCGGAAATCTGGATCGCATTCGCGGAAAAAACCGGAATCGACGCGCTGAAGGCGACCACCCGGGACATCCCGGACTACGACGTGCTGATGAAGCAGCGCCTGCGCATCCTCGACGAGCATGGCCTGAAGCTCTCCGACATCCAGGAAGTGATCGCCACCCTGAAGCCCCTGGAAGGTGCCGTCGAGTTCGTCGACTGGCTGCGCGAGCGCTTCCAGGTGGTCATCCTTTCCGACACCTTCTACGAGTTCTCCCAGCCGCTGATGCGTCAGCTCGGTTTCCCGACGCTGCTGTGCCACCGCCTGATTACCGACGAGACCGATCGCGTGGTGGACTACCAGCTGCGCCAGAAAGACCCCAAGCGCCAGTCCGTCCTCGCCTTCAAGAGCCTCTACTACCGCGTGATCGCCGCAGGCGACTCCTACAACGACACGACCATGCTCAGCGAAGCCCACGCCGGTATCCTGTTCCATGCGCCGGAGAACGTGATCCGCGAGTTCCCGCAGTTCCCGGCGGTGCACACCTTTGAGGACCTCAAGCGCGAGTTCATCAAGGCCTCCAGCCGTCAGCTGAGCCTCTGAGAGTCCCGCCCATGAAAAAGCCCGCGATAGCGGGCTTTCTCGTTTTTGCTCCCCTCTCCCACTGGGAGAGGGGCCGGGGGTGAGGGGCTGTTTGCTGGCTCGGTGCCGGTCCGTTTCGCGAATGAATTCGCTCCCACAAGGTTTACTCCCCCAACCCCTCCAGTGTCTGCATCAGCACCTTCACCTTGGTGATGGACTCCCGGTATTCCTCCTGCCAGTCGGAGTCGGCGACGATGCCGCCGCCGCCCCAGCAGCTGGCCTGTCCGTCCTTCACCAGCACGGTGCGGATGGCGATGGAGCTGTCCAGCTCGCCGCGCACATCCAGGTAGAGCAGGGACCCGCAATAGATCGAGCGGCGCGTGGGTTCCAGCTCGTCGATGATCTGCATGGCGCGGATTTTCGGCGCACCGGTGATGGAGCCTCCGGGGAAACTGCCGGTGATCAGGTCCAGCGCATCCTTATCTGCGGCCAGGCGGCCGGTGATGGCGCTGACCAGATGGTGCACGTTGGGGTAGCTCTCCAGGGCAAAGAGCTCCGGCACCTTGACCGAACCGATGGCGCAGCTGCGGCCCAGGTCGTTGCGCAGCAGGTCGACGATCATCAGGTTTTCCGCGCGGTCCTTGCGGCTGGCCAGCAGCTCGTCCGCCTGGGCGCGGTCTTCTTCCGGGGTCTGGCCACGGGGGCGGGTGCCCTTGATCGGGCGGGTTTCCACCTGACCCTCGCTGACCTTGATGAAGCGCTCCGGCGACAGGCTGAGGATGGCGCCCCCATCGTTCAACGCCTGATAGCCGGCGAATGGCGTCGGGCAGGCCGCACGCAATGCCTGGTAGGCGGACCAGGGGTCGCCTTCGCAGGGGGCCTGGAAGCGCTGGGTAAAATTCACCTGATAGCAGTCGCCGGCCTGGATATACGCCTGCACCCGTTCGATGGCGTTGCGGTACTGGGTCTGGTCCAGGTTGGCCCGGAAGGGCGCCAGCAGGCGGAACGGAGCGGATGCCGATTCGGCAGGCTCGCTGAACAGGGCGATCAGGCGTGCGCGCTCGGCTTGCGCAAGGCTGGGGTGGAACACCAGCTGGCTGGTGCGCAGTTGATGATCGCTGACTAGCGCCCAGGCATAGAGGCCCAACTTGGCGTCAGGCAATTCGAGGTCGTCGATGGCTGCTTCCGGCAACTGTTCCACCCGGCGGCCGAAGTCGTAGGCCAGATAGCCGACCAGTCCGCCGACGAACGGCAGTTCGATTCCCACAGGCAGGCCGGCCTCGCCCAGGCTGGCCAGAGCCTTCCGCAGGCGCTGAGCGAAGTCGTTGGCCGATTCGCCCTGCACCGGCGCAAGTTCTGCCAATGGCCAAGCGCTGAATAGGTCATAGCGTCCACGCGTGGCCACCGGGCGGCCAGCATCGAGCAGCACGGCACCGGGCGCCTGACGGACCCGCTTGAAGCGTTCGCAGGGCGATTCGTGATACGGAAGGGTGTGCAAATGGCAGTCAGGCATAGGGGCGCGCGGGCTGGGAGCAGGAGCGGATTCTAGTCCGCCTGTAGCGTCGATCCTAGAGCCTTTTCCGAAGTTTACGAGGGAAAAGCATTCTGATACTTATGTACCAATCCCACGGGCATATATGCCTGTTCCACAACGATAACGATATAGGGATTCAGGCAGTGGACGCAGTTCTCAACCCCGCAGCCGGTAGCCGTCAGCGCTCCAAACTCGTGACCCCGCAGGCATCTGCCGATTACCTGCCAAGACCCCAGGTCCAGGCGGCCCTGGCCGCTCATCCTCATGCTCGCCTCCTGCTGTTCTCGGCCCCCGCCGGGTTTGGCAAGACCACCGCCCTCGCAGCCCTGGCCGAGCAACGTCGCGCTGCCGGCAGCGCAGTGGCCTGGTTTTCCCTTGAAGCCGAGGATGACGATCCCGCGCGCTTCTTCCCGCAATTGATCAAGACCCTCGGTGAAGCCGTGCCCGGCGTCGGTGACTACGCCCGTGGCTACCTGCAGAACACCATGCAGGTGCCGGTGAACGCCGTGCTGGAAAGCCTGCTGGTGGACCTTGCCCGGCTCAACGGGCCGGTTCTGCTGGTGCTGGATGACCTGCACCTGCTCAAAGACCCGGAGCTGTTTTCCGCCCTCGGCCGCCTGGTGCGCCTGGCTCCTGCCAGCTTCAGCCTGGCCGTCGGCAGCCGCTCCCTGCCGCCGCTCAGCCTGGCCACCCTGCGTGCCAAGGGCTGGCTGCTGGAGATCGGCCTCGATGAGCTGCGCCTGACCGCCGAAGAAACCCGTGATTACCTCGTCCGTACCGGCCTGCAACTGGATGATGCCGTATTGGCGGCGTTGCACAGCCATACCGAAGGGTGGGCGATAGGCGTCCAGCTGGCGAGCCTGTGGTTGCGCCACCAGCCTCAGGCCACCGGACAGATCGAGAGCCTGGGCAGTGACCAGGCCACGGTCGGCCAATACCTGCTGGCCAGTGTCTTCGAACAGCTGCCGGCCGACTTGCAGGACGCCTTGCTGGCCCTGGGGATCGCCAGCCAGCTCAGCGGCGACCTGGCCAATGCGCTGACCGGTCGCCCGGATGGTCAGGCGCTGTTGGAACGACTGGAAACCATGCAGCTGTTCCTCTTGCCACTGGACCGCGAGCGCCAGTGGTATCGCTTCCATCACTTGTTCGCCGACTTCCTGCGCAGCCGCCTCAAGGCCTGCGACCCGGAGCGCCTCAAGCAGCTGCACTTCAATGCCAGTCTCTGGTTCACCAATCACCACATGCAGAACCTGGCCATCGAGCACGCCAGCCTCGCAGAGGACCCGGAAATGCTCGCGGCCCTGGTGGACGGTTGCGGCCTGGAACTGATCAATCGCGGCCAGCTCAACAAGATCTACCGCTGGCGACAGAAAGTGCCGGATGACATTGCCGAACGTTACCCGACGCTGATCCTGGCGGACGTCTGGAACCGCGCCATGGAAATGGCCCTGCCGGAAGCCAACCAGATGCTCGACGAGCTGCTGGCCCGTTGGGGTGGGACTCGTGCTGAGTCCCAATTGAGCGACAAGTACCTGGCTACCCTGGCGGTCAAGGCGGCCATCGCCCTGCAGAAGGATGACCTGGACCTCTGCGTATCCATTGCCCGCCGGGTGGAGGTCCAGCTCGGACGCAACCAGGCATTCCTCGAGGTCGCCATCCTGGTGATCGGCGCCATGGCCCTGGTGATCCTGGCCCAGCCGGACCAGGCCCGTCGCCTGCTGGCCCTGGCCCAGCAGCGCAATCACTTCCTCGAAGGCCGTTACCTGGACATGCAACTGGCCAACGTGGAAATCCTCCTTTCCCTTGAGCAGGGCCAGTTGAAGCAGGCGCATCTGCTTTATGAGCAGATGCGCGCCCAGGTCACGCCGCATCTGGGCGAGAAATCCCGCGCCATGGCCCTGCCGGTCATCGTCGAATCCCTGATCGCTTACCAGCAAGGCCGCCTGGAGGGGCTGGAAGAACGCCTCGGCACCGCGCTGAGCCACATCGACGTCATTCGGCCAATCGACATCTATGCCCAGGGCATGCTGTTCCTGGCACGCATTCAGCGCATGCGGGACAAGCCCAGGGAGGCCCAGGCAACACTGGTCCTGATGCAGAACCTGGCCGCGCGCAACCAGTCCTGGCGCTTCTATGCGCGGGCCGTGGCCGATGAGATTTCCCTGCTCCTCCAGGAACCCGGCACCGACCGCCTCAAGCGCGCCGAGCAACGCTTCAAGAGTGTGGACTGGAACAAACTGGCCGGTGGCGGCAGCCAGCACGGCGCCAACTCGACGCTCTGGGTGCAGGGGCTGATTCGCGTGCGCCTGCAACAGGCCCGTGGCCACTTCAGTGAAGCCCTGCACGAAATCACCCAGTTGCGCGGCAAGCTCCTGCCCAACTGGCATGGCCTGCAACGCCTGCGCTTGGACCTGCTGGCGGCCCTCAGCTACCAGCGCCTGGGTTACCAGGAACGGGCCCAGAGCCTGCTGGTGCAGTGCCTGCTTTGTGCCGAGCGCGAAGGCGCGCGCAGCCTGTTCATCGAAGAAGGCGAAGCCATTCGCCAATTGCTCCAGCAGCTGGAGTCGGCAGAACGCCAGCCCGCCTTGCAGGGGTTCATCCGTGGCCTGCTGGCGATCTGGCCCGGCCAGGACGCACGCAAATCCCAGGATGTGCTCGAAGAAGGCCTGACCGACCGCGAACGTGAAGTGGTCTGCCTGGCCGCCAAGGGAATGTCCAACGAAGAGATCGGTCAGCAGCTCGCCCTGGCGCTGGGGACCGTCAAATGGCACCTGCACAACATCTACGAAAAGCTCAAGGTGCGTAACCGGACCCAGGCGATCCGGCGTACCCGCGAGCTGGGGCTGCTCGAACCATGACCGACCTCTGCCTGTCTCTCCCGCACCAGATTCCCTTGTTGCGCACCAAGCTGTTTCCGGCCGACGCCGGCGGCCGCTCGGTGTTGCCGCGCCGGGCCCTGATCGAGCGCCTGCATACTGCGCGAGCGCGCCGCGTGCTGGTGCTCAGTGCCCCGGCCGGTTTCGGCAAGAGCACCATACTCAGCCTGTTCCGCCAGCACCTGCAGGCGGAAGGGGCGCACGTTGCCTGGCTCTCCTGTGATGAGGCCGACAGTGAACCGCAGCGCTTGCTGCAGTACCTGGTCGCCGCCGTGGATGCCGCCTTGCCTGGCTTCGGTGGCAACACCGTCGGGCTGCTGCAGGGGGATGTGAACTGGCCCATCGAAGCGGTGATCGACGCCTTCGTCGGCGACCTCAAGCGCATCGACGGTGAGCTCTACCTGATGCTCGATGACTTCCATCGCATCCGTCATGCGGCCCTGGACCAGGGCGCTCGCTACCTGATCGAAAACCTGCCGTCCCATGTCCATCTGGTCAGCAGCACCCGCTTCACACCGCGCCTGTCGTTCGGCGAGGCCGAGTCGCTGCTGCTGAACGCCGAAGACCTGCGGCTCACGCTTGAGGAAACCGAAGCCTACTTCCGGGAAGTGCATCAGCTGCCGCTGTCCAGCAGCGAAGTGCGCCAGCTCCATGCCCGTACCGAGGGTTGGATCACGGCACTGCACCTGGCCAGCCTGGCGTTGGCCCGGCATCCCGACCGCGCGGCGTTCCTGGCCAGCCTCAGCGGGACCGAACGCAACATCGCCGACTACCTGACCGAAGACGTACTCGACAGCTTGCCCGAAGCGTTGCGACAGTTCCTCGACCAGACCTCGGTGCTGGACGAATTCTGCGCCGACCTGTGCAACGCCCTGACCGGGCGACGGGATGGCCTCGACATGCTCATGCGCCTGCAGCGCGAGCAGTTGTTCATTATCCCGCTGGACGAGCAGGGCGAGTGGTTCCGTTACCACCATCTGTTCGCCGAGTACCTGCAGGGCCGGCTGGCGCGCCAGACCGATGCGGCAACACTGCTGCACGCGGCGGCGCGCTGGTGCGAAGGGCACGACCTGCCCGACCGTGCCATCAAGTACGCGCTGCGCGGCCGCGATTTTGCCTTTGCCGCCGAACTGCTGGAGCGCCAGGGCGCGAGGCTGATTGCCGGTAACCGGGTCTACGGCATCCTGTCCATGCTCAAGGGCGTGCCCGCCGAGGTTATTCGCGAGCACCCCGTGTTCCAGATTTTCTACGCCTGGCAACTGGCCTTCGAGCAACGCTTCGCCGAATCCGAAGCGCTGATCGAGGAAGTCAGCAACCGCCTGCTGCAAGGGCGTGGCAAGGTGATCCATTTCGGTCTGGGCGAACTGCTGGCCGCCTCCCAGGTGCTCAAGGCTCTGGTGATGCTCTACCAGGACAAGCTGGAGGCCTGTCTCAAGGTGGCCCGCCAGTGGTTGGCCATGGTGCCGGACAACCAGCCGGTGTTCCGCGCCAGTCTCGCCTGCGTGCAGGCCGCGGCCTATGCGTTGATGGGCGAGTTTGGCGAAGCTGCCAGGGCCATCGCCGTCGCCCGTGACAACCTCAAGCGGGTGGACAGCGAATACCTGCATGTGATGACCAGCCTGATCGAGGCGCTGATCTGCAAAGAAAGTGGAGAGCTGGAGCGTGGTCGCGCCATTGCCGAAACCGCGCGTGCCCGCGTGGAGCGAGTGTTCGGTCGCCGCAGCCGGGTAGGCGGGCCGCTGGCTCTGGCTTACGCCGACCTGCTGTATGAGCAGGATCGCCAGGCCGCGATCCTCGCCGAACTGCCCCTGGCCACCACCTGGCGCGACGTGGCGACCCCGGTCGAGTTGATCAGTCGCGGTCAACTGGTGATGGCGCGTGCGCGATTCTTTGCCGGCGAAGCGGAGCAGGCGCTGGTCCAGCTCGACGAATGGCTGGATGGCCTGCAGGGCGCCGGCTACGAACGGGTCTTCGCCCATGGCATGGCGTGCAAGGTGCAGTTTCTGTTGTGGATGCGTCGGCCCAACGAAGCCGAGCGCATCTGCCTGCAATTGCAGCAGCATCTGGCCGTGCTGCCGCTGGCGCGCTATTCCGATGCCCACACGGTGCTGGCCCTCACCGAAGCGCGCCTGGCCCTGACCGAGCGGCGCCCCGAGCGGGCCCAGGCCAGTCTGGAGAGTTGCCTGGCACGGCAGCAGGACGAACACCAGCGCGACCGTCGCCTGCGCCTGTCGCTGTTACTTTCTGTGGCGTATTGGCGCAGAGGTAACAGCGAAAAAGCCTTCGCCCTGTTCCAGAACACCCTGGAAGAGGCCTGGAGCCGGGGCTACCGTCGGCTGTTCCAGGATGACGCACTCTGGTTGTTGCCGCTCTGGGACGCCTGGCGCACCGCCGAGCCCAAGCGTGCGGGGGCTTGGCAGGGGGTTGCCGAAAGTCTGCGCGAGCAGTGCCGCCGCCTTGCCGTTGACCCGGAAACTTTTGATGAAAATCAGGATGTTAGTCATCGCGAGCGGGAAATCCTGCGCTATGTCGCTGCCGGCCTTTCCAACCGCGATATCGCCCAGGCGGTGCACCTGTCCGAAGCCACCATCAAGTGGCACCTGCACAACCTGTTCGCCAAGCTCGGGGTGCGCAGCCGGACCCAGGCGGTATTGAAAGGCAAGAGCCTGGGCCTCTTGAGCGAGGCCTGAGGTGGGGAGCCCCATTGCCCTCCATCCCTTGGATGGGCTGGCAGCGGAGGAGGGGCTCAGTAGTTTTGTTCCCAGGTCGAGAAGCATGGTGCTTCACGAATCCTCGCCGGCCGCGACTAAGGAAGCAGCGTCCGGCCTGGAGATCGGCGTGAGCCGGTCCAGCTGCCGATGACAGGAGTCGACGGCACGCCCTGGGGCAACCCACCTGTGAACTTTGGAGATAAAAAGAATGAAAAGCTTCAAACAACTGGCTCTGGCCGCTGCTGTACTCGCCGCTCCGTTCATGGCCCAGGCCGACCTCAAGGCCATGGACGATTCCGCTCTGTCCGGTGTGACCGGCCAGGACGGCATCAGCATCTCGGGTAGCTTCAACGGCTCCATCGGCAGCATCGTCTACACCGACACTGAAACCAGTGGCACCACCACCACCGCCGGCACCCTGCGTCTGGAAACCGTGTCCTTCACCGGCTTTGACATCCTCGACAGCGATCCGCTGAAGATCGACGTGATCGACGGTGGCGCTGGCGGCAACGACAAACTGCAGATCAGCCTGCCGGCGATCACCGGCCAGCTCTCGGTGGGCGCCATCCGCGTGGGCGACGCCAGTGCCGCCAGCATCGGCTCCCTGGCCGTCAACGGCATGAACATGTCCGGCTCCACCCTCAAGGTCTGGGGCCACTGACAGCCGCGTTTATCCTGTAACCCGGAAAGCCCCGTCGCCCCTTCGGCGGGGCCTTTCCCCGCAACGAGTCGAGTAGTCGGAACGGCAATGATCGAAATCCTGGTTGGCAGTTTGCTGGGTCTGTTCGGCTTCACCCAGGCGGTGGATACCAAGCCGCAGCCGCAAGGCTCGGTGAATATCAGCCAGCCGCTCTCGCCCAATGGCCCCTATCGCGAAACCGCGATGGTCGAGCCGATGAGCCAGTTGCAGTTCCGCAACGTCATCCGCCAGGCATACGACTACAGCTGCGGCTCTGCCGCGCTGACCAGCCTGCTGGACTACTACCTGGGCCGGAACCTGGAAGAACGCCAGGTGATGGAAGGCCTGCTGCGCTACGGCGAAGCCGACAAGATCGTCGAGCGTCGTGGCTTCTCGCTGCTGGACATGAAGCGCTTCGTCAGTGCGCTGGGTTACAAGAGCGGCGGCTTCCGTGCCGAGTTCGCCGACCTCGACGCCCTGGAACACCCGGCCATCGTTCCGATCCACTATGGCGGCTTCAAGCATTTCGTGGTGGTGCGCGACGTCTACAACGACCACGTATTCGTCGCGGACCCCGCACTTGGCAACATCAGTTTCACCCGTACCCGTTTCGAGGAAATCTGGGACCAGAACGTCCTCTTCGTGATCTTCCCCTCGGGCAATGAACCGCAGAACGCCATGGCCCTCACCGAGCGCGACCTGCGCCTGGTGGACGACCGCATCGTCAGCCTGCTGGCGTTCCAGGAGTTTCCGCAGATCACCAAATTCACCCAGAACGAAATTGACGAACTGGGTTCGGGGGGCGATATCCGCTACATCCGTCGCAAGTGACACCCGCTCATAACAAGAAAGACCTGGGGATAGCACCATGGGACCAAGGGAATACGCATGGCTGGCCATGCTGGTGCTCTGTACCAGTCTGCCGCTGCATGCCGAGGAAGCCTCGGTGGACGACGCGCGTGATGCGCTGAGCAAGAAGGACGATGACGCCGATAGCGCCAAGGCGCTGGAGGAGGTCTTCCAGGCGTCCGAGAAGAGCTACACGCTCCTGAAGAAGGGCGAGCGCACACTCACCTACGGGGTCGACTATTCGCTGGTGCGCGATACCCAGATCGAAACCTTCCGCACGGGCTCCAACATCTACAGCGTGCTCAGCCAGAGCGAAGCCCAGCACACCTTCACCAACTCCTTCACGTTCGACTATGGCGTGTGGGACAACCTGACCTTCAGCGTGCGCCTGCCCTTCGTCGCCAAGTACGACACCGAGCGCGACCTGAACGTCTACAGCCTGGGCGACATCTCCGCGAGCCTGCGCTGGCAGCCCTGGTCGTCCACCCGTGGCCGCCCGGTCACCACGCTCTTCGCCACCCTCGGCTTGCCCACCGGCGAAAGCCCCTACGACATCAATTCCGAGAACGACCTGTCGACCGGCAACGGCTACTACAGCCTGGGCGTAGGCGCCAACATGTCCTACGTCATCGACCCGGTCGTGCTCTTCGGCTCGGTCGGATACACCTACAACCTGCCGGTGCGCGACATTCACCAGATGCGCGGCGGGCGCATCCTGGAAGACGTGGAGCCGGGCGACACGCTGAACTTCAGCATGGGCTTTGCCTATGCGCTTTCCTACGACGTGTCCCTGGCCACCTCCTACCAGATGGCCTACACGATGAAGCCGACCTACAAGTTCCAGAACGCCAACCTGGAAGGCACCGAGCAGACCAGTTCGATCATGAACTTCTCACTCGGCCTGCGAACGTCGCCGGACTACATCGTCAACATCAACGCCGGCTTCGGTATGACCGAGGATTCTCCGGACGTGCTCCTGGGGCTTTCCGTTCCCCTCGACATCAAAGGCCTCAAGGCCCAGTAACCGGCGAGCGAGCACTTCATGAGCATGCATCTTTCGCCGCTTGCGTGGGCGATTGCCGGGGTCGGCCTGTGCTGGGTGGGCCTGGCGCAGGCGCAACTGGCCAACGACCTGACCATCGGCAACCCCAAGGCCATGGCCATGGGCAACGCCATCACCGCCGACTCTTCCGGGATCGATGCGGTGCACTACAACCCGGCCGCCCTGACCAAGCTCAAGGGTCGCCAGACCACGGTGAAGCTCCTGACCGGGGTGATGGATATCCGCGCCGGGTTCGAAGCACCCGAAGACTACGGCTTCCTCGGCTACGACGACGACCCGGTGGCCAACCGCAGCAGCCGCACCCTGACCCCCGCCATGTACCTGCCCGGCATGGGCGGCATGACCGAGGTGCCGGTGCTGTTTGCGCCACTGGCGGGACTGTCGATCAACCCGCCCGGCTCCAAGTTCACCTTCGCCACCAACGTCTACGCGCCCATGGCCCTGGGCTACTCGCGGGACTCCGACAGCGATCCGGCCCGCTACCAGGGGCGCGAAGTGGCCTTGCAGCGCATCACCTACTTCTCACCCTCGGTGGGTTACCAGGTGAACGACGAACTGGCGCTCGGCCTGTCCATCGGCTTTTCCCACCAGGCCATGGCGCTCAACCAGGACTTCCGCAACCCCGGCTTCCTCACCGGACTGACCCGGCTGTTCAACGAGTTCCTCTGCCTGCCGGGAATGGGGGAAGTGGTGTCGGGCCTGATCAACGTCTGTGGCGGCAAGATCGGCCCCTTCGACACCCTGGCCAACATGGACCTGGACCTGCAGCAGTCGCTTTCGCCGACCTGGAACATCGGTTTTCTCTGGGAGCCCACCGACTGGTTCGCCTGGGGCGCGACCTACCAGAGCGAGGCGCGCATGCACCTTCAAGGCAAGTACCGGGTGGACTACAGCAAGGACTGGCAGGGCTTCTGGTCCGGCCTGCAGTCCTCGCTCTTCGGCCAGGTGCTGAGCCCGCTGTTCCCGCTTGGCAATGTCGACGAGGAAGTCGGCAACGCATCGCTCGACATGACCTACCCGGACAACTTCTCCACCGGCATCAAGCTCGTGCCCTTTGATCGCTGGCAGGTCAACTTCGACCTGAAGTGGAGCGGCTACAGCGACTGGAACGAGTTCGAGATCGAGTTCGACCGCGAGCTGGACCTGCTGCGCATCGCCAAGAACTTCGGCGGCGGCAACGCCACCAGCCACAGCATCATCCTTGACCGCGGCTACCGTGACACCTGGAGCTGGGCGCTCGGCGTGCAGTACCAGTGGACCGACCGGCTGGCGCTGCGCGCCGGCTACGAATGGCGCCCCTCGG
Source organism: Pseudomonas sp. TCU-HL1 (assembly GCF_001708505.1). NCBI lineage: Bacteria > Pseudomonadati > Pseudomonadota > Gammaproteobacteria > Pseudomonadales > Pseudomonadaceae > Pseudomonas > Pseudomonas sp. TCU-HL1. Next base: position 2,566,058 of record NZ_CP015992.1, read on the forward strand.
CGATTCCCGACGACAAGGCCGACGTGCTCGCGCCCATCGGTGATGCCCACCTGTACGGCCTGGGCCTGGGCTACCGCTGGGACAAGGACACCAACATCGACATCGGCTTCAACTACTTCACCACCCAGCAGAAAACCCGGGCTGACAGCAGTTGCAACCTCAACTGCACCGGTATCGACAACCTGGTCTACAACCCCTACGCGGGCCAGAGCGTCGAGACCTCGGTGAAAGCCTACATCCTGGCCCTGACCTACCAGACGACCTTCTGATGAAAGCGCCCATCCTGTTTATCGCCCTGACTCTTGCCTGCACCACCCAGGCCAGCAGTGGCCGCTACCTGACCTGGATCGACGAGCAGGGCAGGGTGCACAACACCTTCGTCGATACCCGCTACAGCGAGCAGCAGCGCCAGGCCGCCAAACGCATCGCCCAGAGCGACCAGGCGCGCCTCAAGGATGGCGATGGCACGCTCTGGCCCGGCGGCGCCACGGCTGGCGAGAGCAAGCGGCGCTACTTCACCTGGGTGGATGCCAGCGGCAACTTGCAGAACAGCTTCTATGCGGCAGGGCAGGTGGAGTCCGGACAGCGCAACTTCACCTTGCCGAACGGCCAGCGATCGGAGGAATACATCGACTCCGACGTACTCGAAGGGCGCGGCTACTCCCGGCCGGAGCAGGGCGTGGCCTATTTCACCTGGGTCGACGAGCAGGGCCGCACCCACAACTCGCCTGCACCGGCGCGTGGCCGGGACGAAGGACGCGACGCGGAGCGGCCCGGCCCCATTGCCTACACCGAAGCGCGCGAGATGGAGTTCCAGCGCAAGGCCGCAGGCCTGCCAGCTCTGGACGGCCAGCCCACTGCCGCGATGAAGGCCCTGCTGGCGGGCAGCGAAGCGCAGGGTGAGGCGCTCTACCAGAGCCTGGTGGACCGCTGTTGCGGCCAGCTCCCGGACGAAGCCTTCACCGAGGTGTCGACTGCGGAGCCGCGCTATGAGGAGCTGAACAACCTCTCGCCCAGCTTCGACTTTCCCATGGGCCGCAGCTACTACAGCGCCCTCAAGCTGCCGCGTTCCCAGCACAGCTATGGCCTGCGCATCCGCAGTTTCGCCAACCGCCAGGTGGTCTACCCCTCGCTACTCTTCCTCGACGAAGCCAAGCGCCCGACCCGCCTGGTGAGCGACGCCGTCTACCAGCTCCACGGCGAAACCTGGTACCGCTACGCCTTCATCGAAGGCACGGTGCAGGTTCGCGCCAACCAGGGCGAACGCTATGTCCTGCTGTTGACCACGGATGAAGACCGCAGCCTGCAGACGCTGGACAACAAACCCTTCAAACGACCGATGCAGAACCTGGCCCTGAGCGAGTCAGGCATGCAGGTACACGAGCACGGCGACCAGGGCTCGTTCGAACTGGCGATCGTGAAATAACGACGCGAGCCAGCCGGCGAACCGTCCTGTGGGAGCGATTTCAATCGCGACGGACTGCAGCGCAGTCCGCATCCCGGAGCGCCTGCCGGGTTTCGCGAATGAATTCGCTCCCACAAGGACAGGCGCACGGTGCAGGCCCAGCCGCGCTATGCTGGCACCTCCCTGCGACCCGAAACGGATTTCCTGCCATGTCCGACACCCGTGCGCTCTTCACCCGCAATTCCGACGCTTATCGCGCCAACCGGCCCACCTACGACCCCGTCCTGATCGCCTGGCTCAGCCAGCAGGCACCGGACCTGGCGCTAGCCTGGGACTGTGGCTGCGGCAGCGGCCAGGCGACCGTCGATCTGGCCCGGCATTTCCAGCGCGTGGTGGGCACCGATGTGAGTGCGCAGCAACTGGCCAAGGCCGAGCCGGCCGCCAACATCGACTACCGCTGTGAACCGGCGGAGCAGACGTCGCTGGCTAATGCCAGCGTGTCCCTGACCGTGGTGGCGCAGGCGCTGCACTGGTTCGACCTGGAATGTTTCTATGCAGAGGTGCGACGGGTGAGCCGGCCGGGCGGGCTGCTGGCGGTGATCTCCTACAACCTCACGTCGATCACGCCCGAGGTGGATGCGCTGGTCAGCCACCTCTATCACGACATTCTCGGCAGCTACTGGGCCGAAGGGCGCAAGCACGTGGAACAGGGTTATAGGACCCTGCCATTCCCCTTCGAGCGCATCGAGGTGTCGCCCTTTACCCTCGACGCACAGTGGGACCTTGCGCGCCTGCTGGGCTACCTGGAAAGCTGGTCGGCTCTGGCGACCTATCAGGCCACCCACGGCAGCAACCCCCTCGACCCGCTCCGCGAACGCTTCCAGCAAGCCTGGGGCGACCCGGCCAGCATCCGCCGGGTGAGCTGGCCGTTGGTGGTGAATCTGGGCAGAGTGAGCTGACGAGCCTGGGGGCTCATCTGTTGTGGGAGCGAATTCATTCGCGAAGAGGGGGCGCAGCCGACCGGGCTAATCTCCGGCAGGATTGTGTCCTGCATCGCGATTGAAATCGCTCCTACAAATGAACCCCAGCAGCCCTGGCCTCAAGCCGGCAAGCTCGCATCCTTCCCATTGTGCGAGGTGAAATCCACCGACCGGTCCACCATGTTGATCGCCGCCACCAGTTGCTCGGGTTGGGAACGGGCCGAGGCCATGGTCCACTGATCGAAGCGGTCGTTACCGATGCGCACCATGCGGATGTGCGTGGTGCGGTCGGCATCGACCACCGGGTCCGGGTCATAGAAGCCCAGCTTGCGCCGCAGCTTCTCCAGGTCCGCCGGGTCGCCGGTCAGGAACAGCCAGCCCGGCCCCACATGGTGGGACTCGGCGTATTCCCGAAGAACCTCCGGTGTATCCAGCTCTGGCTGCAGGGTAATGGAGTACATGAAGACATCCCGTCCGGCGCGGTCGCCCAGGAGCTTCTGGGTGCCGCGCAGGTTGGAAGTCATGGTGGGGCAGAGGCCGCCGCACAGCGTGTACATCATGTTGAAGGCCACCACCTTGTCGCGCATGAGGTCGTCGTAGAGCTTCACGCGTTTGCCCAGGTGGGTGTAGAGCGCGACGTTGGGGAAGTAGCGGGCGCCGAAGCTGTCGCCTTCGGCGTACTCCGGCTCAGGGGCGCCCCAGGGGCGAGCGACTAGGCCACTACCCAGCGCGGCCAGGCCTGCGGCAGCCACACCGGCGCCGAACAGCAGGTTTCTGCGAGTGTTCATCTGGCATCTCCAGTCACGATCGAAGGTTGGCTGTGGCTCAGCTGACGCCGCACCCGGCTGGCGGTTCGGGCGGTGTGTCGTCCTCGATGTCCCAGCGCAACATCATGCCGTGGTCCTCGTGGATCACGTTGTGGCAGTGCATGACGTACTTGCCGGTGAAATCGCGGAAGCGCATGAACACCCTGACCGCCTCGTTCTTGCCGAGCACATAGACGTCCTTGCGCCCTCGTTCGTGTTCCGGAATGGCCACGGGCAGGCCGTTGACCGTTTTGCTGAGGATGCGGCCTTCCTCGAAGTGAATATGCACCGGGTGCTGCCAACCGCCGCTCTCGTTGACCAGTTCCCAGATCTCGCACTCGCCCTTGCCGATCTTGGCGCTGGTGTCGAGGATGTTTTCCGGCTTGCCGTTCACCGCCCATTCGCCGCCCTTGCGGTCGAACACCCAGCGGCGCACCTTGGCCTGCGCGATCTCTTCATCGCACAGCGGGCGCAACGGGCGCAGCACGTCAGGCACCTGGCTGAGGTCCTGCTCCGGCGGGTCACGATCCACCAGCAGCTTGAGCACCTTGGTGCCGGAGCCGCTCACGTTGTCCGGCCCCTTGGTGGTGTCCTGGATCAGGCGGTTGGTGAGGAACAGCTGGGTGCCGATGGGGTACCTGGAGAAGTCCACCACCAGGTCGGCCCGCTCGGCGACGCCCAGATGCACCTTGCCCATATTGCGAATGGGCGCGGGCAGCAGGTTGCCGTCGTTGGCAATGTAGGTGAAGGTCTGCGCCTTGCCCTTGCTGTCGTTCAGGTAGAACTCATAGAAGCGCGACGGGCCGGCATTCAGCAGGCGCAGGCGGTATTTGCGCCGGGCCACACGCAGCACTGGCTCGATCTTGCCGTTGACCAGCGTCTTGTCGCCCAAGGTGCCGTCGGGGCTGAAACGGTCGAATACGAGCTGGCCCTTCGAGTCAAAGCGCATGTCGTTGAAGCTCAGCATGTAGTCGTACGGGAAGCTGGGCAGGCGCAGGGCTTCGGGGCTCGGGTCCTTCTCGTCGCCGGAATCCAGGTGGTCGAATAGGACGTAGAAGCCGAACATCCCGCGTACCACGTTTTGCGACGTGGCCTGCCAGGTGTGGTCGTGGAACCACAGGGTGCCGAGCGCCTCGCGGTAGTCGCCGATGCCGTTCTGCATTTCATCCAGGCCGGCGTAGACGTTGGGGTAGAAGTGGTCCTTGTACTCGCCCTTGTAGTCCAGGGTCAGGCCCTGCTTGTTGGCACTGAAGAAGTCACCGGGGAAACCGTCACTTTCCGAGGGGCAGTGCAAGTTGTGCAGGTGCACCGAGATATAGGGCACCCCAACACCCTTGTGATCCTTGGGCAGCTTGCAGTGGAAGCGGCAGAGCACCGGCTGGCCGTAGCGGGCGAAGATGATCGGGCTGAAGCTCTCCGGCGTGGAATCGGCCGCGCGGTAGCTCCAGACCTTGATTTCCGGCAGGTCCGGGTGAGCCTTCCATGGACGTTCCACCACGTTGATTTCATAAAGGGTCGGATTGGCGCCCAACTGGTCGTAGCGCTGGTGCGGCTTGCGACCGCATTCGCCGTGCTCGGCGTCGGCGTTGGCGGTTGGGGCGACTACCTGCACGCCGTCGGAGCCATGGAGAACGCCGACCGGGTTCAGCGGGCTCATCTGGTTGGGCAGGAACTCCTTCCAGGGCCTGGTTCTCGGGCTGGGGACATCGGTGGTGTCGCTATCCTTGGCCTGGCTGTCGCTTTCCGCGAGCAGCAAGGGCAACGCGCTGGCGGCAGCGGACCATTTGAGGAACGAGCGGCGGTTGGCGTTATCGAGGGCGAGTTCGGGTTGGTGGGTGGCGTCGTCCGTGGACAGGCTGGCGACGAGTGGGGCTCCCTTGAATCTCAAGCGACTGATCTTCACGGCTGCGGTCCTCCACAGCTTGATGGACGGTGAGATTTTTCGATCGCTCTAACCAATTCAGGAGCACCTCGAACCGGTCGGCCTTTTGGGCTCTGTCGTGATTGCCGGTGGGAGGAGGGTGCAGCGCTCTCGAAACAGGTTGAAACAAACGTATAGGAGGCAATGCCTGCGTGCCATCATCCGGATAGATGAAAACGGGCCTTGCGGACTGGCGGCCGAAGCAGGGATACGAGCGGTATGAAAGTACAAACATATTAATGACTTAGTGCGGCAAAACCTTGGCGTTACTGGTCCGCTTGAAAGTTGACACTGTGCAGGAGGATGCATGCAGCAGATTTCACGGTTCGCCGTCGTCGAGGGCCTGGATGCGGAGCGCCAGTTGCTGGACCGCGTCCAGCGTGGCGAGCGGGAGTGCGGGCTGCTGATGTGGCGGCCGAATGAGGCGGCACTGGTGATGCCCCAGCGCATGAGCCGGCTGGCGGGCTTTTCCGCCGCCGAAGCGGACTGCGTTGCCCTGGGTTGGCCCATCGCCCTGCGCGACAGCGGTGGCGAGCCGGTGCCGCAGTCGCCGGCCGTGCTCAATGTCGCCCTGGCATATGCCTTGCCACCGAAGGAAAGCGAACTGACCCGCATCGAGAGCGCCTACCTGCGTCTGTGCCAGCCCATGCTCGACTGGCTGGCCGGCATGGGGCTGGAAGGCGGGCTGGGCGAGGTGGACGGCGCCTTCTGCGACGGCCGCTACAACGTCACCGTCGCGGCACGCAAGCTGGTGGGCACCGCCCAGCGCTGGCGTCGCCGCCGCGAAGACGGTCGCCATGTGGTGCTGGCCCACGGTGCCGTGCTGATGGAAAACCAGCGCGAGCCCATGGTCGAAGTGGTGAACACCTTCTATCAGGGGTGCGGCCTGGACGATCGCGTCCGTGCCAGCAGCCATATCGCCCTGGATGAATCCGTGGGGCAGGTGTGGCATCGCCTGGAGCCGCTGCGCGAATGCTACCGCCGGACGCTGGCCGACGCCGGATTGGTACTGGATTGAGAGGGGTGGAGAAGAGAACCGTTGATCACTAAATGGAACTGATTCACATTTGTGAGCAGATATTGCTTGACCGAACAATGAGAATCATTATTATTCCAACCACTGGCCTCGCGGCCAGCTGGATAAGCTGACAAGCCCAGATTTCGGACTCATCAGATTATCTCCTCATCAGGCTAATCACGGTTATTGACCCGGCAAATTGCCGGGTCTTTTTTTGCGATTTCTGTCCCTGAATGCCAGTGCAACGTCTGGCACGGAAACGCTCCCTCTCCCGCTGGGAGAGGGTTGGGGTGAGGGCGCCGGTCCGTCGCGAATGAATTCGCTCCCACAAGCACCCTACGGCAGTTGCCACCTCAAACGGCAGCGATCAATGCCCCTTCGCCTTCCTGATGCGCAGGAATATCCCGCCGAGAATCAACGCCACCACCGGCGTCAGCACGAAAATCGCCGTTCTCGGCGAGACCTGCAGCCCTAGGGTGTGCAGGCCGCCGTAGAACAACTTGAACAGGCTCAGCAGGTAGTAGCTGATGGCGATGATCGACAGGCCTTCCACGGCCTTCTGGATCTTGATCTGGGTATCGGCGCGGGCATTCAGGCTGCGCAGGATCTCGGAGTTCTGTTCTTCCACTTCCACCTGGACCCGCGCCTGCAGCAGATCGCCCAGGTTGGCGACGCTTTGCCCCAGGCGAACCAGGCGCTGGTCTGTGGCGACGCAGTAGCGAACCGTGGGACGGAAGCGGCGTTCGATGAACACCCCCAGGCGCTGGCAATCGCCAACGTGGGATTCGCGCAGTTCGGTGATGCGCTCGAAGACGATCTGCGCATAGGCCTCGGTGGCGCTGAAGCGCTGGCGGGTACGTGCGGTACTGCGGACGATGCGCGCGGAGAGTGCGGCAATGTCGGCCGACAGGGTCTTGGCGCTGCTCTTGCCCTCGGCGTTGCGGTCGGAAAGGGCGGCCAGTGCCTTGTCGTACTCCTTCAACTGCAGGCTCACCGCCTGGGCGACCGGCAGGGTGAGCGAGGCCATCATCCGGTAGGTCTCGATTTCCAGCAGGCGACGGATCATCCGGCCCAGGCGATAGGCATTGAGCCGGCGATTGACCAGCAGGATGCGGTTCACACCCTCTTCGGTCAGGCGGAAGTCCGACCAGGCGATGGCATCGCCGCCGCCCAGGGTGGAACCCGAAGGGTCCTTGAAGCCATAGGCCGACGTCTCGCCAGCCCAGTTCGCCTCGGACTCCACCAGCACCTGGTCGGCATTGATCAGTAAGTGGCGGTGGTCGGCCACCAGGCTTTCCAGCACCTCGGGCAGGGGCGGCCAGAAGGCGTCGCCCGGTGCGCGCGGCACCACCAGGGTCAGGGTGAAGAATTCCGTGTGGCGCTCCCATTTCAGGGTGTTCTCGCCCATCCGCAGCAGACCCTGGGAACCATTGCTCGCCAGCGGTGCATCGGCAGCCTGGTTGAGGCGTTCGACCAGGGCATCGCAGACATCCTCGGCATCGGCGAAGGCGAAGTGATAGACGTTGGCCGGATCCTGGAAATAGATCGACGGGCGCGAGTGCAACTCGTTGTGCAGGGCTTTGCGAAGTGGGTGCATGGAGACTTCTGCGGGCAGGTAGGTTTTTCTGAATGACGCGGCCTGCCCGGGCGTCGGTCACACCCGTTGTTGCGGAAGGCTGGAGTGCCACCGACCAGTCGGGGCGGGTAGCTCCTCAGGTCGGTGGCGACGGGAAGTGGCGGCGAAGCCGCCTGGGGACGCTCCTGAGTCTTGTGGACTCCTAGGCGCTGAACTGCTGCATCAGCCCTTGCTGATGATTGGCCAACTCATTGAGCTGACGACTGACCTGGGCGGACTGCTCGGCCTGGCCGGACAGCGACTCGGTCACGTCGCGAATGGCCTCGACGTTTCGATTGATCTCTTCTGCGACGCTGCTTTGCTCTTCGGCGGCACTTGCAATCTGCAAATTCATCTCGGTGATCAGGTTAACGGCATCGCTGATGCGCTCCAGCGCCGCGACCGCCTGCTGCACCTGACTGACGTTGTCCTGGGCCAGGCCGTGGCTGCCCTGCATGGCCTGGGTCACGTCGCGGGTACCGCCTCGGCAGCCCCCGGTCGAAGCTGATGCCGCACTTGGTATAACCCTCTCCCCCGGCCCCTCTCCCTGAAGAGGAGAGGGGGGACTCCCGGCTCACCTTCGGCGCGGTCCCGCAGCAACGGCCCGAGTTGGCCTTCGTACGCGGGTTGAGGGCAAAAAAAGTTTCATCGCGCTTTCCCGGGGAAGGCGGCCTTGATTTTCAGGAAGAAGTACGCCGAGTCCCGGAAGCCATAGGGGCCACCCAACGACAGGAGCTGTAATGAGCCAGGAAATCGTTCGCCAAGGGGATATGACGGACCACGGTGGCGTGGTCACCCAGGGCTTTCCCAACACCGACCTCAACGGCCGTCCCATCGCCGGCGTTGGTCACATGGTGGCTTGCCCCAAGTGCAAGGGAGTCTTCCCCATCGTGGAAGGCAGCGCCACCTAAGATGTCGGCGGTACGCCGGTGGCCCTGCACGGCATGAAGACCGCCTGTGGAGCCAGTCTGATTACCAGTGGTTCGAAGGGCAGCGTGGGGTGGGGCTGCGGCGAGTGGGGAGGCGCAGCCGCGCCCGCCCGCTATCGGAAGGCTTTTCCTGCTCGTCAACCAGAAAGTTCTTATTTGGAGCCCGTGCTGTCGTCAATAGGGGAACGCGTCGCTCTCCGCCCCATCGCCGTCGATGGCGTCTACGATGTGGTGTTCATCCACAAGACCCTGCGCCAAGTCGACTTGAGGCCGGGCAAGACATGATCATCAACCCGTTGCCCATGTCTCCCGACAAGCGTTACCCATCTGTCCCGGCTGAACACATGGCGCACCCTACTTCTGGGCACGGTGGCGGAGATCAGCCCTTATCATCCAGCTCTGCCAGCCGGTAGCCCACGCCGTGGATGGTGTGCAGCAGCGGCCGGGTGAAGGGTTTGTCGAGCACCTGGCGCAGTTGGTGGATATGGCTGCGCAGGCTGTCGCTGTCCGGACAGTTGTCGCCCCACAGGGCCTCTTCCAGCACTTCGCGACGGACCACCGCCGGGCTCTTGCGCATGAGGGTTGTGAGCAGCTTGTGGCCGATGGGGTTGAGCTTCAGGGTCTGGCCGGAGCGGGTGGCTTCCAGGGTGTCGAGGTCGTAGCTGAGGTCGGAAACCTGCAGACGGGATTTGCGTCCGCCATGGCTGCGGCGCACCACGGCTTCGATGCGCGCCACCAGCTCGGAGAGGGCGAAGGGCTTGACCAGGTAGTCGTCGGCACCGGATCTCAGCCCGGCCAGCCGGTCCTCCAGGGTGTCGCGGGCGGTGAGCATGATGATCGGCGTATCGCGCCGGGCATCCTGGCGCAGCCGGGTGCACAGTTGCAGCCCGTCGATGCCTGGCAGCATGAGGTCGAGGACGATCAGGTCGTAGTGCTGGGTGGTGGCCAGATGCAGGCCGGACAGGCCGTCCTGGGCACAGTCGACGCCGTAACCCTTGAGCTGGAGGTAGTCCAGGACGTTGGCGAGGATGTCGCGATTGTCTTCGATGATCAGTATTCGCACAGCGTGCCCTCTGTCCGGCGCCCCGGCGCCTTTGATGTTTTTTTCACAAGCCCTTTACCCGTTGCTCACACAGGCGGGGGCAGACTGCGGCGGTCCTACCTGAACAAGGCCATCACGATGCCCCACTCGCGCCCCTTCAACTTCCTGCTCTGGAGCAGCCTGCCGCTGGCGGCCATGGCGCTCTTGCTGTTTCTCGATACACCCCGGATCGATTTCGCCCTGGCCCATCTGTTCTACGACCCGCAAGGCGGATTCATCGGTCGTCACAGCGCCTTCCTGGAAGACGTGCTGCACGATCGCGCCAAGCAGGTGGTGATCCTGCTCGGTGTGTTGGCCGTGGCCGGATTCCTCGCCAGCCTGTTGCCCACCCGCCTGCGCCAGTGGCGCCGTCCGCTGGGCTACCTGGTGCTCGCCCTGGGGCTGTCGACGGCCATCGTCACGCCGCTCAAGGCGGTTACCGCCGTGCAGTGCCCCTGGAGCCTGGCGGAGTTCGGCGGTGTCGAACCCTACTCGCCGCTGCTCGGCCATCACCCTTATTTCGACAAGCCCGGCCGTTGCTGGCCCGGTGGCCACGCTTCGGCGGGTTTCTCCCTGCTGGCACTGTTCTTCGTCCTGCGTGACCGCCGGCCGCGCCTGGCACGGGTGGCCCTGGTGGGCGCACTGACGCTGGGGACGGTGTTCTCCATCGGGCGCATGATGCAGGGCGCGCATTTCCTTTCTCACAATGTCTGGACGCTGCTGTTCGACTGGATGATCTGCCTGGCCTGCTACCGCCTGGTGCTCTATCGCCCGGCGCCACTGGTGGTGCCGGGCACGTCGGAGCGGCAGCTGGAGGTCAGTTCTTCCTGAAGCGATAGAAGAGGTTGGGTTCGCTTACGACATAGAGCGTGCCCTGGTCATCAAGGGTCAGGCCTTCGGCCTGGCCCGCGCTTTCCTTCAGGTCGCCGAGGTGCCCGAGCAGGGTGCGGAAGCTGACCATCTCGCCGTTCTCGCCCAGTTCGATCACCAGCTTCGACTCATGACTGAGCACCAGCAAATGGCCGGTCCTGGCGTCGTAGTGCAGGTCGGAAATGTCCTTGGCAAATACGCTGCGCTCGATCCAGTCGGAGAGGTCCTGCACCTTGATCTGCAGCTTCCCGGCCAGGCTCGCCTTGATTCCGGTAATTGCGAATAGCTGGCGCGGGTTGCGTTCCTTGGCGACGAACAGGCGGTCGTGGGCGGCGTCGTAGGCCACGCCTTCGAAGCCCTTGTTGTGGGCACTGGAGGTGAGCGCGAGGGCGACGGTCTGGGCGTCGTGCTTGTCGATGGCCTGGCCCGGTCGTTCAGGAAGGCGGAAGAACACCAGTTGCTGCTGAACCTCGTCCGCAACCGCGACCAGGCCGTCGCCCATGTAGGCCAGACCTTCTACGTCCTCGAAGCCGACCAGCGGGTACTGCGCGGTGATGCGGCCGTCGCGGTCCATTTCCACCAGCTTGATCGGGACGGCGTTGGTCACCGCCAGCAGCCGCTTGCGGTCCGGCGCGAAGTCGATAGCCGACAGGTCGTCATCGATGCCCGCCACGGGGCGTGCTTCGATTTCCACCTGGTAGTCCGGCAGCCAGACGCTGCGGCCTGCCCAGGCATCAGCGTTCAGGTGGCTGGTCAGGTAGAACCAGGCGCGTTCATGCCAGTAGAACTTTCCGCAGGCCAGCCCGGCCAGTAGCAGGGCGGCCAGCACCAGGCCCCAGAGGCTGAACGTTCTCAGTCGGTGCGCTGGCTTGATCTTCAATTTGTTGTGGTCAACGGCACTGTTCATCAGGGGTCCTGTTTCGCGGGCGAACGCCTCACGTGAACCCCGCTTCTGGCGAGGTTCGTGGAGGCCATCCGGGCATCAGTCGAGCGGTTGGGTCCAGGTGAATCGGTAGGGCTGGGCCAGTGCTGGGTCGTGGCACTGGCCGTTATCGGCGTCGGCCTGAACCAGGTACCAGTCTTCGTCGTCGCCATCGCCAATGCGTCGGGCCTTCTCGGGCTTGAAGCAGCGCGGCAACTCATCGGGACGGATCAGCGCGTAGCTGGAGGGGTTGTCACGCAGCCATTGCGCGGCTTTCTCCACCTGGCTGGGCGCGATCACGCCGAAATGCACCAGTGGCTGGCGGGCGTATAGCCAGTGCCCCTCGCGCCAGTGGGTGAGCATCAGCTCGGCGCCATGGGTGGCTTCGGCCACGTCCTGCATGAGGGTCTGGCGCGGGTTGACGCCTTCCCTGATGGGTTCGATGAAGCCACGGGCGAACCAGGCAAGGAACCAGAAGATGGCAAGGCCGATGAACAGTTTCCGCCCGCGAGGGCGCTGGGTAAACCAGCGGCGCAGCAACCAGGGCACCAGGGGCGCCATGGCCAGCACCAGGCCGGGAAGGGCAGGGTAGATGTAGAGTTTGCGCTTGCCGCTGCTGAGACTGAAGAACAGCAGCACCAGGACGACCCAGCCGAGCAGCACCAGGTAACGGCCGTCGCGCTTGGCCAGTTGGTGGCGCCATGCGGGCACCATCCACGGAAGGGCCAGCACCAGGGGCAGCCAATACTTCGGAATCACGTTGGTGAAGAAGAACCAGAAGGGCTCGCGGTGGTGCCAGGCGTTGGCGTAGCGCTGGGCGGTCTGGCGCAGGAGGATTTCATTGAGGTAGGCGCGACTGGCCTCGTCGCCGAACAGCATCACCTTGATCACCAGCGGCAGCAGCCAGGTGCCGATGGCGGCCAGCGCCACCAGCAGGCCGAGCAGCCAGGCGCGGCCTTCGCCGGGCATGCGCGCCACGCCGTTCCAGCCCCGGCGGGCGGCGAAGGCATAGGGAATGAGCATCAGCGCCGGCAGGAAGCCCACGCCCTTGCTGATAATGCCGAAGCCCATGGCCGCGCAGGCCAGGTAGAACCAGCCCCAGGCAGGGCCCAGCAACAGGTGGCGTGCCATGCCGTAAAGGCCCAGGGCGGTCCAGAGCAGGAGGAAGCCGTCGATCTGTCCGGCGCGCTGGATGCTGTAGGTCTGGTAGGTGGCGAGGAACAGCAGGCCTGCGATCAAGCCGACGCGGCGGTTCCACAGGCGGCGGCCGAGGTCGTGCAGGCACGCGGTGGTCACGATGCCGGCAAGCAGCGCAGGGAGGAACAGGGCGATGGTCGGTGACGTGCCCAATTTGACCAGCAGGGCGATGGCCCACATGAACAGCGGCGGCTTGTCCGGGTAGATCTCGCCCGCACGGTGGGGAATCAGCCAGTCGCCGCTCTGGAGCATTTCCAGGGCGACGCCGAGGAAGCGTTCCTCGTCCACGTTGGACGGATGACGCATGCCGAGGCCGGCGCTGATCATCGCCGCCGCGAGCAGCACCAGCAGTAGCAGCGAGATGCGTTGCGAGCGGATGAGGCGCATGGGCTCGGCAGCACTGTTCAGGACGGGGGAAAGTCGCCCCATGCTCAATGCTCCAGCTCGCGGGCGCTGGTGTTCAAGCGGGTGCGGCGAATCAGCCACCAGACGCCGAACAGGTCGAGGATGCCCACCAGCGCCCGGTCGAGGTTGCCGTACTTGGAAACGCCAGCGCCGCGCGGGCGGTGGTTGACCGGGTGGACCAGCATGCCGCCCTGATGGCGCTGGATCAGCGCGGGAATGAAGCGGTGCATGTGGTCGAAGTAGGGCAGGCGCAGAAAGGCGTCACGCTCGATCAGCTTGAGTCCGCAGCCCGTGTCCGGCGTGTTGTCCTTGAGCAGGCGCCCACGCAGCTTGTTGGCGAAGCGCGAAGCCCAGCGCTTGCTGGCGGTATCGCGACGATTCACCCGGTGGCCAGCGATCAGCTTGAGATTGATCGGTGCTTCCGGCGCACGGACGATGGCGAGCATGCCGGGGATGTCCGCCGGGTCGTTCTGCCCATCGCCATCCAGGGTCGCCAGCCAGGTGCCTTCGGCCACCTGGGCGGCATGGTAGATCGAGGTGCTCTGCCCCAGGGAGCGGTCGTGGCTGAGAATGCGCAACTGCGTGTACCCGGCCCGCTTCATGGCGAGCAGGTGCGCGGCGGTGTTATCCGTGCTGCCATCGTCGACCACGATCACTTCGAAGGACTCGCCGGAAAGCGCCTGGCGAACCTCTTCCAGGAGCGTGGGCAAATTCTCGGCTTCGTTCTTGGCCGGGATCAGTACGGACAGGTAGGGGGTATTCGACATGCGGGAGCCATTCCTTGAAGTGTTCATTCGGTGCAGTCCTGCCGTTCGCGGGCAATGGTGACTGTCTCCAACCCTGGCTGCAGGCAGTCGCGTGGCGTGGCGTGCCGATCCGGTGCCTGATCACGATTGCTCGGCCTCTCCGAGCGCCGCGTCGACCTTGTCGTCGATACCAAGCCCGTGGCGGTGACGGTGGTACAGCCAGGCCCCCAGCATTCCCGAAGCGAGGAACAGCACGGCGGCCATGCCGACTCTCAGGGTGGGCGCCACTGTGATGCCGCTGCCGACCAGGGCGAAGACCAGCGTCTGGGGCAGGAAGCCAATAAAGCTGGCGGCCAAAAATGGCGCCATGCGGGCGCTGGAAATTCCGGCGGCGAGGTTGGTCAGGATGTTGCTGCCCACCGGCAGCAGGCGGATCAGTAGCGTCATCGAGAACGGATGGGCGTGAATGAACCGGTCGAAGCGCGCAGCGCGTGTACCGAGCCGGTCGCGCAACAGGCTCTTGCCAAAGATACGCGCGTAGAGAAAGGTGGTCAGGCAACCGAGCAACGCCGCCAGTGCCCCCACCAGGGTGCCGGGTAGCAGGTCGAATGCGTAGCCGGCAAGGAACGCGATGATCTGCCGGGGCAGGCCGACGGCGGTGAACAGCGCACCCATGGCGAGGAACAGCAGGGTGCCCTGGAGGCCGTGACCGCGGATGTGCGCGTCGACCCAGGTTTCATTGATGGCGTTGCCCAGGTCGCTGCTGTCGAACAGGTAGCCGATCAGCGCCAGGCTGAGGATCAGCCCCAGGCCCTTGAGCATCACCCGCGAGGTCATCATGGGCGCGCTCCGGCCAGGTCCGGCTGGTGCCGGCTTGCGGATCGAGTTCTGGAGATGTGCCGACTGGCAGGGTTCATTTCCCATCTCTGATCAGGCTACGTAGAACGAACGGTACCAGTCGACGAAGTGTCCGACGCCTTCCTGCAACGTGGTAGCGGGACGAAACCCCGTGCGTTGTGCCAGTGCGCTCACGTCGGCCCAGGTCTGCGGAACGTCGCCGGGTTGCATCGGTTTCATCTGCTTGATGGCGCAGGTTGCGGTGGCGGATTCGATGCACTCGACGAAGTCCAGCAGCCGCACCGGGGCGCCCAGGCCGATGTTGAAAAGCCGGGCAGGGGCGTCCAGGCGGGCCTGTTCCGGTTCATCGGCGTAGGGCGGCGGGCAATCCTGGATGCGCACGATGCCTTCGACGACGTCGTCGATGTAGGTGAAATCCCGCGACATCTCGCCGTTGTTGTAGATGTCGATCGGGCTGCCTTCGAGGATCGCTTTGGTGAATTTGAACGGCGCCATGTCCGGGCGCCCCCAGGGGCCATACACGGTGAAGAAGCGCAGGCCGGTGGTCGGGAGCCGATACAGGTGGGCGTAGGTTCGGGCCATCAGCTCGTTGGCGCGCTTGGTCGCGGCGTAGAGCGAAATCGGGTTGTCCACGGGGTCTTCCACCGCGAAGGGCACCTTGCTGTTCGCTCCGTATACCGAACTGCTGGACGCGTAGACCAGGTGTTGTACGCGCCCCTGGCGACAGCCTTCGAGGACATTGACGAAGCCGCTCAGGTTGGAATCGGCGTAGACGTGGGGGTTGTCCAGCGAGTAGCGCACACCGGCTTGTGCCGCGAGATGAATGACGCGGTCGAAGCGGTGCTGTTGGAACAGCGTCTGCATCGCATCGCGGTCGGCGATGTCGAGTGTGATGAAGGTGAAGGTGCTGAACGCCCGCAGTTGCTCCAGGCGGGCGAGCTTGAGGTCGACGCTGTAGTAGTCGTTGAGGTTGTCGATGCCGACGACCTCATGCCCCGCCTGGCACAGGCGTCTGGCGGTATGGAAGCCAATGAATCCGGCGGCGCCGGTGACCAGGAGCTTCATGGCTGGGTCACTCCCACGGCGGCGCGGCCGATCGGGTAGTAGGCCAGGCCTTCGCGGGCGAGCTGTGCCGGCTCGAAGATGTTGCGGCCGTCGAAGACCACCCTGTCGCGCAGGCTCTGGCCGATCAGGCCGAAATCCGCCACCCGGAAGTTCAGCCACTCGGTGAGGACCACCAGCGCGTGGGCGTCCTCCAGGGCGGCTTCCTTGGACTCCGCCAGATGCAGGTCGCCGCGCTCGCCGTAGAGGCGCCGGGCTTCTTCCATGGCTTCCGGGTCGAAGGCCTTGACGCGTGCGCCAGCTGCCCAGAGGGCTTCCAGCAGGACCCGGCTGGGGGCTTCGCGCATGTCGTCGGTATTGGGTTTGAACGAAAGCCCCCAGAGCGCGAAGGTCTTGCCGCTGACGTCACCGTTGTAATGGCGGCTGATGTTCTCGAAGACCCTTTGCTTCTGCCGCTGGTTGATCGCCTCCACGGCTTCCAGCAACTGTGGCCGGTAGCCCAACTCGGTGGCGGTGCGCTGCAGGGCCTGGATGTCCTTGGGGAAGCAGGAGCCGCCATAGCCGCAACCGGCGTAGATGAAGTCGTAGCCGATGCGCGAGTCGGAGCCGATGCCCTTGCGCACCATTTCGATGTCGGCACCCAGGCGTTCGGCGAGGTTGGCCATCTCGTTGATGAAGGAAATCTTGGTGGCGAGCATGCTGTTGGCCGCGTACTTGGTCAGCTCGGCACTGCGGCTGTCCATGACGATGAGCTTTTCGTGATTGCGGCTGAAGGGTTTGTAGAGCTCGCGGAACAGGTCCAGATCGCGCCCGTCGTCCAGGCCGATGATGATGCGCTCCGGGCGCATGCAGTCCTCGACTGCCGAGCCTTCCTTCAGAAACTCGGGGTTGGACACCACCTGCATGTCGAGCGTCCGGCCCTGGATCGCCAGCGCCTCGTCCAGTCGAGCCTTGAGGCGTTGCGCGGTGCCCACGGGGGAGGTGGACTTGTTGATCACCACCTTGGCCTCGTCGGCGTGTTCGGCGATGGCATCGGCCACGGCGAAAACGTACTGCAGGTCTGCGCTGCCGTCCTCGTCGGGCGGGGTGCCAACCGCGATGAAGATCACCGCGGCAAAGGCGACGCCCTCGGCGGCATGCGTGGTGAAACTCAGGCGGCCGGCGGCGAGGTTGCCTTGCAGCAGCGCCTCCAGGCCGGGCTCATAGAGGGGCGAGCGGCCCTTGTTGAGTTCGCTGACACGTTGCTGGTCGATATCGACGCAGCAGACCGAGTGGCCAACCTCTGCCAGGCACGCAGCCTGGGTCAGACCAACGTAGCCGGTTCCGAAAATGGTGATCTTCATTCAGCGCCTTTGTTGTTTTCCTTTGAACGCCTGGCGTCCGGGCGATAACGCCGATGCAGACCCCTCCCGGCCTGATCGACTCCCGAACGAGGACTCAACCTAACGATACAAATGTGAAAATTGCGTGATTTTGTTTCAAAGAAGTGGGGGCCACAGTCAAGTTGTCTCTCGCTGCCGGGGGAGCGGCTTCCGGTTTTATCGTGGATCAGGGCTGGGAGGGCGCCGTTGCAGTTCCAGTACGCGGTTGCGCCCCTGTTCGGCGACCAGGTAACGGCCCGGGGAGACTTCGACAATGGTCTGCGGCGAGCGCAGGTGGGATAGCACGGTGCTCAGGTTGCCCTGGTTGTTCAGCAGCAGGACGCGTGCCAGGTGAGTAGCATCTTCAGTGATCCAGAGGCCTTCGCGGTTGCACAGCAGGAAACCCGGCTCGCGGAGGTTGTCCAGCACGATCGGGTCCTGGCTGTCCGGGCGCAGCTGGCGGACATGGCCGCGCACCTTCTCGGTGTAGAACAGGCGGCCATCGGGGCAGGAAGCGACCCCTTCGGCTTCGTCCAGGCCGCTGCGCAGGGTGGTGACGCTGTCGCTCTCGGGGTCGTAGCGCAGCAGGCGCCCGTTGCCGTGCAGGTCTTCGACGGCATAGAGGTAGTGGCCATCGGTGGTCAGGCCCTCGACGCTGTCGGCAGTGAACAGTTGCCGGGTGCCCTGGTCGTTCATCCAGAACACCGGGTGCTCGCCCTGTTCCTGGCTGAACGCCACGCCACCCCGGTAACGCACCATGCCGTCGGGCTTGGAGAGGCCGCTTTCCACCACGCTGTCGCGGCTGTTCGGGGTGGTGCGGAGGAGCCGGCCCTTGCCGTCCTGGATTTCCTGGCTCACGTAGAGGCCACCCTGTCCGTCCGGAACCAGGGCACTGACACGCTCGATGGCGTCCAGGTAAATGCGGTAGCTCCAACCCGGCTCGGCTGTGACGGGATAGAGGTGGCGCCACGCCGGAATGCCAGCCCCCAGCAGCAGTGCCAGGGCGAAGGTCGCCAGCAGCCAGCGTGCCGCATGCCGGTCGAGCAGCAGCATCAGTGGCTGCAGGCCGGGGCGTGGCCGTCGACTGATGCGGCGGCGGGGGGCTGGGACGGTTTCAGTGGCCATGTCAGGCTCCTGCGCTCGGAGCGCCATGGGAGGTGCCCAGCGAGAGGCGGGGCGAATAGCGGGTTGGCAGCGTGCGGGGCATGGATACCAACTCTGTGCTTTGCGGGAGCCGGCAATCTAAGGGGTGGGCTGTAGTCGCCAGGTCAAAAGGCTGTGAAAAAAACGTCAACGGCCGTCGACGAGGATGACCGAGAAGCAACTGCCCGATTCGCCGCTGGACTCCACGCGAACCTCCCAACCCTGCTGCTGGCAGATGCGCCTGACCAGCGACAGCCCCAGGCCCAGACCTTCGCCACGGGCCTGCTGGCCCCGCACGAAACTGTGGAAAATCAGCTCCTGCTCTTCCTCGGGAATGCCCAGGCCGCTGTCCTCGACGCGAAACCCGTCCACGCCGAGGATCAGCCTCACGGCGCCCTGCTCAGTGTAGTGCAGGGCATTGCGCAGCAAGTTCGACATGACCGTGCGCAGCTGTGGTGCCGCATAGCGCTCCGCGTCCGCACCTTCATCCAGCAGCGCAAAGGCCAGCCCCTTGGCCTGGAACTGCGGCGACCACTGGCGGTACTGCTCGGCGGCCAGGTCGCCCAGGTCCACCTTGTCGGCAAGGCTGCCGTCCGGCTGGCCGGCCCGGGCCAGTTGCAGAAAGGTCTGCACCAGATCATGCATCTCGGCGCTGGCCCGAGCGATTCTCGCCACCTGGGCGCGCTCCATGGCGCCCAGGTGCGGGGCGTCATGCAACAGCTCGCACGAGCTGGCGATCACCATCAGCGGGGTGCGCAGTTCGTGGCTCACGTCGCTGGTGAACAGGCGCTCGCGCTCCAGGGAATGGCGCAATTGGCCGAGTGTTTCGTCGAAGGCATCGGCCAGATGGCCGATTTCGTCGTCGGGATAGTCAGGTGCCAGCCGGGGTGCCATTGGCAGCAACTGGTCACGGTGCCTGACCTGCTGCGCGAGGCGCCGGACCGGTGCCATGACTCGTCGTGCCAGGAGTCGGCCAAGGCCCCAGGCACCCACCACGCTGAGCAGGAACCCCGCCAGGACTACGTCGAACAACGCCCGTTCGCGGGCCTCGAATTCGTGCTGCTCTTCCACCATCACATCGTCATGGCCGCCGTGGCTGCGCTTGAAAACGTAATAGGCTTCATCGCCGTCCAGCACTTCGGAGAAGCCCTCCGGCAGGCCGCTGAAGCGCAGTGGCAGGTTGCCGTGACCCGCATGGGTACTGAAGAAGCGTGTGTTGGCATCGATCCGTGCCGGCTGGTCGTGTTTGAGCTCTTCGTTGATGGCGAATTCCAGTTCGCGGCCAAGTTCTTCCGAAACCAGGTGCTCCTCGATGAAATGCACGATGCCGACGATACCGAGCGAGAAGGTGCCGCTGACAATGAAGGTCATGAGCACGAAGGCCGCGATGATCCGCCGCTCCAGCGGCTGCTTGTTCGGCATGACTTCAGCCTAGCGCTGGACCAGGGCGGCGCTGTCGGCGCGGCAGGAGGCAAACAGGTCCAGGCCGGCCTTGTACTCCTGGGTCTGCACTTGCAGCAGGCCCAGCACCGAATGGAAGAAGTTGTCCTGGCTCAGGGGCTTGTCGCGTTCCTTGTCCAGGCAGCGGGTGTCCAGGGCGAAGTCCTGCCGGTAGCTGTCGGAGAACCAGCCGAGCATGGCCACGTGTTTCTGCTGGTCGGGTGCCATGACGTAGGGCGTGCCATGCAGGTAGAGGTTGTACTCGCCCAGGGACTCGCCGTGGTCGGCGATGTAGAGCATGGCGGTGTCGACCTTGTCCTGGTTCTGGCGCAGCAGGTCGATCAGGCTCGACAGCACGTAGTCGGTGTAGACCAGGGTGTTGTCGTAGGCGTTGACGATGCTTTCCTGGCTGCAGTCGTTCAGGGCGTTGCTGTTGCACACCGGGGTGAATTTCTCGAAGCGCTTGGGGTAGCGCTTGGCGTAGTCCGGGCCGTGGCTGCCCATCTGGTGCAGGACCAGCACGGCGTCGTCCTTGAGCTGGTCGATGTAGCCCTGGAGGTCCTTCAGCAGGATCTCGTCGTGGCACTCGCCGCCACTGCACAGGACAGGGTCTTTCCCGTGGCTGAGGTTTTCCTGGGCAACCCGGTCGCAGGTGCCCTTGCAACCGGACTGGTTGTCGCGCCAGTTCACCGCCAGGCCGGCGTGCTTGAGTACGTCGAGCAGGCCTTCCTGGCTGCGGGCCTCGGCAGCGTCGTAGTCGGCGCGGCCCATGTTGGAGAACATGCAGGGCACGGAAACGGCGGTTTCGGTACCGCACGAACGCACATTGCTGAAGGCGGTGACGCCTGCCTGTGCGCTCAGCCGCGGGGTGGTGTCGCGGTCGTAGCCGAGGATGCCGAAGTTCTCCGCGCGGGCGCTTTCACCGATCACCAGCACGGTCAGCGATTTGCGCTGGTGAGCCTGCCAGGCCGGAGCCTTGCGGGCATCGGTGCCGATCTGGCGCAGCGGCTCGTTGGCCACGGCCAACTGTTCGCGCATGTAGCCGTAGGAAGCGTTTAGATAGTTGCTGGGAACAACCAGCAAGCGCAGTTCATGGTGATTGCGAAACAACGAGGCCAGCCCCTGGTAGTTGGCCAGGGCCACCACGCCCAGTACGGCCACCGAGCCGATGGCGAGCAGCAGCTTGCCGAGCAGCTCGCGGCGCAGGGGCTGGTGACGAACCGGCAGCTTCCACAGCAGCCAGCTGGGCAGTACGCCCAGCAGCAGCACGAACAGCACCAGCTTGAAGGACAGCAGGTCGCGGACTTCGTTGACGTCGGTTTCCGCGACGTTGCGCAGCATGTTGGCGTCGATCAGCACGCCGTACTGGCTCATGAAGTAGGCGACGCCGGAGCTAGCCAGGAACAGGAAGATCAGCACCGGCTTGAACACCCAGCGGAACGACACTAGGGCCAGGACGAAGTTGAAGACGGCCAGCACCATGACGGCGAACGCCAGGCGCATGCCAAGCCCGTCGGCATCCGCCGGGACGATGGAGAAGATGTGTTTCCAGAGCGGGAAGTTGTAGAGCGAGAGGAGCAGGAGGCTGGCCAGGAAGGTCAGGCTTTCGGGACGTACAGAAATGCGTTTGAACATGGGCCGCTCGCTATGGGACGTCGTGTCCCGCATGGATACGGCGCGGAGAATAGGAACGGCGGAATCAAAACTTCGTGAAAAAAACCTCGGGAAAATGTTGGGCTTGTGAAAGGGATGTCGGGCCAAGGGCACGGGCCCCAGTCCAACCTGCGGGATGGCTGCCTGGTTGTGGGAGGGAATTCATTTGAACTTGGGAAACCACGTCCTGCGGACGTGGTCATGAGTCACCAGCTCTACCTGTGACGATTTGAGTCAGCGAACCAGCAGGATGCTGCCAGTCCCGTAGGGTGCGCCGCGCGCACCGGGAGATAGGCTCGGAGTCGCCAGCATCGCCGCGGTGCGCATGGCGCACCCTACTGTTGGGCACGGTGGTGGAGATCAGCTGGGTGCTGCGTGTGAGGATGGCCCCCTTATAGGGGGCAAACACAAGTCCACGTTCTACGAACGTGGATCTTTACTCGAGAATGAATCCGCTCCCACAAAAACCTCCCACAAATCCCTGTGCCGGGGCTTTACTGGGCGGCGACTTCCGGCAGCACGGGAACGTGTTCCAGTTGCAGGCGTTCGCTGCTCCACGCACGGACCTGGTTGGTCAGCTCCAGGTCGTTGTTCAGCTTGTGACCGTAGGAGGGAATGATTTCCTTCAGGCGAGCTTGCCATTCCGGGGTCTGGACCTTGTCCTTGAAGGTCTTCTCCAGCACGGTGAGCATGATCGGGGCGGCGGTGGAGGCGCCCGGCGAGGCGCCCAGCAGGGCGGCGATGCTGCCGTCGGCGGAGCTGACGACTTCGGTACCGAACTGCAGGATGCCGCCTTTATCGGCGTCCTTCTTGATCACCTGGACGCGCTGGCCGGCGGTCAGCAGTTCCCAGTCCTCGTCCTTCGCGTTCGGGAAATACTCGCGCAGCTCGTGCATGCGGTCAGCCTGGCTGAGCATCAGTTGGCCCATGAGGTAGGTGCTCAGCGGGAGGTTGTCCAGGCCGGCGTTGGTCATGGGGCCGATGTTGTCGGTGGTCAGGGCGCTGAACATGTCCAGCAGCGAGCCGTTCTTCAGGAACTTGGTGGAGAAGGTGGCGAAGGGCCCGAACAGCAGGACTTTCTGGCCATCGATCACACGGGTGTCCAGGTGTGGCACGGACATGGGCGGCGAGCCTACCGACGCCTTGCCGTAGAGCTTGGCCTGGTGCTGGGCGACCACCTCAGGGTTGCGGGTGACGAGGAACTGGCCGCCTACCGGGAAGCCTGCATAGCCTTCGGCTTCCGGAATGCCGGACTTTTGCAGCAGCTTGAGGGCACCACCGCCGGCACCGATGAAGACGAACTTCGCCTTGACGCTGGTTTCCGCCTCGTTGTTGCCGAGGTTGGCGACAACCACCGTCCAGGTGCCGTCATCGTTGCGCTT
Source organism: Pseudomonas sp. TCU-HL1 (assembly GCF_001708505.1). Lineage (NCBI taxonomy): Bacteria > Pseudomonadati > Pseudomonadota > Gammaproteobacteria > Pseudomonadales > Pseudomonadaceae > Pseudomonas > Pseudomonas sp. TCU-HL1. Next base: position 2,588,852 of record NZ_CP015992.1, read on the forward strand.
GATGTCGCGCACTTCGTGCTTGAGGTTCAGCGAAACCTTGTCGCTGCGGGTCAGGGAGCCGATGAGCTGCCGGGTGATTTCGCCGAAGTTCACATCGGTGCCGATGGCCATGCGGGTGGCGGCGACCTTCTGGTCTGCCGGGCGGCCTTCCATCGCCAGCGGCACCCACTGCTTGATCTGGTCGAAGTCCTCGGAGTACTCCATGCCACGGAACAGCGAGCTGTGCTGCAGGGCGGCGTGGCGCTTCTTGAGGAAGGCGATGTTGTCATCGCCCCAGACGAAGCTCATGTGCGGCACGCCGTTGATGAAGGACTTCGGGTTGCTCAGCACATTGCGCTCGACCTGATAGGCCCAGAACTGCTTGGAAATCTCGAAGGACTCGTTGATCGCCACGGCCTTGCTGATGTCGATGCCGCCGTCGGCGGTTTCCGGGGTGTAGTTCAACTCGCAGAAGGCGGAGTGGCCGGTGCCGGCGTTGTTCCAGGGGTTGGAGCTCTCTGCGGCGACCTGGTCCAGGCGCTCGTAGATGTCGATGGTCCAGCCCGGCTCCAATTCGTGAAGGTAAGTGCCGAGGCTGGCACTCATGATGCCGGCTCCGATCAGCAGCACATCGACCGACTTCTCCGCCTCCGGTTGCTTGGCACAGCCGAGCACCGTGAGGCAAAGGAGTCCTAGGAGGAGTTTTTTCATGGGACCTTCCCTTTGCTATTTCTCGAAAAGGGCGGTGGGAGAGCAAAGGGCGTGCCGGAATCGGGAAAATGCCGTGAAACGATTCACTCTGCGGGAATCAGGGGCTCCAGAAGGTGGAGTGGGTGGCGGGAATCCGCCCGGCTCGGACTGTTCCCGGAGCGGAGGAGGGCGGATTCCCGCCACAGCATCCGGAGTGCCCTTAGCGTGATTCCCCTCGAACGATCCGGAAGCGACAAACCTGGCCATGACGCAGCATGCATTCGAGGTGTTCCACCTCGCCGCCGCCGAGGGCGCCGATCAGCGCCAGGTCCAGCTCGCAGACCTCCGGATGGGCCGCTGCCAGGTGATGGAACACGCAGTTGTGGGCGACGATTTCCGGCTCGCCGGAGGAACGCAGGATGATTTCGGCCTCGTATCCGGCCTGGTTCATGTGCTGGGCGATGCGCGTCTCGTTAACGCTCTGCTGCTCCATTTCGGCGGCCAGCCGACGCCCCAGGCCGCGCATCAGTTGCACCAGCGCGTCATGGCCGATGAGACTGGCCACTTCGCCGATCAGCAGGTCGGCCAACAACTGGTACTGCCGTGGAAACAGCTCCCGGCCGCGCGGGCTGAGCTGATAAAGCTGCTCGGGGCGGCGGCCGGTGGGTCGCGTTTCGCCCCGCAGAATCAGCCCGTCGCGCTCCAGTGCGGCCAGGTGCTGGCGGATCGCCGTGCGGGTCACCGCCAGGTGGTTGACCAGTTCGTCGATGCTCATGCCGCCCGGCTGGTAGAGCAGGGCGCCGAGCAGGTCTTGTTGGGTGCGTCCCATTCCTTGAAGCATTCGGCTACCTCGGCTGGCCGGTGTCAGAACTTCTCGGGGAATTGCTTGACCAGCGCTGCGGACAAGGTGTCCGCCAGCACCAGCATATGCTCGCGCATGGCGCTCCAGGTGCTGGCTTCGCCGGTATAGTCGCCGGCGCGCAACTGGTCGATCTGTGCCACGTGGTGACCGCCGTGGGCGCCGAGCATTGTCACCAGGGCGCTCTCGGGCAGGTTGGGGTTGGCACCGGCGAGGAACTTGGCAATGGCCTTGGCGTTGCCGGTCAGCTCAGCCACGGCGGCCTTCTTGCCGGCGGCATCCTTGGCCACGGTTGCGTCGCTGTAGTGCTTCACAGCGTCCCAGTGGCCGGCCAGGAGTTTCAGCAACTGGTCCGCCGCTGGCTGACCGTAGAGCGGGGCGATGCTGTTGGCGATGGCCTTGGCATTGGTCACCACCTGGGCCGCGGCCGCTTCGGCCTGTTTGTGCTGGCCTTGCTGGTTGGCGATGGCAAAGTTCCTGACCCAGAAAACGTGCTCGACCCAGAGGTCGCGCAGGGCCAGGCGCGTGGTCAGCGCGGCGTTGTCGCTGCTGGCGGTGGCCGTTTCCTGCGCGGCCAGGCTCCACGTGGGTTGGACGAGCACTACAAGCAGCAGTAAAGCCAGCGTTCTGAGTTTCATGACGGGGCCCTCGCGTTGTGGATTATTCTACAAAATCAATTAAAGCATAAAAAAATGCCATTATTGGTTTTGTCGGAAAATCCGCCAAACGGCAGCCCTCAGGATTTCTTGTGCAGCCAGCTGAGAAAACCGCCTTTCCTGATCGCCTGCGGCTTCTGCAGCAACAGGTTGCGGCTGGCCTGCTCGCGGAAGGTGCGCAAACGGGTGATGGCGGCACGCACCTCGACGCGTGCATCCAGGCAGGTGCGGATGGCGTCCCGTTCTATGCGGTAGAGCACGCAGGACGTCAGTGCGGTGAACCGGGCCTGGGACGGCGCGTCATTCGCAATACCTTCCTCGCCGAGGATTTCTCCCGGTCCCATGCGTCCGGCTTCGATCATGTTGGCGCCGTCGGGTACCGCTGCGGAAACGACCCCCGTGCCTATCACCAGCAGGCCATCCGCGACCTCACCCAGGCCCAGTATCTCCTGGCCGGCGGAAAAGGCGAGGGGCGCCATGACCTGGCTGAGCGTGTCCTTCTCTTCGCTGCTGAGTGCCCGGAAGATCTTCACATCCTCCAGCAGCAGGCGAGGGCGGGACCACGGCTGCGGCGGGGTTTCGCTGCTGAAGGCGATACCGGCCGCTTCCAGGTGACGGTGAGCCAGGTCGAACATCAGGTTGCGGACTTCAGTCTTGTTCTGGCCGGTGCGGATGAAGCCACTGGCCTCGTACTCCATGGATTCCAGGTCCGATTCCTTGATGGCGACCTTGGGCTTGGGGTCGGCCAGCAGGGCGCTGATGCCCTGTAGCGTCTTTTCCAGCGCGTCCAGCACCCGGCGAGGGCGTACCTGGGTCGATACCCGGAGGCTGATGGAAACGTTGGTCAGCTCGTAGGGGCGGCTGAAATTGTGCACCTTGGTCTTGGCCGCCACCGAGTTGGGGATCACCACAGTGCTGCCTTTTCCGGTGAGCAGGTGGGTGGCGCGCCAGTCGATTTCCACCACCTTGCCTTCGGTGCCGTCGATGGAAATCCAGTCATCCAGCTGGTAGGGCTTGGTGGTGTTGAGGACGATGCCGGAAAACACGTCGCTCAGGGTGCTCTGCAAGGCCAGGCCGATGACGATGGCCATGACCCCGGAGGTGGCCAGCAGGCCCTTTACCGGTAGCTGCATCACATAGGCCGCCGCGGCGACCACTGCCACCAGGAAGATCACCGCACCCAGCACGTCCTGGAGCAACCGCCCGGCATGGCCGATACGCGGCATCAGCAGGCCCAGCACCACGGTGAGGGTGCGGGCGCAGTAAAGCCACCAGACGATTTCCAGGGCGGTGGCCACCAGGTTGAGGGTGCTGCCCGGCCAAGGCGGCGGCTGCAGTGGGTTCAGTCCGGCATCGATGATCAGGGTACTGAACAGCAGGAAGCACAGGACACGGCCCAGCACCCGCCAGGTTCGCAGTTCGCTGGGAATGATGCGCCAGGCCAGCAGGTCCATCAGCAACAGGGCGACGCCGAAAATCAGCGGGTGATTCTGGATGAGCGCGAGCATGAGTTCCGTTCCGCGATTGAGCCTGCGCCACGTTAGCAGAGCCCGGGGCTGTCCTGATATGGGACCGGCGGGCAGCCCCCGGCACAGCTGATTGGCAGCCCTGTGGGCTGCTTGGCGAATGATTTCGCCCCACAGTTCGGGTGGGCCACGCTTCATCGGTCCAGCAATCGTGCGCCGGATGGGCTCCGAACGGTGGAAATGAAGAGCGATTTCCACCCTACGATGCTGGACCAGGCCGCTCGCCGGGCATTCTGCTGAGGGTGGGCCGGGCGGCGTTCCGCTTCAGCCCACTCGACAAAACCGCTTCAGTCCCGTTTTGGAATCCCCAATCCACGCACCACCGCCGGGCGCGTGAGGAAGGCATCGAGCACGCGCTTCACGTTGGCGAAACGTTCGAACTGCACCAGCTCGCTTGCTTCGTAGAAACCGATCAGGTTGCGCACCCAGGGGAAGATCGCGATGTCGGCGATGCTGTACTGCTCGCCCATGATCCAGTCGCGGCCTTCCAGGCGCTGGTCCAGTACCGTCAGCAGGCGTGCCGATTCCTGCACGTAGCGGTCGAGGGGGCGCTTGTCCTCGTAGTCCTTGCCGGCGAATTTGTTGAAGAAACCGATCTGGCCGAACATCGGGCCTATCCCGCCCATCTGGAACATCAGCCACTGGATGCATTCGTAGCGGCCAGCGGCGTCCTGCGGGATCAGCTGGCCGGTCTTGTCGGCCAGGTAGATGAGGATGGCACCGGATTCGAACAGCGGCAGCGGGCGGCCGTCCGGGCCATTGGGGTCGATGATGGCGGGGATCTTGTTGTTCGGATTGAGGGAGAGGAACTCCGGCGACATCTGGTCGTTGCGCTCGAAACTCACCAGATGCGGTTCGTAGGGCAGGCCGGTTTCCTCCAGCATGATGGAGACCTTGACGCCGTTGGGCGTTGGCAGGGAGTAAAGCTGCAGGCGGTCCGGCTGGGTTGCGGGCCACTTGCGGGTAATGGGGAAAGCCGACAGATCACTCATGGGGACGTCCTGTTCGAGATGGCGGGGCGGATGGGCAACCTTACCCGCCCGTGGGCGGGATGCGAAAGGCTCTGTCTGTGAAAGCTTGCCGACAGCCTGGGCCGCTATTCTGCTGCCGCCCGCCGACACAATCGCCGGGCATTCTCTCCCTTCTCGTGCGGTTCCGGCGGCGGTCGCGGCCACAAGCCAGCGGCCGGCCGCCTGTGAGAGATCAGTCGCGATCCGGTGCCCCCAGCGGAAACAGCGGCCGATAGGGTCGCGCTTCGTCCACCGCGCGGGCGAACGAGGGGCGGGCCAGCAAGCGTTGCCGATAGGCCCGGACGTTGCCGAACGACACGGCGATAGGGTGTACCCAGTCGGCATTGAACAGCGACGGTGCCGCCGCGCAATCCGCACCCAAGGCATTACGCTGCTCAGCCGGGCGCAGGCTGTCCAGCACCGGTTTCTGCATCGGCGTCATCACATACAGGTCGAAGAAGCGATCCAGCATCCGCACCTCAAGTGCGGCCTGCGGTTCCTCGGGGATCAGGTTCACCGGCCCGGCATGATGGGGATCAATCGTCGCGCGTCAGGACTTCCAGCAATTCGATTTCGAACAACAGGTTGGAGTTGGGCTGGATATGGGCGCCAACCTGGCGTTCGCCGTAGGCCAGGTGCGCTGGGACGTAGAGCTTGCGCTTGCCGCCCACCTTCATGCCCATCAGGCCGATGTCCCAGCCCTTGATGACGCGACCGGTGCCGATCACGCACTGGAAGGGTTTGCCGCGACTGTAGGACGAGTCGAACTCGGTGCCGTCTTCCAGGGTGCCGCGGTACTGGGTGGTGATCAGGGCGCCCTTGACCACTTCCTTGCCGTCGCCCAGCTGGATATCGGTTATCTGCAGTTCGTCACTCATGGGTGTGCTCCTCGGTCCGTTGGCCGGTGCTGGCCATTTGCGGGCAGCCTTTTCGCAGGAATCAGGCGTTCTGGCAACTGCGGTGCTGGCAGCCGGGAACTTGTTTTGCGATGCCGGGAAAGCCATTGCAGGCATGTTTCCGCACCGGGTCATGCAAGTTGCACGGCAATCTGGATGGCAATCGTGCAAGTCTCCCGCTGCTCGTACCAACACGCTTGTGCCATGTACCTGATTGGCAAGGGATTGCCTGGATCGTCGAATCGGGCACGACCACTGCTAGGAATGAAGGCCAGACAACCTGACAGGAGTGTCCCGGATGAAACTGCCATTCACTGCCTTTTATGACGCCTTCCCGCAGCACCAGGCGATCGTCAAGCCACGACCTGATGGTTCGCTTCTGCTTACGCTGACGGGGCGGGACGGCAAGTCCCTTTGCAAGGCCATCGACAGCGAGGCCCTCTACAGCGACGAGCGGGTGCGCCAGGTGATCTGGGATTTGCAGCGAGACATGAAGCTGGAAGCGGGTGACGTGCACTGGCACGACAAAGGGGTCGACTGGGTATCGTGTGAGCTGCCCACTTACCAGGGCGGACCCGTTCACATGACGGCGGCGAAGACGCTGGTGGCCCGGCGCAGGCTGGCGCATGAGCGCGTCGCAAGCAGGGTCTGAAGCCCGGATGCCGGCGCGTAACACCTTTTCGTTATCGCCGTCCGTGCTGGCCTGGAAAAAGAAACCCCGCGGCAAGGAACTCTGACCCGCGGGGTGAAGTTGCCGGCCGGTAGGCCGGGCAAGGGAGGAGAGGATCAGGCCTGGGGCTGCCAACCGCCGCCGAGGGCCTTGTAGATGGCGACGATGCCGCGATAGACCTCGACTTCCGCCAGGGCCTGGGCGTCTTCGGCGGCCAGGCGTTCGCGTTCGGCATCCAGCAGCACGAGGAAGTCCACGGTGCCTTCGCGATAACGGGTTGCGGCCTGCTCGGCGGCGGCGCGGGTGGCTTCCGACTGGCGGACCAGTGATACCAAACGCTCCTGGCGCTTGCCGTAGTCGCTGAAGGCGTTCTCCGACTCTTCCAGGGCCAGCAACACTTGCTGCTCATAGTTGGCCAGGGCACCCTCGGCGTCGGCCTCGGAGGCGCGGATCTGGGCCCGGACGCTGCCAAGGTCGAAGGCCGCCCAGGAAATGGTCGGTGCCACGCCCCAGGCGCGTGCAGCGGACGAGCCGATCTGCGAACCGCGTCCGGCGGTGAAGCCGAGGAAGCCCGAGAGGCTCACACGCGGGAACAGGTCAGCGGTGGCCACGCCCACACCAGCGGTGGCAGCGGCCAGCTGGCGTTCCGCCGAGCGCACGTCTGGACGGCGGCGCAGCAACTCGGCCGGATCGCCGATGGGTAATGCCTTGGCGATCACCGGCAGCGGCTTGGGCGACAGGTCCACGGTCAGTTGCTCCGGGCGCTGGCCGAGCAGGGTGGCGATGCGGTTGCGGGCGCGTGCTTCCTCGGCCTGCAATTGCGGAACGCTGGCTTCGGTGGCGGCCAAGCGGCCATCGGCACGCAGCACATCCAGCTCGCTACCGACGCCCGCGTCACGCAGTTGCTCGGTCAGGCCACGGGATTCCCGCTGGTTCTCCAGGTTTTCGCGTGCAATCCGCTCCCTGAGCTGCGCGCCACGCAGGTTGCCGTAGGCGTCGACCAGTTCGGCGATGAGGCTCACCTGCAGCTGTTGCAGGTCGGCCTGGGCCGCGTCGGTTTCTGCTTCGCTGGCCTCGATCTGCCGCTGGATACGGCCGAACAGGTCCAGCTCCCAGGCCATGTTCAGGCCCAGGTCGTAACGTTCGTTGTTGACCCGCTCTTCAGTCACGCCCGGCTGTTGGCCCTTGCCGATTTCGGCGCTGGCACCGGCGGTGACCACCGGGAGCTGGTCGTTGCCGACATCGTCGCGAATAGCGCGGGCGGCCTTGAGGCGGGCGAAGGCGATGCGCAGTTCGCGGTTTTCCTTGAGCGACTCCTGCACCAGTTGGTTCAGGGTCGGATCTTCGAACTGCTGCCACCAGAGGCTCTCGAAACGACTGCGATCAACCTTTGCAGCTTCCGCCGAGGCGAGCCGCGCGGGCTCGCTTTCAGGGGCCTTGTAGTCCGGGCCCACGGCACAGGCGGAGAGCGCCAGGGCCAGCAGGGCGGGGGCAAAAGCCTTGTGCATCATGCGTGTGCTTCCTTCAGTTGCGGGGCGCGGGCGGCCTTGCGCGCTTCGCGCTTCTCGACGAATCCGCGGATCAGGACGTAGAACACCGGGGTCAGCAGCAGGCCGAAGAAGGTCACGCCGATCATCCCGCTGAACACCGCAACGCCCATGGCATGGCGCATTTCGGCGCCGGCACCGGAGGACAGCACCAGGGGCACCACGCCCATGATGAAGGCGATGGAGGTCATCAGGATCGGGCGCAGACGCAGGCGGCAGGCTTCCAGGACGGCGGCGACGCGGTCCAGGCCTTCTTCCTGTTTTTCCTTGGCGAACTCGACGATGAGGATGGCGTTCTTGCACGCCAGGCCCACCAGTACGATCAAGCCGATCTGGGTGAAGATGTTGTTGTCGCTACCGGCCAGGATCACCCCGGTGATGGCGGAGAACAGCACGGTCGGCACGATCAGGATCACCGCCAGCGGCAGGCTCCAGCTTTCGTACTGGGCGGCCAGTACCAGGAAGGCCAGGAGCACGCAGAGCGGGAAGATGAACACCGCGGTATTGCCGGCGAGGATCTGCTGGTAGGTCAGGTCGGTCCACTCGTAGGTCATGCCGTTGGGCAGTTCCGCGTCCAGCAGCTTGGCGATGGCCGCTTCAGCCTGGCCGGAGCTGTAGCCCGGGGCGGCCGCGCCATTGATCTCGGCAGTGATGAAGCCGTTGTAGTGCATGACCCGGTCGGGACCTGCGCTGTTTTCCACCTTGACGAAGGTCGACAGCGGGATCATCTCGCCACGGTTGTTGCGCACCTTCAGCTGGCCGATCTGCTCAGGCTCCAGGCGGAACTGCTGGTCGGCCTGGACGTTCACCTGGTAGGTGCGGCCGAAGCGGTTGAAGTCGTTGGCGTACAGCGAACCCAGGTACACCTGCATGGTGTCGAAGATGTCGCTGATGGCCACGCCGTGGGTCTTGGCCTTTTCGCGGTCGATGGCGGCATCCACCTGCGGCACGTTGACCTGGTAGCTGGTGAACACCGACATGGGGTTCAGCTCCGGCAGCTGGCGCGCCTTGGCGATGATGTTCTGGGTCTGCTTGTACAGCTCCTCGTAGCCCAGGTTGCCACGGTCCTCGATCTGCAGGCGGAAGCCGCCGATGGTGCCGAGGCCCTGTACCGGGGGCGGCGGGAAGATCGCGATGTAGGCGTCCTGGATATCCGCGAACTGCTTGTTCAGCTCGGCGGCGATGGCACCGGCGGACATGGACGGGTCCTTGCGCTCATCAAAGGGCTTGAGCGGGGTGAACACGATGCCGCTGTTCGGGCTGTTGGTGAAACCGTTGATGGAAAGGCCGGGGAAGGCCACGGTGTTTTCCACGCCGGGGTGCTTGGACGCGATCTCGGACATGCGCTTGATCACGGCCTCGGTGCGGTCCAGGGTGGCGGCGTCCGGCAGTTGTGCGAAGGCGACCAGGTACTGTTTGTCCTGTTGCGGCACGAAGCCGGCCGGGGTGCTGGAGAAGCCCAGGTAGCCGAGTACCAGCAGGCCGGCATAGATGAACATGGCGACGGCGCTGCCACGCAGGACACGGCGCACGGTACGGACGTAGCCACCGCCAGCGCGTTCGAACATGCGGTTGAACGGGCCGAACAGCCAGCGGCCGAACAGCTTGTCGAGCACGCGGGAGAAGCGGTCTTTCGGCGCGTGGTGGTCCTTCAGCAATACGGCGGCCAGGGCCGGAGACAGGGTCAGCGAGTTGAAGGCCGAGATCACCGTGGAGATGGCGATGGTCAGCGCGAACTGCTGGTAGAACTGCCCGGTGAGGCCGGAGATGAACGCGGTGGGCACGAACACGGCGCACAGCACGAGGGCGGTGGCGATGATTGGGCCGGTCACTTCCTTCATGGCCTGGCGGGTCGCGTCGATGGGCGATTTGCCGAGGCCGATGTTCCGCTCGACGTTCTCGACGACCACGATGGCGTCGTCGACCACGATACCGATGGCCAGCACCAGGCCGAACAGCGACAGCGCGTTGAGCGAGAAGCCGAACAGGTGCATCACCGCGAAGGTGCCGATCAGCGACACCGGCACGGCGGCCAGCGGGATGATCGAGGCGCGCCAGGTCTGCAGGAACAGGATCACCACCAGCACCACCAGCACGATGGCTTCGAGCAGGGTGTGAACCACTGCCTCGATGGAGCCGCGCACGAAGATGGTCGGGTCATAGACGATTTCGTAGTCCATGCCCTGGGGGAAGCTCTGCTTCAGCTCGGCCATGCGGGCGCGGACGGCATCGGAGATTTCGATGGCGTTGGAGCCGGGGCGCTGGAACACCGGGATGGCCACGGCCGGCTGGTTGTTCAGCAGCGAGCGCAGGGCGTACTGGTTGGAGCCCAGTTCGACACGGGCGATGTCCTTCAGGCGAGTGATTTCGCCATCGTCACCGGCACGGATGATGATGTTCTCGAACTCTTCCTCGGTGACCAGGCGGCCCTGGGTGTTGATCGAGAGCTGGAAGCTGTTGCCGGCGTCGGACGGCGGCGCGCCGAGGGCACCGGCGGCAACCTGGCGGTTCTGCTCGCGAATGGCGTTGACCACATCGGTGGCGGTGAGGTTGCGCGAGGCCACTTTGTTCGGGTCGAGCCAGACGCGCAGGGAGTAGTTGCCCATGCCGAACAGCTGCACGTCGCCCACACCGTCCAGCCGCGCCAGCTCGTCCTTGACGTTGAGCGCGGCGTAGTTGGACAGGTAGAGCATGTCGTAGCGGTTATCCGGCGAGGTCAGGTGCACCACCATGGTCAGGTCCGGAGAGGCCTTGTCCACGGTCACGCCCAGGCGCTGCACCTCGGTGGGCAGGGTGGGCATGGTGCGGGTCACACGGTTCTGCACCTGCACCTGGGCGTTGTCCAGGTCGGTACCCAGGGCGAAGGTGATGGTCAGGGTCAGCTTGCCGTCGTTGGTGGCCTGGGAGGACATGTAGAGCATGCCTTCCACGCCGACGATGGCCTGTTCCAGCGGCGAGGCGACGGTTTCACCGATCACCTTGGGGTTGGCGCCGGGGAAGTTGGCGCGCACCACCACCGTCGGCGGCACCACTTCGGGGTATTCGCTGATGGGCAGTTGGAACAGCGAGATGGCACCGCCGATCAGGATCAGCAGTGACAGCACGGCGGCGAAGATCGGCCGCTGGATGAAGAACTGGGAAAAATTCATGACGTGCTACCTCAGCCGCGCGGGCCGACGGAAGTTTTGGCGTTCTGCTCGGCCACGCGCGGGGCGTTGCGGCTTTCCACGGACTGGCGCAGGCGTGCCAGCTGGTTGAGGGTGTCGTCGTCGGCCATGGGCACCGCTTCTGGTTCCACCGGGGCACCGGGCATGGCGCGCTGCAGGCCGTTGACCACGATCGTTTCGCCCTTGACCAGGCCATTGCGGACGATGCGCAGGCCTTCCAGCTTCGGCCCCAGTTCGATGGCGCGGTAATTCACCTTGTTGTCCTCACCGAGCACCAGGACGAACTTCTTGCCCAGGTCGGTGCCGATGGCTTCGTCCTTGATCAACGCGGCGGGGTAGGTCTCGCTGCCCACCAGCTTGATGCGGGCATAAAGGCCGGGGGTGAAGCGGCCGTCCTGGTTGTCGAACACGGCGCGGCCACGGATGGTGCCGGTGCGCGGGTTGACCTGGTTGTCGAGGAAGTCCAGCTGGCCCAGGTGCGGGTTGCCGGTTTCGCTGGACAGGCCCATGTAGACCGGGCTGGCGGCGCGGGTGTCGGTGCCGGTCTTGCGGGCCAGTTCCACGTACTTGAGGAAGGCACGCTCGTCAGCGTCGAAGTAGGCGTAGACCTTGTCGGTGGAGACCACCGAGGTCAGCAGCGACTGGCCAGCGTTGACCAGGTTGCCTTCGGTGATTTCGGCGCGGCTGACGCGGCCGTCGATAGGCGCGGTCACGCGGGTGAAGCTGAGATTGAGCTTGGCGTTGTCCAGCTCGGCCTGGGTGGCGGCAACGGCGGCCTGGGCTTCGGCGGCGGCACTGGCACGGGCGTCGGCCAGCTCGGCGGAGATGGCGTTGCTCTGGCGCAGGCGCTCGCCACGGCGGGCTTCGTTGGCGGCGCGGTTCTGGTTGGCACGGGCCTGCTGCAGCTGGGCTTCCAGACGCTTGACCTCGGCCTCGAAGGGACGCGGGTCGATCTGGAACAGCAAGGCGCCTTTCTTCACCAGGCTGCCTTCATTGAAAGCCACGCGGTCGATGTAGCCGGAGACACGCGGACGGATTTCGACGGATTCCGGCGCTTCCAGGCGGCCGGTGAACTCGTCCCATTCATTGAGGGGCTGTTCGATCACCTCGGCGACGCTGACCTTTGGGGCCGCGTGGTTGAGGTCGGCTTCCGGTGCCTTGCCGCAGGCGACCAGTACCACCGCCGCCGCGAGGGTAAGGGGGTAACGCCAGAGATTCTTGTGAAGTGCTTCCATGGGACAGCTCCGCCAATTGGTTTTCTGAATGGGCGGAGTCTGAAAGCTGGGATTCGACCAGACGAATCGAATGCCCTGAAGATGAATATCACTGGAAGTGATTGATCAGGGTGGGGTTATGGAGTCGTTGATGATTCAGCTGGAATGCGGGCAGGAAACATATGTGGCAGCGAATTCATTCGCGAATGCAGGCCAAAGGTCTGCCCATCAAGGTTTCCGGGGGCTGCTGCACAACCCTTCGCGAATGAATTCGTTCCTACAGGAATAGCTCAGCGCCCTTGCGCTGAGCTATTCCAGGCTATCCGGATCGCCGCAGTACATCTGGATGCGCGAACGCAGCCAGCGCTCGGCGGGGTCGTTGTCCTGGGCGCCGCGCCAGGCCATGGACAGCTCGAAGGCCTGGGTCGGCATGGGCGGGTCTTCGGCGCGCAGGCCGCCGGCGGCGGTCAGGGCGGCAGCGGTGTAGTCCGGCACCATGGCCACCAGGTCGGTGCCCGCGAGCAGAGTGCCGAGTCCATTGAATTGCGGCACGGCCAGCACGACCTTGCGCGTTTTCCCCACCTTGGCCAGTTCCTCATCGACGAAGCCACCCAGGTCTCCGGCGAAGGACACCAGGGCGTGGGGGCGTTCGCAGTAATCGTCCAGGCTCAGCGCACCAGGCACCGAGTCGGCGCGCAGCAGCTTGGGTCGGGCGCGGCGCAGGGTCTTGCGTTTGGCGTTGGCCGGAAGCTCGTCGGTGTAGCTGACACCCACGGATATCTCGCCGGAGGCCAGCAGGTTGGGCATCAATAGATAGTTGGTGCGCCGCACCACCAGCACCACGCCGGGTGCTTCGGCGCGCAGGCGGCGAAGCAGGGCGGGGAGCAGGGCGAATTCCACGTCATCCGACAGGCCAATGCGGAACACGGCATTGCTGGTGGCCGGATTGAAGTCGGCGGCGCGGCTGACGGCGGTGGAGATGGAATCCAGGGCCGGGGAGAGTAGCGCGAAGATTTCCATGGCCCGGGCCGAGGGTTCCATGCTGCGCCCGGTCCGGACGAACAGTGGGTCATCGAACAGGGTGCGCAGGCGGGCCAGCGCCGCGCTGATCGCCGGTTGGCCGAGGAACAGCTTTTCCGCCGCGCGCGTCACGCTGCGCTCGTGCATGAGCGTCTCGAACACGATCAGAAGGTTGAGGTCAACTCTTCGCAGGTCGTTCCGGTTCATGGAATCATCCGTAATTAATGTGTGAAAGGTGCAATTCCCGTGTCCGATCGTCAAGGCTGACATCATCGCCGTTTATGACAACTATCAATGGCTGCGGGTGGTTTTGTGGATAAAGCCCGGATAGAGTCCGTGGCTATGAAGAGTCACAGGCGAGGTATGTGATGTCCCGCATGATCCGTTTTCACCAGTTCGGGGGCCCTGAGGTCCTCACGCTGGACGAGTTGTCGACTCCCGTTCCGGGCCCGGGCGAAGTCCTGGTGCGCACCCAGGCGCTGGGTGTTGGCTGGAGGGACGTGCTCTGGCGGCAGAACCTGGCTGCCGAGCAAGCGGCCCAGTTACCTTCCGGCCTCGGCTCCGAGATGGCCGGCATCGTGGAAGCCGTGGGCGAAGGCATTGACGACCTGGCTCCCGGTACGCCGGTTGCCAGCTTCCCGGCCAGCACGCCGAGCCATCATCCGGCCTGGGGTGACCTGGTACTGATGCCGCGCAATGGCCTGGTGGCTTACCCCGAGGTCCTGACGCCGGAGGAAGCCAGCATTCACTACACGCCGTTGCTGATGGCCTATTTCGCCCTGGTTGACCTGGGCGGCCTGAAGCCGGGCCAGCATGTACTGGTTACCGAGGCCGGGCATTGCCTGGCGCCGCAGACGGTGCAGCTGGCCAAGGCACTGGGTGCCAAGGTCATCGCATCGACCAGCTACCCGGAAAGCCGTGCCTTTATCAAGGCGCTGGGTGCCGACAAGATCATCGTCACCGAAGAGCAGGACCTGGTCCTGGAAGTCGAGCGTTTCACCCAGGGCAAGGGCGTCGAAGTGGTCCTGGACCAGTGCGCTGGCCAGCAGATGAAACTCCTGGGCGACGTGGCCGCGCAGCGCGGCAAGCTGGTCGTGTATGGCTGCAACGGCGGCAACGATACGGCGTTCCCGGCCTGCGCCGCGTTCAAGAAGCATCTGCAGTTCTATCGCCATTGTGTTCTCGACTTCACCGGTTCTCCGGAGCTGGGCATCGAGGCCAATGAGGCTTCGGTCAAGCGGGCGCTGGACCATATCAACCAGATGACCCGTGATCATCTGTTGAAGCCTCCGGTCGATCGCGTCTTCGCGTTCGAGGACTTCGTCGAGGCCAACCGTCACATGGAAACCTGCCCGGCGGGTGGCCGGGTGGTGATGAAGGTTGCCGACTGAGGAAGGCGGGGCGGGCACTGGGCCCGCCCCGAATCTGTCTTGTTGTGGAATGTTGGGCAGTGTGCCGCGCGAGGCGGCCGGGTCGATAGCCGATTTCTGCTGGATTATTGCCTGATTCTCCTGAACCGCTTCCTGGTACGAGACTACCCATGCATCTCATGGGTAGAGTTGGCCCATCTTCTTCGAGGGTCCGAACCATGAATGCACATGCGTTCCTTGCCGCGCAGGAATCGGATACGGCTGCGCGCCAGAAACAGGAGCTGGTGCAGCTCATTGAACGATTCACCCGTCTGGACGGTCTCCTGGCAACCGCCATCCCAGGCCTCAGCCTGTACCGCGTCACCCAGCCCAGCGAACCCTTGCATTGCCTCTACGAGCCGGCCCTCGGCCTGGTGGTGCAAGGGCGCAAGAAAGTGCTGCTGGGTGAGGAAACCTACTACTACGGGCCGTCGCAATACCTGGTGGTTTCGGTAGACCTGCCGGTGATTGGCCAGGTCATCGAAGCCAGCCCCGAGGTGCCGTTCCTCAGCCTGCGCCTGGACCTTGATCCCAGGGAAATCAGCGCCCTGCTGATGGACCTGCCGGCTCCCGCTCCGGCCCCCCAGCCATGCCCTCGCTGCCTTTCGGTCAGTGGCCTGGGTGTAGCCTTGCGGGACGCCGTGCTGCGTCTGCTTCGCCTGCTGGATACACCTGACGACATCCCCGTGCTGGCCCCGCTGGTGCGCCGGGAGATTCTCTATCGCCTGTTGCGCGGCGAGCAGTGCGCCCAGTTGCGCCAGATTGCCAGCAGTGGCACCCAGGGCCATCGCATCGGGCGGGCGGTGAACTGGCTGCGGCAGAACTTCCACCAGCCGCTGCAGATCGAGCGACTGGCCAACGAGGTGAACATGAGCACCTCGGCCCTGCATCACCACTTCAAGGCGATGACGGCCATGAGCCCGCTGCAGTTCCAGAAGCACTTGCGCCTGCAGGAGGCCCGCCGTCTGATGCTGGTGGAGGCGCTGGACGCCGCCAGCGCTGGTGGCCGGGTGGGCTACGAGAGCCCGTCGCAGTTCAGCCGCGAGTACAGCAGGCTGTTCGGCGCGCCGCCGCTGCGCGATATCGCCCGGTTGCGCCAGTCGGCGTGAGGTCGTCCCGTCCGGGGCAGCCTGGACCATCATTGTTGTGACGCAATACGCCCGCCCGGCTTCGTCGGGTGGTTTCCTGAACCATCCAGACAGAGGTGGTAAGCCTGATGATTACGCTCAACCTGAACGGAAATGACGTTGAACTCGATGTGCCCGCGGATATGCCCTTGCTGTGGGCCCTGCGCGACGTCGCCAACCTCACCGGCACCAAGTACGGCTGCGGCATGGCCCTGTGCGGCGCCTGCACCGTGCATATCGACGGCCAGGCGACGCGCTCCTGCATAACCCCGGTTTCGGCCGTGGCAGGCAAGAAGATCACCACGATCGAAGCGGTGGCCGAAGACCCGGTGGGCAAGGCCGTGCAAGCCGCCTGGCGCAAGCTCGATGTGGTGCAATGCGGCTACTGCCAGTCGGGGCAGATCATGTCGGCCACCGCGCTGCTGCGCGGCAACCCCAAGCCGAGTGATGCCGACATCGATGCGGCCATGAGCGGCAATATCTGCCGTTGCGCCACCTACGTGCGGATTCGCGCCGCCATCCACGAAGTCGCCGGCACCCTGGCCTGAGGAGAATCGACATGGGCACTTTCGAAACCGATACCCGCGTCGCCAGCGGTATCTGCAATGTCAGCCGGCGCACCTTTCTCAAGGGCAGTGGCGGCCTCGCGCTGGGCATCGCCTTCGCGCCATTGCTGAGGGGCGGAGACGCCCTGGCTGCCACTGCCGAGCCATTCATGCCCAACGCCTTCGTGCGTATAGCCGGCGACGGCAGTGTGACCGTGCTGGCCAAGCACGTGGAGATGGGGCAGGGCAGCTACACCGGACTGGCCACCTTGCTCGCCGAGGAGCTGGATGCTGACTGGAGCCAGGTCCGGGTCGAGGGTGCGCCAGCCAATGCAGCGCTCTACAACAACCTGGCCTTCGGTTCCATGCAGGGCACCGGCGGCAGTTCAGCCATCGCCAACTCCTTCGAGCAGATGCGCAAGGCGGGTGCCAGCGCTCGCGCCATGCTGGTGGCAGCGGCTGCCGAGCAATGGAAGGTGCCGGCTGCGGAGATCGCCGTGAGCAAGGGAGTGCTCAGCCATGCCGCATCCGGGAACAAGGCCGGTTTCGGTGAACTGGCCGACGCTGCGGCACGCCAGCTGGTGCCGAGCGAGGTGAAGCTCAAGTCACCCAGGGATTTCACCCTGATCGGCCAGGAGCGCCTGTCCCGCAAGGACAGCGCCGACAAGACCGATGGCAGCGCCACCTTCACCCAGGACTTCAAATTGCCCGGCATGCTGGTGGCGGTTGCTGCCTACCCGCCGCGCTTCGGTGGCGTGCCGAAGAGCGTCGACGCCAGCAAGGCCAAGGCCGTGGCTGGCGTGGTGGACGTTGTGGAATTCACCGACACGCCCCACGGCCGCGCTGGCGTGGCGGTACTCGCCAGGAACACCTGGGCTGCGCGCCAGGGGCGTGACGCGCTGGTGGTGGAATGGGACGAGAGCAAGGCGTTCAAACTGGGTAGCGAAGAGATTTTCGCCGGTTATCGCGAGGCCGCCGGCAAGGAAGGGCGGATCGCCAGCAAGCAGGGCGATGTCGCCGCGGCCCTGGCACAGCCAGCCAAGCTGATCGAGGCCGATTTCGAGTTTCCCTACCTCGCCCATGCCGCCATGGAGCCGATGAACTGCCTGGTGAAGATTTCCGCCGGCCAGTGCGAGGTGTGGAACGGCGAGCAGTTCCAGACGGTGGATCAGTTGGCCATCGCCAAGTACCTGGGCATTCCGGTGGAGAAGGTCAGCCTGACTCAGCTCTACGCCGGTGGCAGCTTCGGGCGCCGGGCCAATCCGCTGTCGGACTACCTGCTGGAGGCGGTGGCCATTGCCAAGGCCGCGCGGGCCAAGGGGCACGAGGTGCCGGTGAAACTGGTCTGGACCCGCGAGGATGACACCCATGCCGGCTTCTTCCGTCCGGCCTACCTGCACCGTGCGCGTCTGGCGCTGGATGGCGAGGGCAAGTTGCAGGGTTGGCATCAGCGTGTGGTGGGGCAGTCCATCCTCAAAGGCACGGCTTTCGAGGGGGCGTTGGTGAAGGAGGGCGTCGACCACACCTCGGTGGAGGGCGCGTCCAATCTGTCGTACGCGGTGCCCAACCTGCAGGTGGAACTGCATACGCCGGAGGATATCGGTGTGCCGGTTCAATGGTGGCGCTCGGTGGGGCACACCCATACCGCCTACGCCGTGGAAACCTTGATCGACCAGGCCGCCACTGCCGCTGGCAAAGACCCTTACGAGTACCGTCACGGACTGCTCGGCAAGAAGCTGCGTCACCTCGGTGTGCTGGAGCTGGTGGCGCAGAAGGCTGGCTGGGACCAGCCGCTGAAACCGGGTGCGGAAGGCGAGAAACGGGGGCGTGGTATCGCCGTGCACGAATCCTTCGGCTCCTTCGTCGCCCAGGTGGCGGAGGTGACCGTGAAGGCAGACGGCAGCTACAGGGTGGACCGGGTGGTCTGCGCAGTGGATTGCGGGCTGGCGATCAACCCGGACGTAATCCGTGCGCAGATGGAAGGCGGCATCGGCTATGGCCTGGCAGCCGCGCTGCATGGGGCCATCACCTTGAAGGATGGCGCGGTGGAGCAGTCCAACTTCCACGACTTCCAGGTGTTGCGGATCAATGAGATGCCGGTGGTGGAGGTGCACATCGTGCCTTCGGCACAAGCGCCTACCGGTGTCGGCGAGCCGGGTGTGCCACCCATTGCACCTGCCGTGGCCAATGCGCTGTATGCCGCGGTGGGGCAGCGTTTCTACAAGCTGCCACTGCCGCGGCAGGTGCAGCAGGCCTGATCCAGACTGCGCGGGAAATCAGATGGACTGACTGGCGCAGATCAGTTCACGCAGGGCCTTGCGCTCGGCCACTGGAGTAGGGGCCTTGCGCACGGCCAGGCTGCCGTCGTCCAGGCCCACGACCACTTCGGTTTCGAAATGCAGGCGAAGGTCGTCGAGGGTCACGTGGGTGACCCGGTACAGGTTTTTGCTGATACGTGGGTCGGCGGACATGGCAGAGGTCTCGTTCCGTTGGCCGAAAGGCCGATGGAGAGAGGGTGCCGCCGTGGCGTCCAGCGCGGAATTGAAAGGGGGTGATGGTGAACATCATCCCTGTCGATCCGTGCAGGACTTCTTATCTCCGGACAGAACAAGGCGGCCCACGTGGCCGCCTTGTTCGTTCTGTCTATTTGCTCAGCAGCACGGCCAGTTCGTCGGCTTCCTCACACCAGTCGGAGTCATCCAGCAGGGCGTCGCGCAGGAAGGCGGACTGGGCTTTGTTCCAGAACGGTGCATCGGGCAGGGCCTGGCCCACCGCCAGACGATTGCCGGCGGCGAAACGTTCTATCCCGGCCTTGTCGGATGGCAGGCCGAGTTGATCGAAGAGAGCGCTGAGGCTGTGGTGGCTGGTGTCCATGAGGGGCCTCCTGGGAAGTGTTCGACGGTAAAAAAGACCTCCATCGACTATAGACCCTGTACCGGCCGGGGCAGCCGAACGGCAGCATGTCGGCTACAGCCGGTGCAGAGTTGCGTCTGATGCTGGCTTGGCTAGCCTCACTGCAAAGTGGCGATCTGACTGCGGATCACCTGCGCAAGGGGGCGAGATGAGCGTCCAGAGCGAGCAGAAGCATTCATTGTGGGACCCGGTGGAGGCCGCGTTGCTGGTCGCGCCAGTGTGGTCGCCGGTGCTGTTCATCTTCCTTGCCGAACTGCTCCACGAGTTCTTCCAGATTTACTGGCTGTTCAACTCGCCTCTGAGCACCATTGGCATGTTCCTGGTGCCAGCACTTTCGGCGATACCGCTGATTCACGACTCCGCGCGCCCCCTGGGCCTTACCTTGGCGCTGGCGGGCGTTTACTACCTGATCGGCCTGGCGGCTATTTTCCTGATGTCGTGGGGAATGCTGTTCTACACCGGTTATTCCTGAGCCCGCCGCGGAACCTGGCGTGGGGCCATGGATCAAAGGCCCCGGGTCCGCACATTCGACGGATCGTCCCATTACGGAGCTACCCATGTCCCCTTTTAAGAAACTCGCGCTCGTCGGCCTCGTTGCCCTGCCGCTGGCAGGCTGCCAGAAGGCGGAACCCATCGACCAGGCAGTGCTTTGCACCTACAGCACCGATGCCGAGGCCAAGCTGTGCAAACCGGGCCAGATGTCCTGGTTCAAGGCGGGGAAGGCGGTCAACCAGACATTGCCGCTGAGCGTGGCGGCGGCCTATTGCGACTTCAATCATCAGGTCATGTACAACGAGGCGGGGGTGATCTGCGTGTTCACCGACAAGCGCCTGAGCCTCGTGAAGTAGGGGAAGGCCCACAGGAATCAGTGTTGCTGCAATGTTTTTTGTGGGAGCGAACTCATTCGCGAATGGGGGTAAGTCCGCAGGACAGGTCTTCGACCTGCATCGCGGTTGAAATTGCTCCTACGGGCCTCCAGAGCCATGCTCCAAAAAGACAGAAGGCGCCACAGGTGGCGCCTTCTGTCTTTCGAGGAGTTGCATACATCGTGATTGCCTGCCTCTGAGCGGATCCGGCATCAGCTGATGCGGTTGGCGCCAGTGCGGTCGGCACCACCTTCGGCGACGCGGAAGGCGTTGGTGTGGTCGGAACCACCTTCGGCAACACGCAGGGCCTCGGAACGCTCGGAACCACTTTCAGCGATACGGTTGGCGCCGGTACGGTCAGCGCCACCTTCGGCTACGCGGTGGATGCTGGTGCGGTCGGAACCCCCTTCAGCGACAACGGCACCCTGGGGCAGGGCGAAAGCAGCGGTGGACAGGCTGGCGATGAACAGGCTGGCGAGGATTGGCTTTTTCATGTTTGGGCACCTTGGTCAGGGGGGTGAATTTCGTCTACGGGGCCCATGTTACGGATATGGTTTCGATGATGAAGTGATGCTGCGTGATGGTTGTCATCGACGCCAATAATAGTTGTATTGAGATTATTAAAAACAATGAGTTACGGTGATTTTCAGGGCACAATTGCGCAAAGGGGAAAGGCTTTTTACTTTATTCTGAATAATCGATTTATTTGATTTATGTGGGCGATAGTGTTTCTGCATCACCGCTGCGCTCGACGAATATCGCAAGGTTTGATCGAGACCATTTGAGGGCGAAGTCCGCCACCCGGCGTTTTCCACCGACTTTCTGGTTGAATGCTTTTCTCGCCAGCGGGCGGGGACTAGGCTATTGGCACTTTTCAGCAGACGGATAGTGCTATGTCCACCGAGATTCATGCCCAGTTCGCAGACGCGCCCCTCAACGCCATCGAAGGACGCCTGCTCGGCAGCCTGATCGAAAAGCAGGCGACCACACCCGAGGCCTACCCGTTGACCCTCAATGCCTTGGTCCTGGCCTGCAACCAGAAGACCAGCCGCGAGCCGGTGATGAATGTCACGCCGGGCCAGGCCGGCCAGGCGCTGCGCAACCTGGAGGCGCGCAGCCTGGTGAAGCTGGTAATGGGCAGTCGCGCCGACCGCTGGGAGCAGCGCACGGACAAGGCCCTGGAACTGGTACAGCCGCAGCTGATCCTGATTGGCCTGCTGCTTCTGCGTGGGCCGCAGACCCTGGGAGAATTGCTGACCCGCAGCAACCGCATGAGTGATTTCGACGACACCGAGCATGTTCGGCACCAGCTGGATCGCCTCATCGCCCGTGGTCTCGTACTGCTGATTCCGCGCCAGGGCGGCCAGCGCGAAGACCGCTACATGCATCTGATGGGCGAGCAGGCCGATCTCGATGCCCTGCTGGAAGCCCGCGCCAGTCAGCCGGAACGCGGCGAATCACGCGCCGCCGCCGATGCGCGCATCGAAGAACTGGAGGCCCGCGTTGCCGACCTGGAAGCACGGTTGGCCCGCCTGGAAGACCGCGGCGAATGAGCCCGGACGGGGCGCCGGCTGTCTGTCGATGTCGCCCCGGCGATTTCCCCGTGTTACGCGACCTGCGATCCTGTTGTCACCGTGAAACACCGCCCTGAGGTATCCATGAAGATCAGCTCGGACTTCGACAGCGGCAATATCGAAGTGATTGACGCCAGCAACCCGCAACAGGTGCTGCTGGCCATGCGCCCGGACCTGAAGAGCCACCACTTCCAGTGGTTCCACTTCAAGGTCGAGGGCCTGACGCCCGGCCAGCGCCACGGCTTCAGCCTGACCAACGCCGGCCAGTCCGCCTACAGCCACGCCTGGACCGGCTACAACGCGGCGGCGTCCTATGACCAGGTGCACTGGTTCCGCGTGCCCAGCAGCTTCGACGACAAGGGACTGCATTTCGCCCTTGAGCCCACCCACGAGCAGATCTGGTTCGCCTATTTCGAGCCTTACAGCCGCGCCCGGCACGACTGGCTGTTGAGCGAGGCCCTGGATAAGACTGGTGCCGAAGTCGTGGCCATCGGCAAGAGCATCGAGGGTCGTGATATCCCGCTGTTGCGCATCAGCCGCAATCCGCAGGCCCAGCGCAAGGTCTGGATCATTGCCCAGCAGCACCCGGGCGAGCACATGGCCGAGTGGTACATGGAGGGTGTGATCGAGCGCCTGTCCAGGCGCGACGACGCCGAGATGGATGCCTTGCTGGCCAAGGCCCACCTGTACCTGGTGCCGAACATGAACCCGGACGGCGCGTTTCGCGGTCACCTGCGCACCAACGCTGCCGGCAAGGACCTCAACCGCGCCTGGCAGTCGGCCAACGACAGCGAGACGCCCGAGGTGTTCTTCGTCCAGCAGCAGATGCGCAAGGTGGGCGTGGACCTGTTCCTCGACATCCACGGCGACGAGGAAATCCCCCACGTGTTCACTGCCGGCTGCGAGGGCAACCCCGGCTATACGCCGCGCCTGGAGGCCCTGGAAAGCGAGTTCCGCCAGCGCCTCGTGGACATGGGGGCAGAGTTCCAGACCACGTTCGGCTATCCCCGTGATGAGCCGGGCAAAGCCAATACCACCCTGGCCTGCAACGCGGTGGGCATGACCTTCGACTGCCTGTCGTTCACCATTGAAATGCCCTTCAAGGACCACGACGACAACCCCCATCCGCGTACTGCCTGGAACGGCGAACGTTCCAAGCGGCTCGGCAAGGATGTGCTGTCGGTGATTGCGGCGATGGTGGACAAGCTGCGTTGAGCTGAGTGCGCAAAGAAAAGCGGCCCCTGATGGGGCCGTTTTTTGTTGATGGAATAGAAGCGATTGACCGGATGCACGCCGGACGTATCCCTCACCCCCGCCCCCTCTCCCAAAGGGCGAGGGGTGACTCGCGCCGGAAAGGGCGGAGCATTTCTGGGGCAACTTTATGGCCTGGGAATGTGCAGATGAGGTAAGGCGGGCACCATCAGCCCCTCTCCCTGAGGGAGAGGGTTGGGGTGAGGGGGAAATGTGGCAACCGAGCGCCTGGCTTACCCCTGTGGGCGACTTCAATCGCGAATGAAGTCGCTCCACAAGTAGTTTGGGGTTTAAACCCCGCTTTCGTTCTGCAGGTTCGCCTGGGTGATGTTGCTCTCCGGTGGCACGCTACGGGTCAGCCAGACGTTGCCGCCGATGGTGGAGCCCTTGCCGATGGTGATGCGGCCGAGGATGGTGGCGCCGGCGTAGATCACCACGTCGTCTTCGACGATCGGGTGGCGCGGCTGGCCCTTCTGCAGGTTGCCTTCTTCGTCCGCCGGGAAGCGCTTGGCGCCCAGGGTGACGGCCTGGTAGATGCGCACCCGCTCGCCGATGATCGCCGTTTCGCCGATGACGACACCGGTGCCGTGGTCGATGAAGAAGCTCCTGCCGATCTGCGCGCCCGGGTGGATGTCGATGCCGGTGGCGGAGTGGGCGATCTCGGCGATCATCCGTGCCAGCAGCGGCAGGCCAGCCTTGTAGAAGTAGTGGGCCAGGCGATGGTGAATCACCGCATGTACGCCCGGATAGCAGATCAGCACTTCATCCACGCTGCGCGCCGCCGGGTCGCCCTGGAAGGCCGCCAGCACGTCGGTGTCCAGCAGCACCCGCAGCTTCGGCAGGGTGGCGGCGAAGCCCTTGACGATCTCGATGGCCTGGCAGGCGATGTCATCGCCGCTGGCGCCATTGTGGCGCGCGGCGTAGGACAGCTCGCGGCGCACTTCGCCGGCCAGCGCGTTGAGCGCTACGTCCAGGGTGTGGCCGACATAGAAATCCTCGCTTTCTTCACGCAGGTCGGCCGGGCCGAGGCGCATGGGGAAGAGCGCGCCGGACAGGGCCTCGATGATGTGCCCGACGGTGATGCGCGACGGCAGTTCGCGGCCGCCGCGGTCCTGCAGGCGGCCATGCTGGCTACGCCATTGGGCGCGGGCGTCGCGCAGCTCGTTGACGATCTGGTCGAGCTGCCAATTGACCGGCCGGCAGCCGGTAGCGACATAGGGAAGTCTGTTCATTGGGGTACCTGTAAGACGCGGTCCGGATCGCTATAGCGTGCGGAGAATCAGGGGTTCTCCGCAAGAGGTGATTTACCGGATTTGCCCGCTTCAGTCCGCAGGTACCAGGGGCTGGGTCTGCTGGCGAGGCGTGGCTGTAACCGTACAGCCGATTGAGGCGAGGATGATGCAGAGAATCGCCAGCCATTGCAGCACTGACAGGTGCTCGCCGAGGAAGATCAGCCCTGAGAGGGCGCCGAAGGCCGGTTCGATGCTCATCAGAGTGCCGAAGGTCTGAGCGGGCAGTCGGGTGAGCGCAATCATCTCCAGGGTGTAAGGAATGGCCGTGGAGAGCAGGGCGACAGCCAGGGCCACGGGCAGGAGCTCCGGGCGGAGCAGGTCGGTACCGGCATGCACGATGCCGACCGGGGCGATGAAGAGGGCGGCCACGAGTACGCCGAGGGCCGCGCCCTGCATGCCGTGATCGCTGCCGGCGCGCGCGCCGTAGACAATGTAGAGCGCCCAGCAGACGCCCGCCCCCAGGGCGTAGGCCATGCCGGCCAGGTCCAGGTGGCCCTCGGTCTTGCCGAGTGGCAGCAGGAGCCAGAGCCCCAGTGCGGCGAGGCCAATCCAGATGAAATCGATGGCGCGACGCGAGGCGAACAGCGCGACGGTCAGGGGGCCGGTGAATTCCAGGGCCACGGCAATGCCCAGTGGAATGGTGCGAAGGGACATGTAGAACAGCAGGTTCATACCGCCCAGGGCCAGTCCGTAAAGGATCAGCGGTCGCAGGGACGCCTTGCTGATGCGCGCACGCCAGGGGCGGAGGATCAGCGCGAGGATGATGGCGGCGAACACCAGGCGCAGCGTGGTGGTGCCCTGGGCGCCAATTTCCGGGAACAGGGTCTTGGCCAGCGATGCGCCGCTCTGGATGGAGGCCATGGCCACCAGGAGGACGGAAACGGGCAGCAGGGTCGAAGCGAGGCGTTGCGACAGAGAGGGCATCAGGATGATCCGGAATGGCCAGCCTGCTGTGAGGTCCCGGGGCTGGCATGTTGAGGTGCTTATGTGCAACATAATGCGCAAAAGCAAGGGTGTGAGCAATATGTTGCCCAAATCGGATGAACGCCCCAACGTCCTCGAACATGTCTCCGAAAATGTGCGGCGGTTGCGTCGTGCCGCTGGTCTCAGCCAGGAAGCCCTAGCCACGGCGGCTGGCGTCAGTCGGCGCATGCTGGTGGGTATCGAAGGCGGTGATGTGAATGTCAGCCTGGCCACCCTGGACCGCGTTGCCGCGGCCCTCGGTGTGCTTTTTCCAGATCTTGTGCAGCAACCGGATCGCCCCGACCGCTCGCGTATCAACGCCGTGGCCTGGGTCGGCAACAAGCCGGGCAGCCGTGCGACCCTGCTGGCCAGTTCGGCGACTCGGCATGAAGTGGAGCTCTGGAGCTGGTCCCTGGCACCGGGCGAGCGCTACACGGCCGAACCGGATGCCGAAGGCTGGCGCGAGATGATCTACGTAATTGAAGGCAGTCTCTGGGTGCTGCGTGGTGAGGAGCGGCAGCAGGTGGATGCCGGGGACTTCCTGGTGTTCGGCAGCGACCAGTCATACACCTATGCCAACGAAGGCGAGACGCTGGTGCGTTTCGTCCGCAACGTGCTCACCTGAGGCTTACAGGTAGAAGCCGAAGTTCACCATCATCGCCGAGTTGCCAAACAGCACTACCGGTGCGCACATGCGCACCCTCCGGTCGGGTGTTACTCCTGCTCGTCGTCATCCTCGGCGTTGCCGCCGAAGGCATCCAGGCAGCGCAGGGCGTGTTCGGCGTCGGTGCCGGCCAGTTTCCAGCAGCCGCTGTCGGCATCGAAACGAGCGGCCTGCACGGCCGCCTGGGTGAAGCGCCATTCGCGGCGGGTACGGCCGTCGATGCATTCCACGCGCAGCAATTGGGCTTCGGGTTCGCCTGGCTGACCGGCTTCCAGGGCGTTGAGCAGGGCTTCGTCCAGGTCGAATTCCCAGGCGTGCAGTTCGTCGATTTCCAGCATATCGGCGGCCAGCAGGGCGTCCAGAAGGGTCGGGTGATTCATGGGGGCGGGTCCATCAGTCAGTCAAGGGCGCGGCATGATAAGCCAGGACGCCCGTCATTGCTCGGCCGTAGGCTCCAGGTACTGCTGGTTTTCTTCGCGTATGCGCCGGCCTTCCTCGTTGTAGAGGAAGGGCAGGAACATATAGCGGCGCCCGGCGGTGATGGGGGTCGCTTCATGCAACAGCGAACAGGAGAACACCACCGCGCCACCCGTTGGCGCGCTGTAGAGGCTGCCACCGAACTCCGGGAAGCGCAGGCAGCCGCCTTCGTATTCACCGCTGTTGAGGAACAGTGAGACTGCGAAGCGGCGGTGGGCGGTGCCCTTGGTGGTGTTGTCGCGGTGGGGGCGGAAGTGGCCGCCTTCTTCGGCGTCATAGCAGGCCACCAGGTAGCGCTCCATGCGCGTGGCCTGGAACTGGAAGGCCTTCTGGATTTCGGGAACCAGGCGCGTGGTGATGCGCTGCATGCAGCATTGCCGCAGGTGCTCGTCGTCCAGGGCACAGTCGCGACGGCGCTTGTGCTCGTGCTTGAGCACCTCCACCGTCTTGCCGTCACGCTCGACCATGTACCCGGAATCGCTGCCGCCGCGAAGGTCGTAGTAGTCCATCAAGGCGTGGCACAGGGCCGGTTCGAAGATGCGCGGCACCACCAGAACGGGCGCCTGGGGCAGGGCGGAAGTGGACGGGGGAATCGGTTCCTGGGCATTGAGCAGGGCGAGGAGGGCGTCCACATGACCCTGGCCGCCGGGCGGAATTGGCAGGGCGGCAAGCACCCGCAGGCGCGTATCGAGCAGGTAGGTCATCTGGCGGATCGCGCCATTTTCCCGCTGTACGCCATAGAGGTTGCAGATGCTGCGGTCGATGTCCCAGAAGAATCGGATGCCCGGCAGCAGGTCTCTCACGCGCTGCTGGTCGCGGTCCCGTGGGTCGGCGATGACGCCGAAGAAGCTTGCGCGGTCGTCGTTGAACTCATCGCGACGGGCCAGCAGGTCGGTGAGTACCCGAGCGGCAGTGGGGTCGCTGGACGAGCCGAGGAAACACAGGGCGATGTAGCGCCCGGCGACGGTATCGAAGGTGAAACGCTCGCGGCTGGGGGTGCTGCTGGTGAACCAGGGCACCGCTTCGCCCAGGTCCATGGGAGAGTTGCGCTGGGTCATGGGTGTCTCCGTTCGCTTCACGTGAACCCGGTTCAGGGTGGAAGCTGGCTGCGTTCGGTGATCCTTTGCTCAGAACCTAGACCAATTGCCAGCCGCGTGCCTCCTGGGCCGCCGGACGCGTCTTCGCAGGGAATGACCGGTGCTTTACTGATTCCCAGACGCCCAAGGAGCAACCCGGATGATCCACTATTACGCGCAGGATGCCGGCGTCCTGCACGCCACCGCAGGCCGCCCCGGCGTGGCGATTCCGCCAGGCACCCTGTGGATCGACCTGATGGACCCCGACTCGGCGGAGGCCGCCTTCATCGCCCAGGCGCTGGGGGTGGAGATTCCCGACCGCGAGGCCATCGTCGAGATCGAAGAGACCTCGCGCCTTTACCAGCACGCCGGCACCCTCTATATGAACGCCACCCTGGTGAGCGGCCTGCGCGAACAGCGGCCCATATCCAGTGACGTGATGTTCGTGGTGGCGCCCGACTACCTGGTGACGGTGCGCTACGCCAACTTGCCGTTCTTCGAGTACCTGGAAGACAAGTTCCTTCGTGAGCCGGAAACCCACGCCTCGAGCGAGCAGATATTCCTCTCGCTCTGCGGCAGCGTGGTGGACCACATCGCCGATAGGCTGGAACTGATGCAGCGTGAGCTGGACGAGGTGTCCGTGGCGGTGTTCAGCGAGGAGCGCAGCGCCGCGCCGCGACGCAAGGGCAATCGTGCCGATCTGCAGCAGGTGGTCAAACGCCTGGGGCGGCACAACTCGGCGCTGGTGAAGCTGCGGGAAAGCCTGATCAGCATGGGGCGCGTGCTGGACTACTCGAACGAGTGGTCGGAGCTCTGGCTCAGCGAGCCGGGTCTGGATCGCTCACGCTCCATCGAACGTGATATCCGCTCCCTGGTGGATTACGTGGCGAAGATGTTCGATGAGATCGCTTTCCTGCTCAGCGCCACGCTGGGGCTGATCGATATCGAGCAGAACAGCATCATCAAGGTGTTTTCCATTGCCGCCGTACTGTTCCTGCCGCCCACCCTCGTGGGCACCGTGTACGGCATGAACTTCAGGTCCATGCCGGAACTGGACTGGGCCTTTGGCTACCCGGTGGCGCTGGGCTTGATGGTGGTGTCGGCGATCCTGCCGTACGCCTGGTTCAAGTGGAAAGGCTGGTTCTGATCCAGGGCTTGCAAGGCGTGCAGTTTCCGCGCCTGTCTCAGGTGGGTGCCCCGCAAAGCGAGGCCCAACGTCGCGAAGATGAACTTCGCTCGTTGGGCTTCGTTGCACTCAGCGGAGCGCCGCGCAGCCCAACCTGCGGGATCGGTCAGTAGTCGTTCTTGCAGCCGGTTCCCCAGACCAGGTATTCGAGGGTCCTGGTCTGCATCTGGCTGTCTTCGTAGGTCATGCGTGCCGGCCCGATGCCGCAGAAGGTCGACAGGTCGGTCATTTCCAAAACCCGGGCGATATCCAGGTGTACGCCGTACTCGTATTGGGTCACCGGCGGCGCGCTCTGGCCCGTACTGGCGGCGAGGGTAACGGTGGAGGCGAGGCTGAGGCTCAAGGCGACGACGAGGGTTTTCATGGTGGATTCTCCTGCTGGAGAGGGGGAGTTGCGGGTAGTCCCGCGCTTACTGACCGTCAGGCGTCGGCCGGATGCCGCTGCCGGTGGTCATGCTCGATAGCACCCCATCCCTGCGGATGAGTGCGTGGTAGAGGGCCGCCGTCAGGTGCGCCAGGATGCCGAGGAACAGCAGGTACGCCAGTACAGTGTGGGCCAGGCGCAGCAAGGCATAGAGCCGCGCGTCGTGCGGGACGATGGGCGGCAGTAGCAGCGATTCATGGAGCGCGAGCGGGTAGCCGCCGGCGGACTGCATCGCCCAGCCGACCAGGGGCAGGGCCAGCATCAGGGCATAGAGCAGTGCATGGGATGCGTGCGCGGTCCGGCGTTGCCAGCCGGGCATGTCGCCGGGCAGGGGTGGCGTGCGGGACAGCAGCCGCACCGCGATGCGCAGAAGGACCAGCGTCAGCAGGAGCAGCCCCAGGGGTTTGTGCAATGCCACCAGGGCGCTATGGCGCGGAGTGAGGTCGCTCACCATGCTCACGCCGATGAAAAGCATGGCCAGCAGCAGGATCGCCATCAGCCAGTGGAGTATCCGCAGCAGCGGGGGGAAACGGGTGGGCGAGTTCATCGCGGGGCTCCTTGCTCGACGTGGGGGGCACCTTCTCGGGTGCGGCGGTTGTAGGACACGGCATAGGCCGCCGAGCGTGCGGCGAGAATCGGGTCGTCGGAGGCCTGGATGCCGTTCGGGAGCACCAGCGGGTCGTAGTTGATATCACGGCAGACGCCTTGCTCCTGGGACTCGGCATGCTCGATCACCAGGGTGCCGGCGTGTACCGTGCCGCGTTCGGCCGGCCATTGGCGGGTGGCGTCGTCGGTAGGGTCGCCGGGTTCGGCCAGGGTCAGGAGCAACTGCCAGCGGAGTGGTCCCCGGGACAGGCGCTGTTGCAGGTCATGGCTGAGGAAGTCCGGGTCCGCGCCGGCATCGCCCTGGGGTTCGAAAGGTGCCTCCGGCTGCACAGACCAACGCGCGAAGTGGATGTTGCCGGTGGCGTCCACCAGGCGGAAGGCATTGATCCCGTTGTAGGCGACGTTGGCGAAGCTGTTGCTCGGCTTGTAGCCCTGCGCCCATTGGCGGAACGCAGCGGATTCCGGGTGGGCCGCGAAGAAGGCTTGCAGCTTCGCGGGGTCGGGCTTGCCCGTGGCCGGGTCGGGACGCGACGCCAGTACCTGCTCGTAGAACGCCTCCGGGGTGGCTACTGGCAGCACCGGCGGGGTGTTCATTGCCGTGCGCCACTGTTCGCCGCCGGGCAGCTGGAACTGCAACGCCATGCTGCGGGTGGGGACGCCGGCATCCGGCGCATGGGGGTTGCTGCCACCGATGGCCAGCCTCCCGACGACCGGGTACTGGCCCGCGGTGAAGACGCTGGCGCGGGACAGGCCGGCGGCCGCACCGTTGCTCTCGAAGTGGCCGGTGATGCAAAGGCCCTTCGCGTGGTTCTTGCGGTAGCCGGGGAATTTCCCGGCGTTGGCCTCGAAGGCGTCGATGATGTTCTGCGGGGTCAGGCGTTCAGCGCCGACCCAGCCTGCGGCATAGGCGAAACCTGCCGCCAGGCCGCCGACCGCGAGACCGATCACCGCGAGCCGCGCGGCCAGGTCGATCCCTTCTGGAGGTGTGTTGCTCATGGGATGCTCCCGGGCGTTTCGCCCTTGTTCATGAGCCGGTGAGACGCAACACCCGGAGATTTATTCCCGCGGGAATAAATCTCCGCGTCAGACGTCTTTCTGCCGCATCCTTGGCGAAAGTGGCGTAAGACCTGGCTATGAACATGATTGATGACGCGGAACTTCGGGAGTTGTTACAGCGGCTGCGGCGTTTTGCGCTGTGGCTGACGCGCAATGCCAGCAGTTCCGACGACCTGGTCCAGGCGACGCTGGAACGGGCGCTATCCAGATGGGGCAGTAAGGGCGACGGCAATCTGCGTGCCTGGCTGTTCTCCATTCTGTATCGGCAGTTTCTTGATGGTCAGCGCAGGGCACGCCGCCACGCACGCCTGCTGGAGTTCTTCGGAGGCCGTAGCGAGGAAGCACCCTCCACCGAAGAGCGGGTGATGAACCAGGCGACCCTCGAAGCCTTCGGACGCCTGCCGGCCGAGCAGCGAGCGCTGCTGTTGCTGGTGAGCGTGGAAGGGCTGAGTTACAAGGAGGCCGCCCACGCCCTCGATATTCCCATCGGCACCGTGATGTCCAGGCTGTCCCGCGCACGCAAGGCGTTGCGCGAACTGGCCGAGGGCGAGATGTCCAACCCTCAGCTGCGGGTACTCAAATGAATACATTCCATCCCAGCGAAGGCGACCTGCACGCCTATCTCGACGGCCAGCTCGACGCCCAACAGCGCCAGGCGGTGGAAGCCTACCTGGCGGCCAATCCCGACGTCGCCGACCAGGTGGAGGGCTGGCGGCGAGATGCCCAGCAACTGCGTGCGGCGCTGGCCAACCCCGGCATGGCGCCGAATCCGCGCCTCGACCCGGTGGCGATCCGCGCGTCCCTGCGCGCCCGCAAGCAGCGTCGCCTGGCGCTGGCGGCTTCGTTCGTGCTGGCCCTGGGTGCCGGTGGCCTGGGCGGCTGGCAAGCGCGGGACATGAGCCTGCTGGCGGCCAACCCGCCGATGCAGGACGCGCTGCAGGCCCATCGCCTGTTCGCCGGCAACCCGGTGGTCGATATCCAGGCACGCCAGCCCGGCGAGCTGCAGGCCTGGCTGGACCAGCGCTTCAGCCATGCGGCGCGCATTCCCGATCTCAGCCCCTACGGTTTCACGCCGGTGGGCGGTCGCTGGCTGGTGACCGAGCAGGGGGCGGCGGCATTGCTGTTGTTCGAGGACGGCCAGGGTCAGCGGGTCAGCCTCTACCTGCGGGCACCGGGCTCACTGTACCCGAGCATGAGAAAAGGCCAGCGCCGCGATGGCGAACTGGAGGCGCGTTACTGGTCGAGGGATGGTTACAACTACGCACTGGTGAACCGCGAAGGGGACCCGCGCGGGGACGTGCTGGGGCGGGCGCTTTCGTTCTAGCCCACCCCATCCAACAGGATGCTGCAGGTCCCGTAGGGTGCGCCGCGCGCACCGTGAGACGGACTCGGAGCCGCCACCATCGCCTCGGTGCGCATGGCGCACCCTACTGCTGGGCACGGTGGCGGCGATCAGCCGAGTGCTGCGTGTGAGGATGGCCCCCTTGCAGGGGTCAGGCCTGCATCGCCCCTCCATGCACATCCATCGCCGCCTGGCGCAGGGCTTCCGAGCGGGTGGGGTGGGGGTGGCAGGTCAGTGCGATGTCTTCGGCCGAGGCGGAGAACTCCATGGCCACGCAGTACTCGCCGATCATTTCACTGACGCTCGGCCCGACCATGTGTACGCCCAGGACTTCGTCCGTGCGCTCGTCGGCCAGCACTTTCACCAAGCCTTCGGTCTCATGGTTGATCTTGGCCCGGCTATTGGCCGTGAAGGGGAACTTGCCGACCCGGTAGGGGCGCCCTTCGGCCTTCAGCTGCTCTTCGCTCTTGCCCACGCTGGCCACTTCCGGCCGGGTGTAGATCACGCTCGGGATGAGGTTGTAGTTCACCTCGGCGGCCTGTCCGGCGATGCGTTCGATGCAGACGATGCCTTCGTCCTCGGCCTTGTGCGCCAGCATCGCGCCGGAGGTCACGTCGCCGATGACCCAGACGCCCGGAGCGGTCGTCTGGTGGCGCTCGTTGGCGAGCATGCCGCGTGGGTCGGTGGCCAGGCCCACTGTCTCCAGGCCCAGCCCTTTGGTGTAGGGGCGACGGCCGATGGCCACGAGCACGTAGTCGGCCTTGAGGGTTTCCGCGAGTCCGCCGGCAGCGGGCTCGATGGACAGCTCCACGCCCGCCTTGCCCGCCTTGCCCGGCTTGGCGGCGGTGACCTTGGAGCTGAGCTTGAAGTTCATACCCTGCTTGGTCAGGGCGCGTTGCAGGGTCTTGGCGGTCTCGTCGTCCAGCCCTGGGCAGATTCGGCCCAGGTACTCCACCACCGTCACCTGGGCACCCAGGCGGCGCCAGACGGAGCCCAGCTCCAGGCCGATCACGCCGGCACCGATGACCACCAGGTGCCTGGGCACCTCGGGCAACGACAGGGCGCCGGTGGAGTCGAGGATGCGCTGGTTGTCGATGGTCACGCCGGGCAGCGGCGTCGGCTCCGAGCCGGTGGCGACGACAATGTCGCGGGCTTCCAGCGTCTGCTGCTGGCCGTCGGCGGCGGTGACCACCACTTTGCCGGCGCCCTCGATGCGGCCCCAACCTTTGACCCATTCCACCTTGTTCTTGCGGAAGAGAAACTCGATGCCCTTGGTCAGGGCCGTCACGCTCTCGGCCTTCTGCTTCATCATCTGGGCCAGGTCGAGCCTGGGTTCGACCTGGATTCCCAGGGTCGCGAACTCCTTGCCTGAGGCCGCTTCATAGAGTTCGGAGGCGTGGAGCAGGGCCTTGGAGGGCATGCAGCCGACGTTCAGGCAGGTGCCGCCCAGGGTTTCCCGGCCTTCGACACAGGCCACTTTCATACCCAGTTGGCCAGCCTTGATCGCGGCGTTGTAGCCGCCCGGGCCGCCGCCGATCACCACTACGTCGTATGCGCTCATGAGGTCACCTCGATTCTGAAGTCGTAAAGGGAAGGCAGAAGCCTAGTGAACAACCACGAGCGTTCCAGCCCGGCAATATCCTGCTTGAATTACGTATGTAATATTATGCGTGTCATATCCGTCGTCAAGCACCGTGGCGGTCAGCAGGATTTACCAGTCCAGGCGCAGGTGGCTTTCGAAGCGACGTGGCTCACCGCTGATGGGGTCGTCGAAGGCGAGATCGCGGGCCAGGAGTTTGAGGGGGCGCTGGTAGTCGTCCGGGCCACCCTTGTCGGTCAGTTCCGGGTAGAAGCCGTCATTGCAGATGGGCGCGCCGAGGGCGGCCAGGTGCACGCGCAACTGATGCTGCTTGCCCGTGATGGGGTACAGGTCATAGCGCCAGAGGTCGCCGTTTTTCTCCAGGACATCGAGGCGGGTGCGGGAATTGGGCTCGCCGTCCAGCTCTTGCATGCGGAAGAAGGGTTCGCCCTTGCCGAGACGGGTTTCCCGCAGGAGCGGGAAAGCCAGCTCGGGCAGCGCCGGGGCGATGGCTTCGTAGCGCTTGCGGATCTCGCGGTCGCGGAACAGCGCGTGGTAGTGGTTGCGGCTGGCCGGGTTGGCGGAAAACAGCACCAGGCCCGCGGTGTGGCGGTCGATGCGGTGCAACGGCACCAGGTGTGGGTTGCCCAGGCGCCGGGTGAGGCGCGCCTGCAGGGTTTCCTCGACGTACTCGCCTGCGGGCATCACCGGCAGGAAGTGCGGTTTGTCGGCCACCACCAGGTGCTCATCGACATGGAGCACGTTTTCCTCGAACGGAATCGGCTGCTCGTCCTTCACCTCACGGAAGTAATGCACCCGCAGCGCTACCTGGTAGGGATGCTCCGGACCCAGCCGGTTACCGTTTCCATCGGTCACCTTGCCACTGTCCATGCGCTCCAGCCAGGTCTCCCGGGGGATGGCTGGAAAGCGCTCGCAGAGGCAGTCCAGAACGGTGCTCCAGTTACCTTGCGGCAGGTGGAGAGTGCTGGGGCGGATGTTCGGGGTACGGGACATGGAGTGTTTCGGAGCGTTTCAACGGGTGGGCATTAGGCCGCACAGCGCTGACCGGAGTCAAAACCAGAGGATAGAATGCACCGGCCGTGCGCCGCGGGCAGGAGCCCCGCCGCGATGGAAACCCGTTGCAGGTGCGCGCAAGGATATTCGTTCAGAAGAGGACCGATGCATGTACGTCAAACCGATCACCCTCAGTCTTGCCCTGGCCGGCCTGCTCCTGGCGGGCTGCAGCTCGACCGACAAGCCCGCTGCGCCAGCCGCTGCTGCCCCCGCTGCCATGCAGGAATCCGCCAGCGCGACCGCGCCGTCCTTTGGTGGCACTTGCGATTCCGCTGCCGTGGCTGCCCTGGTAGGCAAGACCGCCAATCTCGCCCTGGTCGACCAGGCCAAGCGCCAGTCCGGCGCCGAGACCGCGCGGGTGCTGCGCCCCCATGACGCCGTGACCATGGATTACAACTCCCGTCGGCTGAACATCGACGTGGACGAGACGGACGTCGTCAAGCAGTTCACCTGCGGCTGATCGCCCGTCACAGCAGTCTCACGGAACCCCCATAAAAATGACCACGACAGGGTTGAGGGCCTAGGACACCGCCGCGTCGTGGTCATCGGGGCCAGGGGCCCCTGAACTAGAGCTGCTTGAGCATTTCCTCCAAGTGAACGTAATCCATGTGGTGGGCGGCTGCGACGCTGCCATTGGTGAGTCGCCCCTTGGCCACGTTTAGGCCATGGCGCAGATGCAGGTCATCTTCCAGCGCCTTGCGCGTGCCCTTCTGCGCCAAGGCGATGACGAAGGGCAGGGTGGCGTTGTTCAGCGCCAGGGTGGAAGTGCGCGCCACGGCGCCGGGCATGTTGGCCACGCAGTAATGGACGACGCCATCGATCACGTAGGTGGGCTCGGCATGGGTGGTGGCCCGTGAGGTTTCCGCACAGCCGCCCTGGTCGATGGCCACATCCACCAGCACTGCGCCGTCCTGCATCCGCGCCACCATCTCGGCGGTGACCAGCTTGGGCGCTGCCGCGCCCGGAATCAGCACGCCCCCGATCACCAGGTCCGCCGCCAGCACCTGGTCACGCACGGTGCCATGGGTGGAATAGAGGGTGGTGATGCGGTTGCCATAGAGCGCGTCCAGCCGGCGCAGGGCGTCCACGCTCTTGTCCAGTACGGTGACATTGGCGCCCAGGCCAACAGCCATCGCCAGCGCGTGGGTGCCGACCACGCCGCCGCCGAGAATCACGACTTTGGCGGGCGGGACGCCGGGCACGCCGCCCAGCAGCACGCCTCGGCCACCCTTGGCTTTTTCCAGGCAACTGGCGCCGGCCTGGATGGACATGCGTCCGGCCACTTCCGACATGGGGGCCAGCAACGGGAGTCGACCATGACTGTCGGTGACGGTTTCGTAGGCGATGCAGGTGGCGCCGGAGGCGATCAGTTCATCGGTCTGGGGCCGGTCCGGCGCCAGGTGCAGGTAAGTGAAGAGGGTCTGCTCGGGGCGCAAGCGGGCACGTTCCTGGGTGAGGGGTTCCTTGACCTTGACGATCAGTTGGGCCTGCTCGAAGACCTCGGCTGCGCTGCCGGCCATCTTGGCACCGGCGGCCAGGTAGTCCTCGTCAGCGAAGCCGATGGAAGCCCCGGCCCTGGTTTCCACCCAGACTTCATGCCCCAGGCGGGTCAGTTCGGCCACGGACAGCGGGGTCAGGCCGACCCGGTACTCGTGGTTCTTGATCTCCTTCGGCACTCCGATACGCATGGCGACCTCCAGGTTCTTGTTGTCCTTTGAACAAGTGTAGAAACCCGGCCACTGCGCCCCCGCCGAATAGCGACAGGTTTTCAGGGGATATCCCTGAAAAGCGCGTGGAAAACAGAGTGTCTCGAGGACGCCGTCAACCCTCGCGGTTCTTTTGCTTCCCATCGCTCATGCCGCCAAGCAACTCCACTGGCAGTGGGAAGACGATGGTGTTGGTCTTGTCGCCGGCAATGGCATTGAGTGTCTGCATGTAGCGCAGCTGCATGGCGCCCGGCTGGCGGCTGAGCATCTCGGCGGCCTGCATCAGTTTCTCGGAGGCTTGCAGCTCGCCTTCGGCATGGATCACCTTGGCCCGCCGCTCGCGTTCGGCCTCGGCCTGGCGGGCGATGGCGCGGATCATGGTCTCATTGAGGTCGACGTGCTTGATTTCCACGTTGGAGACTTTGATGCCCCAGGCATCGGTCTGGGCATCGAGTGCCTGCTGGATGTCGGTATTCAGGCGTTCGCGTTCGGCCAGCATTTCGTCCAGCTCGTGCTTGCCCAGCACCGAGCGCAGCGTGGTCTGGGCCAACTGGCTGGTGGCCATGAGGAAGTTCTCGACCTGGATGATGGCGCGCTCCGAGTCGAGTACGCGAAAGTAGATCACCGCGTTCACCTTCACCGAGACGTTATCGCGGGAGATCACGTCCTGGGGGGGGACGTCCAGCACCACGGTGCGTAGGTCCACCCGCACCATCTGCTGGATGGCCGGGATGATCAGTACCAGCCCCGGCCCCTTGACCTTCCAGAAGCGGCCGAGCTGGAACACGACGCCGCGCTCGTACTCGCGCAGGACGCGGATGGCCGACACCGCCAGCACGATCAGCAGGAACAGGAGGGTGGCAAAACCGACGGGAAAGGCCATGGTCAATCTCCTCTGGGCGGACGTTCATCCGCCGTCACGTCCAGCAACAGCCCATTGCGCGCCAGCACGCGTACGCGCTGGCCGCTCCTCAAGGGGGACTCGCAGCGCACCTGCCAGCGCTCGCCCTGCAACTGCACCCAGCCGCTACGTGGGTCGTCCACCGTCAGATCGAGCAGGATCGCCTGGCTGCCCACCAGCCCGGCATCGCCGCTGACCAGCGCGCGTCGGCGGGCACGAACGGCCATGGCGAGGATGGCGAAGATCAGCAGCGCGCTGGACAGGGCCACGGTGATGATCAACGGCAGGGGGATGCCGTAGCCCGGCACCTCGGTGTCGATCAGGATCACCGCACCGACCACGAAGGCGGCGATGCCGCCGAAGCCGATGATGCCGAAGCTGGGCATGAAGGCTTCCGCCGCCATGAAAAGGATGCCGAGAAGGATCAGCGCGATGCCGGCGAAGTTCACCGGCAACAGTTGCAGCGCGTAGAGCGCGAGGATCAGGCAGATACCGCCAACCACTCCGCCGACCCCGCTGCCAGGGTTGGAGAATTCGAAGATCAGGCCGTAGACGCCGATCATCATCAGGATCAGCGCGACGCTGGGGTTGGTGATCACCGCGAGGATCTGTGCGCGCCAGTCCGGCTCGTGTTGCACTTGCGGCGCGCCACGGGTGGTCAGGGTGATTTTCTGACCGGCAATTTCCAGGATCTTGCCGTCCAGCTTGGCGAGCAAGTCATTAACATCATTTGCCAGCAGGTCTACTACCTTCAGGCGCTGGGCATCGGCAGCGGAGAGGCTGACGGACTCGCGCACCGCACGTTCGGCCCACTCGGCGTTGCGCCCACGCAGTTGTGCCAGGCCGCGGATGTAGGCGGCTGCATCGTTGACCTGCTTGCGGGTGAGGGTTTCCTCGTTGCCCGATGGCCCGTCTTTGTCGTCCTTCTCCTTCTTGCCCTTGCTACCGCCGGGCTTGTCGCCTTCGGGCTGGCCCGGCATGCCGCCAATCTGCACGGGTGTCGCGGCACCCAGGTTGGTGCCCGGGGCCATGGCGGCAATATGGCTGGCGTAGAGGATGTAGGTGCCGGCGCTGGCGGCCCGCGCGCCGCTGGGGGCAACGAAGCTCGCCACCGGCACTGGGCTGGCGAGGATCGCCTTGATGATGCTGCGCATGGAGGTGTCGAGGCCGCCGGGGGTGTCGATCCGGATGACCACCAGTTGCGCCTTGTCCTGCTCGGCGCGCTCGATGCCACGGGTCAGGTAGTCCGCGGTGGCGGGCCCGATGGCGCCATCGACGGTCAGCACAGTGACGCTCCCGGCGGCCTGCAGCATGCCGGGCAACAGAAGCAGGGCCAGGCACAGGAGCTTGCCCGACAGCCAGCGGATCATGGCGACCTCCCGCGATGCCGTGTTCACTTACAGCATAGTTGAGGGCATTTTTCGGGCATTTTTCGGGTATGAAGCGGGTTGGTGGAGGTGCAACGGGATGTTTTCGGCGGCGGTGGTTTGTTGTGGGGGCGAATTCATTCGCGAAGCGGGTCGAAGGGGGCCGCTGCGCGACCCTTATTCGAATGAATTCGCTCCTACAAGGCCGCGCGGAACAACGGCTTGCAGGCCTTGGCTATCTGCTCGACATGGCGATGGTCGGTGCCGCAGCAGCCGCCCATGACGTTGATATGCGGCAGGCGCTGGCGCAGCCGGGCGTACTGGGCGCCCAGCTCCTCGGGGTCGCCGCTGTCCAGGGCGGTGGCCTCGTTGAGTTCGGCGTGGCTCTTGCGTGAGGCGTTGGCGCGCAGGCCGCGAATACGTTGCACCCAGCGGCTACCCGGCACGAGGGCATCCTCGAAATGCTCGGGGTGGGCGCAGTTGATCATGTAGTAGGCGGGGTAGGCGGCGGTGGCATGGTCCACCTGCTCGATGGCGTCTTTCAGGCTCTGGCCAGTGGGAAGCCGGCCGTCGGTCTCGACGGTGAAGGAAATGGCCACGGGCATGTGCACGTCGCGGGCGGCCAGGACGATGCCCAAGGCTTCTTCCACATAGTTCATGGTGAGGGCGCTGAGCATGTCAGCGGCGCTTTGCGCGAACACCTCGATCTGCTCGGCGTGGTACTGCTGTGCCTGGAATTCGTCCATGGCTTCGTCGGCGATGTAACCGTCACCGCGAGGGCCGATGCAGCCGCTGATCACCACCGGGGTACGGCCGCTTTCCACGTCCGTGCGCAGTGCCTGCAACAGGCCGATGGCCTGCCGATTGGCTTCGGCCAGGCCTTGGGGGGTGAAGCCGAGATGGCTGGCCCAGTCCGGGTTGGCCCGCCAGGTGGGGCTTTCGAGGATCAGGCCGGTGCCGTAGTGGCTGGCGATGGCGCAGTAGGCGCGGTAGTAGCGGCGCAGGGCTTCCTGGCCATCGGGGTAATTGAGCAGCACAAAGGCGGCGAAGTCGGGCAGGGCGATGCCCTCGTGAAAGACCAGGGTGGTCTCGATGCCGCCATCAGTCAGGAACAGTTCGCCCTCCAGTTGTGGCAGGGCGCTGCGATATTGGGCCATGGCCTTGACTCCGTGACCTGTGGACGTTCGCTGTCCGGGCAGGCTTTGGATCGAAAGCGAGTCGGGCAGCCGGTCGGGCCTCGGGCTGGTTCCGTGGAATTGGGGTGGCCCGCAGGCGCTACGCCGGGCGGGCTCTGGGCGCCCGGTGGGTAAAAGGAAAGGCTAGCACCCGCGCGGCGCGTGGCTGGCGTGGGCTGATGGGTGGGGCCGGCAGCACAGGCAGCCTCTGTTTGTGGGCGCGAATTCATTCGCGAATGAATTCGCTCCCACAGAGACATCCTCAAGGGCTGGTCGTGTCGCTCGCCCCATTGCGCTCATGCCGGTACGCGCTCACCGCTTCGTACACCGCCTTGCGCAGGCGGTTGATGCCACCGATGGGGCGGTGCTCGGGCAGACCGTGCCAGGGGTTGAAGGAGAGGTTGTCGCAGGCGAGGTTCTGTTCGCGGCTGTCGAAGTCCTGGGCCGGGACCTTGATAGTGGCGACGGTTACGAAGGGGGAGACGGACTCGTCCCACTCGACGCTGGTGTCCTCGATGGGCATGTAGTGCTGGGCGTTCTGTTTCTGAACCTGGAAGGCGAAGCAGGCCGGTACTCGATCCAGCGACAGCTGCTGATAGAGGGCGCTGCGCAGGAAGTTGGGCAGTGCGGTGTTCTGCTCGGGCAGTGCGTAGGGCGGGCAGCTCTGCGGGTCGGGGACCACTCGGTATTTGATGTTCACCTGCCCCAGCTTGTAGGGCGAAATGGAACTGTAGGTGGCGCTGACCGGGGTGTCCGGAGCCGGGGCCAGGGTCTTCAGGGCGATGATCAGGTGGCGGATTTCCCAACTCCGTGGGTCCAGGCTGGGGAAGAACGCACCGACCTTCTCACCGTTGGCCTGGGCATTGAAGTTCTGCCGGTACTCGGCCACATCGCGGACGAAGAATACCGGGTGGTTGAACATCACGAAGTCCTGCTCACCCCGGTGCGTCGGGCCTTTCATCAGTTTCTCGCCGGGCACGTCGAGCAGTTTGATGGCCATGCCGCGCGCGTCGCGAACGCGGTCGAACTGCGGGAAGGCATTGCCGTTGGAAAGGCGCATCCAGGCCTGCCAGGTCTTGCCCGGCTCGGCGAAGACCCCTGCGCGCAGGTCGCGGTCGAGTTCAGGCAGCACCGTTACTTCCGCCTTCACGCAGCCGTGCGCCTTGGCGTGGGCGTCGCGCAGCACGCGGGTGTTGTCGCGGTGCTCTTCGACGATGCGGATGGCGTCGTCGATGATAGCGCGGGTCTGCGCGGCCTCATCGGCGGGGATGACTTCTTCGGTAGGGACCGGGCCGGAGAATTTCCAGCCGTAATAGGCCTCGCCCGCCAGCCAGCCGATCAGGCCGGCCACGAGCAGGACGAGCAGGAGTTTGCCGAGGAGGCGGCCGAGCCACAGCCAGAAGCGCTTGAGCATGGGTGCTGGGTCCTTTGTCTTCTTCAGTTGGGGCGAGGGCTCAGCCCTGGCAGTCCGGGCCTGGGGTCCAGGGGCGGGGTTCCACCGGCGTGAGCTGACCTTCCTGCGCCGGGTTGCCCAGTACCTTGAGGTACTCGATAAGCGCCAGGCGTTCGTCGGAGGACAGGGCGCGACCGATCACGCCGTCCTTGCGGCAGCCGTCGCGGAACTCGTGGCCGTGGTTGCCATTGCCCTTGATGCGGGTGTCCAGCAGGAAACTGCCGGGGAAGGCCGAGGTACGGAAGCCGACGAATGTCGGGTCGTACTCGAAGCTGCCGACATGGAACTGGCTGGCACGTTCATTGACCGGCGACAGCAACTGGAACAGGGTCGGCACCGAGCCGTTGTGGAGGAAGGGCGGGGTGGCCCAGATGCCGTCCAGGGGGCGTGCCTTGTAGCCGCGCTTTTCCTGCACGCCGATAGGCAGGCCGAAACCGTCCATGCGCGCGCGTTCGTCACCGGTGATGCCCGCCTGTTTGTAGGCCTGCTCTTCGACGAACGAGGTGATATAGGCCAGGCCCTTGGCGCTGGAGATCGCGCGGAAGTCGACCTGTTCGAGGCTGGCGCCAAGCAGCTTGACGTCGAGTTTGGTCAGTTGCTCACGGGTCCAGCCCAGCTTGCTGATGTCGAAGCGGTGGTCGGCGATGTTGTCGGCGGTGGTGGAGTCGGTGCCGATGATGTCAGTGGGCACGATCCGCATGTGCCATTCGGGATTGCGGCCAGGCGCCACGCGTTGTTCCGGCGGCGGCACATCGGGTGTGTGGCAGTAGGCGCAGTTCTCGACGAAAAGGGCTCGACCCTGGCTGGCGCGGGTCAGGTCAACCTTGCCGAAGACCGTTTCCGGCCACGTGGGCGGGGCGAGTTGCTTGAGGGTTTCTTCCAGGGCGTAGAGATCGCGCACGCGCACGCTGGAGGCATAACGATCGGCTTCCGGCACCGTGCCGCCATCTGGCTGGAACAGATGCAGGCTGGCGCCTACGCCCAGGGCTTCGCCGATGTTGCGGGCCATGGGTTGCATGGCCGATCCATTCCACTGCACCCAGTCGAACTTCCAGATGTCCCAGAGGTGCGGGTAACTCACTGGGGCGTCCGCGATGCGGTAGTTGTCCGGGCTGATGGCATCGCCATAGACACTGTTGGCAATACGGCCGAAAGCGTCGGTGCGGCCGAAGCCTTCTTCAGTAGGGTAGAGTCCCCGATGGGTATCGTTCCAGGCGGTGCCGAGCAGACGGTCGAGGACCTTCTTGAACTCGCTGCGCAGCGCCTTCTTGCCCTCCGGATAGCCTTCGCCCAGCACGTGCTCGGCGAAGCGGCTGAACTTCAGCGGGTTGTAGTAGGTGAAGGCCATGCTCATGCCCAGTGCCTGGCCGAAGCTGCCGCCGCGCAGGGTAGGCACGGTGGAGGCCAGGGAGTGCAGGGCGGCGCCACCGTCGATGCGCACGGCCTGGCCGTTGTAGCGTAATTCGCCGGTGTGGCAGGCGGCGCAGCTGATGTCGAGGTACATCGCGCCGGTTTTCTCGTCTTCGTGGCGTGCCATGCCCACTGGCAGGTTGCCGGGGTTCATCGGGGTGGGTTTCTGTTGCGGGTCCACCAGGAAGCCGAAGCGCGCGAGGTACTCGGGGCGGGCGAATTTGTCGCGGGAGAAGGGCAGTTCCAGCGCGGTGAACCATTCGTAGCGCAGGCCTTTAACGGTGGTGCCCTGGGGGGTGTAGTAATAGGTCTGGCGCTCCTGGTCGCTCCACTGGTCCAGGTAGTGCAGCTGGCTGGGCGCCTGGTAGGCCGGAAGATTGGGGTTGGCGATGTAATAAAGGACGACCGCCAGGCCAGCGAGTAGGAGAAAAAGCACCAGCCAAAGGACATGGCGAAGAACGCGCATCAGATACTTCCTTGTAGCTTGCTGAAATTTCCTACCTTATGCCAATCGGTAGGGGTATTGGCAAGGTGCTACTACGTACGGCTGCTAAGTCAGTCGCGGGTAAATCACCACCGCTGCACGTTGCTTGCTCTGGCCGAAACGGCTGATGCGCTCGAATTCGCGGTGGGTCACCGGCACGTGCTGACAATCCTGGGGGCGCCGTTGCAGGCTGCGCTCGGCGTTGGGGTCGTGCAGATAGATGAAGTTGCGGTCGCAGTCGGTGACGAGGACCCAGTGGGGGACCCGGCTGCGACTGCGGCGATGGCCGTCCACCAGCACCAGGGGCTGACCGCCGGATTCCAGCAGCGGACGCAGGTCCAGCTCGTCGCCAAGGTGCTGTTCGATGTCGGTGTCCTGCAGGGCGCTGCAGAAGTCCTCATGGGCCTGGCGGATCACCTCGCGCTTGCCGGCATTGCGCACCTCATCGAGAAACAGTGGGCCCTGGTCACTCAGTTGCAGCCTGACCCGGTAGCCCCGGCGCCAGGCCGCGAGTGCCAACCCGTGGGGACCGCAGCCGCCGTGGCCGCCGGGCATGTGCAAGCTGCTGGCTTCGCGCCACAGGCGCAGTTCGTCCTGGTGGTTGCCGGGCACGGCGCCCTCCAGGGCACCCATGGCCATCAACAGGCACGCTGGGCCGCAGGTGAATTCGGTGGTCTGGTGGTAATAGGGCACGGGCCGGTGCAAGGCTTGTGGATGCTGGACCACGCGCTTCTCCATGCGCAGCGCTTCCCTGTGGTCGGGGAAGAAGTCCGTCAGCAGCCCCAGGTTGCTGTAGCCGTTGCGCTCGAACAGGGCCACGGCCTGGCGAGCGTCCGGGCAGACCTCCAGTCGCAGGTAGGCGCAGCCATGGTCGCGGGCGCTGGTCTCGGCGGCGTCCAGCAGGCGCTGGCCAATGCCGTTGCCACGGGCGCGCGGATCGGTGGCGATGGAGTGGAGCCGGGCAAGGGGGCTGCCCTGGCGGAACAGCACCAGGGCGTAGCCGAGCAGGGCATGGCCCTCGCCCTGAGCCACCGTGAGGCTGGCGTTGGCTTCCACCATCATCCAGCGAAACTGTTGCCGGCCGAGACGGGCAACTTCGAAACAGCGACTCTCAAGCTCCACCAGCGTCGACAGGTCGTCGAGCGTGGCGGCACGCAGAAGCAGGTTCATGGCAGGCCCCGCAAGGCAGGGAAGGAATCGCCCGAGTATTGGCCTTGATTG
The DNA here is from genome assembly GCF_001708505.1 of Pseudomonas sp. TCU-HL1. Taxonomy (NCBI): domain Bacteria; kingdom Pseudomonadati; phylum Pseudomonadota; class Gammaproteobacteria; order Pseudomonadales; family Pseudomonadaceae; genus Pseudomonas; species Pseudomonas sp. TCU-HL1. Next base: position 2,633,227 of record NZ_CP015992.1, read on the forward strand.
AAACGCTGTCGAGACGCATCGGGGGAGGGGAGTCCCGGCTAAAGCGCGAAGGGAAATTACGCTTATAGAGAATCGTTCCATGGCGCGTCAAAGTTCTTGCTAGCGTTACAAATAGCCTCTTCAACCTATTGTTTTTATTGATAAAGAAATTTTCTGGCGTCAAGGAATGTTTATCGTGGAAGCCATCTCCTCCGCACCGCGACGTCTGCTTCTGGTCGACCCTTGCGACCATTGCCGGCGCATCTTGCCGCACCTTGAAGAGGCGGGGTGGTCCGTGTCCAGCCAGAGCCTGGATCAGGCCCTGGCGGCGAGTTACGACATCGGCGTCCTGCGTCTGCGAGCCGACCACCTAGAACGTCCCGAAGGGGTCAAGCACCTGATCAGTCGTAGCGGTACCGAGTGGATTGCCCTGATCGATCCCGTGAGCGAGCCCGTCTCAGGCCTGGATGAGTTCATTGGCGAATGGTTCTTCGACGCGCTGAGCCTGCCGGTAGACCTACCGCGCCTGCAGGGGCTGCTCGGCCGTGCCTTCGGCATCGCCCGCCTGCGAGGTATCGGCAATCGCCGTGGCGACCAGCATGAGTTGCTGGGCCAGAGCCGCCCGCTCCGCGAACTGCGCAAGCAACTGGCCCGGCTGGGGCCGAGTGACAAGCCGGTGCTGATCTGCGGTGAAAGTGGCAGCGGCAAGGAATTGGTGGCGCGGACGCTGCACCGGATGTCGCGACGTGTGGCAGGGCCATTCGTCAGTTTCAACTGCGGGGTGCTGCCGGAGGCGGAGACCGCCAGCCTGCTGTTCGGCTATCAGGGCAAGCTGGCTTCGGCCAATGGTGGGACCCTGTTCCTGGATGCCATCCAGGAGCTGCCTCTGGGTCATCAGGAGCGCCTGTTGGCCTGCCTGCGGTCCAAGGCCTTGCGCCATGCCGATGGAGAGGTCCTGTCGCTGGATGTGCGGGTGCTCGCTTCAACCCGCGAGGAGCTGGGGGAAATGACCGAGCAGGGACGGCTCGATTCGGGCTTGCGCCAGTGGCTGGAGCAGAACCGCCTGGTCGTCACACCGTTGCGCAAGCGCCAGGGTGATATCGCCCTGTTGGCCGGGTACTTCGTCGATCTCTACAGTCTGGAGGCCGGGCGCCGGCCCAGCAACTTCAGTGAGGAGGCCCTGGCGGCCATGGCGCGGCACCGCTGGCCAGGTAATGTCCGCGAGCTGGCCAGCCGGGTACGTCGCGGCTACGCCCTGGCGGAAAGCGGGCCGATCGAGGCGGACGATCTCGGGTTGCAGAGTGCTCCGGTGGACGGCGCTTCGCTGGGCACGCTGGAAGACTACAAGCGGCGGGCGGAGTATCAGGCACTCTGTGATGCGCTGGCTCACTACAGCAGCAACCTCAGCCATGCGGCCAAGGTGCTGGGGGTGTCACGGCCGACGTTCTATCGGCTGTTGCACAAGCATCAGTTGCTGTAGGCCCCGCGAGGCTTTACCCGATGGGGCGGACTTGCCGCACTTCGCGAATGAATTCGCTCCCACAAGGTCCGTCCTGCGAAGGTACGGCGTGATCACATGCCGTTGGCGAACGACGGAATGCTCATGTCGATGGCTTCGCGAACCGGCTTCAGGGCGATGGCGTAGCGGGCGAGGATATCCAGGTCGTAGTCCATGCGCGCGCGAATGCGCTGGTCGTCTTCGCTCACCGGCTCGGCGTCGTTCAGCACGTTCTCCACGCCACGCACGATCAGATGCTCCGGCAGGTAGCAGAGGCGGCAGTTCTTGTAGCTGGAAGCACGCAGTTCACTGATCGGATAGCTGCCGCCGATGCCGGAGGACACGCCCACCAGCAGGCCAGGCTTGTGTGCCAGTTCGGCCTTGCTGGCGTAGATGAAGAAGTTCTTGATGGCCGGGCAGGCCATGCCGTTCCACTCGGGGGCGATCACCACCACCGCATCGGCGCTGTGCAGCCGCTGCTTGTACTCGGACCAGGGGCCGGTGTCTTCGGCCGGCCAAAGCGGCAGTGGGCCCTGGCCGAGGTCGATGATGCTGCAGGCATCGGGGCTGGCCTTGTCGAGATCGATCAGGCGCTGGCGGATGAAACGGGCGACCTTGCCCGACTGGCTGTTGGCGCGGCTGGAGCCGGCAATCAGGACGATGTTCAGCATCTTGGGGTTCCTTGTTTAGACCGCGGGCAGGCTAGCTGGCCGCTTGCGAGTCGGCAAGGGAATGGGCGCCAGCCTGAGGCTCGGATGGCGCCAGGGAGTTTGAGAGGGCAGGACGGTGTCCTGCTTTCGCGAATGAATTCGCACCCACAGGAGCGCACCGAGCAGCCGTGTAGCGTGGATAGCGCTTTTCTATCCACCACTGGCATCAGGTGGGAGGACGGTGGTGGAAATCCTCAAAGGGATTTCCACCCTACACGGTGACCGGCGATTGAAATCACCGGCAAAGCACTAAGCGCGGAAGTGATCCATCAGGCCTTGCTGGTGGTTGGCCAGGCGGTTCAGCGCCTGGCTGACCTGGGCGGATTCCTCGGCCTGGCCGGAGAGGGACTCGGTCACGTCGCGGATCGCCGCCACGTTGCGGTTGATCTCCTCGGCCACCGCGCTCTGTTCCTCGGCGGCGCTGGCAATCTGCAGGTTCATGTCGGTGATCACGGTGACGGCATCGCCGATGCGCTGCAGCGCCATCACCGCCTGTTCCACCTGTTCGACGCTGCCCTGGGCCTGGCGGTGGCTGCTGTGCATCGAGCCGACCACTTCGCGGGTGCCGTGCTGCAGGCCTTCGATCACCTGGCGGATTTCCTCCACCGAATCCTGGGTGCGCTTGGCCAGGTTGCGCACCTCGTCGGCCACCACGGCGAAGCCACGCCCGGCTTCGCCGGCACGGGCGGCCTCGATGGCGGCGTTCAGCGCCAGCAGGTTGGTCTGCTCGGCGATGGCGCGGATCACTTCCAGCACCGAGCCGATCTGCTCGCTGCTGGCGGCCAGTGCCTGCACCTCTTCCATGGCGGCGTTCATCTCGCTGGCCAGTTGCTCGATGGCGCTGGTGGTGCGGCCGATCACGCCGAGACCCTCGCGGGTCGCATGGTCGGCGCCACGGGCGGCATCGGCGGCCTGGGCGGCGCTGCGGGCGACGTCCTGGGCGGTGGCGCTCATCTCGTGGGAGGCGGTGGCCACCTGGTCCACTTCACGGTACTGCTGCTGCATGCCGGCGCTGGTCTGGCTGGCGATGGCGGCGGACTGGTCGGCGGTGCTGCGGGCGTCCTGCACCGAGCGTTTCACGTCGGCGATGATCGGCTGCAGCTTGTCGAGGAAGCGGTTGAACCAGCCGGCCAGTTCGCCCAGTTCGTCCTGGCGGGCGTAGTCGAGGCGACGGGTCAGGTCGCCTTCGCCGCTGGCGATGTCCTTGAGCATGCCGGCCACGCCGAGGATCGGCCGGGTCACGCCACGGGCGGTGAGCCACACCAGCAGCAGGCCGGCAATGGCGGCGACGAGGCTGATCAGCAGCCCCATTAGGTTGGCGCTGGCGTTTTGCTGATCAAGCTTGGCGTCCAGTTCCAGCGCGGGCGCCAGCAGCACCTGTTTGGGTACTTCCAGCAGCACGCTCCAGGGCGCCGCGGTGGGGATCGGCTTGAACGGCTGCATCACTCGCAGCATGCCGTCGTGCGCCATTTCCACGGCCTTGCCGGCCTGCAGGTTGCTGGCCAGTTCGCCGGCGTTCTCGCCGAAGGCTTTTTCCAGCTTGGCACTCAGTTGGCTGGCGTCCCGGCTGTGGCCGGCGAGCAGGCCCGCGGGGCTGAGGATGCTGACGTGGCCGTTGCCGTCGTACAGCTCACGGTTACCGGCAACGCTGAGTTGTTGCAGGCTTTCCAGGCTGATGTCCAGGCCCATGACACCTACGGTCTTGCCGTTGAGCTGCAGGGGGAAGGCGATGCTGGTCATCAGCACCTGGCGGCCGCCGACGTTATCGAAATACGGGTCGAGCACGCAGGCCTGGCTGGTCTTCATCGGGCAGGTGTACCAGGCGTTGTAGGGCGCGCCGCTCGGTCCGGTGCTGCTGTCGGCCAGCAGTTCCTCGGTCATGGATTCGGACTCCAGCTTGCCGGGCGTGGGCTGTGACCAGTAGAGGGAGAAGCGGCCCTTGTCGTTGCTGCCGAGCTCGACCTGGTCGACGAAGAGTTCGTCCTTGCCGTCCAGGGCGTTGGGCTCGAAGACCAGGTAAAGGCCGAGGATTTCCGGGTTGGCCTCCAGGCTGGTGCGCACCTGACGAGTCAGGTCTTCGCGCAGGTCGAAGGCGTCGAGGAAGCGCTTTTCCGCCTGTTCCTTGAGGAACAGCACCTGACGGGAGAAGCCCTTGCCGTACTGGTAGTTGTCCATGAAGTAGCGCTGGATGCGGATCGCCTGCAGCTCCGCGCGGGCTTGCAGGCGCAGGCGTGCGCTCTGGTCGAGCATCTCGCTGCTGTTGGCTTTGACCAGGCTGGCGCTGCGTTTTGACTGGTACAAGGACGAACCCACCAGCAAGGTCACGATGGCCAACAGGCAGAGGCCGGCCAGCAGGGTGATTTTCCACTGGATGGACAGGCGATTGAATGGCATTGGGGCTTCCTTCTGTCTCGTCGGAACTTCATTCGTTGTCGGCGCAACCGGCGATTTCTTGACGCAAAGACGACGAATAGCCGTGCGGAATGCACGAGGGTGCAATTTGCAGGCAAGAATTATGCACACTACGCCCAATATTCCGAACGCTTTTGACAGCGCCTCTCGGTTTCGGCAGAGTGCGCGCTTTTTTTCGCGGCGAGGCCGCAGTCTGGCAAGGCCAGGAAAACTGAGGAGAGGCGATGAATGCGGTAGTGGCGGCGGTGGGGATCATGCTGGTCCTCAGCCTGTGCCGGGTGCATGTGGTGGTGGCCCTGATCATGGGTGCCCTGGTGGGTGGAATGGTCGGTGGCCTGGGAATCGAGGGCTCCCTGGCGGCGTTCAATAAAGGGCTGGGCGGAGGTGCCACCGTGGCGCTGTCCTACGCGCTGCTGGGCGCGTTCGCCGTGGCCATCGCTCGCTCCGGGCTGGCGCATGCCCTGGCGGACAAGGCCCTGGCGCTGGTCGGACGGCAGGAAACCAACGGTGGCAATGCCCTGAAATGGATGCTGGTTGCGCTCTTGCTGTGCGTGGCGATTTCCTCGCAGAACATTCTGCCGATCCATATTGCCTTTATCCCACTGCTGGTGCCGCCTCTTCTATATGTATTGACGCGCTTGTCCATCGACCGCCGGCTGATTGCCTGCGTGATCACATTCGGCCTGATCACGCCCTACATGTTCCTGCCGGTGGGTTTCGGCAATATCTTCCTGAATGAAATCCTGCTGGCGAATGTGGTGAAAAGTGGCGCCGACGTTACCGGTGTGAATGTCACCGAGGCCATGTTGATACCGGCCCTGGGTATGGTCGCCGGCCTGCTGATCGCGGTGTTCTTCAGCTATCGCGACAAGCGCAGCTATGACCTTGAACGTATCGCCAGGACCGAGCAGGTGAGCGTGGCCTACAACCCGATGAGTCTGGGGGTGGCGGGTGTTGCCATCCTGGTGGCCTTCGTGGTGCAGCTCTGGCTCGACTCGATGATCATCGGCGCGCTGCTGGGCTTCGTGATCTTCTCCCTCTCGGGCGTGGTGCGCTGGAAAGAGGCCGATGACCTGTTCACCGAGGGCATGAAAATGATGGCCATGATCGGCTTCATCATGATTGCCGCCTCGGGCTTCGCCGAGGTGATGCGTGAGACCGGCCAGGTGGCGACCCTGGTGGAGGCTTCGGCGGGCTGGATCGGCCACAGCAAGGCGCTTGGCGCACTGCTGATGCTGCTGGTGGGCCTGCTGGTGACCATGGGCATCGGCTCGTCGTTTTCCACCGTGCCCATCATTGCCGCGATCTTCGTGCCGCTGTGCATGCAGCTGGGCTTCAGCCCGCTGGCCATCGTCAGCATCGTCGGCACCGCCGGTGCCTTGGGCGACGCCGGCTCGCCGGCCTCCGACTCGACCCTCGGCCCGACCGCGGGCCTGAACGTGGACGGCCAGCACAACCATATCTGGGACACGGTGGTGCCCACCTTCCTGCATTACAACCTGCCGTTGCTCGCATTCGGCTGGGTTGCGGCGATGGTGCTCTAGCAGGCTGTTGAAAAACTACCTGCGTTGCCGATGCGTCGTTAAAAACAGACTCGGGCGCGAGTCCGATCAAAATGCTCATTTACAGCACGTAAACTCCGCTTTTTCGTCTGTTTTTGCCTCGCCTCGGCTGCCTCGTTAACGTTTTTCAACAAGCTGCTAGGGCTCCCCGGCTTTGGTGTTCGCTTAATCAATTCGACCCATGGGTCGTTTAAGAATGAGGCGGGGTTGCCGATAAATCGGCAACCCCGCTGTGCTTTCTGGCCCTGCCTCCCGAGGATTGCTCGATGCGTTTGACCCTGAAGACCAAAGTACTGTTGTTGGCCCTGGTGCCGGTGATCCTCTTCGCGCTGGTGCTCTCCGGCGCGGTGACCCAGGTGATCCACGGCCTGGCCGAAGACGAGGTGAAGAACACCCGCAAGCGCCTGGTCGAGGAGAGCCGCCAGGAGCTCAAGAGCTACATGCAGGTCGCCTTGGGGTCAGTGCAGGCGCTGTATGACGCTTCGTCCCCTGGTGACACCGCCAGCCGCGATCAGGCGATCGTCATTCTGTCGAAGATCAAGTACGGCAAGGACGGTTACTTCTTCGGCTACGACTCGCAGGTGGTGCGCCTGTTCCGTGGCGACAGCCCGGTGGACGTGGGCAAGAGTTTCACCGGCCGCAAGGACCCGAACGGCGTGGCGGTGAACGATCGCCTGGTGGCTGTGGCCAAGGACGGTTCCAACTATGTGGAATACAGCTCCGCGATGCCAGGCAACGAGAGTGCGCTGGTGCCCAAGCTCGCCTACAGCTATTACCTGCCGAAGTGGGACATGGCCCTGGGCACCGCGGTGAACCTGGACGGCGTGGCGGCGCAGGTGGCGGAAGTGGAGAGCGAGATCGACGAGCGCGTCAGCACCATTGTGACCGGCGTGGTGGTGATCGCCGCTGTGCTGCTGGTGGTCTTCGGCCTGGTCGGCCTGGGCCTGGCCAATGCCCTGGTGCGTCCGCTGCAGCGCATCAAGGCCAACCTGGACGACATCGCTGCCGGTGAAGGTGACCTGACCCGCCGCCTGGTGGTGGACAGCCATGACGAGTTGGGTGAATTGGCGGGTTCCTTCAACCGCTTCGTCGAGAAGATTCATGGCCTGGTGCGCCAGATCGTCGACATGACCGGCCAGCTCACCAGCCTGGTGGGCGAGGTGGCCGCGCAGGCCCAGCGTTCCGAAAAGGCCATGGATCGCCAGCGTCACGAGACCGATCAGGTGGCCACCGCCATCAACGAAATGTCCACTGCGGCCCACGAAGTGGCCAGGAGCGCCCAAGGGGCTGCCGAAGCCGCCCAGCAGACCGACCAGGAAGGGCAGGCCGCCAAACAGGTGGTGGATGGCAGCATCACCCGCATTCATGCACTGGTCGACGACATCCGCAGCAGCGGTCTGTCCCTGGACAGCCTGCAACAGGACGTGCAGTCCATCGTCAGTGTGCTGGGCGTGATCCGGTCCATCGCCGAGCAAACCAACCTGCTGGCGCTCAACGCTGCCATCGAGGCTGCCCGTGCCGGCGAGGCGGGTCGCGGCTTTGCCGTTGTGGCTGACGAGGTGCGTGCTCTGGCCAGCCGCACCCAGCAGAGCACCCAGGAAATCCAGGGCATGATCGATCGCCTGCAGCAGGGCACCCAGGACGCCGTGACCGCCATGCGCCGCTCCAGTGACGCCGGTGAGACCACCAGCAACCAGGCCAACCAGGCCGGCGCTTCCCTGGATGCCATCGCCGGGCTGATCGGCACCATCAATGCCATGAACGCGCAGATTGCCAGTGCTGCCGAAGAGCAGACCGCGGTGGCTGAAGAGATCAACCGCAGCGTGCACCAGATCGCGGTGGCGGTGGACAGCGTGGCGGAAGAAACCCGCCATGGCGCCGACACCGCCCGCAGCCTGGCGCGCCTGGGCGATAGCCTGGGTGGGTTGGTGAGGCAGTTCAGGATCTGATTGGCCCGAGCCGGTTCGGGGAGCCGGCCCGGCAGGAGAGGGATAACGACAAGACAGAGAAGGGCGCCGATGGCGCCCTTTCCGTGGAGGGTTACAGCTGTTTGCAGGTCTCTAGCTCTTCCTGGGTTTTCAACTCGGTTCCGATACCCAGGCGGTACTTGCAGTAGTCGATCACCGCTCGCTGCTCTTCGTCGCTCAATTGGTTGAGCGGCTTATCGTCGGCGTCGTTGGCGAAGAGGTGCCGGAACTTCACCTGCAAGGTGGGGGATTTCTTGATGAAGAAGACACTATGCGTCTCCGCTTCCTCCAGCACCTCGTAGTAGCCGACGAAGAGCACGGCCAGTAGGGTTAGCGCAATGATGGGTGGCAACTTTTTCATGGCCGTGGCTTCGGAGGGAAAAACAGGTTGGTCCGGGTGCGAATGGCTCTGACCAGATCCATGCCGACGTTCCCAGGGCAAACCTTGCCCCCGGCCGTCTGGCCAGGGTACTCGCGATGGCCGCCAAAGTTCTTGATGACGAAAGCGCTCTTGAGGGCCGTAATCAAGTTGAGCAATGCACAAATCTGGGCTGCCGGAATGGTGTTGGTTGCGCTGATGCCAAGGTACTCAAGCGCCTCACGACCGAGCGCTACCATGCCTCCGCCTGCTTCAGCTGTGGTGAGGTTGTTCAGCAGCACGATACCGATCACGCCAGTACTGAAGTTGTCCACGCTCGAACCCTTGAGCCGGATGTCGCATCCTTCGTAAATCTTGCCTTGGCAGTCGATGCCATAGTGGTAGCCGATGTCGTCGAAGCTCTTGTCTATCTGTAAGTCTTGGGTATCCCTCATCTGCTCGGCGCCGCCGCCGCAGGAATAACTGCGGCCGGCGTGGTGCAGGGCGATCATGCTGTAGTCCCAGTCGCTGTCCATGCCGCTCTTGCCCTTGACTGCGCCCCAGGATGAGCGCTCAACGAACTGATGCCCCAGCGAGTGCACCTTGCGGATGATCGCTTCGCGGGTTGCCGCTCGGTCGTTGACGGTGATCGCAATCGGCACGAGCGGTTGGCCAGGCTTCACCTCTTGTGCCTTGGCCGTGGTCTTGAAGCTGGTAGCAGTCATTGGGCGTTCTCCGAGAGTTCAGTGAGTGCGCGCTCCGGGACTTTGAACAGGATGTGCAACGAAATGACCGAGTCCACTGAGGGGGCCGGTATGTGGGCCAGGCCGCCAGCATCGGTCACGCCGAACGTTTCACGGCCTCCACCACCGCGATGAACTCCCGGTTGGCCAGTGGCTGGCCGGTTTCGCTGTCGGTGATGGCTAAGGTTTGGGCAAACGTCTTTGCAAAATCCGGTGCGACGCTCCGTGGCGAGGACGATGGGGTATTGATGGAATCAGCCGTTAGGGGTGCAGTCGCCTCGCGCTGGGGCTGAGGTTTGCTCGATTCACTCGAATAGGTAGCCTCGAACATCGAGGGAATCAGTCTGGCCTTGCAGGGACAACTGCTGATGCTGTCCAGGGGGCCAGCCACGAGCCTTCCGTGACTCCGGATGTACGAAACTCCGCCGATGATCTGGTAAGTCTTGCCGTCCTTTCCGCAGGTCACCCGATCGCCCACGCGGGAATGGGCGATTCCGAACATCATGCAACGGGAGTCCGCCTCTATGACGGTTCCACCGCAAGTGGTCCTGTCACCCCGGCGAATGAAATGCCCTATAGCCATGTGCAAGTTCCTCGTGCGAGTAGAGCCTGGAACCTAATACGACAGGCGCAGCCAGCCGCCCAGCCGCTCGCACATCAGGCATTTCCAGGTTGTTTTCAGGCTTCATCACCCCCATGCCGGCTGCCAAAGGTGAACTCGGCGAGGAGACCGACACGCGCAACTGCTTCATTCTGTTTGGACGGAGCGACGGGAGCTGGCGAGGTAGGGTGCGCCGTGCGCTCCAGTTGTTTGGCGTGGCGCACTTTTCCCGCCGTACCGGATTCCCCACACAAAGCACCAGCCCACAAAAAACCCGGCGCTTGGCCGGGTTTTTCGTTTCTGCGGATCAGCCTCAGTTGGCCAGTGCCACCAGGCCGGAGTGCTGGACCAGGTCCAGCAGCGGCTGCGGATAGACGCCAAGGAAGAAGGCGAGCAGGGCGACGAACAGCAGCATGATGCCGCCGGCGCGCTGGGCCCAGTGCAGTTCCGCGTCGTGACGGCGCAGGTTGGGCTCGACCAGGAACAGGGTCACCATGACGCGCAGGTAGTAGAAGATGCCGATGGCGCTGCCCAGGACCATGGCGCCCAGCAGCCACCAGAGGCCCGATTCGACACCGGCGGCGATCACGAAGAACTTGCCGATGAAGCCTGCGGTCAGCGGAATGCCTGCCAGGGACAGCATCATCACGGTGAGCACGGCGGTCAGGTACGGACGGCGCCAGAACAGGCCGCGATACTCATACAGGGCGTCGCAGTCACGGCCGCTGTAGGGGGTAGACATCAGGGTCACGACACCGAAGGCGCCCAGGCTGGTCAGCACGTAGGTGGCCAGGTAGACGCCGATGGCTTCCACTGCCAGGCCCTTGCTCGCGATCAGCGCCACCAGCAGGTAGCCGAAGTGGGCGATGGAGGAGTAGCCAAGCAGACGCTTGATGTTGTTCTGCACCAGGGCCAGCACGTTGCCGAAGATGATCGACGCAATGGCGATCACGGTCAGCAGGTCGTTCAGCCAGCCGCCGGCGGTAGCCGGCGACAGCTGGTACAGGCGCAGCAGGACGGCGAACACGGCGACCTTGCTGACGGTGGCCAGGAAGGCAGCCACCGGCGCCGGGGCGCCTTCGTACACGTCCGGGGTCCAGAGGTGGAACGGAACCAGAGACAGCTTGAACGCCAGGCCGATCAGCATCATGCCGATGCCGAGCTGGGACAGCACGCTGGACGTACCGGCAGCGGACAGTTGGCTGAAGCTCAGGCTGCCGGCGTCGGCATAGAGCAGGGCCATGCCGAACAGCAGGAAGGCGGAGCCCGCGGCAGATAGCACCATGTACTTGATGCCGGCTTCCAGCGAACGCTTGTTGAAGAAGGCGTATGCCACCAGGCCGTAGATGGGTACCGAGAGCAGTTCCAGGCCGATGAACAGACCGGCCAGGTGCTGCGCGGTGACCAGCACCAGGCCGCCGGCGGCGGAGAGGAGGATCAGCAGGTACATCTCTTCGCGGTTGCCCGGGTAGCCCTTGCCTGATTCACCGCCCAGGTAGGCGTGGATCAGGGTGACGCAGGCGAGGGTGCCCGCCAGGACCAGGGCCATGTAGTAGGCGCCGAAGTTGTCCACCATCATCAGCGGCGTCACCTCCAGCGGGGCGACCTTCAGGGCCGGCAGGATGGAGATCAGGGCCAGGTTGAGACCGATGACCGAAAGGCCGAAGGTCCAGGAGTGGTGGCGCTTCCAGGCGATGGCCAGCATGACGACGACGATGGTCGCGCAGGTGACCAGCAGCGGTAGCAGGGCAATCAGGTGTTGAGTCGTGAATTCCATAACCTACTTACCGGGCAACGAGTTGATTGACGGCGGAATCCAGCCACTGGTGCACGCCATGCATGGTCGCAGCAGAGGTGTCCAGTACCGGTTGCGGGTAAACGCCGAGCAGAACCAGCAGGCCGGCGAGGCCCAGGACCATGGTCAGCTCGCGGTATCTCAGGCCTTCGTAGGCGTTCTCGTTCTTCGCCGGGCCGAAGTAGGCGCGGTGAATCATGATCAGCGAGTAGACCGAACCGAACACCAGGCCGGTGGAGGCCAGCACGGCGATCCAGGGTACTTGCTGGAAGGCGCCGACCAGGATCAGGAACTCGCCAAGGAAGTTACCGGTACCCGGAAGACCCAGGGCGGCGGCGGCGAAGAACAGGCTGACGCCAGGCAGGTAGGGCATGCGGTTCCAGATGCCGCCCATCTCACGCATGTCGCGGGTGTGCAGGCGCTCGTAGAGCTGGCCACACAGGATAAAGAGTGCGGCGGCAGAGAGGCCATGGGCGATCATCTGCACGATGGCGCCCTGCAGGGCGATCTGGCTGCCGGAGTAGATGGCGATCAGCACGAAGCCCATGTGGGACACGCTGGAGTAAGCCACCAGGCGCTTGATGTCGGTCTGGGCGAAGGACAGCAGCGCGCCGTAGACGATGGCGAACACGCCGAGCCACTGGGCGATGGGCGCGAACTCGGCCGAAGCGTTGGGGAACAGCGGCAGGGCGAAGCGGATCATGCCGTAGGCGGCGGTTTTCAGCAGGATGCCGGCCAGGTCCACGGAGCCCGCGGTCGGCGCCTGGGCGTGGGCGTCGGGCAGCCAGGAGTGCACCGGCACCACCGGGAACTTCACCGCGAAGGCGGCGAAGAAGCCGAGCATCAGCAGGTACTCGGTACCGGGCGCCAACTCGGCCTTCAGCAAATCGGCGTAGTTGAAGGTCAGCACACCGGTATTGCTGTAGTTCACCAGTACCAGGCCGAGGATGGCCACCAGCATGATCAGGCCGCTGAACTGGGTGTAGATGAAGAACTTGGTGGCGGCGTTGATGCGCGACTTGCCCTTGCTGCCACTATGACCCCAGAGCGCGATGAGGAAATACATCGGCACCAGCATCATTTCCCAGAAGAAGAAGAACAGGAACAGGTCGATGGCGAGGAAGACGCCGACCACGCCGCCGAGTATCCACATCAGGTTGAGGTGGAAGAAGCCGACGCGGTTCTGGATTTCACGCCAGGAGCAGAGTACCGACAGCACACCGAGCAGGCCAGTGAGGACGATCATCAGGATGGAGATCCCGTCCAGTGCCAGGTGGATGGTGATGCCGAAGCGCTCGATCCACTGCACCTTGAACTCCTCCGCCCACACCGGATCGGTGCCGGGGGCCGGGGCCAGGGTGAAGTCGCCGGTCGCCCACAGCCAGAGGCCGAGGCCGAACAGCAGGGACATGGTCAGCAGGGCGATCCAGCGGGGCAGGGTGGCGCCGAAGCGCTCACCTTGCCAGCAGAGCAGGCCGCCGATGAAGGGAATCAGGATTAGCCAGGGCAGAATCATGACGGGCTCAATTCCTTAAGTAGATTCAGGTCAGCAGCACGGCGCCGAGCACGAGCACGGCCCCGCCGACTATGGATACGGCGTACCAGCGCAACTGGCCGGTCTGGCTGCGGCTGAGTGCGTTGTTGCCACCACGTACCACGCGCGGGATCAGACCGATGCTGCCGTCGATGGGATCGCGGCGGAGCAGACGGCAGGCCAGCAGGTACGGCTTGACGAACAGCAGGTCGTAGAGCCAGTCGAAGCCCCAGGCGGCGAACCACCAGGCGCCGAGGAAGCGGCCCGGGGCGCTCTGGGCGACGGCGCTGACGAAGCGGCGCTTGCCCAGGAAGAGCAGGGCGGCCAGCAGGATGCCCGCCAGGGCGATGGCGCCCGAGGCGATTTCCAGGCTGTGCTTGGCCTCGCCACCGGCATGACCGACGCTTTCGGGCAGCACACCGGCCAGCGGCGGAGTGATCAGCGCGCCAACGAAGGTGGAGAGCACCAGCAGCACCACCAGCGGCAGGCTGTGGGCGATGCCGTAGCCGGCGTGGGCCTCGGTCTTCGCCTCGCCATGGAAGACGATGAAGATCAGGCGGAAGGTGTAGATCGAGGTCAGGAAGGCGCCGGCCAGGCCCGCATAGAGCAGGGCGGAATGGCCACTGGCGAAGGCTTCCCAGAGGATCTCGTCCTTGGAGTAGAAGCCCGCGGTCACGAGCGGCAGGGCCGCCAGGGCCGCACCACCCACCAGGAAGCAGGCGTAGGGCAGTGGCAGCTTCTTCCACAGGCCGCCCATCTTGAAGATGTTCTGCTCGTGGTGAAGGGCGTTGATCACCGCACCGGAAGCGAGGAACAGCAGAGCCTTGAAGAAGGCGTGGGTCATCAGGTGGAAGATCGCCGCGTCCCATGCGCCGACGCCCAGGGCGAGGAACATGTAGCCGATCTGGCTCATGGTGGAGTAGGCGAGGATGCGCTTGATGTCGGTCTGCACCAGGGCGGCGAAGCCGGCCAGGACCAGCGTCACGCCGCCGACGATGCCAACCAGCTCGTGGATTTCCGGAGTCAGCAGGAACAGGCCGTGGGTACGGGCGATCAGGTAGACGCCCGCGGTCACCATGGTGGCGGCGTGGATCAGCGCGGAGACCGGGGTCGGGCCGGCCATGGCGTCGGCCAGCCAGGTCTGCAGCGGCAGCTGGGCGGACTTGCCCACGGCGCCGCCGAGCAGCATCAGGGTGGCGACCCAGAGCCAGGTGTCGCCGGCTGCGTACTGCTGCGGTGCCAGCACCATCAGCTCCTGAATGTTCAGGGTGCCGAGATTGGCGAACAGGATGAACAGGCCGATGGCCATGAACACGTCGCCGACGCGGGTGACGATGAACGCCTTCAGCGCTGCGTTACCGTTCGGCGTGTGCTTGAAATAGAAGCCGATCAGCAGGTACGAGCACAGGCCCACGCCTTCCCATCCGAAGTAGAGGAACAGCAGGTTATCGCCCAGCACCAGGAACAGCATGCTGGCGATGAACAGGTTGGTGTAGGCGAAGAAGCGCGAGAAACCCTCGACGCCGCTCATGTACCAGGAGGCGAACAGGTGAATCAGGAAGCCAACGCCGGTGACCACGCCGAGCATGGTCAGGGACAGGCCGTCCAGGTAGAGGGTGAAGCTGGGCGCGAAGCCCGACACGCTCATCCACTGCCATAGCGTCTGGGTGTAGACGCCGCCTTCCGGCGGGGCGACGTTGAACTGCCAGATGATCCAGGCGGCGACCAGGGCCGAGAGACCCACCGAGCCGACACCGATGACAGCGGAGGTGCGTTCGGAGAGGCGCCCGCGGGAGAAGGCCAGAATGAACCAGCCAAGCAGTGGGAACAGGCAAGTCAGGAATAGAAGGTTCATCCGCGCATCTCGCTGGCAGCGTCGATATCGAGGGTATGGAAGCGGCGGTACAGTTGCAGCAGGATCGCCAGGCCGATACTGGCCTCGGCGGCTGCAAGGCTGATCACCAGAATGAACATGATCTGGCCGTCAGGCTGGGCCCAGCGGGCGCCTGCGACCACGAAGGCCAGAGCAGCGGCGTTCATCATCACTTCCAGGCTCATCAGCACGAAGAGGATGTTGCGCCGTACCATCAGGCCGATCAGGCCCAGGCAGAACAGTACGCCGGAGAGTGCCAGGCCGTGTTCCAGTGGGATGCCAGTCATGGCGTTACTCCTTTGCTTCGTGGCGGCCGAGGTGGAACGCGGCGACCAGGGCTGCGAGCAGCAGCATGGAGGCCAGTTCCACGGCCAGCAGATAGGGGCCGAAGAGGGCGATGCCGACCGTCTTGGAGTCCACCGTGGTGTGGCCGATGGCAGCGCCGCTGGCGTTGCCGAACAACACATACAGCAGTTCGGCCAGCAGGGCGGCGGAGAGCAGGGCAGGGCCGGTCCAGATGCCGGGCTTGAGCCACTTCTTCTCCTGCTCGGCGATGGCCGGTCCGAGGTTCAGCATCATCACCACGAAGACGAACAGCACCATGATGGCGCCGGCGTAGACGATGATTTCCAGTGCGCCGGCAAACGGCGCGCCCAGGGCAAAGAAGCACATCGACACCGCCAGCAGCGAGACGATGAGGTTGAGCAGGGCATGCACCGGGTTGGTGTTGGTGACCACCAGCAGGGTGGAAGCCACCGCCACGGCGGCGGCGAAATAGAAGGCGAATTCCACGCACGTCTCCTTAGGGCAGCAGGCTCTTCACGTTGATCGGCTCGGCCTCGTTCTGCGCGGCGCCTTTCGGCTTGCCGGCAATGGCCATACCCGCCACGCGATAGAAGTTGTAGTCCGGGTTCTTGCCGGGACCGGAGATCAGCAGGTCTTCCTTCTCGTACACCAGGTCCTGGCGCTTGAACTCGCCCATCTCGAAATCCGGGGTCAGCTGGATCGCGGTGGTGGGGCAGGCTTCTTCGCACAGGCCGCAGAAGATGCAGCGGGAGAAGTTGATGCGGAAGAACTCGGGGTACCAGCGACCGTCCTCGGTCTCGGCCTTCTGCAGGGAGATGCAGCCGACCGGGCAGGCCACGGCGCAGAGGTTGCAGGCGACGCAACGCTCTTCGCCATCGGGGTCACGGGTGAGGACGATGCGGCCACGGTAGCGCGGCGGCAGGTACACGGGCTCTTCCGGGTATTGCAGGGTGTCACGCTTGCGGAAGGCATGGCCGAAGATCATCACCAGGCTGCGAAGCTGGGTGAAGGTGCCATGCACGACGTGGATGATTTCTTTGATCATGGTGTTTCTCCTTACTGGGCCGCCAGCACGAGCGCGCCGGTCACCAGCAGGTTGATCAGGGTCAGCGGCAGGCACACCTTCCAGCTGAAGGCCATCACCTGGTCATAGCGCGGGCGCGGGATGGACGCGCGCAGCAGGATGAACAGCATGATGAAGAAGCCGGTCTTGAGCGCGAACCAGATGAAGGGGATCTGCGGCAGGATGCCGAACGGGCCATGCCAACCGCCGAAGAACAGGGTCACGAGCAGGGCGGAGATCAGCACGATGCCAATGTATTCACCCACGAAGAACATGCCCCACTTCATGCCGGCGTACTCGATGTGGTAGCCGTCAGCCAGTTCCTGTTCCGCTTCCGGCTGGTCGAAGGGGTGACGGTGGGTCACGGCGACGCCGGCGATGATGAAGGTACAGAAGCCGAAGAACTGCGGAATGATGAACCACAGGTTCTGGGCCTGGTATTCAACGATGTCGCGCATGTTGAAGGAACCGACCTGGGCCACGATGCCCATCAGCGACAGCGCCAGGAACACCTCGTAGGAGATGGTCTGGGCCGAGGCGCGCAGGCTGCCGAGCAGGGCGAACTTGTTGTTGCTCGACCAGCCGGCGAAGAGCACTGCGTAGACCGCGATGCCGGCCATGGCGAAGAAGAACAGGATGCCGATGTTCAGGTCGGCCACGCCCCAGGTGGGGGTGACCGGCACCACGGCGAAAGCCACCAGCAGGGCGCTCATCGCGATGATGGGCGCCAGGGTGAAGATCAGCTTGTCGGCGAACGGCGGGGTCCAGTCTTCCTTGAAGAACATCTTGATCATGTCGGCGCCCAACTGGAAGGCGCCGAACGGGCCCACGCGGTTCGGGCCGTAGCGGTCCTGCCACAGGCCCAGCAGGCGACGTTCCACCCAAGAAAGCAGCGCACCGCTCACAACCACCCCGAGAAGGATGACGATGGCCTTGAGGACGGCGACGACGATGTCGATCAGTTCGGGCGTCAGCCAGCTCATTGCGCGGACTCCTGTACGGCAGTGACGACGGCACCGGCGAAGGTGGCCGGGATGCCCGGCAGGCCGGCAGGCAGGCCGATCAGGCCGATGCCCAGCTCCTCCTTGACGGAAAGCGGCAGACGCAGGGTCTGGCCGTTGACGGTCAGGGCGAGCAGGGCGCCGTCATTGACGCCGAGGCGATCGGCTTCGTCCTTGGCCATGGCCACGTAAGGCTGCGGGATGCGCTCTTGCACCGGCGCGGCGCGGGAGCTGTTCTCCTCGCTGCCGAACAGGTGGTGCAGCGGCACAGCCTGCCAGGTGCCCTGGGCCGGGTTGAAGGCGGCGTTGACGCCGAACCAGGGGAGAACCTGGCCCTTGGCTTCGATCAGGCGAACGCCCGGGTCGCCAGCGCGCAGGTGACCACCGACTTCGTCCTGGAACTTGTTCCAGGCTTGCGGCGAGTTCCAGCCCGGGGACCAGGCGAAGGGAATCTGCTGACGGGCTTCGGTGCTGCCGGCATAGCCTTCCATGGAGAAGGCGAAGGCCGAGTCCTTGTCCTGCGGCTGACGCGGCTCGTGCACGCTGATGTTGGCGCGCATGGCGGTGCGGCCGCTGTAGCGGTGCGGTTCGCGGGCGAGCTTCATGCCCTTGATGCGGAACGAGGCGCTCGGCGCGGCATCGCGGATGCCGGCCAGCAGCGCGCTGCTGTCGGCGCAGGCGGCGGTGACCTGGTCGAGCTGGGTCCAGTCGACGGACTTGCCCAGCAGGGTGCTGTGCAGTGCGTGCAACCAGCGCCAGCCCTCGCGGACCAGGATGCTGTCGTCGTAGTAGCTCGGATCAAAGACCTGGAAGTAGCGCTGGGCGCGACCTTCCAGGCTAACCAGGGTGCCGTCGCCTTCGGCGAAGCTGGCCGCCGGCAGTACCAGGTGGGCGCGCAGGGCGGTCGCGGTCTGCTGGTGGTCGGCCACGATGACGACCTGGGCGGCGGCCAAGGCGGCATCAACCTTGGCGGCGTCGGCGCGGCGGTACAGGTCGTTTTCCAGGACCACGACAGCATCGGCCTTGCCGGAGGTCAGGGCTGCCAGAGCCGCGTCGACGGACTCACCGCCAAACAGGGCCAGGCCCATGCTGTTGGCTTCCGGAACCACGAGGCTGAGGGAACCGTTCTTCTCACGATTCTTCAGGGCGCTGGCAATGTTGGCGGCGGCTTCGATCAAAGCCTTCTCGCCCAGCGAGGCGCCCGAGATCACTAGCGGGCGCTTGGCTTTGATCAGGGCGTCGGCGATGCGCTTGACCAGCTCGGCGGCTTCGCTTTCCAGACCTTCCACGGCCGGGGCGCTCGGGTCGATGGCGTGAGCCACGGCGAAACCGATGCGGGCGAGGTCGGCCGGGGCGGCGTGGACGCTTTCAGCGGCGACGTCATCCAGGCGAGTGGCGGCAACGCTGGCGATGAACAGCGGGTTCAGGGCGTCCTGGGCGACGTTCTGCACGGCGGCCATGTGCCAATCCTGGATCTTCATCGAGGCGGCGATTTCGGTGGCCTTGCCCTTGACGGCCTGACGCAGGGCGAGGGCCATGCGGGCAGCGGTCTGGGTCAGGTCTTCGCCGAGGACGAAGATGGCGTCGTGCTGCTCGATGTCGCGCAGGGTGGGCACCGGCAGCGGGCCGTTCTGCAGGATGTCGCGGATCAGGCGCAGGTTGGCGAGCTCGGCGGCGGCGATGCCAGAGTAATAGTTCTCGGCGCCGACCAGCTCACGCAGGGCGAAGTTGCCTTCGAGGCTGGCGCGGGGCGAGCCGATGCCGATCACGCGCTTGCCCTTGAGCAGTTCGGCGGCCTTGTCCAGGGCGCCGTCCAGGCTCAGCTTCTGGTTGCCCAGCAGCGGCTGGCGCGGGCGGTCTTCGCGGTTGACGTAGCCATAGCCGAAGCGGCCGCGGTCGCACAGGAAGTACTGGTTCACCGAGCCGTTGAAGCGGTTCTCGATGCGGCGGATCTCGCCGTAGCGCTCACCGGGGCTGATGTTGCAGCCGCTGGAGCAGCCTTGGCAGATGCTCGGGGCGAACTGCATGTCCCATTTGCGGTTGTAGCGCTCGGAGTGGGTTTTGTCGGTGAACACGCCGGTCGGGCAGACCTCGACCAGGTTGCCGGAGAACTCGCTCTCCAGCACGCCGTCTTCGACGCGGCCGAAGTAGACGTTGTCGTGGGCACCGTAGACGCCGAGGTCAGTGCCGCCGGCGTAGTCCTTGTAGTAGCGCACGCAGCGGTAGCAGGCGATGCAGCGGTTCATCTCGTGGGAGATGAACGGGCCGAGCTGCTGGTTCTGGTGGGTACGCTTGGTGAAGCGGTAGCG
Organism: Pseudomonas sp. TCU-HL1; assembly: GCF_001708505.1. Classification (NCBI taxonomy): domain Bacteria; kingdom Pseudomonadati; phylum Pseudomonadota; class Gammaproteobacteria; order Pseudomonadales; family Pseudomonadaceae; genus Pseudomonas; species Pseudomonas sp. TCU-HL1. The sequence goes on from NZ_CP015992.1 coordinate 2,652,938, forward strand.
ACGGGCGTTGTGGCCGGTCATTACCGTCATGTCCTGCAGGTGGCAGTGACCACCTTCCTCGCACACCGGGCAGTCGTGCGGGTGGTTGGTCATCAACCATTCGACGACGCTGGCGCGGAATTGCTTGGCCTCTTCGTCGTCGATGGAAATCCAGGAGTTGTCGGTGGCGGGGGTCATGCAGGACATGACCAGGCGACCGCGTTTGTCGTTCTCGTCGGTGTACTGCTTCACCGCGCACTGGCGGCAGGCGCCGACGCTACCGAGCGCCGGGTGCCAGCAGAAGTAGGGGATGTCGAGTCCGAGGGACAGACAGGCCTGCAGGAGGTTGTCTGCACCATCGACTTCGAGCGTCTTGCCGTCTACGTGGATAGTGGCCATGGTTCAGTCTTCATCTGCCCGTTTGACCGGGCTTGGCTAATGGAATCAGTGTGCGCACGGGGCCGGGTGAGCGGCCGCCATGGCGAATTCTTCTTCTCAGGCGCCGACCGGGATCGGTCGCGCTGCCGGAATCTCTCGGGCGATGCCTGCCTCGAATTCCGGACGGAAATACTTCATCGCACTGCCCAGCGGCTCGACGGCGCCCGGTGCGTGGGCGCAGAACGTCTTGCCTGGGCCGAGGAAGTTGACGAGCTGCTCCAGCGTCTCCAGGTCGCCGGGTTGGCCTTCGCCGCGCTCCAGGGCGCGCAGGAGCTTGACGCTCCACGGCAGGCCGTCGCGGCAGGGCGTGCACCAGCCGCAGGACTCACGGGCGAAGAACTCTTCCATGTTGCGCAGCAGGGAGACCATGTTGATGCTGTCGTCCACGGCCAGGGCCAGGCCGGTCCCCATACGGGTGCCCACCTTGGCGATGCCGGCGGCGTACATGGGGGCGTCCAGGTGTTCCGGAAGCAGGAAGCCGGTACCGGCACCGCCGGGCTGCCAGGCTTTCAGCTTGAATCCGTCGCGCATCCCACCAGCGTAGTCTTCGAACAGCTCACGGGCAGGAACACCGAAGGGCAGCTCCCAGAGGCCGGGGTTCTTCACCTTGCCGGAGAAGCCCATGAGCTTGGTGCCCATGTCTTCGCTGCCCGGGCGGGCGAGGGTCTTGTACCAGTCCACGCCGTTGGCGACGATCGCCGGCACGTTGCACAGGGTCTCGACGTTGTTGACGCAAGTGGGCTTGCCCCAGACGCCGACAGCGGCGGGGAAGGGCGGCTTGGAGCGCGGGTTGGCGCGGCGGCCTTCGAGGGAGTTGATCAGCGCGGTCTCTTCACCACAGATGTAACGGCCTGCGCCGGTGTGGACGAAGAGTTCGAAATCGAAGCCGCTGCCGAGGATGTTCTTGCCCAGCAGGCCGGCGGCCTTGGCTTCCTCGATTGCACGGTTGAGGTTGTTCGCCGCGTCGACGTATTCGCCGCGCAGGAAGATGTAGCCGCGATAGGCCTTGAGGGCGCGGGCGCTGATCAGCATGCCTTCCACCAGCAGGTGGGGCTGCTGTTCCATCAGCATGCGGTCCTTCCAGGTGTTGGGTTCCATTTCGTCCGCGTTGCACAGCAGGTAGCGGATGTTCATGGATTCGTCGGCCGGCATCAGGCCCCACTTCACGCCGGTGGGGAAGCCCGCACCGCCGCGGCCTTTCAGGCCGGAGTCCTTGACCTGCTGCACGATGTCGGCCTGGGCCATTTCGGTCAGGGCCTTGCGTGCGGCGGCGTAGCCGTTCTTCTGCTGGTATTCCTCGAGCCACACCGGCTGCGCGTCTTCGCGCAGGCGCCAGGTCAGCGGATGGGTTTCTTCGCTGCGGGCGATGCGGTTGGCCGGGCCAATGGAGGTAAGGGTCTTCACTGGTAGGCCTCCAGCAACTGGGCAACGCCATCAGGCTGGACGTCGCCGAAGGTGTCGTCGTCGATCATCACGGCCGGGGCTTTGTCGCAGTTGCCCAGGCAGCAGACCGGCAGCAGGGTGAAGCGGTTGTCGGTGGTGGTCTGGCCGAGGCCGATGCCGAGCTGCTTCTGCATTTCGGCAACGACGGACTCATGACCGCCCACGTAGCAGGTCATGCTGTCGCACACGCGGATCACGTGGCGGCCGACCGGCTGACGGAAGATCTGGCTATAGAAGGTCGCCACGCCTTCGACGTCGCTGGCGGGGATGCCGAGGATCGCGCCAATGGCGTCAGCGGCGCCGTCCGGCACCCAGCCACGCTCTTTCTGGACGATCTTCAGGGCTTCGATGGACGCCGCGCGCGGGTCCTCGTAGTGATGCATTTCGTGCTCGATGGCCGAGCGCTCGGTTTCGCTGAGGACGAAACGGTCGGTCTGGATAAGGGTGCTCATGATCAGCGGTCCACGTCAGCCATTACGAAGTCGATACTGCCCAGGTAGGCGATCAGGTCTGCCACCATGCTGCCGCGGATCACCGAGGGGATCTGCTGCAGGTGGGGGAAACTGGGCGTCCGGATCCGGGTGCGGTAGCTCATGGTGCTGCCGTCGCTGGTGAGGTAGTAGCTGTTGATGCCCTTGGTCGCCTCGATCATCTGGAAGGCTTCGTTGGCCGGCATGACCGGGCCCCAGGAAACCTGCAGGAAGTGGGTGATGAGGGTCTCGATGTGCTGCAGCGTGCGCTCTTTCGGCGGCGGCGTGGTCAGCGGGTGGTCGGCCTTGTACGGGCCTTCCGGCATGTTCTTCAGGCACTGGTCGATGATGCGGATGCTCTGGCGCATCTCTTCCACGCGGACCATGCAGCGGTCGTAGGCATCACCGTTGTGGGCCAGGGGTACTTCAAACTCGAAGTTTTCATAGCCGGAGTACGGGCGGGCCTTGCGCAGGTCGAAGTCGCAGCCGGTGGAGCGCAGGCCGGCACCGGTAACACCCCACTCGAGGGCTTCCTTGGTGTTGTACTGGGCCACGCCGACGGTGCGGCCCTTGAGGATGCTGTTCTTCAGGGCAGCCTTGGTGTACTCGTCGAGGCGCTTGGGCAGCCATTCGACGAATTCTTTCACCAGGCCGTCCCAGCCGCGCGGCAGGTCGTGGGCGACGCCGCCAATGCGGTACCAGGCCGGGTGCAGGCGGAAACCGGTAACGGCTTCGATCACCTTGTAGGCGCGCTGGCGGTCGGTGAAGGTGAAGAACACCGGGGTCATGGCGCCCACGTCCTGGATATAGGTGCCCAGGAACAGCAGGTGGCTGGTGATTCGGAAGAACTCGGCCATCATCACGCGGATGAAGTCGACGCGCTGCGGCACCTTGATGCCGGCGAGCTTCTCGACCGCGAGGACGTACGGCAGGTTGTTCATCACGCCACCGAGGTAGTCGATACGGTCGGTGTAAGGAATGAAACTGTGCCAGGACTGGCGCTCGGCCATCTTCTCGGCACCACGGTGGTGGTAACCGACTTCCGGCACGCAGTCGACGATCTCTTCGCCGTCCAGCTGCAGGATGATACGGAAGGCACCGTGGGCGGAGGGGTGGTTCGGGCCGAGGTTGAGGAACATGTAGTCCTCGTTCTCGCCGTGGCGCTTCATGCCCCAGTCTTCCGGGCGGAAGCGCGCGGCTTCTTCTTCAAGCTGATGCTTGGCCAGGGTCAGGCTGAAGGGGTCGAATTCGGTGGCGCGCGCCGGGTAGTCCTTGCGCAGTGGGTGACCTTCCCAGGTGTTGGGCATCATGATCCGCGACAGGTGCGGGTGGCCGGCGAAGGTGATGCCGTACATGTCCCAGACTTCCCGCTCGTACCAGTTGGCGTTGGGCCAGATACCGGTGACGGTAGGAAGGTTGAGGTCGCCCTCGGACAAGGCCACCTTGATCATCACGTCACTATTACGTTCCAGCGACATCAGGTGGTAGAACACCGTGAAATCGGCATTCGGCAGGCCGCGGCGCTGGGTGCGCAGGCGCTCGTCCACGCCATGCAGGTCGTACAGCATGACGTAGGGGCGCGGGAGATTGCGCAGGAACTTGAGGACGTCGATCAGCTTGTCACGGGCGACCCAGATCACCGGCATGCCGGTACGGGTCGACTGGATGGTCAGGCTTTCGGCGCCAAAGCGGGAATTGAGCTCTACGACGACGTCTTGGTCGTCAGCCTTGTAAGGCGGAATGGACAGAACGGTGTCTGCAGTCATGGTCTCGGTCGCTATTCGTCAACGTAAAGAATGAGCCTGGGGTCTTCCGGAGAAGAACAGGCTCAGACTTCGTCGGGGCTGCGCAGGTTGGTGACCTGAATACGCTGTTCGCGGCGCTTCTCTCGCTCGGAGGGCATGTCGGCACGGTAGATGCCTTGGTCCCCAACGACCCAGGATAGCGGGCGGCGCTCCTGGCCGATGGATTCCTGCAACAGCATCAGGCCTTGCAGGAACGCCTCCGGACGGGGCGGGCAGCCGGGAATGTAGACGTCCACGGGAAGGAACTTGTCCACGCCCTGAACGACCGAATAAATATCGTACATGCCACCGGAGTTCGCGCACGAACCCATGGAAATTACCCACTTCGGTTCCAGCATCTGCTCATAGAGACGCTGGATGACCGGCGCCATCTTGATGAAGCAGGTGCCGGCGATGACCATGAAGTCCGCCTGGCGTGGTGATGCACGAATGACCTCCGCACCGAATCGCGCGATGTCGTGCGGCGCGGTGAAGGCGGTGGTCATCTCCACGTAGCAGCAGGAGAGGCCAAAGTTGTACGGCCACAGGGAGTTCTTGCGACCCCAGTTGACTGCGCCGTTGAGAACATCCTCAAGCTTGCCCAGGAAGATGTTCTTATGCACCTGATCTTCTAGCAGCGGGTCGGAAACGGTCTCCCGTTCGCCGATCGGATACTGCTCGTAAGTGGCATCCGGATCGATCCGAGTAAGTTTGTATTGCATTGCCAAAGCCTCATTGTTTTAGCTTCGCCTGCCGCTTGCGACGACCTTCGGGAGCCCAATCAAGCGCCCCGATGCGCCATAGGTAGACAAGACCTGCCAACAGAATTGCTATGAAAATGGTTGCTTCGATAAAACCGGCCCAACCGCTTTCGCGGACGGAAACGGACCAAGCGAAGAGAAAGAGGGCTTCGACGTCGAAGATCACGAAGAGCATCGCGACCAGATAGAACTTTGCGGAGAGGCGCAGGCGAGCGCTGCCGGTGGGGAGCATGCCGGATTCGAAGGGGTCGTTCTTGCTGCGGCCGATGGACTTGCTGCCCAGCAGGCTCGAGACGCCGATCATGAAGGCACAGAGGCCGACGACGCCTAGCAGGAAAATAGCGAAACCCCAGTTGTGGGACATGATGGCAGCAGCTTCCGACATGCCGGAACTCCTTAAGACAAGGAACGGCGTTCACTTGCGTTAAAAGGTTTAATGCCGAGCATTTAATGATGCCCTGGCAATCGATTCCGACAATTTTATGCCCGACCGGGCGTGCAAGTAAATTTTTCAGGCCAAAAAATTGCCCACGCAGCCGGATTTTTGGCCTCTTGTTTGCCTGTAAGCCTTTGGTGGCGGGGCTTTCAGGAATTTGTTAGGCCTTGGTCGGATTGCGGCCTTATGTCGCAGTCAGGGGAAGAGATTGTGGGTAATGATAGTCATTAGCATTTGATTGGTGGTTAATTAGTCACTACACGTGAGTTGTCTTGTGAAACTAATAAACTGCCCAAAAAAATATGTGTAAATCCTTCCTAAGTTGAACTTCGGGTCGCTTTCATAATTGCGACAATTACATTTGTTTTTGTTCATGCATCCTTGCGAGTCAGGAAAAAAGAGGCCGACCCGCAAGGGTCGGCCAAGAGCCTTGCGGGGAATCAGAGCAGTCGGCGCCCATCCTCGCGGGTGATGACAACAGTGGAAGAGCGCGGGCGCTTGCCGGGGCCATCCGGCCAGGCGCTGAGCAGGTTGGTGGCCGTGGAGCCTTCGCCGGGGTGCTGGATGTTGACGAACAGGGTACGGAAATCCGGTGTTGCGCTGATCCCGGTGACTTCCGCGCCCAGGGGGCCGACCAGGAAGCGTTTCATCTCTCCACTGCGTGGATCCGCCACCAGCATCTGGTTGTTGCCGAAGGGGCCGGCGCTGAGCTGGCTGCCACTCATGTCGGTCTGGATCCACAGGCGTCCTTCGTCGTCGAACCAGAGACCGTCGGGGCTGGCGAGGATGTTCTGTGCACCCAGGGGCTTGCCATTCGGGCCGCGGCTGTCGCCTTCGGGGCCGGCGAGCAGGAAGATGTTCCAGTCGAAACGGCGGCCTGCGTGGTCGCGGCTGTTTTCACGCCAGCGGATGATGTGGCCGTAGGCATTGGCTGGGCGGGGGTTGGCGGCATCGGCGGTGGTGCGCGCGGTGTTGTTGGTGAGGGTGAAATAGACCTCGCCGTTATCGGGATTCACGGCGCCCCATTCCGGGCGGTCCATACGCGTGGCACCCACGACGTCGGCAGCCTGGCGCGTGTTGATCAGCACTTCGCCCTGGTCGGCGAAGGTCACGCCTGCGACGTTGCAGGCCTTGAGGAAGTTGCGATCGTTGATGTCCAGGGCCAGCCAGTCGCCGCTACCGTCGGCGTTGAAGCGTGCGACGTACAGGGTGCCTTCATCCAGCAGGCGGCCGTTGGCCTGGCCGGGGCGGTACTTGTCGCGGCTGACGTACTTGTAGATGTACTCGTTCTGCGAGTCGTCGCCGGAGTAGCAGACTACCGGGCGGCCGGGCTTCACGGGGGCGAAAATCAGCCCTTCATGGGCAAAGCGACCGAGGGCGGTGTGTTTGACCGGCGTTGAGTCCGGGTCAAAGGGGTCGATTTCGACGATCCAACCGAAATGGTTGGGCTCATTGCGGTAGTCGCCCTTGGCGTCGGCGGCTTTGCGGGTGGCGTCGAAGCGTTCGAATTCGTCGCCCGGCAAAGTTTCCCAGCCGAAGCGGCTGCTATTGCGCAGGCCGTAGCGTTTGAGTTCGCGCGGCAGATCGGTGTCGCGAGTGGCGAAGTAGCCTGCCCAGTTCTCTTCGCAGGTGAGGTAGGTGCCCCACGGCGTAAAGCCGTTGGAGCAATTGTTCTGAGTGCCACGAGTGGCGGTGCCTTGCGGGCTGTAGCGGGTCTGTAGCAGTTTGTGACCACGGGCCGGGCCGGCGATTTTCATGGGTGTGGCGGCCGTGATGCGGCGGTTGCGACGGCTGGGCACCACTTCCCATTCGCCATTTACATTGCGGCGGATTTCCACCACGGAAACACCGTGGGCATTGATTTCCTTGCGCACTTCTTCGGCGATGACGCGTTTGCCGCCCACGACGGTCGGACCGTTGGGGTGCAGCAGCGGGGCGTCGATGTATTCATGGTTGAGCACCAGGAGGCCGTGGTCCGAGCGCATGCCGATTCCGCGACGTGCATCGATCGGGAAAAAGTGCATGCCGTCATGGTGCATGCCGATCTGCTCGGCCTGGTCCTGCGCGCTGTTGCTGGCGTCTTCGGCGAAGGCCGGGTAGCGACCGGTGATTGGCGTGCCCCATGGGATAAAGGGGGTGGCCTTGTAGCCCGGCGGTACGGAAATGGTGTCGGCGCGGCCGCTGGGGATGGCCTCGAAAGGCAGGCGTGCACGCGGCTTGAGCGGGAAGCCTTTCGCCTGGGGTTCAGCGGCCAGTGCGTCTCCAGGGGCGGCGGCGCCGAGGAAGGCGAGGGCGCTCATGGCGGCGCCGCCAATCAGCACCTGGCGACGATTGAGCCCGCTGATCAGGTCGTTGATGTGCGGGTTGTCAGAGGTGTTGCTGGGTAGCTCGTCGCCGTTGCCAAAGAGCACGGCATTGTCGTTTTGTTGGTTCAAGGCGGATCTCCACGCAGGCGAATCGACGGAGACCTGACGCTAATGGCTCAACACGACGGAACCATGACAGTACGATGGATATGCTGTTGCGTGGGACGTGCCGCACAGATCGCGAGCGCTTACTGATGCGCAAACGCCTGTCCTTTCTGGCTGATGGCGAATATCAGTGCACCACCCTCCAGCTCTTCGATAACCCTGTCACGGTCGGCGCTGGCCAGGACCAGGCAGCCATGGCTGCGTCCCGGTACGCCGTGCTGGCGGATGAAGTCCTCCTCCATATAGGTGTTGGCGTGGATGACGATGGCGCGCTCTTCGGCATTGCTGTTGGTCTGGCTGAGGCCGATGAGTCGCATGGAGCGGCCATGCCCTGGCTCCTCGCTATCGAAAACATCGGAGGTGCGGAACTCGCCCAGTGAAGTTGCGCGGCTGCCCGGTGCGTTGGAGAAGCTGTCGGCGTGGCCATCATGGTCCGGGTCCGAGCCCTTGCCGTGGGCGACGCGGTAACGGCCAAGCAAGGCATGGTTACGGCTGTCGAACAAGTAGAGGCGCGGCAGTGCGGATGCGCGCCCGTAGTCGACCACGGCGAAGCGTGGATGTCGGCCGGTCTTGAGTCCGTCAAGGATCTCGCCCAGTTGCGGCTGGCTGACCAGCAGCTCCAGGTCGCTGGCGCGAAGGGCGGGAGAGAGGAGCAGGAGAATCAGCAGCAGGGTTCGGGGCATGGCTGGGCTCCGGGGTTTTGCTGATTCTAGAAAGGCGGGGAGGCTTGGCAACCCGCTGCGGACGATCGGGTAGTGGAGCGCCCTTAAAAAGGAAACCCCGGTGCAGGCACCGGGGTCCTCTGACTCGCCATGTCCGGCCGATGCGTGGTCGGCCGGTGGCAGTTCCTCTTAGTGGAACTGGTTCATGGTGTTGTCTTTGCCGCTCGCTTTCAGAGCAGCTTCGCCAGCGAAGTACTCTTTATGGTTATCGCCGATGTCGGAGCCAGCCATGTTCTGGTGCTTGACGCAGGCGATGCCCTGACGGAGTTCCTGACGCTGCACGCCCTTCACGTAGGCCAGCATGCCTTGGTCGGCGAAGTAGCCCTTGGCCAGGTTGTCGGTGGACAGGGCCGCGGTGTGGTAGGTCGGCAGGGTAATCAGGTGGTGGAAGATGCCGGCGTGGGCCGAACCGTCGCGCTGGAAGGTACGGATCTTCTCGTCTGCAACCTGGGCCAGTTCGGTTTCGTCGTACTCGACGCTCATCAGCTTGGCGCGGTCGTAGGCGGATACGTCTTTGCCTTCGGCAACGAACGCATCGAACACTTGCTGGCGGAAGTTCAGGGTCCAGTTGAAGGACGGGCTGTTGTTGTACACCAGCTTGGCGTTCGGGATGACCTGGCGGATGCGGTCAACCATGCCTTTGATCTGGCCAACGTGCGGCTTCTCGGTTTCGATCCACAGCAGGTCGGCGCCGTTCTGCAGCGAGGTGATGCAGTCCAGGACGCAGCGATCTTCGCCGGTGCCCTTGCGGAACTGGAACAGGTTGCTCGGCAGGCGCTTCGGACGCAGCAGCTTGCCACCGCGGTTGATCACCACGTCGCCGTTCTGCAGGTCGGCGGCGCTGATTTCGTCGCAGTCCAGGAAGGAGTTGTACTGGTCGCCCAGGTCACCCGGTTGCTTGGTCACGGCGATCTGCTTGGTCAGGCCGGCACCCAGGGAGTCGGTACGGGCAACGATCACACCGTCGTCAACGCCCAGTTCGAGGAAGGCGTAGCGAACAGCGTTGATCTTGGCGAGGAAGTCTTCGTGCGGAACGGTCACTTTGCCGTCCTGGTGGCCGCACTGCTTTTCGTCGGATACCTGATTCTCGATCTGGATGCAGCAGGCACCCGCTTCGATCATTTTCTTGGCCAGCAGGTAGGTGGCTTCCGGGTTACCGAAACCGGCGTCGATGTCGGCGATGATCGGTACTACGTGGGTCTCGTAGCCGTCGATCTGGGCCTGGATCTCGTCCTGCTTGGCTTTGTCGCCAGCGGCGCGGGCAGCGTCCAGGGCGGTGAACAGCAGGTCCAGTTCGCGGGCGTCAGCCTGGCGCAGGAAGGTGTAGAGCTCTTCGATCAGGCCGGAAACGGCAGTCTTCTCGTGCATGGACTGGTCGGGCAGCGGGCCAAAGTCGGAGCGCAGCGCGGCAACCATCCAGCCGGAGAGGTAGAGGTAGCGCTTGTTGGTGGTCTTCAGGTGCTTCTTGATGGAGATCAGCTTCTGCTGACCGATGAAGCCATGCCAGCAGCCCAGGGACTGGGTGTAGACGGAGGAGTCGGCGTCGTACTCGGCCATGTCCTTGCGCATGATGGCCGCGGTGTACTTGGCGATATCCAGACCGGTCTTGAAGCGGTTCTGGGCGCGCATGCGGGCAACCGACTCGGGGTTGATAGCGCTCCAGCTGTTGCCGTTCGCTTCTTTCAGAGCGGCAATGGCCTTGATGTCGTTTTGATAAGCGGACATGGTCAATCCTTCAAAGTGTGTATGTGGTTGAGCACCGACTTTCCCACTCAAAAACCTGCGTTCTGAAGGTTATTGCGGGTTGCTCACCGCAGCGCGTCGAAGGACCGACTGGAGAGATTTAGCTGGAGGAGGGGTGACTGACTGCAGACGCTCGCGAAATCGATGGGTGGTTTTGCGCTCTTCGATCACTTGCCGGTTCGTGGAAACCGTTGGGCGATCTGCCGGGCACTGCCTTCGATATTGCGATTGTTGCGGGTGCTTCCCCGTCCCTCAGGACAACCTCGTTCCAGTCGCAACCTCGTCGCACTGCCTTATGGGCTGTTACAACACGGATCGGCTCGGCTGGTTGGCTGGGAGCGCGATCCGGAGGCCCTTTCCAGGGCCCCTGGCTAGCGGGAGCGAGGCCATCATGCTCTTTCAAACAGGTGTTCGTCAAACGTTTTGTAGTGTTTTTTTAGCACTACTACATAAGACTTTCGGCTGAGACCGGCTGGTCTGAAAATGTGCGATCAGTCGACCGCTTCAACCTTGAGCCGCAGGGTCATGTCGTCGCGTCCCTGGGTGGTGCGGTGGCGGAGAAAACCGCTTTCGTCGGACTGGCTGCTTTCGTTCACGGCGCCGATGGTGATCCATTCGCCGAGCCGGCCGCTGACCTTTGTATCGGTGCTCTGCACATCGATCACGCCGGGCTGGTGGTTGTTCAGGCGGTCGCGGTTGCTGCTGATGCTGACGTGCACCAGTTCGCCACTGAGGGTGGCCGTGACGTAGAAGCCCTGGGTCACGTTGCGGTACTCGGTGTTGCTGTAGACCTCGCCATAGGGGCCACTGCTGGTGCTCGTGATGGGCACGCTCTGGCCAACCTGGATCAGGGCCGGGTAGCCCTCGGTGGCCTGCACCTGTTGCACGCCGCCACCACGGCTGTCGGTGTTGCGACGGATGATGCGCACCTGGTCGCGGCCGTGGACTTCGCCCCGTCCGGCCTGGACGTCCACGCCGCCAACGCTGGCCGAGCCATTGACGGCATAGCCGCGGTCACTCTGGAAGTTGCTGTCGCTGGTGTCGACGCTGATCAGCAGGCGTCGCGGACGGGTATCGAGCTGGTCCAGCAGGTTGCGCAGTTCGGTGATCCTGGCCGGCTCGGCATTGACGATCAGTTGGTTGCCATATGCGCTGACGCGCCCTTCGTTGCCCAGCACCGACTGAGCCATCGGCAGCAACTCATCCGCCGTGCGGTAGCGCAGCTGGATGAGCTCCGTGGCCGCCTGCAGGGGCAGGCAGGCCAGCAGGAGGAGGGCGGCGAGCAGGGCGCGTGGGGTCATATCAGGAAGCTCCGCAAATCGGGGTCGGTAATGCTCAGGTCCCAGGCTTGCTGAAAGCGGGTCTGCTGCAGCCGGGTCCTTCCGGGGTCGTTGTAGAGTGCGTAGCCCGAAAACTGCTCGGGTTCCGGGCGGACGAGCAGTCCGCGGTCGTCGGCGATCAGATAGGCGAGGTCCTCGGCCGGATGGTCGGGGTTGATGCGGCGAATCTGGAAATTGCTGGAGATGCGCCGGCTAAGGCTGAGCAGGCGATGGCCTTCCTTCACGACGCGGCTCAGGTCGCGAACCAGGATGCGCAGCTGGCACTTCGGGTCGCTGATGAGCAGGCGGGTGCAGGCTTGCTGAATGGCGCTGTTGTGATAGAGCCACGGTTCCAGGTCGGTGCTGTACAGGCAGAGCTGGCGGCGGGCCTGTTGCATCAGCGCGAGGGCATGGGCACGAGCGTCTTCCGGCGTGCTGAAGCGTTCGAGGCGATCATGGCTGCCGAGGGCAAAGGGAGCAGGCTCCCAACTGGGAGTTTCCGATTGTGCAGCCGGTGGGTTGTGAACGCTGAAGCGCCCCGGCGACTGAAACTCGATTGCCGGCAGCTCGACGTCGTTCTCAGTGGGGTCCGGGGCGTTCTCGTTCATCTGTGTCTCTACTGGCTTTCGCGCACCATGTCCACGTGGGGAATGCCAGCCTCGAGGAACTCGCTGCTGACGATCTTGAAGCCGTGGCGTTCGTAGAACGCAGTGGCATGCACCTGGGCGGACAGCATCTGGCGCTTCAGGCCTTGGCGCTCCGCTTCAGCGATGGCCGCCTGCAGCAGGCGGTCGCCCACCTTCAGTCCGCGCCAATCCTTGAGCACCGAAACGCGGCCGATGTGGCCGTCGGGAAGCAGGCGAGCGGTGCCGATAGCATAGTCCCGCTCGAAGGCGAGAAAGTGCACGGCGTCCGCATCTTCGGTGTCCCATTCCAGCTCCGGTGCGACGGACTGTTCGGCGATGAACACGGCCTCACGGATTCGACGCAGGTCGGCATTGTCCTTTTGCCAGTCGGCAACGCGGACGTGTATCTCACTCATCGGCAAACTCCAGACTTCCTTGCTTGACCAGTTCCAGAAGAAGCTTACGCCCCTCGTCATCGGCCAGCCATTGGCCGAGATTCTCCAGATGCAGGGCTTCGGCTGCGCAGATCAGCTTCAACAGCTCGCGCAACTCGCTCGGCAGCAGGCGGCTCTGGCCACTGGCGAAGAGCACCAGGCCGACGTCCACTTCGGACCAGGCTAGGCGTGCGCTGGGGTTGCGGATCAGTACCGCGCCGTCTTCGATGGCGCCGAGGAAGTCTTCTTCTTCCACTTCAGCGCCGGCCACCAGCTCGGGGTAGCGCGGCTCGGTCATGAACTGGCCGAACCAGGTCAGCAGCAGGCGCTCGTCGCTCATGTGCTCGTTGAGCAGGGTCTTGAGGCGGTCCAGGGCATCGCGCTGGATCTCATGCGGATCGCTGGCGGGGGCAGCGCCGGCATCGCTGTAGCGCTCTTCGTCCGGCAGGAACTGGGCGAGGAAGTCGGTGAAGTGAGTCAGCACTTCGGCGGCGCTGGGGGCGCGGAAGCCGACGGAGTAGGTCATGCAGTCGTCTTCGGCGATGCCGAAGTGGGCCAGGCGTGGCGGCAGGTAAAGCATGTCGCCGGGCTCCAGGACCCATTCGTCGGTCTGTTGGAAGTCGGCGAGGATGCGCAGGTCCGCGTGGGGCAGCAGGGCGCTTTCGGCGTCGCACATCTGGCCAATCTTCCAGTTGCGGCGGCCGTGGCCCTGCAGGAGAAACACGTCGTAGTTGTCGAAGTGCGGTCCTACGCCGCCACCGGGTGCGGCGAAGCTGATCATCACGTCATCGATGCGCCAGCTGGGCAGGAAGCGGAATTGCTCCAGCAGTTCCGCCACGTCCGGAACGAACTGATCGACGGCCTGGACCAGCAGCGTCCAGTCACGCTCAGGCAGGTTCTGGTAGGTGTCTTCGGCGAATGGGCCGCGACGCAGTTCCCAGGGGCGTTCGCCGTGCTCGAGAACCAGGCGCGATTCGACTTCCTCTTCCAGGGACAGGCCAGCCAGTTCGTCGGGGGAGATGGGGCTTTCGAATCCGGGGATGGCCTGACGGATCAGGAGTGGCTTCTTCTGCCAGTAATCGCGCAGGAATTCGCGCGCGGTAAGTCCGCCCAGAAGTTGAAGAGGAGTATCAGGATTCATGTCTAAGCCTTTGAAATAAAAACGCCCGGCACAGCCGGGCGTGCAATGGTTCAAAACCGATCAGATGCGCTTGGCCTGGGCTACGGCGTTGCCGATGTAGCTGGCGGGGGTCATTTTGCGCAGTTCGGCCTTGGCCTCGGCCGGAATATCCAGGCCATCGATGAAAGTCTGCAGGGCTTCCGGGCTGATGCCCTTGCCGCGGGTCAGTTCCTTGAGCTTCTCGTACGGATTCTCGATCGCGTAGCGGCGCATCACGGTCTGGATGGGCTCGGCAAGGACTTCCCAGCAGGCGTCCAGGTCTTCAGCAATGCGCTGAGCATTCAGCTCCAACTTGCTGATTCCCTTGAGGGTGGCCTCAAAGGCGATAACGCTGTGAGCGAAGCCAACGCCGAGGTTGCGCAGCACGGTGGAGTCGGTCAGGTCACGCTGCCAACGGGAGATCGGCAGCTTGCTGGCCAGATGCTGGAGCAGAGCGTTGGCGATGCCGAGGTTGCCTTCGGAGTTCTCGAAGTCGATTGGGTTGACCTTGTGCGGCATGGTGGACGAGCCGATCTCGCCGGCAATGGTCTTCTGCTTGAAGTAGCCGAGGGAGATGTAGCCCCAGACGTCGCGATCGAAGTCGATGAGGATGGTGTTGAAGCGGGCGACGGCGTCGAACAGCTCGGCAATGTAGTCGTGCGGTTCGATCTGGGTGGTGTAGGGGTTGAAGGTCAGCCCCAGGTCGCTTTCGATGAATTCGCGGGCGTTGGCTTCCCAGTCGACGTCCGGGTAGGCGGACAGATGGGCGTTGTAGTTGCCCACGGCACCGTTGATCTTGCCCAGCAGCGGCACGGCGGCTACCTGGGCGATCTGGCGCTCCAGGCGGTAGACGACGTTGGCCATTTCCTTGCCGAGGGTGGTCGGCGAGGCCGGCTGGCCGTGGGTGCGGGAGAGCATCGGCACGTCGGCGAAACGCACGGCCAGATCGCGGATGGCGTTGGCCAGCTGGCGCATCAGCGGTAGCACGACCTGGTCGCGGCCTTCACGCAGCATCAGGGCGTGGGACAGGTTGTTGATGTCCTCGCTGGTGCAGGCGAAGTGGATGAATTCGCTGACCTTGGCCAGTTCGGGCAGCTTGGCGGCCTGTTCCTTGAGCAGGTACTCCACGGCTTTCACGTCGTGGTTGGTGGTGCGCTCGATTTCCTTGATGCGCTCGGCATGCTCCAGCTGGAAGTCTTCGGCCAGCTTGTCGAGCAGGACATTGGCTTCGGCGGAGAAGGGCGCGACTTCCGGAATGCCGGCGTGGGCGGCGAGGCGCTGCAGCCAGCGGACCTCTACCTGGACGCGAAAACGGATCAGGCCGTATTCGCTGAAGATCGGGCGCAGGGCGTTGGTTTTGCCGGCGTAGCGGCCGTCTACGGGGGAAACCGCGGTGAGCGAGGAAAGCTGCATGAGTGCGTTCTCGGACAATCGGTCAACGAAAAGGGGCGCACATCATACATGGTTTTCTTTCCGCTCGCCGCTTCCGTGCCATGGTCGTTCGACACATGGCACGTCGGGTCAGCCGCGGAGCAGGGGGTAGAGCTCGTTCAGCAGCTTGCGGCGGCTGAACAGGAGCTGCCAGCGATTGCCGCCCAGCTGGCGCCAGAGGCGCGCGGCGCGGATGCCTGTGAGCAGCAGGGCACGGATTTTCGCGGCGTTGCTGGATTGCTGCAGGTGGCGCATGTCGCCGTGCACCTGGATGCGCTGGCGGAAGGTGCTCAGGGTGTCCTGGTAGAGGCTGGCACAGGCCGCAATGACGTTGTCGTGTACCAGTCCGAAGTGCTGTACCTGCTGCTGGATCTGGTCCAGGCGGGTGCCAATGATGTCCAGCATGTCGCCGCGTTTGGCCAGTTGGCGTTCCAGCGTGAGCAGGGCCAGGGCATAGCGCAGGGGCTCGCGTTGCAGGCTGGCGGGTTCGCGCTCCAGTGCGCTGGCCAGGGCCTTGTAGCCGTCGCGCAGGTTGATGTCGTCGCCGCCGTAGACTTCCAGGGTGTCCTTCGGATTGCGGATCAGCAGGCTTCCGAGCATGCAGCTCAGCGGCGGTTCGCTGATCTGCCCGGTCTTGGCGATGCGGTCCACCAGGGCAGCGGCTTCGAAGACAGCGCCGAGGGCGACCAGTTGTTCGCGGGTCTGGTTCATGGGCGCTGTACCCCTGCATCCCAGGGGTGAGCGCTTTCGATCACACCGCCGCCGAGGCAGATTTCGCCGTCGTAGAACACGACCGACTGGCCTGGTGTGACGGCGCGCTGGGGTTCGTCGAATACTGCGACATAGCCGTCTGCGGTCTTTTCCAGCGTGCAGGGCTGGTCGCTCTGGCGATAGCGCACCTTCGCCTTGAGGCGGCGTGGCTGGCTGAGGTCGATGGGGTTGACCCAGTAGATGTCGGAAGCTTTCAGCGAGCGGGAGAAGAGCCAGGGATTCTCGTTGCCCTGGCCGACGATCAGCACGTTGCGCGAAAGGTCCTTGGCCAGCACGTACCACGGGTCGTCGCTGGCGTCTTTCATGCCGCCGATACCCAGGCCCTGGCGCTGACCGATTGTGTGGTACATCAGGCCGTGGTGGCGCCCGATGACGTCGCCCTCAGTGGTTTCGATACTGCCGGGCTGGGCGGGCAGGTACTGCTTGAGGAAGTCGGTGAAACGGCGCTCACCGATGAAGCAGATGCCGGTGGAGTCCTTCTTGCGCGCAGTCGCCAGGTCGTATTTCTCGGCAATGGCGCGCACTTCGGGCTTCTCCAGTTCGCCGACCGGGAACAGGGTGCGAGCGATCTGCTCACCGCCGACGGCGTGCAGGAAGTAGCTCTGGTCCTTGTTCGGGTCCAGGCCCTTGAGCAGTTCGGTGCGGCCGTCGATGTCGCGGCGGCGCACGTAGTGGCCGGTGGCGATCAGGTCTGCGCCAAGGGACAGGGCGTAGTCGAGGAAGGCTTTGAACTTGATTTCGCGGTTGCAGAGGATGTCCGGGTTCGGCGTGCGGCCTGCCTTGTATTCGGCGAGGAAGTGCTCGAACACGTTGTCCCAGTACTCCGCGGCGAAGTTGGCGGTGTGCAGCTTGATGCCGATACGGTCGCAGACGGCCTGGGCGTCGGCCAGGTCCACCTTGGCGGTGCAGTACTCGGTGCCGTCGTCCTCGTCCCAGTTCTTCATGAACAGGCCTTCCACCTGATAGCCCTGCTCGAGGAGCAGGAGGGCGGAAACCGAGGAGTCGACGCCGCCGGACATGCCGACTATGACGCGGGTATTGGCTGGATCACGCATGGGAATCTGCACTGGCTGTTGAGCAAAAGCGGAATTCTAACAGGGCTGGGGCTGGTCAGGCGACGCGGATCAGGCTGAGGGGGAACCGCTCGCCTGCGAGGTAGTCATCGATGCAGCGCAGGACCAGATGACTGCGCCAGCGGTCTTTTTCCGCCAGGAGTTCATCGCGCGTCAGCCAGCGCGGCCCGATGATGCCGTCGTCCAGCGGCTGGTCCGGGTGGTGGTGCAGTGGGCGGGCGGCGAAGCAGACGCGCTGGTAGGTCACGCCGTTGCTGGGGGCGGTGTAGAGATAGATGCCGGTGACGGCAGTGAGCTCGACCTCCCAGCCGGTTTCCTCGAAGGTTTCGCGAATGGCGGCTTCGAGCAGGCTTTCATCGGCTTCCAGATGGCCGGCTGGCTGGTTGAACACCGCGTGGCCGCCGGCCAGCTCCTCGACCAGCAGGAAGCGGCCCTGGTCTTCGACGATGGTTGCGACCGTGATATGGGGTTGCCAGCTCATCTGGGACTCCTGATGACAATAGACATGGTGCCGATAACGCCAAAAAAGAAACCCCGGACAGGGCCCGGGGTCTCTTTTGACTGCCTGAGGCGATTAAGCCAGCAGGCCGTCGATCGCAGCATTGAAGGTGCTGCTGGGGCGCATCACCTGGCTGGTCAGCTCCGGATTCGAGCGGTAGTAGCCGCCGATGTCCACGGCTTTGCCCTGGGCACCGTTCAGTTCAGCGACGATGGTCGCTTCCTGTTCGGTCAGGGTCTTGGCCAGCGGCGCGAAGTGGGCCTTCAGCTCGGCGTCTTCGTTCTGGGCTGCCAGGGCCTGGGCCCAGTACAGCGCCAGGTAGAAGTGGCTGCCGCGGTTGTCGATCTCACCGACCTTGCGGGACGGCGACTTGTTGTTGTCCAGCAGTTTGCCGGTGGCTTCGTCCAGTGCCTTGCCGAGCAGCTTGGCCTTGGCGTTGCCGGTCTTGATCCCGGTTTCTTCCAGGGAGACCGCCAGGGCCAGGAACTCGCCCAGGGAATCCCAGCGCAGGTAATTCTCTTCCACCAGCTGCTGCACGTGCTTCGGAGCCGAACCGCCGGCGCCGGTCTCGTACATGCCGCCGCCCGCCATCAGCGGAACGATGGAGAGCATCTTGGCCGAGGTGCCCAGTTCCATGATCGGGAACAGGTCGGTCAGGTAGTCGCGCAGTACGTTGCCGGTCACTGAAATGGTGTCCTGGCCGCGCAATTGGCGCTCCATGCTGGTACGGATGGCTTCGTTGTAGCCCTTGATGCTGATGTCCAGGCCAGTCAGGTCGTGGCCCTGCAGGTACAGCTCGACCTTCTTGCGCAGTTCGCGGTCGTGGGCGCGCTCCGGGTCCAGCCAGAAGATGGCCGGGGTGTTGGACTGGCGGGCGCGGGTAACGGCCAGCTTGACCCAGTCACGGATCGGGGCGTCCTTGGTCTGGCAGGCGCGCCAGATGTCGCCGGCTTCCACTTCGTGCTGCATCAGCACGGTGCCATCGGCGGCCACAACGCGCATGGAGCCGTCGGCGGTCATTTCGAAGGTCTTGTCGTGGGAGCCGTATTCCTCTGCTTTCTGGGCCATCAGGCCAACGTTCGGTACGGTACCCATGGTGGTCGGGTCGAAGGCGCCGTTGGTTTTGCAGAAGTTGATCATTTCCTGGTAGATGCGAGCGTAGGTGCTCTCGGGCATCACCGCCTTGGTGTCTTTCTGCTTGCCGTCCTTACCCCACATCTGGCCAGAGTTGCGGATCATCGCCGGCATGGAGGCGTCGACGATCACGTCGCTCGGGATGTGCAGGTTGGTGATGCCCTTCACGGAGTCGACCATCGCCATTTCCGGACGGTGGCTGTACACCTCGTGGATGTCGTGGAGGATCTCTTCCTGCTGGGACGCCGGCAGCACCTTGATCTTGTCGTAGACGCTGCTGATGCCGTTGTTCGGGTTGACGCCCAGTTCCTTGAACAGCTCGCCGTACTTGTCGAACACGTCCTTGTAGTAAACGCTGACCGCGTGACCGAATACGATCGGGTGGGAGACCTTCATCATGGTCGCCTTGACGTGCAGGGACCACATGACGCCGGTTTCCTTGCAGTCCTGCAGGGTCTGCTCGAAGAAGGTGCGCAGTTTCTTGCAGCTCATGAACATGCTGTCCAAGACTTCGCCGTCCTGCAGGGAGAGCTGCTTCTTGACCTCGACCTTGCCGTCCTTGCCGACGAACTCGATGCGCACGTCACCGGCCTTGGCCATGGTGATGGACTGTTCGCTGGAGAAGAAGTCGCCGCCACGCATGTAGTCGGCGTGGGAGCGGGAGGCCATGCTCCACTTGCCCATGGAATGCGGGTGCTTGCGAGCGTAGGCCTTGACGGCGGCGGGAGCGCGGCGGTCGGAGTTGCCTTCGCGCAGTACCGGGTTCACGGCGCTGCCCAGAACCTTGGCATAGCGGGCGCGAGCGTCTCTCTCGTCGTCGGTCTGCGGGTCTTCCGGGAAGTCTGGAACGCTGTAGCCCAGGGCCTGCAGTTCGGCGATGGCGCCTTTGAGCTGCGGCACGGATGCGCTGATGTTCGGTAGCTTGACGATATTGGCGTCAGCGGAAGTGGCCAGCACGGCCAGGTAGGCCAGGTCATCTTCGATGCGTTTGTCGGCTTCGAGCTTGTCGGCGAAGCTGGCCAGGATGCGTCCTGCAAGAGAGATGTCGCGAGTTTCGACGTCGATGCCTGCTGATGCGGCAAAGGCCTTGACGATCGGGAGGAGCGAGTAGGTGGCGAGCGCAGGGGCTTCGTCGGTGAAGGTGTAGGTGATCTTCGGACGGTTGGACATTAACGTTTAACTCTCTTCTTTTCTGGGCGCGCACAGACTCTCGAAGCGCATTGGTAGACGCATTCGCTCAATGTCGACGTTGAGCTCGGCCGAGAATTGCCGCGGGGGTAATGGAGCGCCAGTAGAGCGTTGTACGGCCGAACCATGGTGGTGGTCTGGCCGTTGCGAGGACAGTGAGTCTGGTCCCAGACTGCTCGCCCCCGATGACTGTCAAGTCACGGCGCGCAGTATATCACTCCTTTAGGCGGGCTGACGCAGACGCCTGCTTTCGACTAAGGAAGATATGGTCGATGACCGGCCAACTGGAGTAGGCTCACGAGCTGCAAGAGCGTTCTCAACCACAACACGGAGCTCAGCATGGGATACCAAAAGATCCAGGTGCCGGCAGTCGGTGACAAAATCACCGTCAATGCAGATATGTCCCTGAAGGTACCGAACAATCCGATCATCCCCTTCATCGAGGGTGACGGAATTGGCGTCGACATCAGCCCTGTCATGATCAAGGTAGTAGATGCCGCCGTTGCGAAGGCTTACGGCAGCGATCGCAAGATTTCCTGGATGGAGGTCTACGCTGGCGAGAAGGCCACCCAGGTCTACGATCAGGACACCTGGCTGCCGAAAGAAACGCTGGAAGCCGTTCGTGACTACGTCGTCTCTATCAAAGGCCCGCTAACCACGCCGGTCGGCGGTGGTATCCGCTCCCTCAACGTGGCCCTGCGCCAGGAGCTGGACCTCTACGTTTGCCAGCGTCCGGTGCGTTGGTTCGAAGGCGTGCCGAGCCCGGTGAAGAAGCCCGGTGACGTTGACATGGTGATCTTCCGCGAGAACTCCGAAGACATCTACGCCGGCGTCGAGTGGAAAGCCGGCAGCCCCGAGGCCGAGAAGGTCATCAAGTTCCTCACCGAGGAAATGGGCGTCAAGAAGATTCGCTTCACCGAAAACTGTGGTATCGGCATCAAGCCGGTTTCCCAGGATGGCACCAAGCGCCTGGTGCGCAAGGCTCTGCAGTACGCCGTGGATAACGATCGCAGCTCGGTGACCATCGTCCACAAGGGCAACATCATGAAGTTCACCGAAGGTGCCTTCAAGGAGTGGGGCTACGAGGTCGCGCGTGACGAGTTCGGTGCCGAACTGCTGGATGGCGGCCCGTGGATGCAGTTCAAGAACCCGCGTACCGGCAAGAGCGTCGTGGTCAAGGATGTGATCGCCGACGCCATGCTGCAGCAGATCCTGTTGCGCCCGGCCGAGTACGACGTGATCGCGACCCTGAACCTGAACGGTGACTACCTGTCCGACGCCCTGGCGGCTGAAGTGGGTGGCATCGGTATCGCCCCTGGCGCGAACCTGTCCGACACCGTTGCCATGTTCGAGGCTACCCACGGCACCGCGCCGAAGTATGCGGGCCAGGACAAGGTAAACCCGGGCTCGGTCATCCTCTCTGCAGAGATGATGCTGCGTCACATGGGCTGGACCGAAGCTGCCGACCTCATCATCAAGGGCACCAACGGCGCAATCGCCGCGAAGACCGTGACCTACGACTTCGAGCGTCTGATGGATGGCGCCAAGCTGCTGTCCTGCTCGGAGTTTGGCGACGCCATCATCGCTCATATGTGAGCCTGGAGGCGGATACAAAAAGGCCGGTCATCTGACCGGCCTTTTTTATGCCCAAATATTGCGAAGGCTCAAACTTCTACCATGCTGCCCTGGGGTTGGCTGATTGCAGCAGGTGCTTCGGTGGTGGCCGTGACTGCTCGAATATTCACGGCGTGCAGCCCTTTGGGGCCCTGGATGATATCGAAGCTTACCGGCTGTCCAGCCTTTAGCGTCTTGTAGCCGTCCATCTGAATGGCCGAATAGTGGGCGAACAGGTCCTCATCTCGGCCTTCGGCAAGGATGAATCCATAGCCTTTGGCGTTGTTGAACCACTTGACCTTACCGCTAAGCATGCTGATATCCCTCTGCAAAGGACTCCATCACTGGAGTATCATCCACTTCGACTCCACGCCCTGAAGGCCGCCTTGGCCAGGCACGTGGATCCCCTGATACCCGAAGACGGGTATCCACTGGTTGTAACACCGTTTTGCCGTTAGTCAAGGCGCCGCCCGCATCGCCTGAGAAGCGGATCAAAGTCTTTCCAGCGGCCATTTCCCATACATCCATGACCTTTATTTCCAGCATGCATGCAAGCAGCCAGATTCGACTAACATTCAATCAGGATGGTCCGCAGCATCATGAGGACGACTCCACCGGCCTGGCAGTGCAAGAAGCCAAGCCGGCCCTGCAGGCTCCACCTATGTATAAGGTGGTGATGTTTAACGATGACTACACCCCTATGGATTTCGTGGTCGAGGTGCTCGAAGTGTTCTTCGGTTTGAACCGGGAACTGGCCACCAAGATCATGCTGACCGTGCATACGGAAGGTCGGGCGGTTTGCGGCGTGTTCACTCGCGATATCGCCGAAACCAAGGCCATGCAGGTCAATCAATATGCGAGAGAGAGCCAGCATCCGCTGCTCTGTGAGATCGAGAAGGACGGTTAACGCCGCCGCTTGGGTATGAGGTGAAGCCATGTTGAACCGCGAGCTCGAAGTCACCCTCAATCTTGCCTTCAAGGAGGCCCGCGCCAAGCGTCACGAATTCATGACGGTTGAGCACTTGTTGCTCGCTTTGCTGGACAATGAAGCCGCTGCCACTGTGCTGCGGGCGTGTGGCGCGAATATGGATAAGCTGCGGCATGATCTGCAGGAGTTCATCGATTCCACCACTCCGCTGATCCCTCAGCACGATGAAGACCGTGAAACCCAGCCCACGCTGGGCTTCCAGCGGGTCCTGCAGCGTGCTGTCTTCCATGTGCAGAGTTCCGGCAAGCGTGAAGTGACCGGTGCCAATGTGCTGGTTGCCATTTTCAGCGAGCAGGAAAGCCAGGCTGTGTTTCTGCTGAAGCAGCAGAGCGTGGCGCGCATCGATGTCGTCAACTACATCGCCCACGGCATCTCCAAGGTGCCGGGTCATGGCGAGCAGCACGATCATGAGCAGGAGATGCAGGACGAGGAGGGCGGGGAAGCCGCTGCTTCCGGTAATCCCCTGGATGCCTATGCCAGCAATCTGAATGAACTGGCCCGGATGGGGCGCATCGACCCGCTGGTCGGGCGTGAGAGTGAAGTTGAGCGTGTCGCCCAGATTCTGGCGCGTCGCCGCAAGAACAATCCGCTGCTGGTGGGCGAGGCGGGTGTCGGCAAGACCGCCATCGCCGAAGGCCTGGCCAAGCGCATCGTCGACAACCAGGTGCCTGACCTGCTGGCTGACAGCGTGGTCTACTCGCTGGATCTCGGCGCGCTGCTGGCAGGCACCAAGTACCGCGGTGACTTCGAGAAACGCTTCAAGGCGTTGCTCAACGAGCTGCGCAAGCGTCCGCACGCCATTCTCTTCATTGACGAGATCCACACCATCATCGGTGCCGGTGCGGCGTCGGGCGGGGTGATGGATGCGTCCAACCTGCTCAAGCCGCTGCTCTCCTCGGGTGAGATCCGCTGCATCGGTTCCACCACCTTCCAGGAGTTCCGCGGCATCTTCGAGAAGGATCGGGCTTTGGCTCGGCGCTTCCAGAAGGTCGATGTCACTGAGCCTTCGGTGGAGGATACCGTCGGTATTCTCAAGGGGCTCAAGGCACGCTTCGAGCAGCACCACCATATCGAGTACAGCGATGAGGCCCTGCGTGCTGCGGCTGAACTGGCGGCGCGCTATATCAATGATCGGCACATGCCCGACAAGGCCATCGACGTGATCGACGAGGCTGGTGCCTATCAGCGCCTGCAGCCGGAAGAGAAGCGCGCCAAGCGCATCGAAGTGGCCCAGGTCGAGGACATTGTCGCCAAGATCGCGCGGATTCCTCCGAAGCATGTCTCCAGTTCCGACAAGGAGCTGCTGCGTAACCTGGAGCGCGATCTGAAGCTGACAGTGTTCGGTCAGGATGCTGCCATTGATTCCCTGTCGACCGCCATCAAGCTATCCCGTGCCGGTCTCAAGTCGCCGGACAAGCCGGTAGGCTCCTTCCTCTTCGCTGGCCCCACGGGGGTCGGCAAGACTGAAGTGGCCCGCCAGTTGGCGAAGGCAATGGGTATCGAGCTGCTTCGTTTCGATATGTCCGAGTACATGGAGCGGCACACCGTTTCGCGTCTGATCGGTGCGCCTCCTGGCTATGTCGGCTTCGATCAGGGCGGTCTGCTGACCGAGGCTATCACCAAGATGCCGCATTGTGTGCTGCTACTGGATGAAATCGAGAAGGCCCACCCTGAAGTCTTCAACCTGCTGTTGCAGGTGATGGATCATGGCACGTTGACCGATAACAATGGGCGCAAGGCGGACTTCCGCAATGTGATTCTGGTCATGACCACCAATGCGGGCGCCGAAACCGCTGCGCGGGCCTCCATCGGCTTCACGCTGCAGGATCACTCCTCGGACGCCATGGAAGTCATCCGCAAGAGCTTCACGCCGGAGTTCCGCAATCGCCTGGACACCATTATCCAGTTCGGCCGACTGAGCCATGAAGTGATCAAGAGCGTCGTGGACAAGTTCCTCACCGAGCTGCAGGCGCAACTGGAAGACAAGCGAGTGCAGCTGGTGGTCAGTGATGAGGCTCGCGGCTGGCTGGCTGAGCGCGGCTATGATGCGCAGATGGGGGCTCGTCCGATGGCTCGCCTGATCCAGGACAAGATCAAGCGTCCGCTGGCGGAAGAGATCCTGTTTGGCGAGTTGGCCGAGCATGGCGGCGTCGTGCATGTCGACGTCAAGGATGAGGAGCTCGGCTTCGAGTTCGAGACGACGGCGGAAATGGCCTGACTGACGGCCACCCATAAAAAACCCGGCGGACGCCGGGTTTTTTATGACTATCGATCAGCGGGCGCGATAGGTGATGCGGCCCTTGCTCAGATCGTATGGCGTCAGCTCGACGCGAACCTTGTCTCCGGTGAGGATGCGGATGTAATTCTTGCGCATTTTGCCGGAGATGTGCGCGGTGACGACGTGCCCATTTTCCAACTCCACACGGAACATGGTGTTGGGCAGGGTGTCGATGACAGTGCCTTCCATTTCGAAGCTGTCTTCTTTCGACATGCAGTAAAGCCCTCGGTATTCAGAGATGGTCCCTGCCGCAGATGCGGCGGGCAAAAACGGCGTGCATTGTGCCCGAAAACTGTGCTGCTCGCCAAGGGCTTCAGCTAAGTGTCACCCAGCGCTGGTTGACGAACAGTTCGATCGGGCGGTACTGGGTCTTGTAGTTCATCTTCCTGCAGTTCTTGATCCAGTAGCCTAGGTAGACGGCCTGCAGGCCGAGGCGGGCGGTTTCACCGATCTGCCAGAGGATGGCGTAGCGGCCAAGGCTGCGCCGCTCTTCGTCGGGATCGTAGAAGGTGTAGACGGCAGAGAGACCGTTGGGCAGGGCGTCGGTTACGGCGACCGCTTTCAGTTCGCCATTGAGGCGGAATTCGTAGAAGCGGGAAAAAGGCAAATCGCGCACCAGGAAGGTGGAGAACTGGTCCCGGCTGGGCGGGTACATGTCGCCATCGGAATGACGTTGCTCGATGTAGCGAACGTAAAGCGCGTAGTACTCCTCGGTGAAGGCTGGGCGCACGGCGATGACGTTGAGGTCGGCGTTGCGCTTGAGGATGCGCTTTTGCTGTCGATTGGGGATGAACTGGTCCGCGGGGATGCGTGCCGGCACGCAGGCGTTGCAGCGTTGGCAGTGCGGTCGGTAGAGGTGGTCGCCACTACGGCGGAAGCCCATTTCCGACAGTTCGGCGTAAACCTCCACATCCATGGGCTGGCTGGGGTCGAGGAACAGGGTGGTGGCCTGCTCCTCGGGCAGGTAGCTGCATGGATGCGGTTGAGTGGCATAAAACTTGAGACGAGCCAGCTCGGTCATGGTCAACCCCCGGGTGAACCCTTCAGCAAGTGTATGTCAGGCTGCGGGGCTCGCCTAGGCGATCCAGTTCGCGTTGTTCGGCTGATCCAGATAAAGCTGCAGGTAGCGGGAGAACTTCTCCCGGCTGATGGTGCGGGCGCCGAAACTTTGCAGGTGCTGGGTCGGCATCTGGCAGTCGATCAGCACGAAGCCCCATTGGTGCAGGTGCTGTACCAAGGTGGCGAAACCGACTTTGGAAGCATTGTCGGCGCGGCTGAACATGGATTCGCCGAAGAAAAGCTTGCCCATGGCCAGCCCGTACAGGCCACCCACCAGTTTGTCGCCGCTCCAGACTTCCACCGAGTGAGCTACGCCGCGACGGTGCAGTTCGATGTACGACGCCTGCATCTCTGTTGTGATCCAGGTGCCGTCGGCGTAATCGCGCGGTCCGGCGCAGCCTTCGATGACGGCTGGAAATACCTGGTCGAAGGTCACACGAAAGCGCTCCTGGCGCAGCAGCTTGGAGAGGCTGCGAGAGATGTGGATTTCCTGTGGGGGAAGCACGGTGCGAGGGTCGGGGGACCACCAGAGGATAGGTTGGCCGTCCTGATACCAGGGGAAGCAGCCATGGCGATAGGCCTGGATCAGGCGCTCCGGCGATAAATCGCCGCCAGCGGCGAGCAAGCCGTTGGGTTCACGCAGGGCGCGGCCGAGCGGCGGGAAGGTGAGGGAGTCGCGCTGTAGCCAAGTGAGCATGGGGAGGGGAGGGCGGGCCCGCGAGCCCGCCTGACCTGTCAGTTGTCGTCGAGGAACTTCTCGGCGTCCAGCGCTGCCATGCAGCCCGAGCCAGCGGAAGTAATGGCCTGGCGGTACACGTGGTCGGCCACGTCGCCGGCGGCAAACACGCCCGGAGTGCTGGTGGCGGTGGCGTTACCCTCTAGGCCGCCTTGCACGATCAGGTAGCCGTCGCGCATTTCCAGTTGGCCCTGGAACAGTTCGGTGTTGGGTTTGTGCCCGATGGCAATGAAGACGCCGGCCAGGGACAGCTCTTTCGTGCTGCCGTCAGCGGTGCTCTTCAGGCGTACGCCGGTCACGCCGGTGTTGTCGCCCAGGACTTCGTCCAGGGTGTGGTTCCAGTGCAGGCGAATGTTACCGTTGGCGGCCTTCTCGAACAGCTTGTCCTGAAGAATCTTCTCGGAGCGCAGCTTGTCGCGCCGGTGGATCAGGTGCACTTCCTTGGCGATGTTGGCCAGGTAAAGGGCCTCCTCTACCGCGGTGTTGCCGCCACCGATTACGCAGACCACCTGGTTGCGATAGAAGAAGCCATCGCAGGTGGCGCAGGCAGAAACGCCCTTGCCGGCGAAGGCTTCTTCGGATGGCAGGCCGAGGTACTGGGCAGAGGCGCCGGTGGAGATGATCAGGGCGTCGCAGCTGTAAGTGCCGCTATCGCCCTTGAGGATGAAGGGGCGCTTTTGCAACTCGGCGGTGTGGATGTGGTCGTAGACAATCTCGGTGTCGAAGCGCTCGGCGTGCTTTTGCATGCGCTCCATCAGGGCGGGGCCGGTAAGCCCTTCGACGTCGCCCGGCCAGTTGTCCACTTCAGTGGTGATGGTCAGTTGGCCGCCAGGCTGGATGCCGGTGATGACCACAGGCTTCAGGTTGGCGCGCGCGGCATAGACGGCCGCGGTGTAGCCCGCCGGGCCGGAGCCCAGGACGATCAATCGGGAATGCTTGACTTCGCTCATAAAAAGGCTCCATAAGTCTTTGTCACGAAAGAGAATGCATGCTCCAATTGAGCATTGCGCAAATTGTTGGCGGCTATGCTACACCGAAGCGCGAGACGTCGCCAAAACGCCGGAGCGACAATCCGTTTCCGCATGGCGTCGCGCGGGCAAATCCGTACAATGGGCCACGTTCCGAATGGGTTGGAGCCCGTGATGGCACACTGCCTGCGGACTTTCACCCTCGACCGACTCTTGAACGCGCCACGGGCGCAGGAAAAGACGCGTTTTGAAGAATTCCACGACCAGAGCCCAGATCCCCGTCTGGCGCCAGCAATTGCATTATCGCCTCAAGGAAGGTGCGTTGATCGCGCTGGGCGCCGTCTGCCTCTACCTGTGGATGGCGCTGCTCACCTACGATTCCTCCGATCCGGGTTGGACCCACACCAGCAATGTCGAGCAGGTTCAGAACGCAGCCGGACGCCTTGGCGCCTGGTTCGCCGACATCCTGTTCATGGCCCTGGGCTATTTCGCGTACGTCTTTCCGCTGCTGCTGGCCATCAAGACTCTGCAGGTCTTTCGCCATCGCCATGAGCCCATCGACTGGAGCGGCTGGCTGTTCTCCTGGCGCCTGATCGGGCTGGTCTTCCTAGTGCTGTCCGGCGCCGCGTTGGCCGATATCCACTTCCAGGACCACGCCGGGCTGCCCGCCTCCGCCGGTGGCGCGCTTGGCGAGAGTCTCAGTCATCTGGCGGTCAATGCCCTCAATGTGCAGGGCAGCACCTTGCTGTTCTTCGCGCTCTTCCTGTTCGGCCTGACCGTATTCACCGACCTGTCCTGGTTCAAGGTCATGGATCTGACCGGCAAGATTACCCTCGACCTCTTCGAACTCATCCAGAGCGCAGTCAACCGCTGGTGGAGTGCTCGCCTCGAGCGCAAGCAACTGGTAGCCAAGCTGCGTGAAGTGGATGTGCGGGTGAACGAAGTCGCAGCGCCGGTGGTTTCCGACCGTCGCGAGCAGGCCAAGGTCAAAGAGCGTCTGATCGAGCGCGAAGACGCATTGGCCAAGCACATGACCGAGCGCGAGAAGCGTCCAGCTCCGGTCATCGCGCCGCCGCCGGCACCCAAGCCGGCCGAGCCGAGCAAGCGTGTGCAGCAGGAAAAGCAGGCGCCGCTGTTCGTCGACACCGCCGTTGAAGGGACCCTGCCGCCAATTTCCATTCTCGATGTGGCCGAAAAGAAGCAGAAGAGCTTCTCTCCGGAGTCCTTGGAAGCCATGTCCCGCCTGCTGGAAATCAAGCTGAAGGAATTCGGCGTTGAGGTGCTGGTGGAATCGGTCCATCCCGGTCCGGTGATCACCCGCTTCGAGATCCAGCCGGCCGCTGGCGTGAAGGTCAGCCGCATTTCCAATCTGGCGAAGGACCTTGCCCGATCCCTCGCGGTGATCAGCGTCCGCGTGGTGGAAGTCATTCCTGGCAAGACCACGGTCGGTATCGAGATTCCCAACGAAGACCGGCAGATCGTGCGCTTCTCCGAGGTGCTGTCTTCTACCGAGTATGACGACGCCAAGTCGCCGGTCACCCTGGCCCTCGGACACGACATCGCCGGCAAGCCGATCATCACCGACCTGGCGAAGATGCCCCACCTGCTGGTGGCGGG
This sequence comes from Pseudomonas sp. TCU-HL1, assembly GCF_001708505.1. Lineage (NCBI taxonomy): Bacteria > Pseudomonadati > Pseudomonadota > Gammaproteobacteria > Pseudomonadales > Pseudomonadaceae > Pseudomonas > Pseudomonas sp. TCU-HL1. The sequence continues at coordinate 2,682,079 of NZ_CP015992.1, forward strand.
TACCACCGGTTCCGGTAAGTCGGTCGGCGTGAACGCCATGATTCTGTCGATTCTGTTCAAATCCACGCCTGAGCACGCGCGGATGATCATGATCGACCCGAAGATGCTCGAACTCTCCATTTACGAAGGCATTCCGCACCTGCTGTGTCCGGTGGTCACCGACATGAAAGAGGCGGCCAACGCACTGCGCTGGAGCGTTGCCGAGATGGAGCGGCGCTACAAGCTGATGGCCGCCATGGGCGTGCGTAACCTGGCCGGTTTCAACCGCAAGGTGAAGGACGCCGAAGAAGCGGGTACGCCGCTGACTGATCCGCTCTACCGTCGCGAGAGCATGGAAGACGAAGCTCCGCTGCTGAAGACGCTGCCGACCATAGTGGTCGTCGTCGATGAGTTTGCCGACATGATGATGATCGTCGGCAAGAAGGTCGAAGAGCTGATCGCACGTATCGCCCAAAAGGCGCGTGCCGCAGGTATCCATCTGATCCTGGCCACCCAGCGCCCGTCGGTGGACGTGATCACCGGTCTGATCAAGGCCAACATTCCGACCCGGATGGCGTTCCAGGTTTCCAGCAAGATCGACTCGCGCACGATCCTCGATCAGGGTGGCGCCGAGCAACTGTTGGGCCACGGTGACATGCTCTACCTACCGCCGGGCACCGGCCTGCCAATCCGCGTGCATGGCGCGTTCGTCTCCGACGATGAAGTGCATCGCGTGGTGGAGGCCTGGAAGCTGCGCGGCGCACCGGACTACATCGAAGACATCCTGGCTGGCGCGGAAGAGGGCGGTGGCAGCTTCTCCGGTGGCGAGGGCGGTGAAGGCGGCAGTGAGGGCAGCGAGGACGACCCGCTCTATGACGAGGCGGTACGCTTCGTGACCGAAAGTCGCCGCGCCTCGATCTCAGCGGTGCAGCGCAAACTGAAGATTGGCTACAACCGCGCCGCGCGCATGATCGAGGCGATGGAAATGGCTGGGGTAGTGAGCGCCATGAACGGCAACGGGTCGCGCGAGGTAATCGCGCCGGCACCGATGCGAGACTGATCCGAAACGGATTTTTTGACGAGGATTTCCATGCGACTGATCCGCATGCTGATGGTGGCCGTGCTCGGCCTGGCGACCCTGCAGGTCCAGGCTGACGACAAAGTTGCCATCAGCCGCCTGACTGAAATGCTGAACAAGGCCCAGACCATCACCGGCCGGTTTTCCCAACTGACCCTCGATGGTTCTGGCACCCAATTGCAGGAAACATCTGGCGAGCTGTCGTTGAAGCGACCAGGCCTGTTCCGCTGGCACACCGATGCGCCCATGGAGCAGCTGCTGGTCTCCAATGGCGAAAAGGTCTGGCTCTACGACCCGGATCTGCAGCAGGTGACTATCCAGACGCTGGACCAGCGACTGACCCACACGCCGGCGCTGCTGCTCTCGGGTGATGTTTCGAAGATCAGCGAGAACTTCGAGATCACTCACAAGGAAGGTGGTGATGTGGTCGATTTCATCCTCAAGCCGAAGGCCAAGGACACGCTGTTCGACACCTTGCGCCTGTCCTTCCGCAATGGCGTGATCAATGACATGCAGCTGATCGACAGTGTCGGCCAGCGCACCAACATTCTCTTCCTCGGGGTCAAGATGAACCAGGCGATCGATGCCGCCCAGTTCAGCTTCAAGGTCCCGGAAGGCGCTGACGTCATCCAGGAATAAGCTGTTACGCCCATGGATCTGTTCCGCTCCGAACCTATCTCCCAGCCCCTGGCGGCGCGCCTTCGTGCCACTAGCCTGGACGAGTATGTCGGCCAGGGGCACCTGCTGGCGCCGGGCAAGCCCCTGCGCGAGGCCCTGGAGCAGGGTGCGCTGCATTCCATGATCTTCTGGGGGCCGCCCGGGGTCGGTAAAACCACTCTGGCCAAGCTGTTGGCTCAGGTGACCGACGCCCACTTCGAAACCATTTCCGCAGTGCTCTCCGGGGTCAAGGAAATTCGCCAGTCGGTGGAAGTGGCGAAGCAGCAAGCCGCTCAGTATGGTCGCCGCACCATCCTCTTCGTGGATGAGGTGCATCGCTTCAACAAGTCCCAGCAGGATGCCTTTCTGCCGTATGTGGAAGATGGCACGCTGATCTTCATTGGCGCGACCACCGAGAACCCATCCTTCGAACTCAACAACGCACTGCTCTCCCGTGCTCGCGTCTATGTGCTGAAAAGCCTGGATGAAGCGGCCCTGCGTCGGCTGGTGGCGCGCGCCTTGAACGAGGACAAGGGCCTCGGCAAGCGCAAGCTGAGCCTGCCCGATGAGAGCTTTGCCATCCTGATGGCCGCCGCCGACGGAGATGGCCGGCGCCTGCTCAACCTCCTGGAGAATGCGGCTGACCTGGCCGAGGACGGCGGCGAAATCGGCGCTGAGCTGCTGCAGAATCTGCTGGGCGATAGTCGTCGCCGATTCGACAAGGGCGGCGAGGCCTTCTACGACCAGATTTCAGCCCTGCACAAGTCGGTGCGCGGCTCCGACCCTGATGCTGCCCTCTACTGGTACGCACGCATGCTCGATGGTGGCTGCGATCCGCTGTACATCGCGCGCCGCGTCGTGCGCATGGCCAGTGAGGATATTGGCAACGCCGACCCGCGCGCCCTGAGCCTGTGCCTGTCGGCGTGGGATGTGCAGGAGCGTCTGGGTAGTCCGGAAGGTGAGTTGGCGGTCGCGCAGGCCATTACCTATCTGGCCTGTGCGCCGAAGAGCAACGCTGTGTACATGGCGTTCAAGTCCGCCATGCGCGACGCCGCCGAAAATGGCTCGCTGGAGGTGCCGCTGCACCTGCGCAATGCACCGACCAAGCTGATGAAGCAGTTGGGCTATGGCGAGGAGTACCGCTACGCTCACGACGAGCCGGACGCCTATGCGGCGGGCGAGGACTATTTCCCCGAGCAGCTGGAGCCCCGTCAGTACTATCAGCCTGTGCCTCGGGGCCTGGAGCTGAAAATCCGCGACAAGCTGCAGCATTTGAAGCACCTCGATCACAGCAGCGCCTGGCAGCGGAGAAAGTCGTGATCGGACTGATCCTGGCGGTGTCCGCCGGTGGTGTGGCCGGCACGCTGTTGCGCTTCGCCACCAGTAATCTGGTGGCCAGCTACTGGCCACGCTACTTCTACGCCGGTACCCTTGCGGTCAACATCGTCGGCTGCCTGCTGATCGGCTACCTCTATGGGCTTTTCCTGTTGCGTCCCGAGGTGCCGGTGGAAATCCGATCTGGCCTTATGGTGGGATTCCTTGGCGGCCTGACGACCTTTTCATCCTTTTCCCTCGACACGCTGCGCCTGCTGGAAAGCGGCCAGTTGCCACAGGCCATGGGCTATGGGTTGCTGAGTGTGTTGGGCGGCCTGCTCGCCACCTGGGCTGGCCTGATACTGACGAAAATCTGAGAGACGAGAACCTGACATGCTCGATGCCAAACTGGTCCGCACCCAGCCCCGGGAAATCGCGGAACGCCTCGCTACCCGTGGCTTTGAACTGGATGTAGCACGCCTGGAAGCGCTGGAAAACCAGCGCAAGTCCGTTCAGACCCGGACCGAACAATTGCAGGCTGAGCGCAACGCTCGTTCCAAGTCCATCGGCCAGGCCAAGCAGCGCGGCGAAGACATCGCGCCGCTGCTGGCGGACGTCGACCGTATGAGCAGCGAGCTGGAAGAAGGCAAGCGCGAGCTGGAAAGCATTCAGGCCGAGCTGGACAATCTGCTGCTGAACATCCCGAACCTGCCCCATGAATCCGTGCCGGTAGGCGAGGACGAAGAGGGCAACGTTGAAGTGCGCCGCTGGGGCACTCCGCGCAGCTTCGATTTCGAGGTCAAGGATCACGTGGCCCTGGGCGAGCAGTACGGCTGGCTCGACTTCGAAACCGCCGCCAAGCTGTCTGGCGCCCGTTTCGCCCTGCTGCGCGGGCCTATCGCCCGCCTGCACCGCGCCCTGGCGCAGTTCATGATCAACCTGCACGTCACCGACCACGGTTACGAAGAAGCCTATACGCCTTACCTGGTCCAGGCTCCGGCGCTGCAGGGCACTGGCCAACTGCCCAAGTTCGAGGAAGACCTGTTCAAGATCTCCCGTGAGAACGAGGCTGACTTCTACCTGATCCCGACGGCTGAAGTTTCCCTGACCAACATCGTGTCCGGTGAAATCGTCGACGCCAAGCAGTTGCCGATCAAGTTCGTCGCCCACACTCCGTGCTTCCGCAGCGAAGCCGGCGCCTCGGGTCGCGATACCCGCGGCATGATTCGCCAGCATCAGTTCGACAAGGTCGAGATGGTGCAGATCGTCGAGCCGTCCAAGTCTTTCGAGGCCCTGGAAGGCATGACCGCCAATGCCGAGCGCGTGCTGCAACTGCTCGAACTGCCCTACCGTGTGCTGGCTCTGTGCACCGGCGATATGGGCTTCAGCGCCGTCAAGACCTACGACCTGGAAGTCTGGGTGCCGAGCCAGGACAAATACCGCGAGATTTCCTCCTGCTCCAACTGCGGTGACTTCCAGGCTCGCCGCATGCAGGCGCGCTACCGTAATCCGGAGACCGGCAAGCCCGAGCTGGTCCACACCCTGAACGGCTCTGGCCTGGCTGTTGGTCGTACCCTGGTGGCCGTTCTGGAAAACTACCAGCAGGCCGATGGCAGCATCCGCGTGCCCGAAGTGCTCAAGCCCTACATGGGCGGCATTGAAGTCATCGGCTGATTGCCCACCCCTGCCCAGGCAGGGGGATATGGACAATCCCACCGCCCGCGTCGTAGCCAGGCTGCACGCGGGCGGTGATCGTTCAAGCTCCATCTTCATTCGTTATCGCTAGAAGGCATTGCTATGGATTTCCTCCCGCTGTTCCACAATCTTCAAGGGCGCCAGGTGCTCGTGGTCGGCGGGGGAGAGGTCGCTCTGCGCAAGGCTCGCCTGTTGGCCGACGCCGGGGCACGGCTGCGGGTGGTGGCGCCAAAGATCGAGGCGCAACTGCTGGACATGGTCGAGCGCAGTGGCGGCGAGTCCTGCCTGCGTGGTTATCAGGAGATGGACGTGGATAGCTGCGTCCTGGTCATCGCCGCGAGCGACGATCAGGCCTTGAACGCGAACGTATCGGCGCATGCCCAGGCACGCGGCATTCCAGTCAATGTCGTGGACGCGCCGAAGCTCTGCAGCGTGATTTTCCCTGCAATCGTAGACCGGTCACCGCTGATAGTCGCGGTGTCCAGCGCCGGCGATGCCCCGGTTCTGGCGCGGTTGATCCGTGCCAGGATCGAGACGTGGATTCCCGCGGCCTATGGCCAGTTGGCGGGGCTGGCGAAGAAATTCCGTGACCAGGTGAAGACCCTGTTTCCTGACGTGCAGCAGCGCAGGGTGTTCTGGGAGGAAGTGTTCCAGGGGCCGGTGGCCGAGCGCATGTTGGCCGGGCAGGGCGGCGAAGCCGAGCGCCTGCTCGCCGAACGCGTTGCTGGCGGCGCGCCCAAAGCCCTGGGAGAGGTTTATCTGGTGGGGGCCGGCCCGGGTGATCCTGACCTCCTGACCTTCCGTGCCTTGCGCCTCATGCAGCAGGCCGATGTGGTGCTCTACGACCGCCTGGTGGCGCCATCGATCATTGAACTCTGCCGGCGCGATGCCGAGCGTATCTACGTCGGCAAGCGTCGTGCCGACCACGCATTGCCCCAGGATGAGATCAATCGCCAGTTGATCGAGCATGCGAAGAAAGGTAAGCGAGTGCTGCGACTGAAGGGTGGTGACCCCTTTATCTTCGGCCGTGGCGGCGAGGAGATCGAGGAACTGGCTGCCAACGGCATTCCCTTCCAGGTCGTGCCCGGTATTACAGCCGCTTCGGGCTGCGCCGCCTACGCGGGAATCCCGCTGACTCACCGTGATTACGCGCAATCGGTACGCTTCGTCACCGGCCACCTGAAGGATGGAAGCTGTGATCTGCCCTGGGGTGATCTCGTCGCGCCAGGCCAGACACTGGTGTTCTACATGGGGCTGGTCGGCTTGCCGCTGATCTGTGAGCAGCTCATCAGGCATGGCCGCGCCGCCGAAACCCCGGCAGCCCTGGTGCAACAGGGCACCACCAGCCGCCAGCGCGTATTCACCGGTACCCTGGCCAACCTGCCGCAGCTCGTCGCGGAGCACGAAGTCCACGCGCCTACGCTGGTGATCGTGGGCGAAGTGGTGACGCTGCGCGAGAAGCTGGCTTGGTTCGAGGGCGCTCAGGCTGGGGTCTGATCCTTCGACGTGACCGGCAGTGCACTCAAGTGGCCGCGACCATGGGGGCGGCTGAAGTCCCGCACCGGCCCAAGCGGCACGACACCCGTGGGGTTGATGGTGCGATGGCTGGCGTAATAGTGATGCTTGATGTGGGTGAAGTTCACTGTCTCCGCCACGCCCGGCCACTGGTACAACTCGCGCAGCCAGCCTGACAGATTGGGGTAGTCCTCCAGGCGGCGCAGGTTGCACTTGAAGTGGCCGTGATACACGGCGTCGAAGCGAATCAGGGTTGTGAACAGGCGCCAGTCTGCTTCGGTGATGTACTCCCCAGTCAGGTAGCGCCGCGTTTCGAGCAGCGCATCCAGCTGGTCGAGCTCGTCGAACAGGGTCTGGAAGGCTTCCTCGTAGGCATCCTGGGTGGTGGCGAAGCCGGCGCGATAGACGCCATTGTTGATCGCTGGGTAAATGCGCTCGTTGAGTGCGTCTATCTCGGAACGTAGCGCTTGCGGATAGAAGTCCAAGCGATTGCCGGTCAGGTGGTCGAACGCACTGTTGAACATCCGGATGATTTCCGAAGACTCGTTGCTGACGATCCTTCCGGTCTTCTTGTCCCAGAGCAGCGGCACAGTGACGCGACCGGAGTACTCAGGGCTGTCCTGGGTGTAGCGCTGGTGCAGATACTGCAGCCCGTCGAGCCTGTCACCAGTCGAACCGTGTTGCGGATCGAAGGTCCAGCCCTGATCCTGCATCAGCCAACTCACTACGGAAACGTCGATCAGCGATTCCAGGCCTTTCAGCTTGCGGAAGATCAACGTGCGGTGCGCCCAGGGGCAAGCCAGAGACACATAGAGGTGATAGCGACCCGCTACGGCTGGAAAGCCCCCTTCACCCGAGGGGCCCGGTGTGCCGTCGGCGGTGATCCAATTGCGTCGCCGAGCGCTTTCGCGCTGGAAGCGTCCATCCTTGGCAGTGTCATACCACTTGTCATGCCACTTGCCATCGATCAACAGGCCCATGGTTGGTCTCCGAAGTTGGGGTTCGAGGACCAGTTTATCGACAGTTGATCGATGGAAAAGCAAAAAAGGGTGGAATCAACTATCGATCAGCTCGATACCTTGCGCGCAGCCCAAAGGCGGTCAGCCTCTACGAACGCCTGTTCGCGCGCCATGCCAAGGCCGCGCAGAGCCAGGGCCATGGTTGCGCGAACCGCCAGTTGGCCGTAGCCGTCCTCGCATTCGCCCCGCCAGACAGCGGCCAGTTGGCTGGCGTCCAGGGTTTCCGGTTTCACATGGCGAAGGGCGGAGAGTGCTGGCCATTCCTCGTCCCAGGCTTGGCCGTCGGTGGTGCCATAGAGATGGCAGGCGGTGTCCGGATTGACCTCAATTTCGCCACCTTCGCCCTTGATCACCATGGCGTGATCGCCGAGGAGTCCGCTGGCATCGCGGTGCTCCGCCTGATAGCCGGGGTGGAAGATGCTCTGCAGGCCGCAACGGGCGCCGAGTGGATTGAGGATGCGCGCCAGGGAGTGGATGGGAGAACGCAGTCCCAGGGTGTTGCGCAAGTCGATCATCCGCTGCAGTTGTGGCGCCCAGGCTCCCAGCGGGATGAAGGCCAATTGGCGCTCACGCAATGCAGCCTCGACCTGGTTCCAGTCCTGGCAGAGCGGGATGTCCAGCAAGTCCAGCAATTGCTCGGTGTACAGGCGTCCGGCGGTGTGTGCGCCGCCGCCGTGCATGAGGATGCGTATGCCGCTGTCGGCAAGGGCCTTGGCTGCCAGCAGGTACCAGGGCAGGTGGCGTTTCTTGCCGGCGTAGCTCGGCCAGTCCAGGTCTACAGCGATGCTTGGCGCCGGATTGCGTTGGCGGAAGGCTTCGGTGAAACCGGCCAGTTCCTCGGCGTTCTCTTCCTTGTGCCGCAGTAGCATGAGGAAGGCACCGAGCTGAGTGTCTTCCACTTCGCCGTCGAGGAGCATGCCCATGGCTTCTCGGGCTTCCTCGCGCGTCATGTTGCGGGCGCCGCGCTTGCCTTTGCCGAGGATGCGCACGAACTGGGCAAATGGATGTTCCGGTGGGGTGATGAGATTCATAGGCAATTGGTCGGTTTGGGCAGGCCGGCGAGCTTGGCGGCAAGCTTGGCGGGGGCACCTTTGAACAGGCGATTGAGGTGCAGGCTGTTGCCCTTGTCCGGGCCGAGCTTCTGCGCCACGTACTTGACCAGGGGGCGGTTAGCCGGCGACAGCTGGAACTCCGCGTAAAAGCCGCGCAGCAGCTCAAGGACTTCCCAGTGCTCGGGCTGCAGTTCAAGCTCCTCCCGCTCCGCCAGGGCATGGGCAACCGCCGGGCTCCAGTCGGTCAATTCCTGCAGGTAGCCGTCCTTATCCAGCGCAATGCGGCGGCCTTCGATCAGCAATTCGCTCATAGCCAGCTGTTCACCTTGTCATAGTGGCAGCAGAGTTCGACGAACGCTGGATAGTCCAGGGCATTCACGCGGGCTGGAAGGGCGGCCAGGGCGCGGGCTTGCAGGTCTTCTGCAAGCGCGTACAGGGCAATTGACTCGGGCATCAGGGTCAACGCCTGGCAGGCCACGCTGCCGGGTTGCAGGGCATAGGTTGCGTCACCGGTGAGTAGCAAGCCGTCATCGGGGCCCAGCAGGCGCAGGCAGCTACCCAGGCGGCTATCCGCGAACGGGGAGTGAGAAAGAATGTGCAGGGTGGCCATCAGAGGGTGAGCACTTGGTCGTAGCGGTCGATAAGGGCGGTCAGGGCAGCGTCGTCGAGGATCTCCACCGCCAGATTCAGCGCGGTAGCCTCCAGGCCACGCTCCTGCAGGCTGCGCGCCGAGGCATAAAGCGACTCCACGCCAAACAGGGGCAAGGCCTGGAGATTGGCCGTCAGATCCTTTTGCTGGAGCGCGGCTGGCTGTTGGCCGGCTGCCAGTTGGAGCACGCCGTCGTCGAGGAATAACAGGCCGAGTGGGAGGTCGAACGCACCGCCAGCCAGGGCGATATCGAGCGCTTCCCTGGCTCCTGGACCGGTCCAGGGCGCTTGGCGGGAGATGATCAGCATGGATTTCATGTCAGTTGCCTCCAAAACTGACGAGGCGATCGGCCATCTGCGCGGCCTCGTGCAACTGGCCCAGGCCCGATAGCTCCCAGCCTGCGGCCAGGTTGGCAGCAGGCCGTTCATAGCGTCGGGCTTCTTCAGCGTTCAGTACGCCACGGCGCAGTGCTGCAGCGATGCAAACCACACCATCGAGCTTGTGTTCGCGAATGAAGGTGCTCCATTCGGCGGACAGGTCAGGTTCATCCTGGGGAGCCACTACGTTGGATGAGGCGCTGTGCACACCGTCCTGGTAGAAGAACAGGCGGATGATCTCATGCCCTCCGGCCAGGCAGGCCTCTGCAAAGCGCAGGGCGCGCCGGGAGGAGGGCGCGTGGGCGGGGGCGAAGAGGGCAATGGCGAATTTCATGGTCGCTCGGGCGAATGGAAAACTGCTGGAATGATACGGCCAGACGCATTCTTTTTCCTGTCCAGGCAGAAAAAAGCCCGCCGAAGCGGGCTAGTCCGAGGAGGGTTGGCGATCAATCGTCGCTGCTGAATACGCCAACCAGTTGCAGCAGGCTGATGAACAGGTTGTAGATGGATACGTACAGGCTGATGGTGGCCATGATGTAGTTGCGCTCGCCGCCATGGATGATGGCGCTGGTCTGATAAAGGATGCAGACCGAAGAGAACACTACGAAGCCCGCACTGATCGCCAGTTGCAGGCCGCTAATGTCGAAGAAGAAGCTGGCGAGCATGGCGCCGATCAGGACGAAGAAGCCCGCGGTGATGAAACCGCCGAGGAAGCTCATGTCCTTGCGGGTGGTCAGCACATAAGCCGACAGGCCGAAGAACACCAGGGCGGTCATGGCGAACGCCGAGCTCACCACCTCGCCGCCGTTGGGCATGCCGAGGTATCTGTTGAGGATCGGGCCCAGGGTGTAACCCATGAAGCCGGTCAGTGCAAAGGTGGATACCAGGCCCCAGGCGGAGTCACGCAGCTTCACGGTGAGGAAGAACAAGCCGTAGAAACCGATCAGCACCACGAAAATGCTGGGATAGGGCACGCGCATCTGTTGGGCGGCGTAGGCAACCAGGCCGCTGAAGGCGAGGGTCAGGGCCAGCAGGCCGTAGGTGTTGCGCAGGACGCGGCTGACTTCCAGCTGCTCCGCTTGCGCAGGGTTGAGGGCGTAGTTCTGTTCGTTCATCGCGACACTCCCGAATTGGTTTCCGTGACCTGAGTCAGTCTGGATCATAACAGAGGGCCAGAAGGCGCCAAATGCAAGAGTTTGACAGCGTGTTGCGTTCCGGTACTATGGCGCCCCGCGCAAGCGGAGGTGTGGCCGAGTGGTTTAAGGCAGCGGTCTTGAAAACCGCCGAAGGGGAGACTCTTCCGTGAGTTCGAATCTCACCGCCTCCGCCATCTAGTTAGCTGAAAGCCCCGGATACCGGGGCTTTCGCGTTTCTGGGGCATTCAGTTGCCGAAAGTCCGCACAGCCTCCGTTCGATCCTCACCCTGGCATTCCTGAGCCGCAGCGCATACATCCCATCTGGCTCCTTTCATAGCCAACGCGCGTGCCACTCCCGTGTCTGTTACCGCTTCCATGTCGCCAAACAAGCGTCGCTTTCCGCTTTTCCCGCTCTGGCTCCTGCTCGATGTTTCTCGATTTCTTTACAGGTACCGCACTTTGTCGTGGCAATTAGCCGTTCATCCCGTCGTGGTTGCTCGAATTTGCTCTCGACAATGCTCTCGACCGCTCTGGAATGGACTTTCCAAGACTTGTAGATAGACGCGTCAATATGATGACCGCTGACATTTACATTTTGATACATCTGCACTTTAGTCAGCTTATTGACGTTCTGCGGCGCTAAACAAAACGAGCAAGGCTCAATCAGCCCATGCCTTCACTGGTGCAATTTCTTCTAGAGATGCCTCAGGTGTCCGTCCAGTGTCGAGGGCCAGCAACTGGAGAGAGAGATGAAACGCCCTGACTGCGAGCACGCTACAGATCGGCCTGAGGATCTGGCTGATGGCGAGGGGAGAAGGACATTTCTGAAACTGGCGGCAGCGACTATGGCGGCACCGCTGCTGATCACGGGTACGAAAGCCCGGGCAGAAATCGCGCCACCCGTATTCCCGCCGAGCCCGCCCACTGTGCCGTGGGCCCACGAGTTGCCCAAGCAAGTGAATCCTGCGGGGACGGTATCGTCGCTGAGTCCGGCGCCGACTGAAGTCGCCAACGTTGCAGCGGGCGAGGCGGGGCGTAATCCCCACCAGCGCTGGGCGCAGTTTGCGCCGGGTGCGTTGCTCTACGAGATCAGCGCGATGGAGCGAAACGACTGGGTCTACAGCCCGTCCTATCCGCCGCAGCGAATCTGGGGCTATCAGGCCAACAGCAACCCGGATCGGACCATGCCCAGTGCGACCTTCTTCGCGCGCTATGGACGACCTCTGATCTGTCGCATCCACAACAAACTGCCACAGAACCACGTGGGCTTCGGTACGCCGGAGATTTCCACTCACCTGCACAATCTGCATTGCGGGTCGGAAAGCGACGGCTTCCCGGGCGACTACTACAGCCCCAACAAACACGGCCCGTGCCTGTCGGCCAACGGTCGATTCAAGGACCACCTCTACTCGAACGTGAAGGCCGGATTCGAGGCGCGCCAGGACCTGGCCGGTGATCCCACAGAAGCACTGGGCACGCTCTTCTATCACGACCACACGCTGGACTTCACCGCGCCCAACCTGTACCTCGGCCTGGCGGGGTTCTACTACATGTTTGATGAACTGGATTCGGGCAACGAGGCCGATCCGAACCCCAACGCGCTGCGCCTGCCGAGCCACCCCTACGACTACCCGCTGAACTTCAACGACCGGCGCTTCGATGCCAGTGGCAAGTTGTTCTACGACCAGGTGCATCCGGAGGGCGTGCTGGGTGACAAAGTCGCGGTGAACGGCCGCATCGAACCCGTGCTGCGGGTTGCGGCGCGCAAGTATCGATTTCGTCTGTTGAATACCGGACCGAGCCGCTTCTACAACCTCGCCCTGGTGTCCGCGACGAACCTGAAGCAGAAATTCACCTACATCTCCAACGACGGCAACCTGTTGCCGGCGCCGTTGCTCAACCAGACCAATGTAACCCTCGGCGTGGCCGAGCGCGCCGACATCGTGGTCGACTTTTCCAAGTACGTGATCGGTACCCAGTTGTACCTGGTCAATCGCATGCGTCAGGTGGAAACCCGTCTGCCGAAGGACATCAAGGACCCCGGCGACCGGGTGTTGAAGATCATCGTCGACCGCTACCCGCCAGCCCAGGACCTGAGCCGTGTGCCAGCCACCTTGCGGCCGCTCCCCATTGTCACTCAGGCGGAGATCGACTCGGCACCGGTTCGCCGCTGGATTTTCGAGCGGGACAAAGGCATGTGGGCAATCAATGCCAAGTTCGTGGATGTGAACAGCCCAAGGGCGCAGATACCCAAGGGCAGCTACGAAATCTGGGAGCTCTCCAATGTCAACGACGGTTGGAGCCATCCGATTCATATCCACTTCGAGGAGGGTCGAATCCTCCAGAAGCTCGTCAAGGGCGTCAGCGTGCCTATCCCGGCACATGAGCAAGGGCGCAAGGATGTCTATGTGGTGGAGCCATTCACCACCTTGCGAGTGTTCCTGCGCTTCCGCGACTACAAGGGTAAGTACCCCATGCACTGCCACAACCTGATCCACGAGGACCACGCCATGATGCTGCGTTGGGACATCGTCTGAGGCGGATTGCGGATCACCCTTGAGGTGGGAGGAGTCACTATGAATACGCGAAGAAAGATGTTGGCCGGACTCGGTGGTGCTGCCTTGCTGGCTGGCTGGGCGGCCTCCCGGACGGGGGGCGAGTTGGTTGTGGTGAATCCCGAGCCGGCTCCGGGAGCCGTCCCGTTTCCCAATGTCACGCTCTATACCCACGAGGGGCGAAAGGTGAGGTTCTATGACGACCTCATCCGCGGCAAGGTCGTGACCTTCAACATGATGTACACCCAGTGCACGGGCAAGTGCCCGACCATGACGGCCAACCTGCGCCAGCTCCAGCAGTTGCTGGGCGACAGGGTCGGTCGGAGTGTGTTCATGCACTCCATCACTCTGCAGCCGCTTCTGGATACCCCGGAGGTGCTCAAGGCGTATGTCGAGCAGTACCATATCGGCCAGGGCTGGCAGTTCCTGACCGGGGATCCGGAGGATATAGAAGCGGTTCGCTTCAGCCTGGGGTTCTATGACATCGATCCTGAAGTCGACCGCAACCTGACCAGCCACACCGGTCTTGTGCGCATGGGCAACGACCACTATCAGCGTTGGACCATGGCGCCGGCATTGACGGGGTCGCAGCACATTCTCTCCACCCTGAACCACGTTGACCGCGAATGGGGCGTGGCGTCCTGAACGGCAAAAGGGTGTTCCTGGAGTTACAGGGGCACCCTCACTCGCTGCACATTCCTTTCTGACGTTGATAGACAGTTCCGGCTCATGACCGATTGAAGTCACGGGCCATTCCATTATTCCGCGTCCCTGTCAGGACGCGCGTGGAGATCAATCCGGTTGAGAATTTGGCGCTGCCTGTTTGACGCCAATTGCATCTGGAGCTAGGTCATTGCCCGGTCATTTGCTAATGTGAAGCTCATTTGAACGAGCTTGCTGCCCCAGGGCAGCGCGCGATGCACTGAGAGGTGTCGCTTGATTAGGGTGCTGGTGGTCGATGACCACGATCTAGTGAGAACGGGGATTACCCGCATGCTGGCCGATATCGAGGGCCTGCAGGTGGTGGGGCAGGCCGACAGTGGCGAAGAAGCCCTGAAGAAAGCACGGGAGCTCAAGCCGGATGTGGTCCTGATGGACGTCAAGATGCCCGGCATCGGCGGCCTGGAGGCCACTCGCAAGCTGCTGCGCAGCCACACCGACATCAAGGTGGTGGCGGTAACTGCCTGTGAAGAAGATCCGTTCCCGACGCGATTGCTGCAAGCTGGCGCCGCCGGGTACCTCACCAAGGGCGCTGCCCTGGAGGAAATGATCCAGGCGATTCGCCAGGTGTTCGCGGGGCAGCGCTTCATCAGCCCGCAGATCGCCCAGCAGCTGGCGCTCAAGTCCTTCCAGCCGCAGGCCAGCGGTTCGCCCTTCGATCTGCTTTCGGAGCGCGAGATCCAGATCGCCCTGATGATCGCCAACTGCCAGAAGGTGCAGAGTATTTCCGACAAGCTCTGTCTGTCGCCGAAGACGGTGAATACCTACCGCTACCGGATTTTCGACAAGCTTTCCATTTCCAGTGATGTGGAGCTGGCGCTGCTGGCCGTTCGGCATGGCATGGTGGACGCTGTCAGCTAAGATGTCCGACTTCGACGCGAGTGCTTTCCTTGCCGCCTGCAGCGGTCGTCCGGGGGTTTACCGGATGCTCGACGCGGACGGCAAGCTGCTTTATGTGGGCAAGGCCAAGAACCTGAAGAAGCGTCTGGCCAGCTACTTTCGCAAGACCGGTCTGGCTCCCAAGACCGCAGCCCTGGTGGCGCGGATCGCCCAAGTCGAAACGACCATCACGGCCAACGAGACCGAAGCACTGCTCCTCGAGCAGACGCTGATCAAGGAATGGCGACCGCCCTACAACATCCTGCTGCGGGACGATAAGTCCTACCCCTATGTGCATCTCAGCGACGGCGACTTTCCGCGGCTGAGCATTCACCGTGGCGCCAAGAAGCAGAAGGGGCGTTATTTCGGACCTTATCCTAGCGCGGGCGCCATCCGTGAAAGCCTCAATCTGCTGCAAAAGGCTTTCCTGGTTCGTCAGTGTGAAGAGAGCTACTACAAGAACCGTACCCGGCCCTGCCTGCAGTACCAGATCAAGCGCTGCAAGGCGCCCTGCGTCGGACTGGTGTCGCCGGAAGAATATGCCGATGACGTTCGCCACTCGGTGATGTTCCTTGAGGGACGCAGCAACTCGCTGGCTCAGGAGCTTTCTACCGGGATGGAGGATGCGGCACGGCGGCTGGATTTCGAGAGGGCCGCCGAGCTGCGCGACCAGATATCGATCCTTCGCCGGGTGCAGGACCAGCAGAGCATGGAGGGTGGCACTGGCGATATCGACGTCGTCGCCGCCATTGCCACGCCGGGCGGCGCCTGCGTGCATCTGATCAGCGTTCGCGGTGGTCGCGTGCTGGGCAGCAAGAACTTCTTTCCGCAGGTCGCTATCGAGGAAGAGGCTGCGGATGTCCTGGTCGCCTTCATCGGCCAGTACTACCTGGGCAACCAGGAGCGCGACCTGCCCGGTGAGCTGATCGTCAACGCCACACACGAGGATTTCCCCACCCTGATAGCCGCGTTGGCTGAACAGCGTGGTCGCGAACTCGACATCAGCCATCGTGTGCGCGGGACGCGGGCGCGCTGGCAGCAGCTGGCCGTCACCAACGCCGAGCAGGCGCTGACGGCGCGTCTGGCCAATCGACAACATACGGCTGCGCGCTTTGAAGCCCTGGCCGAGGCACTTGGGCTCGACGAAGCGCCGCAGCGCCTGGAGTGTTATGACATCAGCCATTCCAGTGGCGAAGCCACGGTGGCCTCTTGCGTGGTATTCGGGCCCGAAGGGGCGCTGAAGTCGGACTACCGCCGCTACAACATCGAAGGGGTCACGGCCGGCGACGACTATGCAGCGATGCATCAGGCGTTGTCCCGTCGGTTCAGCAAGCTGAAGGACGGGGAGGGCAAGTTGCCAGACGTGCTGCTGGTGGACGGCGGCAAGGGGCAGCTTTCCATGGCCCAGGAAGTGCTCAAGGAACTGGCTGTGCCGGAACTCATCCTGCTGGGGGTCGCTAAGGGCGTTACCCGCAAACCCGGCTTCGAGACCCTTTACCTGAACGATGCGTCACACGAGTTCACCCTGCCTGCGGATTCGCCTGCGCTGCACCTGATCCAGCAGATCCGCGATGAGGCACACCGCTTCGCCATTACCGGGCACCGCGCACGGCGCGGCAAGGCGCGGCGTACATCCAGCCTGGAAGAGGTGGCCGGAGTCGGGCCCAAGCGTCGTCGGGAGCTGCTCAAGCACTTTGGAGGGCTGCAGGAACTCAGCCGCGCCAGCATCGAGGAAATCGCCAAGGCGCCAGGTATTAGCAAAAAGCTTGCTGAGTCGATTTATGCTGCCTTGCACAGCGAGTAGAATGCCGCCTTCATTCAGAACCAGCCGTAACGATGAATATTCCTAACCTGCTCACCGTTCTGCGCGTACTGCTTATCCCTGTCTTCATCCTGCTGTTCTATCTGCCGTTCTCCTGGAGCTACCTGGCAGCCAGTGCGGTTTTCGCCATTGCAGCGGTTACCGACTGGTTCGATGGCTACCTGGCCCGGCGCTGGCAGCAGAGCACGCCCTTCGGCGCTTTCCTCGATCCAGTCGCGGACAAGCTGATGGTGGCGGTAGCGCTGGTGTTGCTGGTTGAAGAGCATCACAACCTCTGGCTGACGCTGCCGGCGGCGACCATCATCGGTCGTGAAATCGTGGTATCGGCTCTGCGTGAGTGGATGGCGGAGCTCGGCGCGCGAGCCCATGTTGCCGTATCCAACCTAGGCAAGTGGAAGACCGCAGCGCAGATGGTGGCGCTGGTCATCCTTCTGGCCAACCCTCCGCTGTTCACGTTCTGGGTCGCCGTTGGCTATTTCCTGCTGATCCTTGCAGCTGCCCTGACGCTCTGGTCGATGCTGCACTACCTGCTGGCAGCCCTGCCGCACCTCAGCACTGACCCGAAGGAAAAATAAAAGTTTTTTGAATCAAGGGGTTGACGGCTGTTCATGAATCTATAGAATGGCGCCCGTCAACACGACAAAGCGGGAATAGCTCAGTTGGTAGAGCACGACCTTGCCAAGGTCGGGGTCGCGAGTTCGAGTCTCGTTTCCCGCTCCAGTTTCACGCGATGACGCCGCCGCAAGCGGCGTCATCGTTTAGGCCGGATGGCAGAGTGGTCATGCAGCGGATTGCAAATCCGTGTACGCCGGTTCGATTCCGACTTCGGCCTCCATCTAAAAAGCCCCGTAGATCAAAAGTCTACGGGGCTTTTTTCTGTCTGCAGAATTCCTGTCTTCGCAGGATGCGCAAGCCATTTCCTCAACTGGATACACCCCCTCAGGGGCGTCAGCGAGGCGTCCAAGCGCGAGTCCTGGTTTTGCTGGCTGCGACTGGCGTTCAGAGCTATCGAGGTCCCTGGCATCAAGAAAGCCCGCATCGGCGGGCTACTTCTAGCTGGGGACCTCTGGGTCACGGGGCTTTGCCTGTGCCTTGGTCCACTGTGACTTGGTGCGCTCGGTATTCCACCCTGACTTGCCGGTGGGAACCTCTGTGATCTCGCCCCCTTTCGACAGGAACGCTTTGGTCTGTTCGTCCAGAGCGGATCTCGCTCGGCTTGCCGGTGTATCGGACATCAGAGTCACCTTTGAGTGATGGGCCGCATCAGCTAGCGACCCGCACCGACTATACCGCCATTCTCTATACACCGCCGGGATTGTCGCCAGTGGTCAATCTTTCCGGAAATGCGCGTTTCGGAAGAAATGGCTATGAAAGTTCTGTAAACCCTGTATCCTTCCGCCACTGCCTGCTCAGTCTCGCGGCACCGTTTTGATGTTTCGTCCTTACGATTCTCCATCTCCTCGGCTCGCTTCGCTTCGCATCCAGTAATGGCCAGGCCGCTCCCTGGCATCGTGTCCCTACACCTTGGAGATAAAATTATGTCTACTCGCCAAAACGGTACCGTTAAGTGGTTCAACGCTGAAAAAGGCTTCGGCTTCATCACTCCCGAATCCGGCCCGGACGTATTCGTCCACTTCCGCCAGATCGAAAGCACCGGCTACAAGTCCCTCGACGAGGGCCAGCGCGTGTCCTTCCTGGTGACTGCTGGCGCCAAAGGCCCTCAGGCCGAGCAAGTTCGCGCCCTGTAAGGGTTGCTGAGCTAGCAAAAAAAGCCCCGCACATGCGGGGCTTTTTTGTTTCTGCGGTGTCATCGCTGTGGCGTGTCCGCGTCTCGGGGCGATCTGTGGTCATCTGCTCGATCACGCGCGTCTGGAAAGACCGAGTGATCAGAAATCTACGAGACTTTCCTCAAGCACTTCGGGATGTTGCGGCGTTTTTGGGGAAGGGCCTTCGCTGAATCCTGAAACACAGGTGCAAAGGCTGTGATTCGGTGCCTAAGTGATTGATTCGAAATTTTATTTGGGCTTAAATCAGCGCCCTGCGCCAATCCCCTCCTGCCCGGATGGCGAAATCGGTATACGCAGAGCACTTAAAATGCTTCGCCCTTTGGGCGTGCGGGTTCGAGTCCCGCTCCGGGCACCATTAAAATCAAAGCCTTACACGCAACTCCTCAACGGAATTCTACGATCACGTAGTACTTTTCGCGCTTGCTACCGATGGTGGCCGCGCAGAGGCCCTGTGCAGCTTCTGCTGAACGATACCGAGGCCTGAGTGCGTTCAGTTTCATCCCATCCCTGCGCCGGACGAAAACAGTCTAAAAGCGCACTACCGAAAGCACGGGGTTTTGCTAGCCTCATTATCAGTAGGTGGATACGCAGACTGATGCGCAAGCGGATAGTGAGGAAACGTGGGGCGCGTTCCGAAGGGTACACGGTTAGAAAGATCTCCCCGATGAGATCCAGCCCTTACGCCGTGTGAAGCAGAAGAGTTCCAATACTTCTGTGAGATGCCTGAAAAACCTTGCAAGCCGGAAACCAGCACCGGCCACCTACTACGAATTCCAGGCCCGCCTTGTGCGGGCCTTTTCGTTTGTGGCGATTTCTGCGCAGCAATCCTTCCTATATGATCGTTTGGCGCTCGGTGGTTGGGATTTATCTGATGTCGGCGTAGAACCTTTCGTGTTTATAAGCGGACTAAGGCTGAAGTTGGGGGGCGTGTACGACTCGTCCCTTGTGCAATTCGGTTAGTTTTAGAGGTACCTGAATGGATCGGGTGAAAGAGAGGAATCGAATGGAATCGAAAGAGCAGCAGTTGGCGCGTTTGCTCAGCCTGACCACCCGCAGTCTCACGCACCTAACTGCGGCAATGAGCGAAATGTCCTTCGAGATGATGCGCAGTGAGGACCCTGCCGTGAAAAGTGCGGGAGGGCGCATGATCGACCACCTGGCAGCGATAGGGGCGGGCCTTGACCAACACTGGGAGACGCTCGCCGCCTACAGCGATATGCCCATTCCTTACGAAGGCACCGAAGCCCTGGTGGAGATGGAGCTCAAGGCGCTCCCACAAGAGTCCTGACCCAACGGCCCGTGCGGGCCGTTTCTGTTTCTCCATACTGTCATGCCGCCGTCACGGCCTTGCCACGAGCGTTGGATGGAATCCGCCTATCACTGGCGGAGGGCTCTCCATGCGGCTATGCGTGATTGGTGCGGGTTATGTGGGGTTGGTTACGGCGACCTGCTTTGCCGAGATGGGCAACCAGGTGTGTTGCGTGGAGCGTGACCCCTTCCGCCTGGCTCGCCTTGCCCGTGGCCAGGCGCCCATTTACGAGCCCGGCCTGGACGCCTTGCTCCAGGCGAATATCGCCAGCGGCCAATTGAGCTTCACGGCGCGCATCGAAGAGGGTGTCGATCACGCGGATATCGTCTTCATCGCCGTGGGTACCCCCAGCGGCGAGGATGGCTCGGCTGACCTTTCCCATGTGCTGGCGGTGGCCGATGAACTGGGTGCCAGCCTGCGCCACGCCTGTCTCGTGGTCGACAAGTCCACGGTGCCGGTGGGAACGGCAGAGCGGGTGGCCCAGCGCATCCACGCGGGCCTCGCTGCCCGCGGCGTGGGCTTCAAGGTCCAGGTGGCGAGTAATCCGGAGTTCCTCAAGGAAGGCTCGGCCATCGACGACTTCATGCGTCCGGACCGGGTCATCATCGGCTGCGACACCCCCGATGCCGCCGAACAGCTGCGCCGTCTCTACGCGCCGTTCCTGCGTAACCACGAACGTGTGCTCGGCATGAGTGTGCGGGCAGCCGAGTTCACCAAGTACGCGTCGAACGCATTCCTTGCGACGAAGATTTCCTTCATGAACGAGATGGCCGGTATCTGTGCGCGGCTGGGCGTGGATATCGAGGATGTACGTCGCGGCGTGGGCAGCGACAAGCGCATTGGCACTCATTTCATCTACGCCGGCTGCGGCTACGGCGGCTCCTGTTTCCCCAAGGATGTGCGCGCGTTGATCCGCACCGCCGAACAGGAAGGCATGGAGCCCGGCATCCTTCGGGCCGTGGAAGCGCGCAATGCCCTGCAGAAGACCTTGTTGTTCCAGAGCCTACGTGAGCATTTCAATGGATTCCTGCAAGGCAGGGTGGTGGCGCTCTGGGGGCTGGCCTTCAAGCCGGGTACCGACGATTTGCGCGAGGCGCCGAGCCTGGTGCTGCTGGATGCGTTGCTGCAAGCCGGCGCGCGGGTGCAGGCGCACGATCCGGCGGCCAATGCCGGGGTCGCCGCGCGCTATCCGAAAGCGGTCGAGTCGGGCCAGTTGCGTTTGCTGGATTCCCCATACAGCGCGGCCGATGGCGCTGACGCACTGGTACTGGTTACTGAGTGGAAGCAGTTCCGCCAGCCGAACTTCGAGCAAATTCGTGGTCTTATGCGCATGCCCGTGATCTTCGATGGACGCAACCTCTACGAGCCGGCGCAGCTGGCTGAATCGGGGTTCCTCTACCGGGGCATAGGACGGCCCGCAAGCGGCCATTGTAAGGCGACTGCGGCGTGATTAGACTGCGCGGCAAATCGCCATAACACCCACCTTCCAAGGTTCGAAATGATCAAGAAATGCCTGTTTCCCGCTGCTGGTTACGGTACCCGCTTCCTGCCGGCCACCAAGGCAATGCCCAAGGAAATGCTGCCAGTGGTCAACAAGCCGCTGATCCAGTACGGCGTTGAAGAGGCACTGGATGCCGGCCTGGGCGAGATCTCCATCGTCACTGGCCGCGGCAAGCGTGCCCTCGAAGACCACTTCGACATCAGTTACGAGCTGGAGCACCAGATCAAGGGCACCGACAAGGAGAAATACCTGGTCGGTATCCGTCGCCTGATCGACGAGTGCAGCTTCTCCTATACCCGCCAGGTCGAGATGAAGGGCCTGGGCCATGCCATCCTCAGCGGCCGTCCGCTGATCGGTGACGAGCCGTTCGCCGTCGTCCTGGCGGACGACCTCTGCCTGAACCTGGAAGGCGATGGCGTACTGACACAGATGGTCAAGCTGTACAACCAGTTCCGCTGCTCCATCGTCGCCATCCAGGAAGTGCCGCGCGAGGAAACGTCCAAGTACGGTGTGATTGCGGGCGAGATGATTCGCGACGACATCTTCCGTGTGAACAGCATGGTGGAGAAACCCAAGCCCGAAGATGCCCCGTCGAACCTGGCGATCATCGGCCGCTACATCCTGACCCCGGATATCTTCGACCTCATCGAGCAGACCGAACCGGGCAAGGGCGGTGAAATCCAGATCACCGACGCACTGATGAAGCAAGCGCAGGACGGTTGCGTGCTGGCCTACAAATTCAAGGGCAAGCGCTTCGACTGCGGTGGTGCTGAAGGCTACATCGACGCCACCAACTACTGCTTCGAGAACCTGTACAAGACTGGCAAGGCCTACTGATCGGGCCAACCCAGTGACCAGGCCGCCTTCGGGCGGCCTTTTTCATTGCAATCGAGAAAGCCTGTGGTTGATTCCATGTCAACGCCGTAGCGCTTTAGGGTGGATGGCGCTTTTCCATCCACCAGCGGCGCTATGCCGGGCCTCGAATGGTTGACCGATGAAGCGTGGTCCACGCTTGGTCTGGAGCCCATCCTTGGCGTCGGGGTGCTGTGAGAGATTTTAATCGCGAATGAATTCGCTCCCACAAGGGTGATTGGCCGCGGCGTCAGGGAATCGGCAGCGCCTCCGAACCCGGTCCCAGCGGCTGGCCGTAGCTGAACTCCACATAGTTGCCGGCCGGGTCGCGCAGGCCGCAGTAGTAGCCCACCGGGTAGGGTTCGTCCCGTGGCGGCCAGACCAGGCAGCCGGCTGCTTCCGCCTGGGCGGCGATGGCGTCGACCCGTTCGCGGCTGTCCACGGCGAAGCCGAAGTGGCTGTAGTCGTCGGTGGCGAGCTGGCGGTCCTGGCCGCCGGGCATGATGACGAAGATGAACTGGTGCTCCTTGCCGGGTTCGGCCATCCAGACGATCTTCGAGCCCTTGCCGGCCCGCTCATGGATCACGCGCATGCCGCAGAAGTCCATATAGAAGCGGATGCAGGGCTCCACATCCGGCACATGCAAGGCCACATGGGTGAGGGTGGGGCGCATGGGGGA
The DNA here is from genome assembly GCF_001708505.1 of Pseudomonas sp. TCU-HL1. Taxonomy (NCBI): domain Bacteria; kingdom Pseudomonadati; phylum Pseudomonadota; class Gammaproteobacteria; order Pseudomonadales; family Pseudomonadaceae; genus Pseudomonas; species Pseudomonas sp. TCU-HL1. The sequence goes on from NZ_CP015992.1 coordinate 2,704,654, forward strand.
ATCTCCTTCTCAATGCCTCAAGAATAGGCCCGGCAACTGGCCAGAGACAGATCTTCCGGTATGCTGGCGGCTTGTTTCTGGAGAGTTGCCATGGCTTACGACTTCGACCTTTTCGTCATCGGTGCCGGTTCCGGCGGTGTCCGTGCGGCGCGCTTCGCGGCCGGCTTCGGGGCCCGCGTGGCCATCGCCGAGAGCCGCTACCTCGGCGGCACCTGCGTCAACGTAGGCTGCGTGCCGAAGAAGCTTCTGGTCTACGGCGCCCACTTCGCCGAGGACTTCGAGCAGGCCAGGGGATTTGGCTGGAGCCTCGACGAAGCCGGATTCGACTGGCCGACCCTGATCGCCAACAAGAACCGCGAAATCCACCGCCTCAATGGCATCTACCGCAACCTGCTGGTCAACAGCGGCGTCACCCTGCTGGAAGGCCACGCGAAACTGCTGGACCCGCACACCGTCGAAGTCGGCGGCCAGCGTTGCACCGCCAGGAACATCCTCATCGCCACCGGTAGCTGGCCGCAGATTCCCGATATTCCCGGCCGCGAGCTGGCCATCAGCTCCAACGAGGCCTTCTTCCTCGAACAATTGCCCAAGCGCGTGCTGGTAGTGGGCGGCGGTTATATCGCCGTCGAGTTCGCCTCCATTTTCCACGGCTTGGGTGCACAGACGTCCTTGCTGTATCGCGGTGAATTGTTCCTGCGCGGCTTCGACGATGCGGTGCGCAATCACCTGCGCGATGAGCTGGGCAAGAAAGGCCTGAACCTGCAGTTCAATTCCAACATCGCTCGCATCGAGAAGCAGGCTGACGGCAGTCTCCTGGCCACCCTCAAGGATGGTCGTCACCTGGAAGCCGACTGCGTCTTCTACGCCACTGGTCGCCGCCCGATGCTCGACAACCTCGGCCTGGAGAACACCCGAGTTGAGCTGAATGAACGCGGTTTCATCAAGGTGGACGAGCAGTTCCAGACTACCGAGCCCTCCATCCTTGCCCTGGGCGATGTGATCGGCCGCGTGCAGCTCACCCCGGTGGCCCTTGCCGAAGGCATGGCCGTGGCCCGCCGACTGTTCAAGCCGGAGGAATACCGTCCGGTGGACTACGATCACATTCCTACCGCCGTGTTCAGCCTGCCCAACATCGGAACCGTCGGCCTGACCGAGCAGCAGGCACGCGCCAAGGGGCACAAGGTGACGCTCTTCGAGAGCCGCTTCCGGCCCATGAAGCTCACCCTGACCGAGAACCAGGAGCGCACCCTGATGAAGCTGGTCGTGGACGCCGAGACCGATCGCGTCCTGGGCTGCCACATGGTCGGCCCGGAAGCCGGCGAGATCGTCCAGGGCCTGGCGGTTGCGCTCAAGGCCGGGGCTACCAAGCGCATCTTCGACGAGACCATCGGCGTGCACCCCACCGCCGCTGAAGAGTTCGTCACCCTGCGTACCCCTGTAGGCGCCTGAACCTGAATGGAGCAGCTCTTCTACGTTTCCGATCTGTTTGGCGTGGCGGTCTTCGCCATCACCGGCGCCCTGATGGCGGGACGCAAATCCATGGACCTGTTCGGCGTGCTGGTGATCGCCATCATCACCGCCCTGGGGGGCGGCACCCTGCGTGACGTCATCCTTGGCAACCACCCGGTAAGCTGGATTCGCGACGACACCTACATCCTGGTAGCTTCCCTGGCCGCCGTGGGCACTGTGATCTGGGTGCGCCTGACCCGGCCGATCAACGAAACTGGCCTGTTGCTGGCGGACGCCTTCGGTCTCGCCGTGTTCACCGTCTATGGCACCGAGCTCGCCCTGCAGCACGACCTGCAGCCGGGTACTGCGGTGATCATGGGGGTGATCACTGGTGTGGGCGGTGGCGTGATGCGCGACATCATCTGCAACGAGGTGCCACTGATCTTCCAGAAGGAGATTTACGCCATCGCCTGCATCGCCGGCTCGCTGGTGTTCATCGGCCTGCGCGAAGTCGCGCTGCCGGGCTGGCTGGTCACTGCGGCGGCCATGCTGGTGGTACTGCTGATCCGCCTGGCGGCCATTCACTGGAAGCTCTCGTTGCCACGCTTCCATCTGCTCGACCGCGACTGAGCCAACTCCCGAGGGTAGGGTGCGCCGTGCGCACCGGTGGTTGGGCATCGCACATGGCGGACTCCGCAATCGGTGCGCGCAGCGCACCCTACGGTCAGCTGACTGCAGTCCCGCAGAGCAGGGCGTCGACCAGGAACTGGCGAAATCCGGCAAACCCGCGACACTGGTTGCATCCGTACTTCGCCACATCCTGTTGGAGGGAAGCCCCGTGTCCAGAGTCGCCTTGCTGTTCGCGCTGTTGCTCAGCGCCGGCCTTGCCCAGGCCGAAATCAAGACCGCCGAGATGCCCTACAAAGGCCCCGACGGGACGTCCCTGATTGGCTACTTCGCCTATGACGACGCCATTACCGGCAAGCGCCCGGGCGTGGTCGTGGTTCACGAATGGTGGGGGCTCAATGACTACGCCAAGCGCCGCGCTCGCGATCTCGCCGCCCTCGGCTACAGCACATTGGCCATCGACATGTACGGCGAAGGCAAGAACACCGAGCACCCGGCCGATGCCGTTGGCTTCATGAAAGCCGCCCTGGCCAGCGCTCCGGCAGCCAAGGCACGCTTTCTCGCCGGCCTCGACCTGCTCAAGGCGCAACCCCAGACCGATTCCAGCAAGCTCGCAGCCGTCGGCTACTGCTTCGGCGGCAAGGTGGTGCTCGACATGGCTCGCCAGGGCGTACCCCTGGCTGCGGTGGTCAGCTTCCACGGCCCGTTGGCGACCACGACTCCGGCCACTCCCGGTAGCGTGAAGGCCAAGGTGCTGGTGGAGCACGGGCAGAAGGACAGCCTGGTACCCATGGCGGCGGTCAATGCCCTGAAGGATGAGTTCGACAAGGCCGATGCCGATTACCGCGTAGTGATCCAGCCCAACGCGAAACACAGCTTCACCAACCCCGACGCCGATCGCTTGAGCCACGCCGGTCACGGCAGCGAGAAGGGGCCGGAGCTGGGCTACAACCAGGTGGCGGACGAGAACTCCTGGGCCGACATGCAGGCGCTGTTCAAGGAAACCCTCGGCAAGTAGAGGCGTTGGCTAGGCTTAAGGAGGCAGGCAACCAAGGGAGCTGTGCCATGAGCAAGCTGTTGCAGACGATCTCACCCATCGATGGCTCGGTCTACGTCGAGCGGCCCTGGGCGACGACGGCGGAGGTCGCCACGGCACTGGAGCGGGCCGAGGCGGCGCGCATGGCCTGGAAAGGCGCGCCGGTGGCTGAGCGTGTCGCCATCGCCCGTCGCGCCATTACCGCCTTCGCGTCCCGTGAGGCGCAGTTGGCCGAAGAGCTCTGCTGGATGATGGGGCGCCCGATCCGCTATGCGCCGGGCGAGATTCGTGGCTTCGTCGAGCGCGCCAGCTACATGGCCGATATCGCCGAAGCCGCACTGGCCGATATCCAGCTGCCGGACAAGCCCGGCTTCACCCGGTTGATTCGCCGCGAGCCCCTGGGGCTCGCGCTGGTCATCGCCCCCTGGAACTACCCCTACCTGACTGCCGTGAATGCCGTGGTGCCGGCCTTGCTGGCGGGCAATTGCGTGTTGCTCAAGCACTCCGCGCAGACTCCGCTCTGTGCCGAACGCATGGTCGAGGCCTTCGTCGAGGCCGGCCTGCCACCGGGCGTGCTGCAATACCTGCACCTGACCCATGGCGATACCGAGCGCCTGATCCAGGCCGAGCCGGTCCGCCATGTAGCGTTTACCGGCTCGGTGGAGGGTGGTGCGATGGTCGAGCGCGCTGCTGCCGGGCGCTTCATCAGCGCGGGGTTGGAGCTGGGCGGCAAAGACCCGGCCTATGTACGGGGCGATGCAAACATCGCCCATGCGGTGGAAACCGCCATCGACGGCGCCTTCTTCAACTCGGGTCAGTCCTGCTGTGGCATCGAGCGCATCTACGTGCAGGCCGATGTCTACGACGCCTTCGTCGAGCAGGCCGTTGACCTGGTGGCGCACTACCACCTGGGACGCTCCGACGATCCGCAAACCACCCTCGGGCCGCTGGTGCGGGCCGAAGCGGCGGAGTTCGTTCGTGCGCAGATACGCGAAGCAGTGGGGCAGGGCGCCACGGCCCATCTGGACCCGGCCGCCTTCCCGTTGAACAAGTCCGGCAGTGCCTACCTGGCGCCGCAGGTACTGACCCAGGTGCATCACGGCATGCGGGTGATGAGTGAGGAATCCTTTGGCCCGGTGGTGGGTATCCAGAAGGTGCGGGACGACGAGGAAGCGCTGGCACTGATGAACGACAGCCTCTATGGCCTGACCGCCGCGATCTTCAGCCAGGACGAGGCTGGCGCCCTCGAACTGGCCGATCGGGTAGAGGCTGGCACGGTCTTTCTCAATCGTTGCGACTACCTGGACCCCGCCCTGGCCTGGACCGGCGTCAAGCAGTCCGGGCGCGGTTGCACCCTGTCGCGAGTGGGCTACGAACATCTGACCCGGCCCAAGTCCTTCCACTTCAAGACCAGCCTGTGAGGTGCGCCATGGAACCGAGTCATTTCCGCATGAACTGGAACTACCCAACCTCGGTGCGCGTCGGCATGGGCCGTATCGCCGAGTTGGCCGCGTCCTGCCGCGAGTTGGGCATGCAGGCGCCGCTGCTGGTGACCGATCCTGGCCTGGCAGCGCTGCCGATGATCGATTCAGCTATTCGCCAATGCCGCGACGCCGGACTCAAGGCCGGGCTTTTTCACCAGATCAAGGGCAACCCCACCGGGCCGAATGTGGTGGATGGCGTGGCCGCGTTCAAGGCCGGTGGCCACGACGGCGTGATCGCCTTCGGCGGCGGCTCGGCGCTGGACGCCGGCAAGGCCATTGCCCTGATGGTGGGGCAGGACCGGCCTCTCTGGGATTTCGAAGACATCGGCGATAACGCCTCGCGGGTAAAGGTGGCCGGCATGGCGCCGGTGGTCGCGGTGCCCACCACTGCCGGTACTGGCTCGGAAGTCGGGCGTGCAGCGGTCATCACCGACGACCAGGCGCATATCAAACGCATCATCTTTCACGCGCGAATGCTGCCGGCCATCGTCATCCTCGACCCAGAACTGACCCTTGGCCTGCCGCCGAAGATCACTGCGGCCACTGGTATGGATGCCCTGTCACACAGCCTGGAAGCCTACTGTTCGCCGCTCTATCACCCGATGGCCGAGGGCATCGCCCTGGAGGGCATGCGCCTGGTCAAGGACTACCTCCCGCGCGCCACTGCCAAGGGCGCCGATGTCGAGGCCCGGCTGCAGATGCTGGTGGCCTCGAGCATGGGCGCCACGGCGTTCCAGCGCGGCCTGGGTGCCATGCATGCGCTGGCCCACCCCCTTGGCGCCCTCTACGACGCCCACCATGGCTTGCTCAATGCGGTGCTGATGCCCTACGTGTTGCAGGCAAACCGCGCCCACATCGAAGGGCCCATGGCGCGCCTGGCGCGCTACCTCGGATTGCCCAAGGCGGGCTTTGCCGGCGTGCTCGACTGGGTGGTGAACCTGCGCAGCGAACTGGACATTCCTCACAGCCTGGGAGAAATCGGCATCGATGATGCACGTATCGAACAGGTCGGACGCATGGCCGAGGTCGATCCTTCCGCCGGCACGAATCCGGTCCAATACGACGCCCAGGCCTACAGCCGCATTTTCGAGAAGGCGCTGCACGGCCGGCTCTGAACTAATCTGATCAATGCAGCGGTGAGCCACCTGATCCGTGCCCACGCGGGCCCAGGCCCGCTCCGGGGCGCTCTCCCGGCGTTCTTCCCATACCCACGAACAGGCCCTCGCCGGTGCATGCCGGCGCAGTGTGCGCTGGCTGCAGGTTCAACCTCGATGGGAGAACAGACATGACCGAGTCATTCAGGGCCGTCGGTGGCTGCCGCTGCGACGACAACCCGGTGCGCTACGAGTACACCGCCCGGCCGACGGAAGTGCATTACTGCCTGTGCACCGACTGCACCGATATCTGTGGCGGCGCCATGGCAATCATCGCCGTAGTGGATCGCAACACCTTCAAGGTCACCGCCAATGCCGACAAGCTGAAGTGCTACCACTCCAAGTCCACCTGCCACCGCTACTTCTGCTCTGAATGCGGTTGCCACCTTTACCTGCACGTGGACAGCTTCCCCGATTTCGAACTGGTGCACATTCCGACCCTGGACCGTGACTCTGACGCCGGCGGCAAGCCGGACCGTTACGTCTTCGTGCGCTCCAAGCACCCGCTCCTGACCCTGCCGGACGATGGCCTGCCACGCCACCAGGGCTGGGCCAACAGCGGCGAACCGGTGCCGGCGTGATCCAGGGGTGAGCTGAGTGACGCGAATCCCGACGCAAGGCGGGAAAGCGCTTGTGGGTTGGACAGCGCATTGCATGTCCAACCCCGGCGCCAGACCAGCAGCAACTCTTCCTCGAATACCGGTTGCGCTTCCAGTCCCTGGGCGGTGACGGCTCCATTTGAGATAGATTGGCCAGGTTTTCACCTGTCTGGAGCCGCTGCGTCATGTCCATCATTCAATTGCTCGGCCTTGAGCACCCCATCATCCAGGCCCCGATGGTTGGCGTCTCGACGCCGGCGCTGGCCGCTGCCGTTTCCAATGCCGGCGCCCTGGGTTCTATCGGCATTGGCGCCAGTACCCCGGCCCAGGCTCGCGCCATGCTGGCGGAAACCCGCGCCCTGACCCGCCGCCCCATCAACGTCAACCTGTTCTGCCACCAGCCGACCGTTGCGGACCCACGGCGCGAAGCGGCCTGGCTGGAACACCTGCGCCCGCTGTTCGCTGAATTCGGCGCTGAGCCGCCGGCAACCATCCGCGAGATCTACAAGAGCTTCCTCGACGATCCGCAGATGGTGCAGATGCTCCTGGATGAGCGCCCGGCCGTGGTCAGCTTTCACTTCGGCCTTCCTCCCCAGGACTGGATCAATGCGCTGAAGGCTGCGGGCATCCGTCTGCTGGCCAGCGCAACCACACTGGAAGAGGCTCGGCGTGTCGAAGCGGCGGGTGTGGACGCTATCGTTGCGCAAGGTATAGAGGCGGGCGGTCATCGTGGGGTGTTCGAACCCGAGAAAGGTGACGCCGGCATCGGCACCCTGGCCCTGGTGCGCCTGATCGCCCGCCAGAGCCGTCTGCCGGTCATTGCCGCCGGCGGCATCATGGACGGGCAGGGCATCCGTGCTGCCCTGGCCCTCGGTGCCCAAGGCGCGCAACTGGGCACCGCATTCGTTGCGTGTCCGGAGTCCGCGGCCAACGCGGCTTACCGTGCTGCACTGAAAAGTGATCGCGCCCACGACACGCGCATCACCGCCGCCATTTCTGGCCGGCCGGCACGCGGCATGGTCAATCGCCTCTGGACCGATCTCGACACACCGAGTGCCCCGGCGCTACCGGGCTATCCCAACACCTACGATGCCGCCAAGGCCCTGCACGCGGCCGCCAGTGCCAGGGGCTGCAACGACTTCGCCGTGCAATGGGCCGGGCAGGGTGCGCCGCTTGCACGGGAGATGCCGGCGGCGGAATTGGTGAGGGTATTGCTGGAGGAGATGGAGGGTTGATCCTGATGCCGGCGTACAACGCTCCCCACAAGATAGGAGCTTCCAGGACGGGCTCATAAGTAAAGAAGCCCGAAGGACCTCTCGGTCATTCGGGCAAGGGGCCTGGGGCCCCAGCGGACTCTCGCGTTCAGCCGGGCTGCTGTTTGCGGTACTCGGTAGTGGTCATCCCGGCATAACCCCAGTTATCGGTGTCGACTTCCTCGATCACGATGTGCGTCAGGTCCGGGCGCTTGCCCAGGACCCGTTGCAGGGTTTCGGTGATTTCGGCGATGACCTGGGCTTTCTGCTCGCGGGTCACGCCGTCGCGGGTGATGCGTACGTTGACGAAAGGCATGGTGTTCTCCTCCTTACCAGGTGCCGGTGCTCATGCCGCCGTCCACCGGCAGCACGACGCCAGTAGTGAAGCTGGCATCGGTGAGGTACAGCACCGCGTCGGCGATGTCCTGTACCTGGCCGATATGGCCCACTGGCTGCAGGCCATTGAGAAAGTCGCGGATGGACGGATCGTGCATCGGCGTTTCGATGATCCCGGGCGCCACGGCGTTGACCTTGATGTCATGGGGCGACAGTTCCAGCGCGAGCGCGCGGGTGAACTGGTTCAGGCCGCCCTTGATCAGGGTCGGTAACGAGGCCGGGACATCACGGTTGGGCTGGATGCCCACCGAGGCCGTTATGGTGACGATATGCCCTTGACGACGCGGGATCATATGCCGGGCCGCTTCCTGGGAGGCATAGACCACGCCCTTCAGGTTGGTGGCGAGCATCGATTCCAGATCGTCCTCGCTGTACTCGGTGAAGGGACTGGGCACGAAGATCCCCGCGTTGTTCACCAGCACATCCACCTGACCGAATCGCTCAATGGCGCGTTCGAACAGGCGCTTGGCGGTTTCCGGCCTGGCGATGTCGCCAGCCACGCCGACGAAGTTCTTCGGATTGCCCAGGTGTTCGGCCGCGGCCACCAGGCGCTCTTCGCTGCGGGCCGAGCCGACCACGTTGAAGCCGTGTTGCAGATAAGCCTTGGCCAGGCCGAGACCAATGCCGCTGGAGGCGCCCGTGATCACTACGGTTCTGTTGGTGTCTTGCATGACGATAGTCCTCGATGAAAGTGGGGTTGCTCAGTTTTCTCAGAGGGCGCCTCTCTGTTGGGGGGAACTATATTTGTGCGACCAAGGTAGATAAATTGGCTATTTGGTACTTCAGTTGATACTTGGTGTAATGAGTCATGAAGCGTCAGTTCGACGACATCCTGCTCGGCAGCATCGAGCTTTTTTGCCTGGCGGCGGAGGAGGGCAGCTTCACCGCTGCTGCCCTGGTGGCCGGGGTCACGCCAGCCGCCGTGAGCCGCTCCATTGCGCGTCTGGAGGATCGCCTCGGCGTGCGCTTGTTCGTTCGTACCACCCGAAGCATCCGCCTCACGGAGGGCGGTCGCGGCTACTACGAGCAGTGCCGCCAGGCCTTGGCGCAACTGGTGGAGGCCGAGCGCGCGGTGATGGGCCAGCAGCAGGAGCCAACCGGTGTCCTGCGCATCAGCATTCCCACTACCTACGGCCATTACCGGGTGCTGCCGCTGTTGCCGGAGTTCCGTCGGCGCTTTCCGCAGGTGAAGGTGGAAGTGCATTTGAGCAACCGCAACATCGACTTTGCCGCCGAGGGCTACGACCTGGCCATCCGTGTGCGCGCCCAGCCGGATTCCACCCTGATCGCCCGCCACCTGGAAGACGCCGCCCTGGTGGTAATAGCCGCCCCCGACTACCTGAAACGCCATGGCACGCCACAGACCCTGGACGACCTGGAGCGCCACGAGTGCATCCAGTTCGAGTTGCCCAGTAGCGGTCGGCGTATCTCCTGGCTGTTTCTCGACCAGGGGCGTGAGCGGGAAATCTTCGCCGAGAGCAGTTATGTGCTCACTGACGACGTGGTGATGGGCGGTGTGACCTTGGCCAGGCACGGCGCCGGGCTGTTCCAGACCTACCGTTTCATTGTCGAGCGGGATCTGGCTGAAGGCTCCCTGATGGAGGTGCTCCAGGAGTACGGCGGCCGCTCGCGGCCCTTCACGCTGCTATACCCGCAGAACCGCCATGTGCCGTTGCGCCTGCGTGCCTTTGTGGATTTCCTCATGGGCTACCGGGAACAGTGGCGCGCTGTCGATCCGTCGGCCCGCCAAACGACCAGGAGATGATTGGCTATCGTCATCCAACCCCCAGGAGGTGCGTCATGAGCAAACGAATTCACACCATCGTTCCTTGCCTATGGTTCGACGACCAGGCGGAGGCTGCGGCTAACTTCTACGTCGGCATCTTTCCAGATTCGAAAATCACGGCTATCAGCCACTATGGTGATGCGGGCAGGGACGTTCACGGCAGGGAGCCAGGATCGGTACTCACCGTGGACTTCGAACTGGACGGCCAGCGCTTCACCGCACTCAATGGCGGGCCGGCTTTCACCTTCAACGAGGCAGTGTCCTTCCAGATCCACTGCGACGATCAGGAGGAGCTGGACCACTACTGGGACAAGCTCTCCGCCGGAGGCGATCCGAACGCCCAGCAGTGCGGCTGGCTCAAGGATCGCTTCGGGCTGTCCTGGCAGGTGGTGCCCATCGCCATGCTGGAGATGCTCGAGGACTCGCAGTCGGCGGGCTCCCAGCGCGCCTTCGCGGCCATGATGCAGATGCGCAAGCTGGACATCGCGACCCTGAAGAAGGCCTATGACGGTTGAGACGGCAATAGGGTGTGTGAAAGCAATTCAGTAGCACGGCACACATCCGTTCGATAAACGCACGGATAGTCGATTATCGGATTGTTCGGGGCGGGGCCGGGGAGTAATTTTTCCTCACCCGGCGCGCTATTCGCCCTGGATAACAATACGAGATCGACCATGGCTGAAATCCTTTCCCTCCGCGAAGCGGTCGAACGCTTCATCAACGATGGCGACACCGTAGCCCTCGAAGGCTTCACCCATCTGATTCCCACTGCCGCGTCCCACGAAATCATTCGCCAGGGCAAGAAGAACCTGCACCTGGCGCGCATGACTCCCGACTTGGTGTATGACCTGCTGATCGGCGCCGGCTGCGCCCGCAAGCTGACCTTCTCCTGGGGTGGTAACCCCGGCGTGGGCTCGTTGCACCGCCTGCGTGACGCCGTGGAGAAGCAGTGGCCGAACGCCCTGGAAATCGACGAGCACAGCCACGCCGACCTGGCCAACTCCTATGTGGCCGGTGCCTCGGGCCTGCCGTTCGCCGTGCTGCGTGCCTACGTCGGCTCCGACCTGCCCAAGGTCAACCCGAACATCAAGTTCATCCAGTGCCCGTTCACTGGCGAGCAACTGGCGGCGGTACCTTCGGTTCGTCCGGACGTCACCGTGATCCACGCCCAGAAGGCCGACCGCAAGGGCAACGTGCTGCTCTGGGGCATCCTTGGCGTGCAGAAGGAAGCGGCCCTGGCGGCCAAGCGCTGCATCGTCACCGTGGAAGAGATCGTCGACGACCTGAACGCGCCGATGAACGCCTGCGTCCTGCCCACCTGGGCCCTGACCGCCGTTTGCCACGTACCTGGTGGCGCCCATCCGTCCTACGCCCATGGCTACTACGAGCGCGACAACCGCTTCTACCAGGCCTGGGACCCGATTGCCCGCAACCGCGAAACCTTCACTGCCTGGATCGATGAATACATCCGTGGCACCAAGGATTTCAGCGAGTTCCAAGCCAAGATTGCGGAGGCCAAGTGATGAGCGCTCAATACAGCACCAATGAAATGATGACCGTGGCGGCTGCCCGCCGCCTGAAGAATGGCGCCGTCTGCTTCGTCGGTATCGGCCTGCCGTCCAAGGCCGCCAACCTGGCGCGCCTGACCTCGTCCCCGGACGTGGTGCTGATCTATGAATCCGGCCCCATCGGCGCCAAGCCGAGCGTGCTGCCGCTGTCCATCGGTGACGGCGAACTGGCCGAAACCGCTGACACCGTGGTACCCACCGGCGAAATCTTCCGCTACTGGCTGCAAGGTGGCCGTATCGACGTCGGCTTCCTCGGTGCCGCCCAGGTGGACCGTTTCGGCAACATCAACACCACCGTGATCGGCGACTACAACAGCCCGAAAGTGCGCCTGCCGGGCGCCGGCGGTGCTCCGGAAATCGCCGGTTCCGCCAAGGAAGTGCTGATCATCCTCAAGCAGTCCCACCGCACCTTCGTCGACAAGCTGGCCTTCATCACCTCCGTGGGCCACGGTGAAGGCGGCGACCATCGCAAGCAGCTGGGGCTGCCCGGCAAAGGTCCGGTGGCGCTGATCACCGACCTCTGCATCATGGAGCCGGAAGCCGGCACCAACGAGTTCATCGTCACCTCGCTGCACCCGGGTGTGACTCGTGAGCAGGTGATCGAGAACACCGGCTGGGCCATCCGCTTCGCCGCCAACGTGACCGAAACCGCTGCCCCGAACGAAACCGAACTGACCGCGCTGCGTGCCCTCGAAGAGCGCACCGCTGCCGCCCACGGCCAGCAAGGGGGTGAGGAATGAGTCGCGAGGTCTACATCTGCGACGCCATTCGTACGCCCATCGGCCGCTTCGGCGGCTCCCTGGCACCGGTTCGCGCCGATGACCTGGCCGCCATCCCGATCAAGGCCCTGGTTGAGCGCAATCCCCAGGTCAAATGGGAGCAGTTGGACGAAGTGTTCCTCGGCTGCGCCAACCAGGCCGGTGAGGACAACCGCAATGTGGCGCGCATGGCGCTGCTGCTGGCCGGCCTGCCGGACAGCGTGCCGGGCGTGACCCTGAACCGTCTCTGCGCCTCGGGCATGGACGCGGTGGGCACGGCCTTCCGCGCTATCGCCTCGGGCGAGATGGAACTGGCCATTGCCGGTGGCGTGGAGTCCATGTCCCGCGCCCCCTATGTGATGGGTAAGGCCGACAGCGCGTTCGGCCGCACCCAGAAGATCGAAGACACCACCATCGGCTGGCGCTTCATCAACCCTCTGATGAAGGCCCAGTACGGCGTCGATGCCATGCCGCAGACTGCGGACAACGTGGCCGACGACTACCAGGTCTCCCGCGAAGACCAGGATCTGTTCGCCGTGCGCAGCCAGCAGCGTGCCGGTCGCGCCCAGGCTGAAGGTTTCTTCGCCGAGGAAATCGTCCCGGTGGTGATCAAGGGCAAAAAAAGCGAGACGGTCGTCGACCAGGACGAGCACCTGCGTCCCGACACTACCCTCGAAGCCCTGACCAAGCTGAAGCCGGTCAACGGTGAAGGCAAGACCGTCACCGCCGGCAATGCCTCGGGTGTCAACGATGGCGCCGTGGCGCTGATCCTGGCATCCGCGGAGGCGGTGAAGAAGCATGGCCTGACGCCGCGCGCCAAGGTGCTCGGCATGGCCAGCGCTGGCGTCGCTCCGCGCGTCATGGGCATCGGCCCGGTGCCGGCGGTACGCAAGTTGATGGAACGCCTGAACCTGGCCATCGGCGACTTCGACGTGATCGAGCTGAACGAAGCCTTTGCCGCCCAGGGCCTGGCCGTGATGCGTGAACTCGGCATCGCCGACGACAGCGACAAGGTCAACCCCAACGGCGGCGCCATCGCCCTCGGCCACCCGCTGGGTGCCAGCGGCGCGCGCCTGGTCCAGACCGCATTGCACCAACTGGAGAAATCCGGCGGCAAGCTCGGTCTGGCAACCATGTGCGTGGGTGTGGGCCAAGGCTTGGCCCTGGCTATCGAGCGCGTCTGACGTGTCTTGGTGCGCACGGCACACCCTAATGTAGGGTGCGCCGTGCGCACCGGCCGCTCCGCGCAAAAGCTGGCTCCACGCGGCCGGCTGCTATAAAACGAAACACCATCCCGATTTTCGGAGCACCGGCTTGAACAGCCCGAGCAACCAACTCTTCGACGCCTATTTCACCCAGCCCGCCATGCGTGCGGTGTTCTCCGACCAGGGCCGTGTGCAGGGCATGCTGGACTTCGAGTCCGCACTGGCTCGCGCCGAAGCGAGCGTAGGCCTGATCCCGCGGGGCGTAGTGGCCCCCATCGAGGCCGCCTGCAACGCCAAACTCTACGATTACACCGCCCTTGCCCAGGCCATCACCACGGCCGGCAACTCCGCCATTCCGCTGGTGAAAGCCTTGGGCAAGCGCGTAGCCGCGCAGAGCGCTGAAGCCGAACGCTATGTGCACCTGGGCGCTACCAGCCAGGACGCCATGGACAGCGGCCTGGTGCTGCAACTGCGTACCGCCGCCGAGCTGCTGGAGCGGGACCTCGCCGGCCTGGCCCAGGCCCTGGCGGTGCAGGCCGAGCGTTTTGCCGATACACCGCTGGCCGGCCGCACCTGGCTGCAACAGGCCACCCCTGTCACCCTCGGCATGAAGCTGGCCGGGGTTCTGGGCGCGGTCACCCGTCACCGGCAGCGTCTGGCGGAACTCAAGCCACGCCTGTTCTGCCTGCAGTTTGGCGGCGCGTCCGGCAGCCTGGCTGCACTGGGCGATCAGGCCTGGCCAGTGGCCGCGGCTCTGGCCCGCGAGTTGGGGCTCGATCTGCCTGACCAGCCCTGGCACACCCAGCGGGATCGCCTGGTGGAATTCGCCAGCCTGCTGGGCCTGATCGCCGGCAGCCTGGGGAAGCTTGGCCGTGACCTCAGCCTGCTGATGCAGACCGAAGCCGGTGAAGTCTTCGAGCCTTCCGCTCCGGGCAAGGGCGGGTCGTCCACCATGCCGCACAAACGCAATCCGGTGAGCGCCGCCGTGCTGATCGGCGCCGCTACCCGCGCGCCGGGCCTGGTGTCCACCATGTTCTCCGCCATGCCCCAGGAACACGAGCGCAGCCTCGGCCTGTGGCATGCCGAATGGGAAACCCTCCCCGAACTCTGCTGCCTGGTGTCGGGGGCCCTGCAGCAAGCGCTGCTGGTGGTGCCCGGTCTGGAAGTTGACGCCGCGCGCATGCGCGAGAACCTCGACCTGACCCAGGGCCTGGTGCTGGCCGAAGCGGTGAGCATCGCGCTCGCCCAGCGCATCGGCCGCGACGCCGCCCATCACCTGGTGGAGCAGTGCTGCCGCCAGGCGGTGAAGGAGGGCGCCCACCTGCGTGCAGTACTCGGCGCCAATGCCGAGGTCAGTGCACAGCTTTCCGCCGCCGAGCTGGACCGCCTGCTTGATCCGGCCCATTACCTCGGACAGGCGCGTCGCTGGGTCGATCGCGCCGTTACCGATCACAAGAATTTTTCGCGCTAGGAGATTTGCATGCCTGCCGTACGTCTCGCCGATGGCGACCTGAATTACCTCCTCGAAGGCCCGGCCGGTGCGCCGGTGCTGGTGCTGTCCAACTCCCTGGGCACCGACCTGCACATGTGGGACGTGCAGATCCCGGCGTTCACCCAGCACTTCCAGGTGCTGCGCTACGACACCCGTGGCCATGGCCAGTCCCTGGTCAGCGAAGGCCCCTACAGCATCGAGCAGCTCGGCCGTGATGTGCTGGCCCTGCTGGATGCGTTGGATATCCAGAAGGCCCGCTTCTGCGGGTTGTCCATGGGTGGCCTGATCGGCCAGTGGCTGGCCATCAACGCCCCCGAGCGCATCGAGCGCCTGGTGCTGTGCAACACCGCCGCCAAGATCGGCAGCCCCGAGGTCTGGAACCCGCGCATCGACACCGTGCTGTCTGGTGGCGCGCAGGCCATGCGCGACCTGCGCGATGCCTCCATTTCCCGCTGGTTCACTGCGGATTTCGCCGAGGCCGAGCCGGCCAAGGTCGAACCCATCGTCGGCATGCTGGCGCAGACCTCGCCCGAGGGTTACGCCGCCAACTGCGCCGCCGTGCGTGATGCCGACTACCGTGAGCAGCTTGGCAGCATCAGTTCGCCGACCCTGATCGTCTGCGGCAGCGGCGACCCGGTGACCACCACCGAACACGGCCGCTTCATGCAGGAGCGCATTGCCGGTGCCGAGCTGGTGGAGTTCCACGCGGCGCACCTGTCCAACGTGCAGGCGGGCGACGCGTTCAGCCAGCGTGTGCTGGATTTCCTCACGGCCTGACGCATATCTCACATGTAGGAGCGAGCTCTGCTCGCGAACGCGCTTTTCGCGAGCAGAGCTCGCTCCTACGGTCCACATTCGAGGACGTATCGATGGACGAAAAAGAGCGCTACGAAGCCGGCATGAAGGTACGCCGCGCGGTGCTGGGCGACGCCCACGTGGACCGCAGCCTGCAGAACCTCACGCCATTCAACGAAGAATTCCAGGAAATGATCACCCGCCACGCCTGGGGTGACATCTGGACCCGCCCGGGCCTGCCGCGCCATACCCGCAGCCTGATCACCATCGCCATGCTCATCGGCATGAACCGCGAGGGCGAGCTCAAGCTGCACCTGCGCGCCGCGAAGAACAATGGCGTGAGCCGCGACGAGATCAAGGAAGTGATCATGCAGAGCGCCATCTATTGTGGAATCCCGGCGGCCAACGCCACCTTCCACCTGGCCGAAGCCGTGTGGGATGAGCTGGGTGTGGAATCGCTGCAAGGCTGATCTCCGCAGAAGCAGAACGCCGCCCGGACCACGCATCCGGGCGGCGTTTTTTATTGGATGGCTGCCTTTGTGGGCGAAGTCATCCCCCAAGGGCAACGGCAGTTGCCCCGGAAAACGCCATGGCAGACCTTCGGCCTGCTCAGCGCTTGATATCGCTCCCTCAGGATTGGGAAGCGATACCGGCCGCATGGCGGCCAGCGATGTAGCCAAAGGTCATGGCCGGGCCCAGGTTGATCCCGCCGGAAGGGTAGTGGCCGCCCAGCACGCTGGCCATGTCGGTGCCTGCCGCATAGAGCCCGGGAATCGGCTGGCCGTTTGCATCCAGCACGCGCGCCTGGCCATCGGTGCGCAGGCCGGCGAAGGTGCCGAAGCAGCCAGGCTGAACCTTCACGGCATAGAAGGGGCCGTGTTCGATGGGCGCCACGCAGGGGTTGGGGCCCGGGTGCGTCGCGTCCCCGTTGCGGCGGTTGAAGGCGGTGCTGCCGCGGCCGAACTCCGGGTCCTCGCCACGTCGAGCATGGTGGTTGAACGCTTCGACTGTGGTGGTCAGGCCGGCCGGGTCGATGCCGCAGGCCTCCGCCAATTCGGCCAGGGTGTTGCCGCGCTTCAAGTAGCCGTTGCGCAGGTGCGGCCAGAGCGGCAGGGGAGCGGGGCGGGCAAAGCCCAGGCCATAGCGACGCTGGAATCGATGGTCGCAGATCAGCCAGGAGCAGCTTTCTTCGCCCTCCGGAATGGCCTTGTTCATGGCATCCACATAGTCGTAGTAGCCGCCGGCTTCGTTGACGAAGCGCCTGCCGTTCTTCAGCACGCCGATAAGGCCGGGTTTGCCGCGATCGATGATGTGCGGGAAGTGGCCGAAAGTGCCGTTGGGGTAGGGCACCTTCGATACGGGGGCCCAGGCCACCGCAGAGCGCAGGTCGTCGGCTACCGTGCCGCCAGCGGATTCGCCCAGGCGCAGTCCGTCGCCGGAGCAGGACAGCGGTGGCAGGGCGAGGTTGTCGTGGCCGCTGGCATCGCGTGGGAACATCGCCTTGCGTCGTGCCGGGTCATTGGGGAAGCCGCCGGCGGCCAGCACAACGGCCCTGGCGCGGATGCCTAGCTCGGCGCCGTCGCGTACCACCACCGCGCCACGGACTTCGCCGTCTTCGATCAGCAGCCGCTTTGCGGGGGCAGACGCCACCAGCGTCACGCCGAGGTCGTTGGCGGACTTGGCCAGACGCCCCACCAGGGCCACGCCGTTAACCAGGTGCATGGCACGGCCATAGCGGGCCAGGTGATAGAGGTGGGTGGTAAAGCGCCTGGTGACGTAGGCGAAGGCGCGCAGGGAGCGGGTCATGCCGAGGAACGCCGCGAGGTCGGCGCCCGCCATGATCGGCATTCCCATGAACGAGGTTTCGCGCATGGTCTTGCGCAGACGCGGCAGCAGGTCGCCGACTTCGCGGGCGTCATAGGGGGCGGCGATCACCTGGTGGCCACCGGTGGCGGCGCCGGGGGTGTCGCCGTGCATATCGGGGATGCCATTGCCGTCGACGAACTGCAGTGATGTGTGCTGTTCGAAAAAGCCCACCATGTCCGGGCAGGCTTCGAGGAAGGCGTCCACCAGTTCCGGGCGGAAGTGTTCGCCCAGTTCATTGCGCAGGTAGGTACGGGGTTGTTCGATGTCTTCTTCGATGCCGGCACGCCGCGCCAGCGGGTTGCGTGGCACCCACATCCAGCCACCGGACCAGGCGGTGGCGCCACCGAACACGGCTTCCTTTTCCACGAGGATCACCTTCTGCCCGTGGTGCGCGGCGGTAACAGCGGCGGCGAGGCCGGCGGCGCCCGAGCCGATGACCAGCAGATCGCATTCGAGGCGGTGTGGAGTGGGGATTGCGGCAGGCATGGGGTGGAATCCTAAAATACTGGAACTGTGTTCCGTATTCTATGTTCGGTGATGGGCATGACCAAGGAGGGCCATGAGGAAGTGGCCGGTCAGCGAACGGAATAGGGCTTTGATGGGCCGACGTGGGCATTCAGGCAAGCATAAAAAAGCCCGCCATGACAGGCCGTGTGAAAACGTCACGAGCGAAGATCAGGCAAGGCGAAAACAGCCGAAGAAGCACAGTTTACGAGCTGTAAATGAGCATTCTGAGGCTGTTTTCAACGCAGCATCATCGAGCGCAGTAGTTTTCACACAGCCTGATGAGGCGGGCTGAGGTAGTCAAAACACGTTGACCAAAGGATCAGAGGAGCGAGAGCGGATAGCTGATAATCAGTCGGTTCTCGTCGAAGCTGGTGTTGCTGCCCCAGTCGCGGCGCAGGCTGGAGTTGCGCCACTTGACGCTCAAGGCCTTGAACGAGCCGGACTGCACCACATAGGCCAGTTCGGTTTCACGGCCCCATTCCTCGCCATCGGTCACAGCGCCCACATGGACGTTGTCGCCGCTGATGTAGCGGTTCATCAGGGTCAGGCCGGGAATACCGACGGCGGCGAAGTTGTAGTCGTGGCGAAGTTGCCAGGATTTCTCCTTGGCGTTGTCGTAGCTGGAGTTGTAGCTGTCGTTGGCCAGGGTGCCGCCGCTGGTGCCGTTGACGCGCATCCAGGCATCGTCGCCGCTGACCTTCTGCAGTCCCACATAGAAGGTATTGCTGCCGTACTTGGCCGAGAACAGGCCGGACCAGGTGCGGTTGTCCAGGTCGCCGGCCAGGGCCGAGCCGTCTTCCTTGCCGGTGAAGTAACCGAGCGTGGCCCCCAGGGTCCAGTCGCCGATGGGCTGGCTGTGCACCAGCTGGACGAACTGCTGCTGATAGATGTCTTTCAGCTCGGCATTCCACAGGCCCACCAGGGTGCGGTTGTCGTTGAAGCTGTATTCGCCACCGACGAAGTTGAAGCGGTCGGAGGTGAAGGCCGCTTTGCCGTTCATGGACATGTCTTCCATGCTCGCGTCGTTACGCGGGCTGTTGCCACGGAACTGTCCGCCGTAGAGGGTCAGGCCGTCGATCTCCTTGGAGGTCACCTGGGCGCCCTGGAACGTCTGCGGCAGCGAGCGACCGTCGTCGGAGCGCAGGATCGGCAGTACCGGCATCCACTCGCCGGCTTTCAGCTCGGTCTTCGACACGCGCATCTTGCCGGCCACGGCCAGGCGGCCGAAATCGTCAGCGGGGCGGCCGTCGTCATGCACCGGCAGCAACTGGGTGCCCCTGGTGCCCTTGCCGCCATCGAGCTTGACCGAAAGCAGGCCGAGCATGTCAGCACCGAAGCCCACCGTCCCTTCGGTGAAGCCGGATTTGGCGTCGAGGATGAAGCTCTGGGTCCATTCCTCGGCCTTGCCCTGGGTGGCGGAGTCACCGACGAAGTTGCGGTTCATGTAGAAGTTGCGCAGGTTCAGGGTCGCCGTGGCGTCTTCGACGAAACCGGCCTCATCGGCAGCCTGGACGGGCAGGGTAGCCAGGGAGACGGCGGCAGCGAGGATGCAGGGTGCAAAGGATTGGGCCTGGCGGCGGCTGGTGAAGTTCATGCTCGTTCTTGCCTCTGTGATTGTTGTTCGAGGGTGCGCAAATGCCCCTTCGCGGCGGTTGCGCGAATACAGGTCAGGGTTGGATTTGCGGGTGCGTCAGCGGGCTTTGCAGCGCTCGATCAGGCGCGCAAGACAGCGCTGCAGCCGGTCGCCCAGGGACTCGCCGCCGGCCAACTGGACCAGGGCGATGGAGGCGAAGGGCGACGCGCAATCGAAGATCGGCCCGGAGGTGGGCGATGAGGCAAGGGGAGTGCGGGGCTGGAGCATCGTTGTGGACCTTTATTGTATTTATGTCGGTAAAAGGCGAAGCGTTGCTGGGGTCGCAGGCTGGTGCGGCAATGCTTCGCGCCTGGAACCGATAGTGGGTTTCAGCGGCCCGGCGTTCAATTCGTCAAAAGCACTTCCGTTCGATAATCGAACGAAAACTAACCATTTCGTACATTTATGCGTCGGTTTGGTAGAACCTCTTGTTGCAGTTCCAGGTTTCGTGACTGGTATCTTGTCTTCTAGAATCGGTCCACCTTTCCAAGGACCCATTGCCCAAATGGCCGGTAGCCAGATCGAACGCGCCTTCAACCTGCTCGAACGCCTCACTCATGATCCGCGCGGCCTGCCGCTGCAGTCCCTGGCCGATGAGCTGATGATTCCCAAGAGCGCTACCCATCGCATGCTGGCGGAGCTGATCCGCCTGGGTTACGTGCGCCAGAACCAGGAGAACAGCCGTTACCAGCTGTCCACGCGCCTGGTGGCCATGGCATTCCGTTATCTGGCCAGCAGCGGCGCGGATATCGTCCAGCCGATCCTCGATCGCCTGGCGCTGGAAACCGGCGAACTGGTGCGCCTGGGGGTGATCGAGGACGACAGCCTGACCTGGATCGTCAAATCCCAGGGCGCTCGCTCCGGCCTGCGCTACGACCCGGACATGGGGCGTGTCGCACCGCTGTTCTACACCGCCTCCGGCCATGCCTGGCTGGCCAGCCTGAGCGATGCCGAAGCGCTGGCCCTGGTGGAACGCCAGGGCGTGGCGGACCGCGCGGACTTCGGCCCCAACGCGCCGCGCTCGAACATCGAGCTGCTGGAGCGTCTGCGCCTGGCCCGCGAACACGGCTACGCCTGGGTGGTCGAGAGTTCGTCGGTGGGCATGTCGGCCCTGGCGGCCGTGGTGCGCGACCCACGCACCGGCAAGGCCATTGGCGTGCTCAGCGTAGCCGGCCCTACCGCGCGCCTGCCGGAAGCGCGCATGCACGAAGTGGCGCCGCAGTTGCTGGCGGCCGTGGAAGAGCTGTCGGCGGCGAGCCAGGCGTCGGAGTTCTTCGTCTGAACAGGGCTCCCGCCTGTGGGAGCTTCCATGTCAACGCGTTAGCCACGTAACGGCTGAAGCCCATCCTTCGGCGCCGGGGTCCTGTAGGGGCGAATTCATTCGCCAAGGGCGGCGCAGCTGCCCCATTTGGGTGTGCAGGGCAGCCCTTCGGGCTGCTTGGCGATTGAAATCGCCCCTACAGATTTTTCGCGAACCTTGATTTAGTCAGTCGGTTGAATTCTCTTCTTGCGATAAATTGGAACTACGTTCTAAATATCGCCAGTCCAATTGTGGAACTGGATTCCGAGAAGATCATGACCGACCGCGTTTTCTCCCTCGCTGCCCTGACCGTCCTCGAACTCTCGCCACCGGACATGGTGGAAGTGGCCGCACGTGCCGGCTACAGCCATGTCGGCCTGCGCCTGGTGCCCGCCACGCCCGAGGAATGCCACTTTCCGCTGGTGGCTGACGCCGCGCTGCGCCGGCAGACCCTCGACCGCCTGCGCGATACCGGTGTGAAGGTGCTGGACATCGAGATCCTGCGGCTCAAGTCGGAGACCCGAGTGAACGATTTCGAGTCCATTCTCGCCGCCGGGGCCGAGTTCGGTGCCACGGAAGTCCTGGTGGCTGGAAACGATGGCGACGAAGCGCGCCTGACCGACAATTTCGCGGCGTTCTGCGACCTGGCCGGCCGCTATGGCATTCACCCGAGCCTGGAGTTCATGCCCTGGACCGACGCGTGTGACCTGACGCAGGCCGCACGGATCGTGGAAGCGGCTGGGCGGGCCAACGGCGCTGTGCTGGTGGATGCCTTCCACTTCAACCGTTCGGCCTCGCGCCTGGAGGACCTGGCCAGGGTCGCGCCTGATCGCCTGCGCTACACGCAGCTCTGCGACGTGGCGGGGCCGCGTCCCGATGACATGGACGAAATCCTCCGTCAGGCGCGCAACGAGCGGCGCTTCCCTGGTGATGGCGACAGCGACCTGCCGGGCCTGCTGCGGACGTTGCCGGCGAACATTCCCTTGAGCCTGGAAATCCCCACGCGCCAGTTGATGGAACAGGGCGTCAGTGCCCTTGAGCGGGCCCGGATGGCGCTGGACAAGGCGCAGGCATTGCTCGAACGGATTTGAGTTTTCACTTTTCGCGGCCGGCTGGGCCGCGTTCTTTTTTCGAGTGCCCCATGAGCATCAGTGCCCCGCTGTCCGGCGCCAACCAACCGCTGCGGGGCATCCTGCTGGTGGTGGTCGCCACCTTCCTGTTCGCCGGGCATGACGCCCTGTCCAAATTCCTGGGTGGACTTTACCCGGTGGTGATGGTCGTCTGGGCCCGCTACCTGGTGCATACCCTGCTGATGGCCGGCATCTTCCTGCCCCAGTCCGGCTTGCTCGTGCTGCGTACCAAACGGCCAGTGCTGCAAGTGCTGCGCGCCTTGAGCCTGCTCAGCACCAGCCTGCTGTTCACTGCGGGCCTGCAATACATTCCCCTGGCGGAGGCCACCGCGGTCAACTTCCTCGCGCCCGTGCTGGTCACGGCGTTGTCCGTGCCGCTGCTCAAGGAAAAGGTCAGCCCCGGCCAGTGGGCGGCGGTCGTGATGGGCTTCGTCGGCGTACTGGTGGTGGTGCATCCCGGCGGCGAACTGTTCACCCCGGCCATCCTGCTGCCTTTCTGTTCGGCGCTGGGGTTCTGCTTCTATCAGCTGCTCACGCGCAAGGTGGCCGCCTATGACAGTCCGACCACCAGCAACTTCTTCGCCGGCCTGTGCAATACCCTGGCTATGAGCGCGCTGGTGCCATTCTTCTGGCAGGTGCCAAGCCTTGTGCATGGCCTGCTGATGCTCGCGCTGGGCGGCGCGGGGATGACGGCGCATCTGTTGCTGACCCAGGCTTTCCGCGCCGCTGCACCGGCTCTGCTGGCGCCCTTTGGCTATTGCCAGATCGTGTTCGCCGGACTGCTGGGCTTCCTGATCTTCTCCCATACACCTGACACGACCAGCCTGGTTGGGATCGCCATCATCTGCCTGAGCGGACTGGGCGCGGCGTGGATGCAGCGCAGGGGATAAGCGCCGAGCGGTGTTGCGGTAGGGTGCGCTGCGCGCACCGGACAACCGCGAAGGAGGTTCCGGTGCGCACGGCGCACCCTACGCGCTTTACAACCGGAACTTCACTACCCGTTCCTGGAGTTCAAGGGCCAGGCGCGACAGCTCGCGGCCGGCGTCTTTCACCTGTGCCGAGGCTTCGGCGCTGCGCTGGGACAGGTCGCTGATATTGATCAGATTGCGATCGACTTCACGGGCGACCTGAGCCTGTTCTTCGGACGCGCTTGCGATCACCAGGTTGCGCTCGTGGATCTGCTCCATGGCTTCGGTGATGGCTGCCAGGGCCGCTCCGGCACGCTCGGCGTGGGCGACGCGTTGGCTGTTGCCTTCCATGGACTGCACCACGCCCAGGGTGCCGCTTTGCACGTTGCCGATCATCTGCTCGATTTCCCGCGTCGACTGCTGGGTGCGGTGGGCGAGGGCGCGGACCTCATCGGCCACCACGGCGAAGCCACGGCCGGCCTCGCCAGCGCGGGCGGCTTCAATGGCGGCATTGAGGGCCAGCAGGTTGGTCTGCTCGGCGATGGCGCGGATCACATCCAGCACCTTGCCGATCTCCCGTGACTGTTCGGCCAACGCCTGCACCTGCGCGGATGCGGCATGCACTTCGCTGCGCACCCGCTGGATCGAGACAATGGTTTCCTCCACGCGCGCCTGACCCTGGCTGGCGGCGGTGGCGGACTCGCGGGTGGCGTCCGAAGTGGAGACGGCGTTGCGTGCCACTTCCTCCACGGCGGTGGTCATTTCCGTGACGGCGGTGGCGGCCTGCTGGATCTCGTCATGCTGCTGCAGCTGGCGCCCGGAACTTTCCTCTGTGCCTCGGCCCATCTGCTCCGCCGCGCTGGCCAACTGGCGGGAGGAACCGGCGATGAGTTCCAGGGTGTCCCGCAGGCCTTGCTGCATGCGTGACAGTGCGGCGAGCAGGCGACCGGTTTCGTCCTGGCCGCGCGACCCCACCGGGCGGCTGAGGTCGCCTTCGGCAATGCGCTCGGCCACTGCGGCTGCCTCGCGGATCGGACCGACTATGCTGCGGGTCAGCAGCCAGGCGAGGAGGGCGGTGAGCAGGGCGACGGCCAGCAGGGTACCGATCACGGTGCGCTTGACGCCGGCGTACAGGTCGTCGGCGTGCTCCGCCGAGCGGGCGACTTCTTCGCTGGCCAACTTCATCAGGTCGGCGAACTGTTCACCGGTACGGGTGGAGAGCGCTTGTATCCGGCCGTTCAGCAGCAGGCTCATCTCGTCCGTGCGGTCGGCGGCGGAAAGCTGCTCGTACTGGTCCAGCACCTGCTGGTACTCGGCCACGGTGGCGGCGAAGGCCTGGTACTGCTTGCGGTTGTGCTCGCGAACCAGCGGCTGGAACTTCGCCAGGGCATCGTCCAGCCAGCCTTCCACCAGATGCAGGCGGTCGACCGTCGGCTTGAGTACTTCCGGTTCGCGGTTCAGGGCCATGCGCAGGCTGAGCACGCGGATGCTGAGGATGTAATCGCGGATTTCACCCAGATAGCGGGCGCTGGGCAGTGACACGTTTTCGGTATGCTGCCCGGTGGCGCGAACTTCCGCCACCTGGCGCAGGGCGAACAGGCCCTGCAGGAGGACCAGCAGGGCAATCAGCCCGAAGCTGACCAGTGCGCGGCGGGCGATGCTGAGACGAAGGAAGGTCATGCTCATCTCCATTGTCATGAGCGTTCTAAATCGGGTGTGTAGAAAGAGAAAAGGTTCATCGCGCTTTCCCGGGGAAGGCGGCCTTGATTTTCAGGAAGAAGTAGGCCGAGTCCCGGAAGCCATAGGCCATGCGTTTGATCACCTTGATGCGGTTGTTCACCCCCTCCAGAACACTGGTGTGCATGGGGAAGCGAGCACTGGCGAGGATGCCCCGAGCGTATTTGCGCAGGTTGCGCGCAAAGCGCTGTAGCGGTGCGAGGCCGCTTTCCTGGGCATGTCGCAGCCAGGCCCGCCAGCGCCGCCAGCCTTCCCGCACGCAGGGGGCGTACCAGACTTCCTTCAGAGCATCCTTGAGCACATAGACAGTAGCCAATGGCTGGTTGGCGTCGAGGAGCTCCTGCAACTGCACGGCCTGTCCGTCCTTGAGGTTTTCGCGATTGCGCAGCAACAGCCAGCGGCTTTGCTTGACCACCTTGCGCGCCGGTTTGTCTTCGCGCAGGAGGTTGGCTTGGTCGACCCGGATACGGTCGATCACGTCACGACCGTAGCGCGCCACCACATGAAACAGGTCGTATACCACTTCGGCCTGCGGGCAGTGCTGCCGCACTTCCAGGTCGAAAGCGGTGTTCATGTCCATGGCCACCGCCTCAATCTGCTGGCAGTGCTCGCCGAGTAATTCGAAGAACGGGCGGATCGCCTCACGGCTGTTGCCGTGCCCCACCCACAGCACCCGCGTGCGCTCGGCATCCATGATCACCGTGGCGTAGCGATGGCCTTTGTGCAGGGCGAACTCGTCCATCACCAGCCGACGCACCTCGCCTGGCTCAAACGCGCCAACCGAGGCTTCCAGGCGGCGCTTGTCGAGTGTCTTGAGGGTGTGCCAGTGCAGGCCGGTGAGGCGGCTGACGTGGCTGATCGGCAACAGTTGCAGCAAGCCCTCGAGCCAGACTCGCAAGCGCTGGGTCAGGCGGGAGGCTGGCTCCAACCAGTCAATCCGTTCGGTCACCCGCCCACAATCCAGGCAGTCGACGCGGCGCACCGGCAGTTGGAGCAGCACACGCTGATCCAGCAGGTCACGGTCACGCACCTGACGAATTCGCCGCTCGTGGATCAACGGACTGGGCTTGGCACACCGGCTGCAAATCGGTAAGTGCTCGGCCAGGGGCTCAAGACTGATTAGCAGGGTGTCGTGAGTGGCTTGGCGACAGGCGACGACCGCGTAGCCTGGCCAGAAAGCAGCAAGATCAATAGGATGCACGGCGGCAGCAGGGAGTGGGGGTTGGTTCGTTTGGCGACTGCCAATCTACCCACTTTCCTGACTGTCAACTCGCTCTTTCCCCAGAATCCGCGAAGAACCAGAGAAAAGGCCCCGTGTGGGGCCTTCTCTGCTCAGGTGGCTTGCGCGATCAGTGGCTGACGGCGCGCATGCTGTTCTGGCGGCTGGACTCGTACTGAGCCTTTTCCATGGGTTTGGCATTGGGGTTGCCGAGGTCTTCCATGGCCAGACGGTGGGTTTCCGGTGCCAGGTAGGCGGCCAGGGCGCACACGCAGGTGATGAGGAAGGCCAGGCTGCCGACCACTACCGGGATGTTGTCCGAGCCGGGCGGGGCAACGGCGGCGAACAGGGCCGGGAGCATGGCGGTGAGCATGGTGCCGATGTTCTGGGCGATGGCCATGGCCGATACGCGGAAGCGGGTCTGGAACAGCTCCGGGTAGAAGCTCGGGAACACCGCGTTGTAGCCCTGGTAGACCATGCCCCACATCAGGATCGAGGTGCAGAAGGCCAGCGGAACGCTCTGGATGCTGATGGCGTAGAGGTAGACGAAGGCCAGCAGACCGGAGCCCAGGCAGCCAGCGATCATGGTTGGGCGACGGCCGATCTTGTCGGAGAGATTGCCGACGAAGGGGATGACCAGCACGGCGACGATGTTGCCCACCACTGGAATCCACAAGTAGACGCTCTTGTCGAAACCGATGCCGTAGGCCGGCTGCACGGCGTAGGCCGCACCGAAGATGGTGGCGACGACCGGGATCACGTTCATCAGGGCCATGAACATCACCAGCACCATGGACTTCCAGCTGTGGCGGAAGGCTTCGGATACCGGGGACTTGGCGACTTTATGCTGGTTTTCTTCGTTGACGAAGGCCGGGGTTTCGTGGACTTCGCGACGGATGATGAAACCGGCTACCAGGACGAAGGCGCTCAGCAGGAACGGAATCCGCCAGCCCCACTCATTGAAGGCTTCGCTCGGCATGAAGTAGGCCAGCGGCAGGAACACGGCAGCCGCCATCACCTGACCAGCCTGGACACCCTGCAGGGTGAAGCTGGCGTAGTAGCCGCGCCGTCCGAATGGCGCGTGCTCGAGGATCATCGAGCTGGCACCGGAAATCTCACCGGCCACGGCAAAGCCCTGGACCAGGCGCAGGAGTACCAGCAGCACCGGGGCAAGCACGCCGATGTCGTGGTAGGTCGGCAGCAGGCCAACAGCCATGGTGGAGATGCCCATGAGGAACATGCACAGCAGCAGTACGTTCTTGCGGCCGCGGGTGTCGCCCCAGTGGCCGAGGACGAAGGCGCCCACCGGGCGTGCCAGGTAGCCGACGCCGTAGGTCGCCAGCGAGGCGATGATGGCCATTTTCGGGTCGGTGTTCGGGAAGAAGATCTGCGGGAAGATCAGCGCCGCCGCCTGGGCGTAGATAAAGAAGTCGTAGTACTCCAGGGCGGAACCGATCCACCCGCTGGCGGTTGCTTTCTTGGCTTGGGAGCTGGAAGGAGTTGCCATCGTTGTCTCCGTTGTTTTTGTTAGGTAGCCGGACGCGCATTCTCCTGGCGCAAGGCCTGGTGGGAACGCGTGCACGCTGGCGTAACGGTGCTCGTTGGGAGCGGTCCGGTTATCGCCGTCCGAGTGGTGTCAGGGAGTCGGTTCAGCGTCGCGGCGTGGCGGTCGCACGCGGTCTGGATGCCGTGGCAGGCCGGCTGGAGGAGGGGGCTTCGATCAGGGAGCTGGAGGTATGCATGAGCTGTTACCCGTTTCTTGAAATTGTTATGTCGTGACGCTTGGTTGTCATCGCAGGGCCTGCCGGGTGACTGGGCTGGCAGTGATGCCACCCGGTGGGTTGCCTGCAACATGGGGTTCATGTTGCGCAGTGATCGAAAAAGCGTCAATTCGATAACCGGCCTTTTGTTCGCTGATCGAACACAAAACTAACTGGTTCGTACATATTGAATTGAAGGGCTGACTTTACGCGCGAATAATCAATCCAGCTACGAAAACAAGGGTTCTTCATTTCTTTGTAGGGGCGAATTCATTCGCCAAGGGACGCGAAGCGTCCCCCAGCGGAGGCCCGATGGCAGACCTGCGGTCTGCTTGGCGAATGAATTCGCCCCTACAGCTAACTGCGGCGCCCACCCACAAGGAGCTGAAGCATGCAGCGTTCCATTGCCACCGTCTCCCTGAGCGGTACCCTGCCGGAAAAACTCGAGGCCATTGCCGCCGCCGGTTTCGACGGTGTCGAGATCTTCGAGAACGACCTCCTGTACTACGCCGGCAGCCCGCGTGAAATTCGCCAGATGTGCGCCGACCTCGGCATCGCCATCACGCTGTTCCAGCCATTCCGCGATTTCGAGGGTTGCCGCCGCGACCGCCTGCAGAAGAACCTGGACCGCGCCGAGCGCAAGTTCGACCTGATGCAGGAACTGGGCACCGACCTGGTGCTGGTGTGCAGCAACGTCCAGCCCGACTCGCTGCCGGACGAGGAAATCCTGGTTGATGACCTACGCCTGCTGGCTGAGCGTGCCGGCGCGCGCAATTTGCGCATCGGCTATGAAGCCCTGGCCTGGGGGCGCCACGTGAACAGCTGGCAGCAGGTCTGGAACCTGGTGCGCCAGGCCGATCACCCGGCCCTGGGCGTGCTGCTGGACAGCTTCCACACCCTGTCGATCAAGGGCGATCCGAGCGGCATCGCCGAGATTCCCGGCGACAAGATCTTCTTCGTGCAGATGGCCGACGCGCCGCTGCTGGCCATGGACGTGCTGGAGTGGAGCCGGCATTTCCGCTGCTTCCCCGGCCAGGGCGAGTTCGACCTGCCGGGCTTCCTAGCCCCCATCCTGCGCAGCGGTTATACCGGCCCGCTGTCGCTGGAAATATTCAACGACGGCTTTCGCGCCGCACCGCCGCGCGCCAATGCCGCCGACGGCCTGCGCTCCTTGCTCTACCTCGAAGAGAAGACCCGCAAGCTGCTGGCCAGGGACCCGACGCCGCCAGCCAACCTGGACATCCTCTTCTCGCCGCCGCCGGCCAGCCGCTACGACGGCGTGGAATTCCTCGAATTCGCCGTGGACGAGGCTCAGGGCGCCAAGCTCGCCGGCTGGCTGGAACGCTTGGGCTTCGCCCGCGCCGGCAAGCACCGCTCCAAGGACGTGAGCCTGCTGCGCCAGGGCGACATCAACATCGTGCTGAACGCCGAACCCTACTCGTTCGCCCACGGTTTCTTCGAATCCCACGGCCCGTCCCTGTGCGCCACCGCGCTGCGGGTCAAGGACAGCAGCAGCGCCCTGGAGCGTGCCCGTGAGTTCAAGGGGCAGCCCTATCGCGGCCTGGTGGGGCCCAACGAGCGGGAGATTCCGGCCGTGCGTGCTCCGGACGGCAGCCTGATCTACCTGGTGGAGCAGGCCCAGGCCGGG
The DNA here is from genome assembly GCF_001708505.1 of Pseudomonas sp. TCU-HL1. NCBI lineage: Bacteria > Pseudomonadati > Pseudomonadota > Gammaproteobacteria > Pseudomonadales > Pseudomonadaceae > Pseudomonas > Pseudomonas sp. TCU-HL1. Next base: position 2,733,964 of record NZ_CP015992.1, read on the forward strand.
CAGACCATCTATGACAGCGACTTTGTCCTCGACGCCAATGCCAGCCAGACCGGCCAACTCGACCGCATCGACCACATGGCCCTGGCCCTGCCGGCCGACGGCCTGGACAGCTGGGTGCTGTTCTACAAGAGCGTGCTGGACTTCGAAGCCGACGACGAAGTGGTGCTGCCGGACCCGTACGGCCTGGTGAAGAGCCGTGCCATCCGCAGTCGCTGCAGCAGCGTCCGCCTGCCGTTGAACATCTCCGAGAACCGCAACACGGCCATCTCCCATGCGTTGTCCAGCTATCGCGGCTCGGGTGCGCACCACATTGCCTTCTCCTGCGAGGACATCTTCGCCGAGGTCAGCCGCGCCAAGGACGCCGGTGTACCGCTGCTGGATATCCCGCTGAACTACTACGACGACCTGGCCGCGCGCTTCGATTTCGACGACGAGTTCCTCAGCGAACTGGCCTACTACAACGTGCTCTATGACCGCGATGCCCAGGGCGGCGAGTTGTTCCACGTCTATACCGAGCCGTTCGAGGGGCGTTTCTTCTTCGAAATCCTGCAGCGCAAGAACGGCTACGCCGGCTACGGTGCGGCCAACGTCGCGGTGCGCTTGGCGGCCATGGCCAAGGCGCGGAGCGGCGCCATTGCCAAGGCCAAGCTGTAAGTGCTCGAAAGCCCGGCACATGGCGTGTGCCGGGCTTCTCTTCGGGTGGTGCTCCAGCCCATAATCGACGCCAGTTTCCGCTGGCCGTGAGCCCAAGATGACAACAACTGCCGAACTCCAAGACCTGCCCGCAGAGGCCCCTCGCAAAGGGCGCAAGAACAACCCGGAGAAAACCCGCGAAAACATCCTCCAGGCGGCTATCGCCGAGTTCGTCCAGCAGGGTCTGTCCGGCGCCCGCGTGGATGCCATTGCCGAGCGCATGCACACCTCCAAGCGGATGATCTACTACTACTTCGGCAGCAAGGAGCAGCTCTACGTCGAAGTGCTGGAGAAGCTCTACGGCGACATCCGCAGCACCGAAGGCAAGCTCCACCTGGCCGAACTGGAACCCCGCGAGGCGATCCGTCGCCTGGTGGAGTTCACCTTCGACCACCACGACCGCAACGTGGACTTCGTGCGCATCGTCAGCATCGAGAACATTCACCACGGCGAGTACGTGAAGCAGTCCAAGGCCATTCGCTCGATGAGCACCACCGTGCTCGATGCCCTGGGCGAAATCCTCCATCGCGGTGAGGCCGAGGGCCTGTTCCGGCCGGGCCTGAACCCCCTCGACCTGCACCTGCTGATCAGCTCCTTCTGCTTCTACCGCGTCTCCAACCGCAACACCTTCGGCGAGATCTTCCAGATCGACCTGGTCGACGAGCAGGTCAAGGCGCGGCACAAGGCGATGATCTGCGAGTCGGTGCTGCGTTACCTGCAGGCATGAGTTCCTGCCCGGCCAGGGCCAATCCAGCCAGGTAACCGAAGGTCATCCCCGGCCCCAGGGTGATTCCGCCGCTGGGGTAATGCCCGTCCATCACGCTCGCCATGTCGTTACCCACCACGTGAAGACCGGGGATGACTTCACCCTGGTCGTCCAGTGCCCGGGCCCAGGCATCGGTGTGCAGCCCGGCGAGTGTGCCGAGGCTGCCGGGCACCAGCTTCACTGCGTAGAACGGTCCCTGGCGCAGCGCGCCCAATGAAGGGTTGGGCCCATGTAGCGGCTCCCCCTGGGCGCGGTTGTAGGCTGAAGCGCCGCGCTGGAAGTCCGGGTCGACACCGCGCGCGGCGTGGGCATTGAACGCTGCCACCGTCGCTTCCAGTTGCTGCCCATCCACGCCGCATTGCCGTGCCAGTTCGACGAGGCTGGCGGCCCGGTGCAGGTAGCCGTTGCGCACATAACGGCCGGTGGGGAATGGGAAGGGCCGCGCCCAGCCGATGCCGTAGCGGCGCTGTGCGCGGTGGTCGCAGAGCAGCCAGGCAGCGGGCTCTTCTCCGGCCGGCGTGGCGCGGAACAGCGCGTTCATGAAGTCGTGGTAGGAGTCGGCCTCGTTGGTGAAGCGCCGCCCATCGCGCAAGACCGCGATGAAGCCCGGTTTGGCCCGTTCCATCAAATGCGGAAAACCACTGAAGCCGCCATCGGCACGGGGCACCCGTGACACCGGTGCCCAGGCGGCGGGGCTGGAGATCTGCTCAGCAACCCGTGCACCCACGCTTTCGCCCAGGCGCAACCCGTCGCCGGTATTGGTTTTCGGGGCTGCGGAGAGGTGTTCGTGGCCAAACAGTGCCTTGATGCGTTGCGGGTCGTGGGGAAAACCACCACAGGCCAGCACCACGCCTCGGCGCGCCAGCACCTTCACTACCTGGCCATCCTGTTGCAAATCCGCCCCGGTCACGCGCACTCCGTCCTTCAGCAACCGTTGGGCAGTGGCACCGGTTTCCAGGCTCACCCCCAGATCCAGCGCGCTGTGCAGCAGACGCGCCACCAGGGCATTGCCGTTGACCAGGTGCAGCCCGCGACCCTGTAGCAGACGGTCACACCAATGCCGCAGCAGACGACCGGCGACGTAGCAGGCGGAGCGTGGCGAGCGGCAGGCGTTGAGAAAGTGCCCAAGGTCCGCGCCACCGGCAATGCCCATGCCGCCCAGGCTGATCAGGTCCAGCGGCGGTCGCAGGGCATCGAGCCAGGGGCCGAGGTGGCGGCCGTCGTAGGGTTGGGCGCAGAGGGAGCGGCCTCCGCGCACTGCACCGGGGGAGTCGTGCATGTCCGGCATGCGGCTGCCGGAATAGAACTGCACCCGCGTGTGGCGCTGGAAGAAGTCCACCATCTCCGGGCCGTGCTGGAGAAAGGCCTGCTGGCGTTCGTCCAGTTCATCGACGCCCAGTTCTGCACGCAGGTAGGTGGCGACGGCGTCCTCGCTGTCTGGCGCGCCTTCCGCCTGGGCCAGCGGGTTGCGCGGAATCCACAACCAGCCGCCCGACCAGGCACTGGTGCCGCCGAGCTGATCGGCCTTCTCCGCCACCAGCACCTCGAGGCCCTGGTGGGCGGCGGTAACCGCAGCCGCCAGGCCCGAAGCGCCGGAGCCGATCACCAGCACATCGCAGTGGTGCTCGGTCATTGTGTTCATTGCAGCGGGGAGAAGCCGGTGGGGCGCATCAGGCGCGATTCCAGATGCACCACCGCATCCAGTTCCTTGTTCAGTCGGCCGAACTCGGCCCAGCGCGGGTCGGCGGCCATCTTCGTGCGGCGAGCAATGCGGTCGTCCAGGCTTTCGTAGGCCCAGATATGCACCACCTGGTTGGCTTCGCCGAACTCGGTGGTGAAGAAACCGACCAGCTGGCCCAGGTGCTCGGTTTGCAGCTCCAGGCAGTGGCTGCGGTAGAGCGCCAGCCAGTCGGCCAGTTTGGTGGGTTTGAGGGTGTAGGTGCGCAGTTCGTAATACATGGGGGAGTCCTTAGCGTCTGGTGTGGAGGTGTTCGGCAACATGGCAGGCGGCCAGGTAGCCGAAGGTCAGGCCCGGGCCGAGGGTGATGCCAGGACCGGGGTAGGTGCCGTCCATGATCGAGTTCATGTCGTTGCCGGCGGCGTAGAGACCGGCGATGGGCTTGCCCTGGCGGTCCAGCACATTGGCGTGGGCGTCGGTGACCAGGCCGCGTGCCGAGCCCAGGTCGCCGGTGTGCAGGCGAATGGCATACCAGGGCGCGCGGGTCAGGGGCGCCAGACAGGGGTTGGGCCTGTGGTGCGGGTCGCCGAGGGACTGGTTGTAGCGGGTGCTGCCCTTGCCGAACTGGCGATCTTCGCCGGTGCGGGCGTCTTCGTTGTGGTGGGCGAGCGTGGCGGCGAGGCCTTGCGGGTCGATGCCCAGGGTGCGGGCCAGTTCCTCGGGCGTATCGGCGCGGTGCAGGTAACCGGCTTTCACCAAGGCGCTGTTGTCCACTGGGGTCGGTCGGGCCAGGCCCATGCCGTAGCGGCTCATGGCCTGTGCATCGCAGATCAGCCAGCAGGGCGTATTGCCGTCCCGCTGCATGTCCTGGACGAAGCTGTGGTAGGAGTCGGCCTCGTTGGTGAAGCGCTGACCGGCGCGGTTCACCGCGATGATGCCGGGTTTGGCGCGATCGGTGACCAGGTGCGGGAAACGCTCCAGCTCACCGTTCGCTCGGCGTAGCTGCGAAACCGGCGCCCAGAAGAAGTTGGCAACCATGCCTTCGCCCGTCGCAGCATCGACGGTGGTGGCCAGATTGAGGGCGGCGCCGTCGTTGGTGCTGGGGGACATGGTCCAGTGTTCGCTGCCGGTATCCGGACGGAACTGGCTGGCCAGTTTGCCAGCGGCGAAGCCCCCCATGGCGCAGACCACGCCGCCACGGGCGCGGACCTCGACGAGTTGGCCATTCCGGCGCGCACGCACACCGACCACCCGGCCAGCTTCGACCACCAGCGACTCGGCGCTGCTTTCCAGCCACAGCTCCACGCCCTTGTCGAAGGCACTGGTGGCCAGGCGTGCGATCATCGCGTTGCCCACGGTCAGGCGGGTGCCACGGTCATGGCCGAGGCGGTCCAGGCCATAGCGGGCCATCAGTTTCAGGCAATGCCAGAGGGCGCGGGGCGAGCGGCGGAAACTGAGGAAGTGCTGGATGTCGACGCGGTTCACCATCATGCCGCCGAACAGCAGCATGCCTTCCGGCGGGCGGCGCAGCTCCCGGAAGCGCGCGCCCAGGCGGCGACCGTCGTACTCCAGCATCTCCAGCGCACGGCCGCGCTCGGTGGCGCCGTCTTCCAGCGGGTAGTAGTCCGGCGAGAAGGGCCGCAGGGTATAGGCCAGCTCAGTGTGCTGTTCAAGGAAGCGAAGGGCCTCGCGGCCATTGTTGATGAAGGCGTCGACCAGCTCGGGCTTATAGCCGGGGCCAATGGTCTTTCTCAGGTAGGTGCGGATCGCCTCGGGGCTGTCCTGCACCCCGGCAGCGCGGGCCTGGTCGCTGTCGAAGATCCACACGGCCCCCCCGGAAATGGCCGAGGTGCCGCCGAACTGCGCAGCCTTCTCCAGCATCAGCACGCTGAGGCCCTTGCAGGCAGCGGTCGTCGCGGCGGCAAAGGCCGCGGCGCCGCTACCCAGCACCACCAGATCCCAGGTGCCTGCCACGCTCTCGGCGGGGCGTGTTTGCACGGCAGAGTTCATGGGCGTGCTCCTCAGGCGTCCACGGGCATGACGCCCATATGGGCGCCCAGGTTGCCCATCTGCGCGCGGGCCATTTCCGGGCCGGTCTGGATGCGGCAGCCCATGCCCTGGGCGACTTCCAGGAAGGGCGTCAGCACCGGGCTGGTCACCACATCGGCCACCAGGGCCGTTGGGGAGAGGGTTTCCAGCAGCACGCCGGGTAACGGCATCTCGCCTGTGCCACCCATGCCGACCGGCGTGGCGTTGGCCACCAGATCGAAGTGTTCCAGGCTGTCGTACCTGTTACCGATTTCCAGCAGTGGGAAATGGCTGCGCAGGCGTTCGGCCAGGGCTTCGGCACGCGGTTGGTCGAGGTCGGCAATCACCAGTTGGCGCACGCCGCTTTCGCACAGGGAATAGGCGATGGCGGCACCCACGCCACCGGAACCCACCACCAGCGCGCGGCTCCCTGCTGGCTGGAAGCCATGGGCGCGGGCGGCCTTGAGGAAACCTTCGCCGTCCACGTTGTCGCCCTGCAGGCGGCCATCGGCGTCGCGGCGAATCACGTTCACCGAGCCGAGGGCTGCGGCGCGCGGGCTGAGCTGGTCGAGCTGGCTGGCCAGCACCTGCTTGTAGGGCACGGTCACCACGCAACCGCGCAGGTTGTTCCAGCCGCGCAGGGCCTGGATGAAGCTGGCGAGATGCGGCTCGGCGATATCCACGGCGATCATCGCCAGGTCCTGGCCGTGCTCGGTGAACCAGGCATTGAAGTTTCCCGGCGATTTCACCTGGGCGATGGGGCTGCCGATGATGGCCACCAGTTCGGTCGAACCACGGATCATGCTGATCTCCTGGGTGTGTTGTTGTGCCGGCAGTATTGCCAGCGCCCAGGGAGTGGCCAATGAAACAGACGGGCATTTCGGTTGTTTATCGCAACAGCGCTGCGATAATCGCGGTATTTGGCGAAATCAGCTGGATGGGTTCTTTGTAGGGTGCGCTGCGCGCACCGCATCTTCTATGCAGGCTTCCGGTGCGCAAGGCGCACCCTGCGGAAAGGCAAATCAACCGGACAGGGGAGTGGGAATGAAGACGCCGGTCATCCATCAACGGGACCTGATCGCGGGGCTGCAGAAGGGCCTGGCGCTGATGCAGTTGTTCAGTGTCGAAAATCCACGGCTCAGCGTGCCGGAGGCAGCGGCCATGTCCGGGCTGACGTCCAGCGCAGCACGGCGTTTCCTGCTGACGCTGGTGCATGAAGGTTTCGCCGAGACCGATGGCCGCCACTACTGGCTGACCGCCAAGGCGCTGCGGATCGGCCAGGCCTATGTAGATTCGGCGCAGTTGCCGCGCATGTTGCGGCCGATCGTCGAGCAGGTGGCGCGGACCACGCAGGAGCACGTTTCGGTGGGGCTGCGCGATGGCGACGACATCGTGCATATCGTCCGTAGCCGCTACAGCCACATCGCCTCGCTGTCGATCCGCCCCGGCTCACGGATGCCCATGTACTGCACCGCGAGCGGACGCATCTGGTTGGCGTCGTTCGCGGAAGACGAGCGGGAGGCTTATTTCGCGCGGGTTGCGCTGCGCCAACTGACGCCTTTCACGCGCATCGGCATCGACGAGCTGAAGGACGAGCTGCGCAAGGTCACCGCCCAGGGCTACGCGGTAATCGACCAGGAGTATGAGGTGGGCATGTGCGTGCTAGGCGTGCCCCTGACCAATCGTAAGGGCGAGCTCAAGGCCACGCTGACCATCACCACCCACGCCTCACGCATGAGCGGCGACGAGATGCGCCAGCGTTACCTGACGTCCCTCTACGAGGCGCAGGCATTGCTGAAGCCGGTGCTGGATTGAAGGCGATACAGGTGTTGTGGGAGCGAATTTATTCGCGAATGAATTCGCTCCCACACTGTTATCCGGTGGACATTGCTTAACACAGAACAATCTGTAGGGTGCGCCGTGTGAACCGATTTCCCCGCGCAGGGTTTTTCGGTGCGCGCAGCGCACCCTACAGGGGATCAGCCGTTCATGCTGGCGAAGTGCGCCATCATCCGGTCGGCGTTGGCGCTGCGGCCGCTGATCAGCTCGAAGGCTTTCACGGCCTGGAACACCGCCATGGTGCCGCCATCCAGGGTGCGGCAGCCAACGGCGCGGGCATTGCGCAGCAGCTCGGTTTCCAGTGGGAAGTAGATGATTTCCGCGACCCACAGCTCAGGACGCAGCAGTTCGGCCGGCACTGGCGTGCCCGGCAATTTGGCCATGCCGATGGGCGTGGTGTTGACCAGGCCGTCGGCCTCGGCCATGGCGCTGGGCAGGTCCGTACCCAATGCGGCGCGGCCGGCACCGAAGTGCTGGTTTAGGCTGTCCACCAGGGCCTGGCCACGGGCGGCGTCCACTTCGAACAGGGTCAGGCGCTCGACGCCCTCGGCCAGCAGCGCGTGAGCCACCGCGGAGCCGGCGCCACCGGCGCCCATTTGCACGACCTGACGGCGCTCGACATCCAGCAGGCCACGGCGGAAGCCTTCACCGAAGCCCAGGCAGTCGGTGTTGTGGCCGACGCGCTTGCCATCTTTCAGGACCACGGTGTTCACCGCGCCAATGCCGGCGGCCTCGGGAGAGAGTTCGTCCAGCAGCGGGATGATCGCCTGCTTGCAGGGGAAGGTGATGTTCAGGCCGGTGTAGCCCATGCGTTCGGCGGCGGCGAGCAGGTCGGGGAGGGCACTGCTGTCGAGCTTCAACTGGTCGAGGTCGATCAGGCGATAGAGGTAGCGCAGCCCTTGGGCGTCGCCTTCGTGCTCATGCATGGCCGGGGTACGCGAAGCCTGGATGCCCGCGCCGATCAGGCCGGCGAGAACGGAATCAGAGTGCTGGGACATGGCGTTCAACCCTTGGAGAACAGTTGGCCGAAGTGCTGCAGCCCCAGGCTGTAGCCCTGGCTGCCAAGGCCGCAGATCACGCCTACGGCGATGGCGGACACAAAGGAGTGGTGGCGGAATTCCTCGCGCTTGTGCACGTTGGACAGGTGCACCTCGATCACCGGCAGCTCGCTGGCCACCAGGGCATCGCGGATGGCGACGGAGGTGTGGGTCCAGGCGGCGGGGTTGATCAGGATGCCGGCGCAACGGCCGCGGGCCTGGTGTATCCAGTCGATCAGTTCGCCTTCATGGTTGGTCTGGCGGAAATCCACCTCGAAGCCCAGTTCGGCGGCAGTGCAGCTGCACAGCGCGGCGATGTCGGCAAGGGTTTCATGGCCATAGGTGGCGGGTTCACGGGTGCCGAGCATGTTGAGGTTCGGGCCGTTGAGCACCAGGACAGTGCGACTCATTACAGCAGATCTCCATTGTTGTTCTGACCCGGCCAGGAGGCCGGAGCGGGATGACAATGAAAATGTACTAACCAGTTAATTACGTCAATTTGTCGCGGGGTGTTCTGTGCGGTTATCGGACGCCTTGAGTGTGGAAGGCTGGGTGTGGTGGGGCCGCAGCCGAAGCACTGGCCGTGCAGGCGTCGTAGGGTGCGCCATGCGCACCGATCAATTTCAGCACCGTGCAAGGCTCCCGGTGCGCGCGGCGCACCCTACGAAATGCGACCGCGTCAGCGCCGCTCCAGCATGTCCTGGATTTCCTGGGTAGCGTCACGGGTGCGGCGGGCGAGGTTCTTCACTTCGTCCGCCACCACTGAGAAGCCCCGGCCGACTTCGCCGGCGCGTGCGGCCTCGATAGCAGCATTGAGCGCAAGCAGGTTGGTCTGGTCAGCGATGGACTTGATCACGCCCACCACCAGGGCGATCTGGCCGTAGGTGGCTTGCATGGCGAGCTGCTCCCGCTGACGCGCGGCCTCGGCGTGTTTCTCGTCGCTGATGTCGCGCACCGCGCCTATCACCCGAATCAGCGTGCCGCGCTCATCGAACAGGCAACGGGCACGCTCGCGCACCCAGGTTTCGCCACGGGTCTTGTGGCGCATGCGGTACTCGGCCACGTAGGAGGCGTTGGCATCGGGGTTGCGAATGAGTTCGCCGAACTGGCGCATCACGGCTTTCAGGTCATCGGGGTGGACGACCTTGTTGTAGCTTTCCCAGCCATCAGGGAGCTCCGCTCGGGAGTAACCGATCAGTGCGCAGAATTGTTCGGACCAGCGGATCTCGCTCTGCGGATGGTCAGGATCGCCATGGGCCACCAACAGGTCCCAGCTGCCTTCGGTAAGGGCCTGGCGGGTGAGGTCCCAGGCCAGGCGTTCCTGCTCCCAGCCCGCCAGGCGCTGCTGCTGTTCGGCCAGGAGCTGCCGGCTGGTCTCCAGTTGAGCCTGGAGCAGGGCTTGCCGGCTCAGTCCATCGTCCAGCTGGCGCTGCAAGGCAGTCAGTTCCGCTGCGGTGCAGGGCGGCGGCTCGCGGCTGTCCAGTACGTCACGCTGCTGGAGCCAGGCCCGTTGCAGGCGTTCCAGGGCCAGGCGCAGGTTCGGGTGAACGGCAAGTTGCCCGCTGGGCTCGACGGGCTGGCCGTTGAGCAGGCGGGCTATCCATTCGGACAGCTGCGGCACCAGTCGCGCGGATTCAGTCTTGAACCACATGGTCAGTTCTCGATGGGGTTGATTCAGATCCAGCGGCGGTCGCGGGTGAAGGCGATCGCCAGCCAGCGGTTGGGGCCTTCGCGGCCGATGGCGGCGGCGATATCGGCACGCACGGCGTCCAGCTCGGAAACCCGCCAGCGGTCCATGGCGTCGGGCAGCACGATCTGGATCTCCACGAACAGTCCCCGGCCGATCTGGGTCACCGAATGGGAGAAACACTCGAAGCCGTAGCGCCGGGTCATCTGCGCCATGAGCTCGGTGATTTCCCGGTCCAGTTCGCCAGGGGTGATGCGCAGCACCTGTTTCACGGCCTTGATCACGGTGCGCAGCGGGCTGGGAATCAGCACCAGGCTGAGCAGGGCGAGAATGGCCGGGTCGATGTAGGGGCCGAGCCACTGCCAGGCCGTGCCCTGCAGCAGGTAGCCGGCGCCGAAGGCCAGCAGCAGGGCGGCGGTGATCACCGTCGAGATCAGCCAACTCTGGATATCGAGCTGGATCAGTTCCGACTGCAGACGCCGATTGAGTCGCCGCTGGTACGCCAGCATCGACGCGGAGCAGGCCAGGGTGATCAGCGCATAGAGGATGGCCGAGTCGAAGGCCAGGGCGTGGCCGCCGCGCAGCAGGCCGCTGACGGAGTTGATCAGGGCATAGACGCATAGCAGCACCAGCACACTGCCATTGAGCGCCAGCACCAGCGGTTCGAAGTGCCAGTAACCCTGCTGGAAGCGCCGCCCCGGCTGTTTCACCAGCAGTCGCGAAACCATCAGCGACAGCAGCGCCATGCAGGAGTCGATGGCGTTGAACAAGCCGTCGAAAACGATGGATTGCGAACCGGCCCAGAGGCCGAAGGCGATGCCGCCGCAGGCCACCAGGGCGGTGGCCAGGATCGACACCTTGAGCACGCGCTGTTCGATCCCGGCCATCCCGAGATGCCTCCTTCAAAGGTCCAGGGTGAGCGTCGGGGTTCGCGCGCGGGACACGCAAACCATCATGACGTTGTGGCGCTCGCGCTCGGCGTCGGTCAGCAGCATGTCGCGATGCTCGACTTCGCCCGCCAACACGCGGGTCTCGCACATGCCGCACACGCCCTGCTCGCAGGAGGAGGACACATTGCAGCCGGCTTCGCGCAGCGCCTGCATGATCGACTGATCGTCCGCTACCGCGACCTCGCGGCCACTGCGGGCGAGGATCACCGTCAGCCCCTGGCCGTTGCCGGAGCCGGGCGCGGGCGCCGCTGGGGCGAAACGCTCCAGGTGCAGCCGATCGCTCAGGCCGTCCACCTTGAAGCGCTCGGTCAGCGCATCCAGCAGCGGTGCCGGGCCACAGCTGTAGACGTGGCGACCATCGGCGGCGCGGGCGGCAATCTCTTCCAGGTCCAGCAGGCCGGTTTCATCGGCGGGCTGGATAGCTACCCGATCACCACCCAGGGCCAGCAGCTCGTCGATGAAGGCCATGGAGGCACGTGAGCGGCCGCCGTAGACCAGTTGCCAGTCGGCGCCGGCACGCTGGGCCTCGCGGGCCATGGCGAGGATCGGCGTGATGCCGATCCCCCCTGCGACGAACAGGTAGCGCTGGCCAGTCGTGAGCGGAAAGGCGTTGCGCGGGCCACGGATGGCGACGCGCTGGCCAACCCGCAGGCTGTCGTGAACTTCCCGCGAGCCGCCGCGCCCCTTGGCTTCCAGCAGCACACCGATGGAGAGGCGCTGGCGATCCTCGGGATCGCCGCACAGCGAGTACTGGCGCACCCGCCCGGAAGGCAACAGCAGATCGATGTGCGCGCCCGGCGTCCATTCCGGCAATGGGCCGCAGTCGGGTGCCTGCAGCTCCAGGGAGAGCACGCCGTCGGCTTCCAGCCGCATGGCAGTGATCTGCACCTGGAGCCCGGCTTCGCGCGGGTTCATTGCGCGGCCCTCTGCTCGTCAACCAGGCGTACCGGCACATGCTGGCCGCGTTCGATGAACTCGCGGAAGGCTCGGCGGTAATTCATGGTGTAGAGGTCGGCGGCGGTCGAATGCTCGACGTAGTTGCCGTCCCAGTCGATCTCGCGCGGCACGATGGTCGCCGCCACCGGCAGGTCTTCCAGATACAGCAGTTCCTCCACGCGCAGGCATTCCTCCAGGTCGCCGCCCGTATAGTCGCGGTCGTTGGCCACGCCCCAGAAGATCTTCACGTGGTCATAGGCTACCGGGCACGGGAAGCCGGCCACCACGCGCTTGCCCAGGCGCTCGTAGTCATAGGTGATGGCGACCAGTCCCGGCGCGACGATGTGATAGTTCATCATGCAGTCGCCATCGTTGGCCCACTCGCCCTCGCACGACGTGAGCGGGCGATCCATCCACACGTCCAGGCCCTCGCGGCGCACGTTGAGCGGCTCCACTTGCGGGTTGACGTGCCCCATCATGCCGCGGTGGATGTAGGCGAAGTGCGCGACGTCACCGAAGTTCTCCACGGCCACGGCCACGCCGGTGGGGGAGTCGAGCGGTTCGGCCGCCAGCCATTCGAGGTTCAGCTCGCGCCATTCGGCCAGGTCGTAAAGGTCGAACAGCGGCTCTTCCAGGGCCGTCCAGACGTGGCCGTAGCGTTCCTGGCAAGGGTAGGTACGGATCGCCGCCGCATGCGGGATCTTGCACTGGTCTTCCAGCGCGGGGATATGGCTGCACTTGCCGTTCTCGGCGGCGAACTGCCAGCCGTGGTAGGGGCAGGCGATGTTCTCGCCGTGCACTTCGCCGAGCGACAGGTCAGCGCCACGGTGCGGGCAGCGCGCTGCCTGCACCGCCGCCTGTCCGGAGGCGGTGCGGTAGACCACCAGCTTCTCGCCGAGCAGGGTGGCCGATTGCGGCTTGTCCAGGTCCACCGAACGGGCGACCGGGAACCATTGGTGGCGCATGGCCTGTTCGGCACGCTGGCGCTGGGTCAGGGCAGTAGTCATGACTCGTTCCTCTCAGGTTTTTTGTTGTTTCAGATGCCGACGACCAGCGCACCGCCGTTGACCGGGATGGCCTGGCCAGTGATGAAGGCGGCTTCGTCGGAGGCGAGGAAGGCCACGGCGGCGGCGATTTCCTCGGGATGGACCAGGCGGCCCAGGGGGATGTTGGCCTTCTCGTCCTCGATGTATTCATCCGGAACCATGCGGGTGAGGATGGCGCCGGGGGTGATGGCGTTGACCAGGATGCCTTCGCTGACGAACTCCTTGGCCAGGGTCTTCATCAGGCCCAGCTGGCCGGCCTTGGAGACCATGTAGGCGTATGAGTGGCCGTCCGGCACCTGGCCCCACTGCGAGTTGATGAATATCACCCGGGGGGCGCGGCTCTTGCGCAGGTGCGGCAGGGCGGCGCGGGTGAGGAACAGCGGGGCGTGGATGTTGATCGCCAGCAGGCGGTTGAAGTTGGCGTCGTCGGTTTCTTCCAGGCCCGTCATGGAATAGATCAGGCCGGCGTTGTGCACCAGGATGTCGAGTCCGCCGAGGGTTTGCGCCACGTCGGCCACCAGGCGCTCGGCCCGGTCGCGGTCGGTGATGTCCGCCACCAGGGCGATGGCGCGGCCTCCGGCGGCTTCGATTTCGGCGGCGGTGGCGCGGGCCACGTCTTCATCGATATCGACAATGGCCACCGTCGCGCCACGGGAGGCCAGCAGGCGGGCGTGGGCGCGACCGGCGCCACGGCCGGCTCCGGTCACGAGGGCAACGCGGTTTTCCAGGCGTTGGGCGGCTGGCGACAGGGCGAGCACCGCCTCGGGCGCCTGGGTAGCCAGGGCCCCTTGGGTTGCAGCAGTCATGGGGTTTCTCCGGTGGGTGGGGCGGTCAGACGGTTTTGTGCGGCTCGGTGACGTAGAACATGTTGCCGTCCGGGTCGAACATCGGGCGGTAGCGGTAATGGGTGCCGTTGGGGTGCTGCCACTCGATGGGCTCGGCGGTGACCCATTCCACCTTGCCGTCGAGGTAGTCGATGGCGGCGTCGAGGTTCTCCACCTCGAAGGCGAAGGAGTCGAAGCCCGGCTTGTCTTCCAGGTTCACCGCGGTGCGGCGTTCCACAGGCGTCGTATCGGTGGTGTGGAAGATGTAGAGGGTGACGTTGCCCATCTCGATGGCGGCCCACTTTTCTTCGGCCACGTAGGGCAGGAAGAAACCGAGGCCGAGGGTGCCGTGGTAGAAGTCCACCAGGCGCTGCACGTCGTGGGTGAGGATGTCCATGTTGTCGAGGCGTTTGAGCTTGAGCATGGGATGGCTCCTTTGTTGTTGTCGTGGGTGGGTCAGAGGTGACGGCAGGGGCCGCCGGGCAGCGCCTGCAGCGTGCCGGCGACCACGTCGAGGGTGATGCTGGCGAGGGTCGCGTACTGGCCGGTTTGCGGAAGGCCCGCCGCCGGGTGGCAGCACAGTGCACCGGTGCTGCCCAGATGGCTGTTCAGTGCCGTGAGCAGGTCATGCGCCCTGAGCCCGGTACGCCCGGCCAGGCGTCGGCGCAACAGGTCATGGCGCACCAGGGTGTCGGGATAGGCCGCAGGCTCGGTGTCGAACGGCCGCACCGTTTCAGCAAGGAAGTGGTTGGTGTGGATCAGCAGGCCGTTGTCGTCCGGGAACACCAGTGCCGGGCCGCCCGGGTGCAGCTCCACCGAGACCGTAGCGCTGGCGCCTTCCACCGCCGCCACCAGGGTCAGCACGCTGGAGGCGGAGACCCCGGCGTCCTGGCACAGCAGGATCGCCTGATTGATGTCGCTGCAGCTGTCGAGAATCCACCGCGACAGCACATGCACCGGCACGCCGATGTGCTCGCCGTCGCGCTGGTGGTGAAGGATGTTGAAGTGGGTACCGAGACCGCGGTTGTTCACGCCCGGCTTGCCGACGATGCCGAACTCGGTGACGGTGGTGGTCAGACGGCCATCGGCGTGGGGAATCTCCCACGTCAGCCAGGTGTCGGCGAACTCGGCATACCAGTCCCAGGTCTGCGCCGTCACCGGTGCACCGAAGGGGTTGGCCTGGACCACCGTGGAACACTCGCCACGCAGTTGTGCGCCGAGGTAGGCGAGGATCTCGGTGCGGGCGTTGATGGCACCGATGTACGCGGCGTCGATGCCTGCGCCCTCGGCGATGCCGAGGATTTCCTCGTGAAGCGGCGCGGCGAAGGCGGCAATCTGTTCCAGCGCCTGGGTGCCGAGGGCGTGCAGGTCGTAGCTGCGGGTGGCGACGCGCTCGAACAGGCCACGGTAGTTGTTCACCGTCGCGGCAATCTGGCGGGCGTGAACGTCGCCGAATTCACGGCCGCGCTCGTGTGGTGCGCAGACGCTGGAGCGAAACACGATGCTCATCAGGTCACCTGCTTCAGTTGCGGGGCCACTTGCCTGGCCACATCGTCCAGCCGCGCGAACCAGACATCGCCGTCGCTCACCAGGCGCTCGACAAAGCGTTCCAGTTGCTCGAAGCGCGCGGCACGGCCGATCACCTCCGGGTGCATGGTGAAGGTGGTGTGGCGACCGTCGCGGCGGGCCGATTCGTACTCGGCCAGCCAGGTGTCAGCGAGGGTGCGCGGGTGGGTGAAGTTGCCGCCGTTGTCGATGCCCCAGCCAAACATGGGCCAATCGTCCAGGGACCAGTGCACCGGCAGTTCGAGGATGGACTGGCCGTTCCAGGTCTCGTAGTAGGGGCGGTCGTCACCCATGCAGCTGGAGTCGTAGACGAAACCCTTGGCCAGCACCAGTTCGAAGGTCTCCGGCGTCAGTTCCCAGGACGAGGAACGGTAGCCGGCAGGCTTGGGCGCACCGGCGCGGGCCAGGGCTTCCAGCCCCCGCTCCATTTCATCGATCTGCTCGATGGCGGAGATACGGTCGCTGCGCAGGTGCATGTGGCCGTGGTGGCCGACTTCATGGCCGTCCTTGAGCAACTGCTCGATCAGTGCAGGGTGCAAATCGGCGGTGTGCCCGGGGACGAAGAAGGAAGCCGGAATCTTGTGACGGCGCAGCAGTTCGAGGATGCGCGGCACGCCACGGGTGACGCCGAATCGGCCTTCGGAAAGGCTGGTCAGGCGGCGGGCGAAGTTTGGGCTTTCACCCAGCAGGCCGGCTTCGGCGTCTACGTCGAAAGTCAGTGAAACGGCAACAGGGCTCTTGTTCGGCCACGCAAGGCGGGCCTTGTTATCGATGCTCATCAGGGCGGTTCCTTCTGGCGTTATCAGGATCAGTGAAAGGTCGCGGAGGCCGGCTGGGCACGGTCTTGCAGGCGGCGCAGGCGGAACAGCACCTGGGAGATGGCCAGCACGGCAACCGCGATGCCGACTTCCTTCAGGCCTCCGTAGCCGGTGATGGAGGCGCTGGTGGTGCCGACGACCAGGATCAGTCCATCGAACAGGGTGAGGCCGGCAGCAATGGCGACCCAGCCACGGCCCAGGCGAATCGGGCGGGCCGCCTCGGGACGGTCCTTGCGCAGCACCACGAAGCCGGCCACCGCCAGCAGGTGAGCGAGGACGTAGCCGACGTTGCCGGCAACGATCACCGCCAGCGCGTTACCGACGAAGAGCACCAGGGCGATGTTGATCAGCAACTGCACGGTGACGGCGCGGGCCGGGACTCCGGAGCGGTTGAGGGTGCCGAACTGGCGGATGGTCAGGCCGTCCAGCGAGCTCTGGTAGAGGGCGCGACCGGCGTCAGCGGTGCCCATCACCGAAAGCACCAGGATGCCGGCGATCAGCACCAGGGTGATGAGCGCGGCGCCACCACCCAACAGCGCTTGTGCGCCGATCTGGAGGAAGCCGTACGGATGGTCGGCCAGGGCCTGTTCGCCCAGCAGCCCGGCAAGGCCCAGGGGGGTGAGGGTGAACACCAGCAGCAGGATGAGTGCGGAAATGCGCAGGGCCTTGCGGGTGTCACGCACGGTGTCGCGGAACTCCGGAATGAAGGAGGCGGCGGCTTCCACCGCGTAGGCCGACCAGGCCATCACGAACAGCCAGGCAAGCACCGTGCGCAGCCCTTCGGCGTCAGCGCTGATGCGCCAGGTGAAGCTGGCGGTGGTCCAGCCGTTGGCCATGAAGCTACCGCTGAAGATCAGCACCGGGATCATCAGCAGTACGCCGGCGGCGGTGATGATGACCATGGTGAAACGCAGGTTGACCATGCTCAGCGCCCAGGAGAACAGGGCCACGCCCAGGGCGATGAGTTGTGGCAGGTCGAGCTGCATCACGCCCAGGTCGAGGGTGTAGCTGGCGTTGGCGAAGAACTGCTCGGTGAGGATCTGCGCCACCGCCAGGCCCCAGATGGCTGGGGCGGTTGCCCAGGCGAACCAGTAGGCATAAGTGGCCAGCGGGCCGAGGCAGGGGATACGCCGACTCCAGGCCTCGTTGGCGTAAAGGGCGATGCCGCCGGACTTCTCCGAGAACATGGCGCCCATTTCCGAGTACACCCAGTTGTGCAGCACCGCGATGGCGGCGATGGCCGCCCACAGTGCGACGGCTGCCCAGGCACCGATGGCGCCGATGGAATAGCCAAGTCCGACGAACAAGGCGGCGGGCAGGCTCAGGGTGATGGCTACCCCGTCCCACCAGCGAATGGATTTTTCGAGTACTGCCGATGGCTCTGAGCCTGTATTGGCCTGGTGCATTGCATCGCCCTCATCTTGTGTTGTGTTTGTAGGAAGGTCGCGCGATGTGTTGATGCTATGACGTTTGGTTGCGCATGTACACGTTTATGTCGATTGAAAATACGCATTGCGCAATATGAATGCAATAAGAATACGCATTGCGTCATATCGGCACGGCTGATGCACCAAAGCGGGGTTCGGCCGGGAAGGCCCGCGCTAAAGGGGGTAGCGGAGGGAGGAGGGGTGGATCAGGGAAAATGATGCGCAAAAATGACGCGAAGGGAGATGCGCAATGCGCGAAAGGTTGAGGATAGAAATGCGCAAGGCGCGGACGAATGGTCGGTAGAAATGGGGCGTTGGGGAGAAAAGTCACCCCGTAGGGTGCGCTGTGCGCACCGACTCGTCGTCACATGAGGGGACAGTAGTGAGCCAAACACCGCTGGTGCGCGCGGCGCACCCTACGAGTCCGAGCTCAGCTCATTCTTCGGCCGGTTGCGCCGACGGAATGGTGAAGCGGATCTTGTGCACCTTCACTTCCTGCATCATCCGCACGTCCTGTACGCCGGGCAGGCTGCGCACTTTCTGCTGCAGGCCCCATAGGGTCTCGTCATCGCGGCAGAGGACTTGAACGCAGATATCGGCGGTTCCGAGGGTGGTGGAGAGGTAGCTGACTTCACTCCAGCGGCCGAGGGTGTCCACGACCCGGTCGTGGTCCTGGGGGGTGACCGTGACGAAGAACAGCGCTAGTTTCGCCTGGCCCAGCTTGGAGGGATTGGTGAAGGCGAGGATCTGCAGGATGCCCTGGTCCTGCAGCCGCTTCACTCGCGTACGCACCGTGGCTTCAGGAACCGACAGGTTGCGGGCGACTTCGCGAAAGGCCCGGCGCCCATCCTCCTGCAGCTCGCGAACGATTTCATAGTCCAGTGGGTCGAGAATCGAAGTGGGCATGGGTCCTGAGCTTCCATGGCTGGGCCGGTACGGCGGAAAGCCCCGAGGCTACCAGATTTGCGGAAATTCAGGATGGGTGCGGGGGCCTGTAGCCCGGATGAAATCCGGGGATTGCTGCCGAGCTTCCCGGGTTGCCGGTGGCGTTCTGCGCAGGCAGCACCGAGAACTCCGAACCGGGGGCCGGGCTCAGGCTTTCAACCTTGCCGTGCCAGGTGCTGCCGGGGTAGATGTCGAAGCGCACGTCCATCGGCTGAACGATGACCGTGTGGGTGTTCATGGCGTTGCGGTTGCTTTGGGAATCAACGGGAAGAGAGGTTGCTGCGCATCTTGCGCAGTGCACTGGCCAGCGCGGCCGCTTCGGCTTCGCTGAAGCCTTGCAATGCGACCGAAAGGATCGCCGCGCCGGCGGTGCGGATGTCGCTCAGCGCCTTGTCGGCCTGCGGGCGCAGATAGAGCCGATAGGCGCGGCGGTCGCCCGGATCGGCGCGGCGCTCCACCAGTTCGGCCTGCTCCAGCTGGTCCAGCAGGCGGGCGAGGGTGATGGGTTTCACCTCCAACTGGTCGGCTAGCTCCACCTGGCGGCAGCCTTCGTTGCGCGCGATATGGGCCAGGGCGCGGGCCTGGCTGAGGGTCAGGGTACTGCCGGTGATGTGCTGCTCGAACGAGCGGCGCATCAGGCGGGATGCATCGGCGAGGAGGAAGCCTAGGCTCTCTTCGAGGGCGGTCATGATGTGGGGTTCATATAATAAGCGTTGCTTACTATATGGATGCAGCCAGGGGGCCGTCAAAGAGGTAATGAGCGATTACGGGTGACCTGTGTGCGCATTCATTCGCGATAGGCTGCGAAGCAGCCCAATCCATAGGCAGCCTTCGGTCGGCATCGCGAATGAATTCGCGCCTACAAGGGGACATCGAGGCGGTATTCAGCCGTGCCTTGCGCGGCTGGCCTGCACCACCCGGTGGGCCGGCACGCGCAACTGGGCCAGCAGGTACTCGGCGAACTCCGGCGAATAGGGCTGCAGGGCAATGGCGCGCTCCATACAGCCCAGCCAGGCGCTGCTCAGGGCCTCGTCGACGGGCCATTGGGCGTGGAAGGAGGGGATCGAGATGGACCCGTACTTCTCGCTGAACAGCTTCGGTCCGCCCAGCCAGCCGCTGAGGAAGCAGGCCAGCTTGTCGCGGGACTGCTCCAGGCTTTCCGGATGGAGGCGGCGCAAGCCGTCGATGCCGCCGGCGGCTTGGTAGGAGGCATCGCCGGTGCCGAAGGGAGGAGTTGTGCTCATGGAAGGGGCCGTCAGGAAGTCGAGGCCGGCATCATATCCGCCGTGCCACTGCATGTTCAGCCGTCTCGTCGGCGCGGTCATCAAGAAACTCGGTGGGCTCGGAGCCATTGGCGTTGAGCTGGAAGATGCGTGACGGCCGGCCTTCCAGGTCGAAGAATACCTGGCCGAGGCCCGCGGAATTCCAAAGCCGTTCGCCCGCCTTGCTGTGGTCCGGTGTACGGGGCATCACTTTCATCGGACGGCGCTGGGTGAACCAGTTCAGCGGGGAGCGCGGCGAATAGAGCCAACGATTGAGGCGGTCGAACACGTCGAGCAGACGCTGGGGGAACTCGTTCTTGATCCCGCTGCTGGTGATTTGCCAGATCTTCGGGCCCTGCTGGCGGTGGCGGATCAGCACTTCATAGACGAAGGAGTAGTGCACGTCGCCGGAGAGGATCACGTAGCTACCCGGTGTGCGCGAGTGACGGAAGATGTTGAGGATCACTTGGGCCGCACCGCGATGGGCCATCCAGTTTTCCGCGTCCACCAGCAGCGGGTAGCCGAAGGCACTGAACACCCGCTGCACCGTTTCGATCAGCTTGACCCCGAAGATGGGGGCCGGCGAGACGATGATGGCCGACGGATGGTCCAGCAGTTCCTGTTGCAGCTCGCTCAGGGCCTCCCAGTCGAGCAGACCGGAGGGGCGCTTGAGGTCGATCTCGCTGCGCCAGCGGCGGGTGCGGGTGTCCAGCACCACTAGCGCGGGCGTGGTGGGCAGCACGTATTGCCAGCGATTGAAGGCGATCAGGTGGTCGATCAAACCATCCAGGGCACCACTGTCCAGGTGATTGTTCGCGCTGGCGGTGGCGCTCAGCGCTTCGGTCCGCACCAGTACGTCGGCGAAGGCGTCAGGGTTGTTGCCCCATCCCTGGCAGAGCATGTAGGCGATCAGTGCGTTGCCGATGATGCGCTTGGAGAACGGATGCCCGTAGGCGGTCAGCTCCCACTGCGCGGAGAGGTTCCAGTCGTCGGTGATGTCATGGTCGTCGAAGATCATCAGCGTTGGCAGGTGTGCGAACACCCGCGCGGCACCGGGCAGGCTGGCGCGGAACCCATCCAGCCGCGTCGTTTCCAGTTGGTAGCGTTGCACTTGCGCGGGTTCCAGCGCCGGCATTTGCGGCTCGACCAGGGTCCAGGGCACGGGCGACCAGACCAGCAGGTACATGGCCATTACCTCGGCCAGGGTCACCAGATGGTTCTCGGCATTGCTGCTGGTGAAGATGGGTTTGCGTGCGCCACCGAAGAAGCGCTCGCGCAGGGTCTCGTTGCTTTCCAGCGCGGGTAGCAGGTCGGCACGGCGGTAGTAGCCGGCCGGGTGCCCATAAAGCGCAGTGCTGTCGTTCACCACGGCGCCTTCCAGGCGTTCATCGAACAGGCCGAGCCGCACAATCAACTGGTGAATGGCCCGCAACATGGGGCCGGCGACGTCATCGGCGTAAACCTGGTCGCCGCTCAGCAGCAACAGCGCGGGGCGCTGTTCCGGAGGGGGATTGGCAGCCAGCAGGCGGTCGGCGCAGAGCAGGCCGTCATTGGCGGGATGGTGCGGCTTGCGGCAGGAGCCATGGAGCAACTGGTCGATGCGCGAGCGCAACACGAAGCTGGGCAGCGTCGCATGCTCGTGGAGCAGATGCGGCGCCCACTGGTCGATGCCTTTGCCTTCGATCAACAGGTCGTAGTCGATCTGCTGGTCGAGGGGCAGGGAGGTCTCCAATCGCAGGTCGATCAGGTGCAGGAACGCGTGCCGACCAAAGGGAATAACCCGGCAACTGTCTTCGTCAAGGAGATACTCGACACCGCTCTCCAGGGACAGCCGCAGCACCGGCGACAATTTGCGCGAGCCGACCAGCCACAACACCAGGCGGCGTGCTTCGATCCGGCGCAGCATGGGGCCGGCAAGGACGGAGGGGAGGTTTTCCTGGGATGCGGCAACGGACATCGGGACAACGGGCCTGTACGAGAGAGCGCAACAGGATACCGCGACATTCCCTGTACGGTGAGGGGCGGATAAGTGACTTTCAGGTTGGCGTACGGTTGCCGCCCGATCGCACAACGGCCCTGGGAAGGGTGGAAATCGCTCTGCATTCCACCGTTCGATGCTCCAGGCAAAAAGGCGCCAGCCTGCTCTGTGGCGGCCAGCGTCACACGCTGGGCGGCACCTTCTTTGAACCTACCGTACTGGGCGATGCCATTGCTGATCGCCAGCGAGGAAACCTTCGGTAAGGAAAACCCGGCCAACCTGAGGGCTGGCCGGGCGTGTCGGTCGGACTTGAAGTTACTTGGCCGGGTAATCGGCGATTACCTGGTCGGTACCCGCCTGGGTCAAGCCAATGACCTGATAGGCGTCTTGTTTCCCGCCCACTTCCATGCCGGGAGAGCCAGCCGGCATCCCAGGTACGGCAATGCCTCGCAGATCAGAGCGCTTGCTGAGCTCGACGACTTGCGCAGCCGGGACATGGCCCTCGATGAATTTGCCATCGATCACCGCGGTATGGCAGGACGCCAACCGTGGGGCAACACCGAGGCGCTGCTTGACCGAGGTCATATCCGACTCGACATGATCGATAACCTTGAAGCCGTTGGCTTCCAGGTGTTCCACCCATTTCTTGCAGCAGCCGCAACTGGCGCTGCGGTGGACATCAACCGTCAAAGCTTCTGCTGCTTGGGCGGCGGAAACGATGAACATAGAGGTGAGCGCGACGAATCGCAGCACTCGATGAGACCTAGCTTTCATGGACGTGCTCTTTACCATCGGCATGGGTATGGGTTTTCGGCGCCGGCGCTGCTTCTTCTCGCGCCTGCTCCATCTCGTGGTGGTTAGCTTCGCCTTCTGCGCCACCATGGTGATCGGTAGCACCCTGGGCGGCCGGTTCAGCCGCATGATGATCCTCTTGCTGGCTGGCTGACTCACCGGCGTGGTGATCTTCAGCAGCCTGCCCAGCGCCATGGTGATCATCGCCTGCCTGGCTCGTCGCCTCACCGCCATGATGATCTTCGCCCGCGCCATCTTGGTGGCTGCCGCCCGCGGAAGCATTGTCGCCGTGCTGACCTTCGTGGTTGTGCATCTTGGTTTCGCCGCCACCGTGCTGATGGCCACTGCTGCTGGCCACTAGTGCGCGGTACTGCTCGGCCTCCAGGGAGGGAAGCTTCTGCAGGAACGCCACCATGCCCCAGATGTATGGGTCACCCATGCTCTTGCCCCAGGCCGGCATCCCCGTGGCCTTGATGCCATGCTTGATGATCCAGAACGCGCTTTCCGGGCTGCCATCGACGCCGACCTTGGTCAGGTTCGGCGGCGCGGGGTACAGGCTTTGGCTGAGCTCGGTTTGGTTAACCCCAGGCGCCAGGTGGCAACCGATACACATGGAGTTGTAGTTACCCGCGCCGGCACGAATCAGGGCCTCATCCTCGAGATTCGGCACTTCGAGGTCGCGTGCCCGGACCTCGATCGAGCGGTCCCTGGCCATGGTCAGGAAGGCGTGAACAGGAGCGAGATGCGGATCATCGGCGCCAACATTGACCAGGCCGAAATACGCCACGCCCATGATTCCAACAAAACCCACAGTGCTCGCAATGGCTAACGTCTTAATTGTTCTTTTCATGTCAGATTCTCAAAACCACATCCGGATACCGGCAACAAAGCGTGCCTCGTCTACGTCTTCACCTTCGTCGCGCAGCAGGTCGGCAGTGTTGCCGTAGGAACGGCTCCACGTGACACCGATGTACGGGGCGAATTCACGGAGGATTTCGTAGCGTAGGCGCAGACCGACTTCGGTGTTGGCCAGGCCTGAGCCAACACCACGCTCGTGATCGTTCTTGCCGTAGAAATTCACTTCTGCGGTCGGCTGCAGGATTAGCCGATTGGTGAGCAGAATGTCGTAGTCGCCTTCCAACCGCGCAGCGGTCTGGCCATTCTCGCCAACGAAGGCGGTAGCTTCGGCCTCGAACGCGTAGAGCGCCATGCCCTGGAGGCCGAAGGCGCCCCAGGTCTGTGGCGACCCGGGTTTGAAGTCCTGGCGAACTCCTGTGACGACATCCCACCAGGGGCCGATGGAATGCCCCCAGAGCGCCTGCACTTCGGCTTCTTCGGTCACCCCGTTAGTACGCTCACCTTCAGAACGCAGCCAGAGGCGGTCGACGTCTCCGCCAATCCAGCCGGAGGCATCCCAACTGAGAGTGCTGCCCTCGTCGGCGTCCTGATACTCCAGTTGGTCGAGCAGGAAGAAGGTGTTGACCTTGCTGTCATGAATGCCATGCCCAGGAAGCGGTGGGAAGGCCGCTTCGCGATCAGCATCGGTCAGGACTGGAATAGGCGTTCGACTGGTCGTGGTGGGGGCCGTCTCTGCCGAACCCTGGTTCATCTTGCTGTGATCCATGCCCTGCATCTGGTCATGGTTCATCTTGCTGTGGTCCATTTCCTCAGCAGCAATTGCCAGGCCTGTGCTCAGGGCGCTGAGCGAGACAACCAGCGCCAGAGCGGATGGAGCTGAAATCCTACTGGTCATGGTCCTGGCTCGCTTTAGCCTTGTCCGTGTTGTGCTCGTGCTTCATCGAGCCGTGATCCTTCATCTTGCTGTGATCCATGCCTTGCATCTGGTCATGGTTCATCTTGCTGTGGTCCATGCCTTGCATCTGGCTATGGTCCATTTGCTGCGCCTGGGCTGCCTGACCTTTCTGCTGGTCGGCAGGGCCTTCACCAGCCTGGGCTGCTGGAACCATCAACGCAGCGGTCAGGCCAACGGCCAAAGCACTGCCCATCAAAGTCTTGCGCTTCATCATTTCGCTCATTGAAAGACTCCTCATTCGTCCACACGGACTTCGCGGAACATGCCCATTTCCATGTGGAGCAGCAGGTGGCAGTGATAAGCCCAGCGGCCCAGAGCGTCCGCGGTAACGCGGTAGCTGCGCTTAGAGCCAGGGGGCATGTCGATGGTGTGCTTGCGCACCATGAAGTTGCCGTTCTCATCCTCCAGGTCACTCCACATGCCATGGAGGTGAATGGGGTGGGTCATCATGGTGTCGTTGACCAGGGTGATGCGGACACGCTCGCCGTACTTGAGACGCAGCGGCTCGGCATCGGAGAATTTGATGCCGTCAAAGGACCAGGAGAACTTCTCCATGTGGCCAGTGAGGTGCAACTCGATGGTGCGGCTGGGCTCGCGGCCATCCGGATCGATGAAAGTGCTTCGCAGATCGGAATAGGTGAGTACGCGACGGCCGTTGTTGCGCAGGCCAATGCCCGGATCGTCCAGCTTGTGGGTCGGCGTCATGGTCTGCATGTCAACCAACGGGTTGTTGGTCTCGGATGCCGGGTGGGCCTGCATCTGACCACCCATGCCACCCATATTGCTGTGGTCCATGCCGGCCATATCGCCCTGCATGGCGCTGTGGTCCATTCCAGCCATCTTGCTATGGTCCATGCCGGCCATACCGCCCTGCATGGCGCTGTGGTCCATTCCGGCCATCTTGCTGTGGTCCATGCCGGCCATATCGCCCTGCATGGCGCTGTGGTCCATTCCGGCCATCTTGCTATGGTCCATGCCGGCCATATCGCCCTGCATGGCACTGTGGTCCATCCCAGCCATGCTGCCGTGATCCATGCCCATGTCACCCATGCCGATCAAGGGGCGGGGATCGATCTCAGGCACCGCAGCGCTCAGGCCCTCACGCACGGCCAGGGTGCCGCGGGCATAGCCAGTGCGGTCCATGGATTGAGCGAAAATGGTGTAAGCCTGTTCGCTGGTCGGTTCGACGATGACATCGTAAGTTTCTGCCACGGCAATACGGAATTCGTCGACGCTCACCGGCTTGACGTGCTGGCCGTCGGCGGCCACCACGGTCATTTTCAGCCCGGGAATACGCACGTCGAAGTAGCTCATGGCAGAGCCGTTGATGAAGCGCAGGCGAATCTTTTCGCCCGGCTTGAACAGGCCGGTCCAGTTGCCGTCCGGCGCCTGGCCGTTCATCAGGTAGGTGTAGGTGTAGCCACTGACGTCGGCGAGATCGGTGGGGCTCATCTTCATCTCGGCCCACATCTTCCGGTCCGCGACCGTGGCGGCCCAACCGTTCTCGCTCACATCGTTGATGAAGTCGCCAACGGTGCGCTTGTGAAAGTTGTAGTAGTCCGACTGCTTCTTCAGCTTGGCCATGACGCGGGCCGGGTTTTCGTCGGTCCAGTCGCTCAACATCACCACGTAGTCGCGGTCGTACTGGAAGGACTCGGGCTCCTTCGGTTCGATCACGATGGGGCCGTAGACGCCGACCTGTTCCTGCAACCCGGAATGACTGTGGTACCAGTAGGTGCCGTTCTGGTGGACCTTGAACTTGTACTCATACATCCCATCCGGGGCGATGCCGTGGAAGCTCAAGCCCGGCACGCCGTCCATGTTGGCCGGCAGGATGATGCCGTGCCAGTGAATGGAGGTGTCCTCGCTCAGGCGGTTGCGCACGCGCAAGGTGACGGTATCGCCTTCGCGCCAACGCAGAATCGGACCAGGAATGGTGCCATTGATCGTCATGGCCGTACGCGCGGAGCCCGTGATGTTCACCGGGGTTTCACCAATGAACAGGTCGAATTCGGTACCGCTCAACACTGTGGGCTGACCAGGACTGGTCACCGCCCAGACAGGAGTACGCCAAAGGCCCAGTCCGCCCAGAATGCCGCCAGCGGCCAAGCCCTTGACGAAGGTTCGCCTTGAGGTTTTGCAATGCATGCCGTGTGTGTCCAATGAGTCAAAGGAGCCAGCGCTGAACAACCAACGCGTTGAGGCTGCCGCACCAGGTGATTCCTACACCCTAGAGGGCTTGCCCGCGGTCGCCATCCTTGAGGCACGCGGCCGCGAGCATACAAGCTGCCACATCCCAACCTTTCAGATGATTACATTTCTGTAAGGTTGGCCAACGCGCCCCAGACTTAGCAGTTGGCATGCTCAGCCGATTTGGCCTTTTCAGCAACCGACGACTCGGCCTTTTGCTGTTCCAGGCGGTAGGCCTCCATCGACGCCTGGGCGAGCGTGTTGGCACGGGCGATGGTCCGATCACCACCACCAGCGGCCATGGCGAAGGACGAGGCAGTCAGGGTGGCAACAACAATCAGCGCTTTCATGGATTTCATAAGGGTATCCTCGAATAGGGATGGGTTAGCCCGGTATCTGCGGGCTGAGTGTCAGACTCGAAGTCACCTTAACCACCCCGTGCTGTCAGCAACCTGAGGTGAACATTACAGTTCTGTAAGGTTGGCATTTGCTACTTGTGAAGCCTCCCGCTCGCTCTGTAGTGTCCATGGCATGCCGGGTAGAGACTTCCCTTCCATGCTCTGGCCGCGTGTCAGACCCTCCAGTTGCCGCGTGCCAACCCCGCAATGAAAACCCGGCTGAACTTCGACCAACACCATGAGAGATAGCCTTATGTCGACCAAAACTACCGCCGCGACCGGTGCCGCGCTGGCCCTCGTTGCTGCAAGCTTGTTCGCGGCCCTGCCTGCACAAGCCGCTCAAGATGCCAAAACCGCTGACGTGAAGTGCTTCGGGGTGAATGCCTGCAAAGGCCAGAACGATTGCATGACCGCCAAGAACGCCTGCCAGGGGCAAGGCGCCTGTAAAGGCCAGGGCTTCAAGTTGATGCCCAAGGCCAAATGCGATGAGGCTGGTGGCCGGACCAGCGAGTGATGTCTTGCCGTGGGGAGTGCTCGTCACTCCCCCCTTGGGAGCCCTGAATGAACAAGCGCAGCACCCTTGGATTTGGACTGGGGCTCCGCAGCGAGTATTACCACCAGATACTCGAGCAAGACCCCGCCATCGACTGGTTCGAGATCATCTCGGAAAACTACCTGGTCGGCGGTGGCAAGGCGCTCTATTTCCTGGATGCCATCCGGGAGCGCTACCCGCTGGTCATGCATGGTGTTTCGCTGTCGATTGGCGGTCCCCACGCTATTGATCACGACTACCTTCGCCAACTGAAACTGCTCGCCGAGCGGGTAAACCCTCTCTGGATCTCTGATCACCTGTGCTGGAGTCGTGGCAACGCGCATCACCTTCACGACTTGCTGCCGCTGCCGTTCACTCGAGAAAGTCTGCTGCACGTTGCAGCCCGGGTTCACCTGGTACAGGACGTCATCCAGCGTCCCCTGGTGTTGGAGAATGTTTCGGCCTACGTGCAATGGGCAGAGTCGACGATGAGTGAGGCCGCGTTCCTCCACGAACTGAGTGAGCTGACGGGCTGCGAGCTGCTCCTGGACATCAACAATGTCTACGTGAGCGCCCGCAACCAGGGGTTTGACGCCTGGCAGTTCATCCAGGAACTTCCCCCGGAACGCATTCGCCAGATCCATCTGGCCGGTCACAGTGACTACGGCCACTACCTGATCGACACCCACGACCAACCGATTGCCGATCCGGTCTGGGACCTTTATGCGCGGACGATCGAGCACTTAGGCCCCCGGGCAACCTTGATTGAGCGCGACGACCTCTTCCCCCCGCTGAACGATCTGCTGGCCGAGCTGGAGAAAGCCCGGGCGATCGCGGCCACACGGTTGGAGGCTGCGCCATGCACCTGATTGCCTTGCAACAGGCGTTCGAACGCTACCTACTGGACGGCGACAGCACGGCGCCCGCTGAACTGCTGCAACAGCTGCGCGGGAGCGAGGCGCTCTCGGCAGAAGATGGCCTGCGGGTCTATCACCATGCCTACCGGGCTCGGCTGCTGTCCGTGCTACGCGAAGACTTTCCCGCCATCCACTACTGGTTGGGCACCGAGGCCTTCGAACAGTTGGCCCAAGCCTACATTGACGCCTGGCCGCCACGGCATTTCAGCTTGCGCTGGCTGGGTGAGCCGTTTCCCGGGTTCATCAGCGACTTCCTCGCCGAACCCCAGGCATCACAGCTACGAGAGCTGGCCGAACTGGAGTGGGCCTTCACACTGGCCTTCGATGCGGTTGACGAAACGCCTTTGTCGCTCCAGGACATGGCCACCTTCGGGCCCGAGGACTGGACTGGCCTGACGGTGCGACTGCACCCAAGTGCGCGCTGGCTCACGCTGAGTTCGAATGCGCTGGAAGTGTGGAAAGCGGCCAAGGCCTCGGCCGCCACACCAGAAAGCCAGCAACTTGATCAACCATTGGATTGCCTGGTCTGGCGCCAGGGCCTAACCTGCCAGTACCGAACCCTGGGCCAACTTGAAGCGTCTGCGCTTCAGCTAATGGTCAATAAGCAACTGTCGTTTGCTGAACTCTGCACTCATTATTTCGACACGCTAGGGGAGCGGGCCCCAATGCAAGCTGCGATCTGGCTCAAACAGTGGGTAACTGAAGAGCTATTACTTCGAATGAGTGAATAGGCGAGTAAGATCCACTTGTCCTCAGTCGGCTGGTCACAAGGATTTACATGACCTTCCCTAACCTCGCAAATCATCCCGGTATCGATCCGAGCTCCAATACTTGGTTTGCCCGCGAAACACTGGCGCGAGTCACCGCATTGCTCGTAATGGGCTTCATCCTGATTGCTGCTTTCTTGGTCAAGATTGCGCTCAGTCAGAATGAGCAGGCCCTGGAGCAGAGCGTGTTCTATGCCGAGAAAGCGCTGAAAGCGCGACAGGAATACCAGCTTAGGTCCATTGGTGACTACGCATTCTGGGGAGACGCATACCAGCATCTACACTCGCGGGTCGATATCGAGTGGGCCTTCACGCGACGCAACCTGGGGCCATCCCTCTACGAGGACTTTGGCTACGAAGGAGTCTTCGTCATTGGTCCTAACAATCAGACAGCCTACTCGGTGGTCAAGGGGCAATTGCAACAAACTCCTGCCCAGGATTGGCTGCAAGGGGACATATCAGCCCTGGTCAAGCGAGCAAGAGCTTCGGCAGATGAGCCCAGGCCCGTAATCGGCGCCTTCCAGGTTTCTGGAGAACCGGCCTTGGTAGCCGCGGCCGCATTCACCCAGGGCGGTGACCCCATGATTCCCGAGACTCCCGGAGCGCCCTCGGTTCTGCTTTTCGTCGATGTGCTTACGCCAGCAAAGCTGGAAGCGCTCGGGAGAGATTACGGATTGGTCCAGCTTCGCCGACCTCAAGACCGTCAAGATGTCGAGGAGCAGCCGCGCCTGATGCTTTCCTCTGAGGAAGGGTCACCTATCCTCCTGCGCTGGACACCGCTGAAACCTGGTGACGACCTCCTGATATTCGTGTTGCCGTTACTAGGAATGGCTGGACTAATCATTGCCGGGCTAGGTCGGCTGGTGATGCGTCATAGCCTCGCCTCTGCAAAGTTGCTGGATGATAGCTATGCCTCGCTACAAGCGAGCGAAGCACGGTTTCAGGACATTGCTGAAGCGACTTCCGACTGGCTCTGGGAGACTGATTCAGAGCAGCGCGTTACATTCCTTTCCAGTCGATTTGAGATCGTCACTGGGTACAATCCCGATACTTGGATCGGACGCCCCTTGAACGATCTGCTCAAATTCGGCGCAAACTCATTCGCCGACTGGCTTTCCAACCCGGAAGTGATGGAAAAGCCGTATCCGCCCCTGCAGTGCAACTATCTATCTGCCAATGGGAGGTACTGCCTCTGCAACCTCGTCGTGCGGGCAATTATGGGTCCCGACGGCGTAGCCGGTTATCGCGGAACCGCCTGCGATACCACCGCTCAGGCGGAGAGCCAACTGCGAATCCAGCATCTTCAGCATTTCGATGCACTAACCGGTCTGCCCAATCGCACCCGGCTCCTGGAAGTGCTCTCAACCCGCCTCGATTCTTTAAGGTCAGGAAGCGATTTGCTGGCCTTGATGACCATCAATGTTGAGCGGCTCAAGCGGCTCAATGACCGTTTGGGGCGAACCGGCGGTGATCAGATCCTGATTCAACTCGCGGAACGACTGGAGTGTTTTTTCCGTCCAGAGGATCTGGTTTTCCGCTACACCAACGATGAATTCGTTGTATTGCTTGATGGTGACCTGTCCCGTCACGAGCAAATTGAGGAGCTGTGCAAGCGTCTTGTCGGGTATGTGAAGCGTCCACTCTTCATCGCTCAGGAGGAGTTCAAGCTAGACATCCAGATCGGCATTGCAATAGCCCCGAGCGATGCGGATACAGCGCAGGAGCTTCTGCGCTGTGCAGAGATTGCGCTCTTTCAGACCCGTAGTCTGCAGCGGGGTCGTTGGTGTTACTTCAGTCGTGAGCTAGAACGCCGAATGACTTCTGAGTGGCGGCTGGAGTTGGAGCTGCGCCACGCTATTGCGAACGACGAATTACGATTGCACTTTCAGCCGCGTCACCGTGCTACTGATCTGAAGCTCAGTGGTGTTGAAGCCTTGGTGCGCTGGCAACATCCACAGCAAGGTCTCCTTAGCCCCGGCAACTTCATTCCAGTAGCCGAACAAAGTGGACTCATCGTTGAACTTGGCACCTGGGTTTTGCGCGAAGCCTGCGCCCAAGCCAGGCGTTTTTCGGCACCTATCTTCGTTTCGGTCAACCTTTCGGCCGAGCAGTTCCGCCGTCCTGGATTGGTGGCGCAGGTACAGTCCGTTCTGGACGAAGCAGGCTTGCCGGCCGACCGTCTGGAGCTGGAAATTACCGAGAGCATGATGCTGGATGATGCACAAGGCGCGTTGGAAACGCTGAAAGAGCTCAACGCACTGGGCATCCGTCTGTCCATGGATGACTTCGGGACGGGATACTCTTCTCTTAGTTACCTGGGTAGGTATCCTTTCGACACGCTGAAGATAGATCGCAGCTTTATCGCCCAACTCAAAGACAGCAGCAGCCTCGCGGTAGTGCGGGCGATTGTGCAACTCGGACACGCTCTGTCGATGACAGTAACCGCGGAGGGAGTGGAAAGCATCGAGCAACTGACGTTGCTACGCGACTTGAACTGCGATGAGGTCCAAGGTTTCCACTTGGGGCGGCCAGTTCCCGTTGAGCTATTGCATGACCTGCTCGCGAGTACGCAAGGGATGTCTGAACCTGCTGGCAGATGACACCAGAATGTCGCCCGGCGAATAGAAGGCTCCTCCGCGACGTGGCTGTCCGTATACCGGATCTCGCGTCAGATCATGATTTCCGGGCCGTTCAGGCTTGATTTTCAGGATGAACAGTACGGGAGATCTACGGCGCAAGAGCAAAGGTCGGTAGATGGCTGTCGCTGATTTCCCTGCTTTTCCTGTCCTGGCCTCCCGATGAATCCGAATCAGCCCTACTACACATGGCAGCACAGTGCGGAGTTCGCCCCTTCAGCTTTGGAATCACTACCACTAGGCACTGATTCTGGTGGGATAACCCAGCGCTTTCACCAGTTCACTAACGCGCTCGGCGCCAATGAGACTTTCAACGCTCACCTTGCCTGCAATGCGGTCGACGATGACCTTGGCCTGCGAATCAGCTGCCTGAATGGCCTTAGTGATCTTGCTGACACAACTGCCACACCCCATACCGGAAACTTCCAAGACAAACATAACGGGCCCCTCATGCTGAAACGGCATCTCTTGCCGCACATGCAGCTTCGACCTTGACACGATGGCAAGGTCAAGCCCCGCAGATGGCCTATTTCGGCCCCATGATCTCTGCGAGTCCCTGCGCCTGGGGCAACCCTTGTTGCATCTTCAACCGACCGTCGTCATCCCGGTAGAAGATCGCGGGCGTAGCAACCGCCCCAAGCTCGCTCATTAGCGCAAGGTTGGCGTCGAGTTGTTCCTGAACCTTCGTTGGCACCTTATCCAGAGCTTTGAGCATGCTCTTGTCGCCGGCGGTCTCATGTTCCATGAGGGCGACTTCCGGCTGCTTGGCTGTCAACAGTGCGGCGGCTTTGCCCGCGCTGTCGGAACTGAGCAGCCCAACCATGATGTGGCGCAGTTGGACCCTGCCGGATTCAATCCAAGGCCGCGCCTGGTGCCAGAACTGGTTGCAGTAGGGGCAGTTCGGGTCGTCGAACAGATAGACGATGCGGGCGGCATTCTTGTTGCCATCGGCGATCCAGGTACTGCCTTCCATGCGCGCCCACATTTCCTTGGCCATCGGCTCATAAACCAGTCGGTTCAGTGGCGCGCTCGTCAGGTCTTCGCCCTGGGCATCGAACAGGGTACCCACCAGGACGTGCTGGCCATCGGCCGTGAGGTAAAGAGCTAGCCCTTGGCCGTTATAGCGCGCGGCGTAGCCTCGCAGCCCCCCAGGTGCGGTGAACTCGCCCACGACGGTGGCGCCGCGAGCCTCAATCGCTTTGATGGGCGCTGGCAACGCCTCGGCCTGCGTAACCGGGACGAGCAGTGAGCTGACAAGGGCGAGCAACAGGGCAGGGCACTTGTGGCGCATCATGGCTAAGGCCTCTCTCGCGTAATCGCTAGGCCCCCCGCGAGTATCACGGGGGTTATCTCACCGATCAGGCACGACCTGGCGACGGGTCACACCCTGTATCTTCGCGCCGCTTGCAGGGCCTGGGTAGCCGATCGGTTTAGTCAATGTTCGTACGCCGTAGGCGCAGCGCGTTAAAGACCACCGAGGCCGAGCTGATGCTCATGGCCAGCGCGGCGATCATCGGTGACAGCAGATGACCTGTCAGCGGATAGAGCAAACCAGCCGCCAGCGGTATGCCCATCGCGTTGTAGAGGAAGGCAAAGCCCAGGTTCTGGCGCATGTTCTTCACGGTGGCCACGGAAAGCTTGCGTGCACGCAGAATGCCCATCAGATCACCTTTTACCAAGGTCACTTGAGCGCTGTTCATCGCCACGTCAGTGCCGGTCCCCATGGCGATGCCGACATCGGCACGCGCCAGTGCCGGGGCATCGTTGATCCCATCGCCAGCCATCGCGACGCGGCGGCCGTATGCCTGCAGGTCGGCCGCCAGCTTCTCCTTGTCCTGGGGTTTGACTTCGCCGTGGACTTCCTCGATCCCCAGCTGCTTCGCCACCGCACGAGCGGTGGTCAGACCATCCCCGGTGGCCATGATGACCTTCACATCGTCATCCTGGAGACGCTTCACCGCCTCCTTGGAGCTTGGCTTGATCGGGTCCGACACCGCCAGTAGGCCGGCCAGCACACCATCGACGGCCAGGTACATGATGCTCATGCCATCCAGGCGGAGCAGCTCAGCCCGATCTCTGAGCGGGGAAATATCAAGCCCGGCGTCTTCCATCAAAGCGGTATTGCCCAGCTGCAGCTGATGGTCCTCCACCTGGCCACGAACGCCAATGCCGGAGCCGGACTCGAACGCATCCGGCTTGCTCAGGACCACCCCGGCTGCCCGCGCATGGTCAACGATTGCATGGGCCAAGGGGTGTTCGCTGCCCTGGTCCAGGCTGGCTGCCAGGCGCAGGACCTCTGTCGGTGCGAACTGATTTGTGCCCACGACGCTGTGAAACACAGGGCGTCCTTCGGTCAGGGTGCCGGTTTTGTCCACGATCAAGGTGTCGATCTTGCACAGGTTTTCTATGGCGCTGGCGTCCCTGAACAGCACGCCACTACCGGCAGCCTTGCCGGTCGCCACCATGATCGACATCGGCGTGGCGAGGCCCAGTGCGCATGGGCAGGCGATGATCAGCACCGCGACCGCATTGATCAGGCCATAGACCCAACCAGGTTCTGGCCCGAAAAGCCCCCAGCCGACGAAGGTCAGGACCGCGATCAGCACTACCCCCACGACAAAGTAGCCGGCGACGATATCTGCCATTCGCTGCATGGGAGCCTTCGAGCGTTGGGCGTGGGCGACCATCTGCACGATCTGCGACAGCACGGTGTCCGCGCCGACTTTCTGCGCTTCCATCACCAGGCTGCCATGGGTGTTGAGAGTGGCCCCGATGAGCGCCTCACCGGCCTTTTTCATCACGGGTACGGGCTCGCCGGTCAGCATGGATTCATCGACGGCGCTCTCGCCCTCCAGTACGACTCCATCGACTGGGACCTTCTCTCCTGGGCGCACCCGCAGGTGGTCCCCCGTGTGAACGTGGGTCAGGGGAATGTCTTCCTCGCCGCCATCGGCGTTGATACGCCGCGCGGTCTTGGGGGCGAGCCCGAGGAGTGCCTTGATGGCCGCTGAGGTCTGCGAGCGCGCCTTCAGCTCAAGCATCTGCCCCAACAGGGTCAGCGAGATGATCACCGCGGCCGCTTCGAAGTAAACGCCGATGCGGCCGTCCTGCATGAAGGTCGCCGGAAAGACTTGAGGGACCAAGGTCGCGGCGACGCTGTAGAGGTAGGCGGCTGCCGTCCCGAGGCCAATGAGCGTCCACATGTTGGGGCTGCGGTGGCGGATCGAGGCGACCCCACGCACAAAGAAGGGCCAGCCGGCCCACAGGGTTACCGGCGTCGCCAATACGAGCTCCACCCAGTTCTGGGTCGCACCATGGAGCAGCTGCAGTTGGTGTGCGGTCATGGCCAGCAAGGTCACGATCACTGTCAATGGCAGGGTCCACCAGAACCGTCGAGTGAAGTCCTTGAGCTCCGGATTTTCCTCCTCTTCCAGCTCTGGGATTACCGGCTCCAGGGTCATTCCGCAGATCGGACAACTGCCAGGGCCGGACTGGCGGATCTGCGGGTGCATCGGACAGGTGTATTCGGCTACGCCTGCGTCAGGCACCTGCGCGACGGCAGGCTGACCATGGTTGGCGTGCCCGTGGCTCGCAGGCGCCTGGGCGCCGGTTGAACCGGCGTATCGCGCTGGTTCCGCCCGGAACTTGGTCAGGCACTTCTCGCTGCAGAAGCGATAGGTTTGTCCCTGGTACTGCTCGCGAAAGCGACTGTCCGGCTCCACTGCCATGCCGCACACCGGATCGTGCTGACGTCCATCCGGCTGCTCATGTTGGTGTGAGTGGTCATGGTCGTGCTGGCACGATGCGGTGGGCATGGACTAGTTCCCTCTGTTGTCCGGCTTGGTCGAATCTTCGCGGTTCTGGTGAGAATGGCCGCCGTGGTTATGCCCGAAGAGGTGCATCAGCGGGCAGAGCAGCAGGATCAAGTAAGGCAAAGCCAGAGAAAGGTGGCCGTAGTGTTCCCGTGCCACATAGAACAGGCCGATCACAACCAGCATGATCAGCGCGATGCCCCCTTTACTCCGCCAGAAGGGCGTGACCGGTTCGGTGCCATGGCGATGGGATTCCGTCATGATTCAACTCCTGAGCTGAGGTGGAGGTGTCGTCCGCTGCCGCGTACTCCAGCCTAGACGACACCCCGTGTTCACCTGTTGACGCCAATCAATATCGCTCACTTCACGTAAACCGGGCCGACCATGCCGAGTTGGTAGTGGCCGGGAACGTTGCAGGCAAACTGCAACCCGGTGGTTTTGCTGAAGGTCCAGATCAGCTCCTTAGTGGCCCCAGGTTCGACCAGCATGCTGTTGGGGTCGTCGTGTTCCATGCCGACCATCTTCATGCCACCCATCGTATGGTCCATTGCGCGCATTTCGTGATTGCGTCCCGTCGGGCTGAGGGTGCCGTTCTGGAACATGGCGGCCATTTCCTTCTGGTGCGCCGCGTGGGCGGCCGCTTTGCCGAGGTTGAACTCGTGCAGCATCGCACCGTCATTCTTCAGCACGAACCGGATGGTTTCGCCGTCTTTGACATCGATGCTTTCCGGAGCGAAGTAGACATCGCCCATTTTCACCTCGATGGTGCGGTCAACCTCAGCCAGGGTGCCGGGTCGCCCAACATCGTCTTTCGCGTGGCCAACATCGGCTTGAGCGATAGCACCGGTGAGCATGGAGACAATCGCAATCAGGGAGGAAGCGAGCTTGGCGTTATTCATTTTTAACCTCGCAAGATGGTGTGGTTTGAAACGCCTCTGATGCTAGCCAGGCGGAGCTGCCGGCAGGCTTACGCAAAAACTACATATCTGTAAGGTTCGGTGAGGCCTCATGTCCCTGTGAGTGGTCCAGGGAGCATGGGCCGTCGACTCAGCGCATCCTCAAACTACAAATGCGTCAGCAATAAAAAGTGCGGCGCCAAGGAGGCGCCGCTAGGCCAAAGGAGCAATCACGAAAGGCCTGGAAGATGGGGAAATTCGTTATGGATGAATTTCTTTGTCGGCCATCATCAGCTTGTGCTCGCGCATCATCTGCCCCAGGACGTCATCCACCAACTTGTCGTGCTGCTCCATCCAGGCGAGGTGTTCGTCGGCCGACAGGCCGGGCTTGGGATGCTCGTTGTGGAGCTGGGTCATGATGTCGTCCAGCATCTTCATGTGCTCTTTCATATGCACATGGCGCTCAGCGGCCGGCGCCTTTTCCGCCTGGATCAGCACGGCCTCGGCCTGATCCCGCATCTGCTCAATGCGTTGGAAGGTGCGATCGCTCCCGCCTTCGGCCCACACTGCGGACGACAGCAGGAGCGAACCGACCAGAAGCAGGGGTTTCAGTGATCTCATTGGGCAGTCTCCATACACGTAGTTGGGGCCGGCCCTTCTGGATTGTCGTTCGGGGGCCGGGAGAGCACACACTCATCGCTCATGCCTGAACCCTAGACAGCGCTCCCTGACAGAGGCCTGAAGCCAGGATTACATTTTTGTAAGCTTGTGGTTGGGGGGCGGGATTCACTGCAAACTGCGTCCATTCGCCACATGGATACTGCCCAATGAAATTACTGGTTGCCGAAGACGAGCCTAAAACCGGCACTTACTTGCAACAGGGGCTCAGTGAGGCTGGGTTCAATGTCGATCGGGTCATGACGGGGACTGATGCGCTTCAGCATGCCCTCAGCGAATCCTATGACTTGTTGATCCTGGACGTGATGATGCCGGGGCTCGACGGTTGGGAAGTGCTGCGGATGGTTCGCGCCGCCGGGAAAGACGTTCCCGTACTGTTCCTGACCGCCCGGGACGGGGTCGATGACCGTGTGAAGGGGCTTGAGCTAGGCGCCGATGACTATCTGATTAAACCCTTCGCGTTTTCCGAGCTTTTGGCACGGGTCAGGACACTCCTTCGCCGGGGCAACAGCGCTCCGACCCAGGCGATCTTGACGATTGCCGACCTGGAAGTGGATCTGCTGAAGCGCCGCGCCACGCGCGGTGGAAAGCGTATTGAGCTAACTGCCAAGGAGTTCTCCCTGCTGGAACTGCTGATGCGCCGACGTGGCGAAGTCCTGCCGAAGTCTCTGATCGCCTCGCAGGTCTGGGATATGAACTTTGACAGCGATACCAATGTGATCGAGGTGGCCGTCCGCCGTCTGCGAGCGAAGATCGATGATGACTTCGCGGTGAAGCTGATCCATACCGCCCGCGGCATGGGGTACATGCTTGATGGGCCGGACCCAGAATGAGGCACCTTTCGCTGACCGCTCGTATGAGCCTGATGTTCATGCTTGCCGTCACCGCGGTGCTGACTGTAGCCGGGCTTAGTTTCAACCACTTGAGTCAGCGTCATTTCAAGTCGCTGGACCGCCAGGTTCTGGTGGAAAAACTGGAGTCGGCTCAAAGCATCCTTCAGGGACTACCCGGTGTGACCAGCTTTGCCGAACTGAAGCCGCAGCTCAGCGCGCTGCTGGGCGCCCACCGGGACCTTGCTGCGATCATTCTGGACAGCGATGGCAAGGTGCTGTTCGCGGAACCGGCCATGGTGAATGTTCCCCAAGGGCTCCGCGTCAGGTCAGCCCCCACCATGTGGGAGTGGGAAGATCAGGAGTTTATGTACCGCGGCTTGACGGCCGAACTCAATGTCCCGGGTCTGGAGGCCCCATTGACCCTGTTGTTAGTGCTGGACGTGACCCACCACATGGCTTTTTTTGAGGCCTTGCAGCGCTGGTTCACCGTTGGGCTGATCATCAGCGCCCTGGTCAGTGCGGGGCTGGGCTGGGTCGTCGCCCGCAGTGGCCTGCGTCCATTGCGGCAAGTCACCCAGGTGGCGGCCTCGATGTCGGCCAGATCCCTCAAGGAACGCATTCCGATGGAGCCTGTTCCGTTGGAACTGCAGCAGCTGATGACGTCATTCAACGCGATGTTGGCTCGGCTGGATGAGGCCTTCGTGCGGCTCTCCAACTTCTCCGCCGATATCGCCCACGAGTTGCGGACTCCGGTGAGCAACCTGATGACTCATACGGAGGTCGTGCTGTCGAGGAAACGGGACATCGAGGCGTATGAAGAAAACTTGTACTCGAACCTCGACGATCTCAAGCGCATGTCACGGATGATCGACGACATGCTGTTCCTGGCCAAGGCGGACAACGGCTTGATTGTTCCGCAGCGTGAACAGGTCGAGTTGGAGAAGATCGTCGGCAAGCTCTTCGAGTACTACCAACTGATGGCGGATGATCGGGGGATATCGCTGAAGGTTTCCGGATGGGGCAGTGTCCGCGGTGATGTGCTGATGTTGGATCGTGCCGTTTCGAATCTGCTCTCCAATGCGCTGCGCTACACCCTGCCGGGCAAAGCCATTTCGGTGAGGATCGCCCAGACCAGCGCTTCGACCACCCTGAGCGTCGAAAACCCGGGCGACACCATTCCCGCCGAGCACCTCAAGCGCCTCTTTGACCGCTTCTATCGAGCTGACCCCGCGCGCCGAGAAGGCAGTCCCAGTAATGCCGGTCTGGGACTGGCAATCACCCGTTCAATCGTCGAAGCACATCGGGGGCGGATCTGGTGTACCTCAGCGAATGGGCGTACGGCCTTTCACATGGAGTTTCCCTGGTCAGACGATGCCAAGGAGCCCACGTGAAAAAAGCGCAACGTCGAGTGGAACTGCAAGCGTGCAACGTCGTCGAGCGGGAAGGTGGCAAGGTGGTGCTGTATGCCGCTCAGGGCAAGCCTGATCGACACCCCTGGCGCAAGAAACCCAGCCAGGTCGATGAGGCTCTCCACGCGGAGCTGCGCAAGATCGCAGATCAGCGGACGGTGGATACCTGGAAGAGGGCATGCGAGTGAACACAGCACAGGGTATCGGGTGGCGTGGTCAGGCCTGGATATCACCTGGGCTTGGCGTCTTTCTCGGGCAGGCTGGAAGCCACGATTGGCATTGCCACATGGCCCTCCAGATCACTATGGGCCTGGCCACCGAATTGACCGTAAATACCCCGGATTCAACAGTCAGAGCCCGAGCTGTCTGCATCCGCGCCGGCGTCATGCATCGGATCGAAACGGTCGAGATCCTGTCGATCTACCTCGATGCATTGTCCGAAGAGGCCTGTGCCCTACATGCCGGCGCAGACCTGGTGACCGTGGACATCGACGTGCAGGACATCGTCGCTCTGCAGGGCTTATTGGCCAAGGCAGACGCCTCAGCCCAGCAAATGCGCGATAAGGTTCGCCA
The DNA here is from genome assembly GCF_001708505.1 of Pseudomonas sp. TCU-HL1. Classification (NCBI taxonomy): domain Bacteria; kingdom Pseudomonadati; phylum Pseudomonadota; class Gammaproteobacteria; order Pseudomonadales; family Pseudomonadaceae; genus Pseudomonas; species Pseudomonas sp. TCU-HL1. Next base: position 2,773,690 of record NZ_CP015992.1, read on the forward strand.
AGTCCTTCACCTGGCCAACGCTCCTGCCCTTGATCCGCGGCTGCAGGCGGTACTCGCTGCCTTGCGTGAATCGACGCATAGCCGACAGTACCTGGCCAAACTGGTCCATCTGTCGCCGACCCGGTTTTCGCATTGGTTTGTTGAACAGACCGGCCTCCCGCTGCGCAGTTACCGGAAGTGGAGTCGATTGGTGGGCGCGTTGCAGCACATCGCGGCAGGACGGAGCCTGACCGAGGCCGCCCATGCCGCCGGCTTCGCGGATGTCGCACACTTTTCCCGGACCTTCCGCAACCTGTTTGGCGTCGATCCGTCTTCGGCCCTCGGCCAGGTCAGCCTGAGCAGCTGAAGTCAGCTTTTTCGTTCAAGCCTGTCCCCGCCCGAGAGGTTCACAGTGATGGTCATTGCAGGGAGTACTGTACGATGACCAACTACCTCAGGCTCATGGTCCGCTGGTTCAGCTATCCCGCCATCTTTGGCGGCACGGCCGCCTGGATGATCTGGCTGCTTTACGACGGCGTGCCTTACTGGCCGGCCACGCCCCTCATTGCCGCAGTGGGGATTGCGTCAGTGGCCATGCTGGAGCGCCTGCAGCCCTTCAGGGAACAGTGGCTGGAAGATCGCCAGGACACCCTGACCGACGTGCTGCATATGCTTGTAAACCTGTCGGTCATCCAGTTCACCGCCACGGTGCTGGCGCGGCTGGGCGATTGGGTGCCTGATGCAGTCCGCGCCTTTCCAACAGACCTGCCGCAGTGGTGCCAACTGCTTATCGTTGCGGTGGTCCTGGACCTCAGTTTCTACGCCATGCACCGGCTCAGCCATCACGTGCCGTGGCTGTGGCGCCTGCATGAACCCCACCACAGTGCCGAACGGCTCTACTGGATGAATGGCGAACGCCGGCATCCGCTGCACGCGGCGATCATGGCGGGCCCGGGGCTGTTGGTGCTGTTTGCGCTGGGAACCCCGTCCGCGGTCGTAGCAACCTGGTTTGGCATCCTGACCGTGCACCTGGCCTTTCAGCACTCCAACCTCGACTACTCACTCGGCTGGCTGCGCAACGTGATTGGGGTCGCGGAGACGCACCGCTGGCACCACAAGCGCGAGTTCGAGGATGCTCAGGTCAATTTCGGCGAGTATTTCCTGGTCTGGGATCACCTGTTCGGGACCTTCTTCGATAGTGCCGGCAGGCAAGGCACTGCCGAAGTGGGGTTACGAGAGCGTGACTACCCGACAGGGTATGCGGCACAACTGGTCGCCCCGTTCAGGCGCCGGAAGCAAGCGCAGACAGGGCGCAACAGCTGAACCGCCAGCTACTCCAGCTTCGAAGGCGACCACAGCCTGGCGGACTGCTATCTCTACGCGCTGAACAATCCGAATGCGCCAATGAATGGGTGAGGGGCGGCATTGACTACAGCGATTTCACCGCTTCTCCAATCAACTCGAATATTTCCCTCGGCCGCGACGCCAGCGACGCATGGCTGGCATCCAGGGTGATGGTCTTCCTCGTTCCGATGCGTTCGGCCATCCAGGCCTGGGTGGCAGGCGGGATCATGTGATCGCTCGATGAAACCTGATACCAACTGGGTTTGCCGCGCCAGGCCGGTGCTCCGGCCTTGTCTTCGAAGCAGCGCGCAGCAATGGGTTTCTGGGTGACCGCCATGACCTGGGCGTCCCGCTCGGGCAGGTCCGCGCAGAAGTTGGCATGGAAGCTGTCACCCTCCAGCCAGAGGAAGCCTTCCGCATCAGGACGAATACCGCTAGCACCTTGAGGGGGTTCGGCGCGGGCGAAGATGCCGCCCAGGCTATCGCCTTCATCCGGCGCGAAGGCGGCGACGAACACCAGCCCGACCACGTTGGCCGCGTGGCCGGCGCCCGAAATCACAGCGCCTCCATAGGAGTGGCCCACCAACAGCGTCGGTCCGCCAAGGGATTCGGCCAGCTTGCGGGTGCGCGCCACGTCGTCGGCCAGGGACGTGAGCGGGTTCTGCACCGCGCTGACCCGGTAGCCGGCATCCAGAAGCAGCGGAATCAGGTGACGCCAGTGTGAGGCATCGCCCCAGGCGCCGTGGACCAGCAGGATATTGGGGAGATTGGACATGGCCTGATTCCTCACGCGAATGGACGGGACGTCTACCAAGACTAGCCAGCCACGGACCGGCTGCCCGCGTAGTCGCCGCCGACCATCGGATGCCGGGCTTCAGGTCAGTACGTAATCGACAGGCTCCAGCGGCGGAGGCAGGCCACGCTGGCCGAGCGCATCGAGTATTTCACGCTCCAGGGTACGCACCATCGAGTCGGTGGCCAGGTCGTTCTCGTCGCGGCCGAAGGGGTCTTCCAACTGGTCGCCAATAGCATCCAGGCCGAAGAAGGTGTACGCGACGATGATGGTGAAGATCGGCGTCAGCCAGCCCAGGGCCCCGGCCATGGCGAATGGCAGCAGCAGGCAGAAGATGTAGCTGGTGCGGTGGAGCAGCAGGGTGTAGGGGAAGGGCAGTGGTGTGTTCTTGATCCGTTCGCACGTGGCCTGGGCGGTGCTCAGGCCAAGCAGGCGCGTTTCAAGGAGGGTGTATCGCCATTCGTTGATCGCGCCCCGGCTGGCCAGTTGGGCGCATTGGCTGCCAATCCGCCGCAGGATGCCGTCGCTGGTATTGAGACCATAGGCGTCGGGCGTGTCACTAAGCCACGGGTGTGCCGCGTGTTGTTCGTCCTCGCTACGCAGCCGCGCATTGAGTGCATGGACGAACCCGCACAGCTCGCGCAACACGGCTTCGCGCTTGGGCGGCTCGGCAATCGCCACGCTCTGCCGGATGAAGGAACGGACTTCGATGATGACCTGTCCCCAGGCCTTGCGGCCTTCCCACCAGCGGTCGTAGCAGGCGTTGTTGCGAAAGCTCAGGAAGATCGACAACGACAGCCCGAGCAGCGTGAATGGCATCGCGTTGACCTTGGTGAACCAGTCGGGATGCAGGTTCTCGACGACCACGATGAGGCAGGCCAGCAGGGTGATCATCAGCGTGCGCAGCGCAATGTGGCGTGCGATGGAGCCCTTGAGGGTGGTCAAGATGCTGAACAGGTTAGGTTTGGGGCGGACGATCATCGGGGCACCTGGCGCCAGGGAGTCGGTGGGGGAAATTCGTTCAGACCCTAAGGCGCGACGGGCGGTGCGTCCAATCGCTATTGATGACCGGGTTATCAGCCGCCTCTATCGGTAGCGTTGCGGACGATCGTCCGGACGGCGTTCAAGGGGGCAGCGACTATACTTGCCACGAACTTTGCCCTTGGGGGATAGAGGCCGAACTTCCGGTGTACCGGAAGGCGGTAGGCGCAACTGCTGGATTGCCGATGACCGTCGCACGCTCCATGGGCGCACGTGCATCAGGAACGAGGCGACGGAAACATGGCGTTTGCAATCATCCTTGTCATCATCGTTGTCGCGTCCGTGCTGTTCCATCTGCTGGCGCCCTGGCACCTGACCCCGGCTGCGTCCAACTGGGGCTCCATCGACACTACACTGCTCATCACGCTGCTCATCACCGGCGTGTTCTTCATCGCCATCGTCGGCTTCATGGTGGTGGCCATCATCCGCTTTCGCCATCGCGAAAGTTCACGTGCCAGATACGAACCGGAAAGCCGCAAGCTGGAGTGGTGGCTGATCGTAGTGACCTCGCTCGGCATCATGGGCATGCTGGCGCCGGGGTTGGTGGTCTACAGCGATTTCGTCCAGGTACCCAAGGATGCCTATCCGCTGGAGGTAATCGCCCAGCAATGGCAGTGGGCTTTCCGCTTTCCCGGCCAGGACGGCCAGCTCGGCCGCGCCGACGTGAAGTGGGTCAATGCGGGCAACCCGCTGGGGCTGGACCCGAACGACCCGGTCGGCCAGGACGATGTGCTGATCCGCGACAATGAGGTGCGCTTGCCCCTGGACCGTCCGGTAAAGGTGCTGCTGCGTTCCAAGGATGTGTTGCACAACTTCTACATCCCCCAGATGCGCGGAAAGATGGACATGGTCCCGGGCATGGTGTCGCACTTCTGGTTCACGCCAACGGTGGCTGGCAAGTACGAAATCCTCTGCGCGGAGTTCTGCGGGGTCGGGCACTTCAACATGCGTGGGATGATGTTTGTCGAACCTGGGCAGGCCTTTGACCAGTGGCTGGCCGCCCAGCCCACCTTCGCCCAGACCCTGGCCGTCACCAGCAAACCCAGCCAGGGCAACCTGGTCGAGACGGGCCGCCAGCTGGCGGAAACCCATGGTTGCCGTGCCTGCCACAGCCAGGACGGCAGCGCGAGCCTGGGGCCAGGCTGGAAGGACCTCTACGGGCGCGAAGAGAAACTGGCGGATGGCAGTAGCGTGAAGGTGGGCGACGCCTACCTGAAGGAGTCCATCCTCGATCCCAAGGCCCGCCTGGTGCAGGGCTTTCCTCCGGTGATGGTGCCCTATACTTTCAACCAGGATGAGCTGGCCGCCCTGGTCGCGTTCATCCAGTCGCTGAGTGCCGCCGGCCCGCCAGGCGCGGGCGCGGAGCAGGGGCAGCAGGTCGCCCAGTCCCTTGGCTGCCTGGCCTGCCACACGGTAGATGGCAGCACAGGTGTGGGGCCCGGCTGGCAGGGGTTGTACGGCAAGACCGAAACCCTTGCCGACGGTAGCCAGGTGAAGGTGGACGATGCCTACCTGAAGGAGTCCATCCTCAAGCCCGCTGCGCAGGTCGTCCAGGGGTTCGCGCCGGTGATGCCGGCTTTCACCCCCAGCGACGCAGAGCTGGACGCACTGATCGCTTTCATCAAATCCAGGGCGAATCCCGACGCCGTGAAACAGGAACAGGCGCCATAGAACCGGACGGACCCCGACGCGTTACGGAGGGTTTGCGATGGCTCACGTCGAGCAGGCCGAAGCCGATGTGCTGCACGAGCCCAAGAGCTTCTTTACCCGCTACATCTGGAGTCAGGACCACAAGGTCATTGCCATCCAGTACTCGCTGACCGCGATCTTCGTCGGCCTGATCGCCCTGGTGTTGTCTGGCCTGATGCGCATGCAGATCGGCTTCCCCGGCAGCCTGGAGTTCATGGACCCGGCCACCTATTACCAGGCCATGACCATGCACGGGATGATCATGGTGATCTACCTGCTGACGGCACTCTTCCTCGGCGGCTTCGGCAATTACCTGATCCCGCTGATGGTGGGCGCGCGGGACATGGTCTTTCCCTACGTCAACATGCTCAGCTACTGGTTCTACCTGCTCTCGGTGCTGGTCCTGCTGGGCAGCTTCTTCGTGCCGGGTGGGCCCACGGGGGCGGGCTGGACGCTTTATCCACCCCAGGCCATCACCCAGGGTACGCCGGGGGCGGAATGGGGCATCGTGCTGATGCTGGTGTCCCTGGCGATCTTCATCGTCGCCGCTACCATGGGCGGCCTGAACTACGTGACCACCGTTCTGCAGGCGCGCACCCACGGCATGACGCTGTTCCGCATGCCGCTCTCGGTATGGGGCATCTTCATGGCTTCTATCCTCGCGCTGCTGGCCTTCCCGGCGCTGTTCGTCAGCGCGGTGATGATGCTCTTCGACCGTTTGCTGGGCACCAGTTTCTTCATGCCGGCGCTGATCTCCATGGGCCAACCGCTGGACCACCAGGGCGGCAGTCCGATTCTCTTCCAGCACCTGTTCTGGTTCTTTGGCCATCCGGAGGTGTACATCGTGGCGCTGCCGGCCTTCGGCCTGGTGTCGGACCTGATCAGCACCCACGCGCGCAAGAACATCTTCGGCTACCGCATGATGGTCTGGGCCATCGTCGCCATCGGCGTGCTGAGCTTCGTGGTCTGGGCGCACCACATGTACGTCAGCGGGATGAACCCGTACTTCGGTTTCTTCTTCGCGATCACCACCCTGATCATTGCCGTACCCACCGCGCTCAAGGTCTACAACTGGACCCTGACCCTGTGGCACGGCGACATCCATCTGACGGTGCCGATGCTCTTCGCCCTGGCGTTCATCGTCACCTTCCTGGTGGGCGGCCTGACCGGGCTGTTCCTTGGCAACGTGATCGTCGACATCCCGCTCTCGGATACCTACTTCGTGGTGGCGCACTTCCACATGGTCATGGGGGTGGCGCCGATACTTGTAGTGTTCGGCTCGATCTACCACTGGTTCCCGAAAATTACCGGGCGGATGCTCAACGACACCCTCGGCAAGCTGCATTTCTGGATCACCTTCCTCGGCACCTACGCCATCTACTTCCCCATGCACTACCTCGGGTTCCTCGGAATGCCTCGTCGTTACTACGCCTACCCGAACTACGAGTTCATCCCGCATTCGGCCCAGGAACTGAATGCCTTCATCACGGTGGCGGCGCTGACCGTGGGCGTGGCGCAACTGCTGTTCCTCTTCAACCTGGCCTGGAGCACCTTCAAGGGCCGACCCGCGGGCGGCAACCCGTGGAAGGCCGTCAGCCTGGAATGGCAAACTCCGGATACGCCGCCGGTGCATGGCAACTGGCGGGAGAAACTGCCGGTGGTGCATCGCTGGGCCTATGACTACAGCGTGCCGGGTGTGGAGCAGGACTTCGTGCCACAGACGGTTTCGGAGGAAGAGTTGCAGCGCCTGCGCGAGGCGAACGGCAAGGCGACCCGTCTGGAGCAACGGCCATGAGCACGCAACTCTGGAAGCACGCGGGCGGTGCCGAGCCTGGAGGCTGGAACCCATCCGGGCAGCATGGGCCCGAAGCGCCGATCCAGGATCGCAGCAAGACCGCCAAGGTCGGCCTGGGTGTGTTCCTCGGCGTGGTGACCTCGCTCTTCCTGTTGTTCCTGCTGGCCTTCATCGCCCGCTCCCAGGTGTCGGACTGGCGCCCGCTGACCGACCCGCTGGCGCCGCTGGCCCACCCCTGGATGCTCTGGGTGAATACCCTGTTGCTGGCCCTCGGCAGCGCCTGCCTGCAGTGGGCCAAGATGTCGATGGAGCGGGCCCAGGCGGGCAGGGCGATACTGGCGTTCCTGCTGGGGGGGGCCTTCGCCGTCGCCTTCCTCGGTGGTCAGCTCTGGGTCTGGCAGCAGTTCGCCGCCTGGGGTTATTTCGTATCGGGCAACCCGGCCAACAGCTTCTTCTACCTGCTCACCGGCCTGCATGGCCTGCACCTGGCGGGTGGATTGGTGGCCTGGGCCGTGGTGGGGCTGCGCCTGTTACGGGTGGGGCCGAGCGAGCGGCTGCAAACCGGCATGGCGCTGTGCGCCTTCTACTGGCACTACCTGCTGGGATTGTGGCTGGTGCTCTTCGCGCTGCTCACCAGCACGCCGGAAACCTACCAGGCCATCGCGGCCTTCTGCGGGTTGAGGTAGCGCCATGGCCACGACACGGGAAACATCGGCCTACAGTGGCTGGCATGCCATAGCCCAGGATTGGTCGTCTGATCGCGACGCCTTCAAGCAGGTGCCCTGGGGCAAGGCGATGATGTGGATCTTCCTGCTCAGCGACACCTTTATCTTCACCTGCTTCCTCACCGGCTACATGTCGGTGCGCATCAGCACCACCGCCACCTGGCCCAACCCGAGTGAAGTCTTCGCCCTGACCATCGGCGGCACGAGTATTCCGTTGATCCTCATCGCCATCATGACCTTCGTGCTCATCAGCAGCAGCGGCACCATGGCCATGGCGGTGAACTTCGCCTACCGACGCGACCGTGTGCGCAGCGCCGCACTGATGCTGACCACCGCGGCTTGCGGCGCCACCTTCGTCGGCATGCAGGCCTTCGAGTGGAGCAAGCTGATCGCCGAAGGCGTGCGGCCCTGGGGCAACCCCATGGGCGCGGCGCAGTTCGGTGCAAGCTTCTTCATGATCACCGGCTTCCACGGGCTGCACGTGTCGGTGGGGGTGATCTATCTCTGCACCGTGGCCTTCAAGGTGCTGCGCGGGGATTACGAGCAACGCGGGAACTACCAGATCGTCGAGATTGCCGGACTCTACTGGCACTTCGTGGACCTGGTCTGGGTATTCATCTTCGCGTTCTTCTACCTGTGGTAGAGCAGGGGAGAGATGAAATGGAACACGCGCAAGGTCAACAACACCCCATCAGCCTGTACCTGAAAATCTGGGGGCTGCTGTTCATCCTCAGCACCCTGTCGTACCTGGTGGACTATTTCCACTTCGTCGGGTACTTCCGCTGGTCGATGATCCTGATCCTGATGCTGCTCAAGGCGGGGCTGATCGTCTCGATCTTCATGCACATGGCCTGGGAGCGCCTGGCGCTGGTCTACGCCATCCTGGTGCCGCCGATGTGCCTGCTGGTGCTGGTGGGATTGATGGCGGCCGAAGCGGACTATGTGCTCTTTACCCGTGGGACGTTCCTCGGCCAGTGAGGGATGCCCGTAGGAGCGAGCTCTGCTCGCGAAGCTGTTCGCGAGCAGAGCTCGCCCGTCCATGTTTGGGCGTGCGCTAGATCGTCCGCTTGAACTGGTGCCAGCGGTGCAGCCAGGAAACGATCCAGTGCGGTGAAGCCGACCCGGTTCCGGCCAGTCGCAGTTGCGGATGATGGTTGATAACCCGGTCCAGCGTGGATTCCTGCTCCGGCTCCACGTCCACGAAGAAGATGTGTTCGCCTTCCTTGACCTTCTCTTTCAGGTTGCGGAAGTGCGCGTTGGGCACCTGGATGCCAAAGAACCCGCCTTCCCAGATGCAGAAACCCAGCACTACCACCGCCAAGAACGCGAATGGCACCCAGCCTGCCGGTGTATCGGTCCAGCCTGCCAGCCAGGCGCCAACCAGAACCAGGGCGGCCAGCGGGATGCCAATCAGCGCGCCGATCTCACCGGAGTGGACGACGTCCTGCTTCATGAAGGAATTCACGTCATGGAGATGGTGTTGCTCGACATCGGCATCCCTGTCGCTGAGTACGTGGATCTGCTCGGTATTGATGCCGCTGGCCTCAAGCTCGGACTCAACGGTTTCCAGGTCATCGAGGTTGTTGCTGATGTAGTAGTGCCGATTCATGACTCACCTCCGGATTCTTGTTCGAATTGGTCTGCCGCCTCCCGCAACCGACGGTTTTATTCCTGTTGGTTATCGTCGAACCCTGAGTGAAAGTTCAGGGTTCTTTCACTGGAAAATTATAGCATCCGGTCCTTTTGTCGAACGCCTGTAGCCCTTGTGGTACGTGGCCTTTGGCGATGACTGACGCATTCCGGAGGCTGGGCTTGTCTAAACTGCTGATTGAGCATCTGGCGCGGCAACGCCCAAGTCAGGAGATTGTTAGATGAATACCTTGACCATCAAAAGCTGGTGCAAACCCCGTGGTGCGGAGAAGTCCATTGCCATGGGCGAACTGCATTTCCATGTGAATGATGCCGACCACCTGCGGCTTGAAGAAGCCGAAGAACGCCTGCAGAAAACCCACGAGCAGGAAATGCTGATCGCCGCCGATATGGAGCACATGGAACTGGTGACCCCGGTGGAGTGCGGCACGCTCTCCGACCTGCAGTTCCGCGTCTACCTCAGCAAGGGCGACGAACGCGGCCAGTTCCACCTGGTGGGGCACCGCGAAAGCGACGGCAGCCTGGTGTACACCAACTCGGTGATGATCGATCAGTTGGGCTGAGCCCGATCGACCTGGGTAACGATGTCTCCTGGCACAACCGGCGGGGAGTTCCTCCAGGGCTCCTTGCGGGGAGGGGAGTGGATGCTATTGAGTGGCCGCCAGGCGCATTGAGCTGGAGCTGCCCAGGTAATGCAGTAGCGACGGAAGTATGTGTGCGGCGTCTGGCCCGACGCCGCGGAGAGTGGCTGACGCAAAGTTGCGTTGTCGCGGCAGTCCCACGAAGTACAGGCCGGGGACTTGAAGCGCAATACCATGACGCTGGACGACATGACCGTCTTGATCCAGCGCCGGTAGGTCATCCAGAAACGGCACATTCGGGCGGAAGCCCGTGGCAAAAATCAGGCTGTCGACCGCCTCATGCTGTCCGTCCGCCCACACGACCCCGGACGGGGCAACGCGGGTGAACATGGGCTTGCGCTGTAGCACGCCCGTTTTCAAGGCCTTTCGGTAGGTGCCGTCATCCAGTACTGGCGTGCTCTGGTCGTTCAGCCAACGGGTCTTCTCCAGGCCTGTCCACTTCAACCAGGTGTGGAAATCGATCCCCAGGAATCGCTGGGGAACGAGGCGGATCGCCTCGCGTGTCGCTAGCGTGGTGTTGGTCACCTGAGCCAGCTCGTAGGCAATCTGGACCGCTGAATTGGCCGCACCGACTACCACCACCCGTTGCCCTCGGAATGTCTCGACGTTCCGATAATTGGCGCTGTGCAGCAGGCGGCCCTGAAAACCGCCTATTCCCGGAATCGCCGGTAGATACGGACGGCTGAATGCCCCCGAGGCGACGATGACGGCTTTCGCGCTAAAGCGTTGACGATCCGCCGTCCTGAGATCGAATCGGCCTTCCGAGTGCAGCACCCGGGTCACTTCGGTGTGCTGCCGGACGGGCAGTTGGAAGTGGCTCGCATACTGTTCCAGGTAATGCACGACCTCGTCCCGACGGGGGTAGTGCGCGGGCGTACCGGGAGAGGGCAGGCCAGGCAGGGACGAATAGGCCGCTGGCGAAAAGAGTTCCAGGCTGTCGTAGTAGTTGCGCCAGTTCCCTCCAGGAAGAGCCTGTTTATCCAGGATGAGGAAATTCAGGCCCTGGCGTTGAAGGTGCCAACCGCAAGCCAATCCTGCCTGCCCTGCACCGATGACAATCACATCCTGCACTGGAGTATTTGCGTTCATATGTGCGTACTCATGCATTTGTTTGGGCAAATGAAAAGGGCTCATCCCCCACCTGGGCAGCACAGTGCGGCAATGCTTCGGGTGTGTTGAAGGATGGATTCCAGGCGCGTGACGATGGCCGGGCCGTCGACCTCGTAGAACACCTGTCGTCCGGCCTTGGTTGCGCGCACGATGTTCGCCTCCAGGAGTACCTGGAGGTGGCGGGACACTACCGAGCGTTCTTGTGGAAGATCAGCAGCGATTTCGCTGACGTCCGCGCGGCCAAGCTGCATGACACGCTTGAGCACCGTCACGCGGGACGGCTCGCAGAGGGCCTTGAAAAACGTGCCATCCAGCGACTCGATGGCGGCTTCGATGGCTTGGGCGCGGGTGATGGCGGGCGTTGTCATGCTGGAAATATATGTGCATGTCTATGCACATGTAAAGCCGTTGAATCCAGGGGGGAATTCGCGTGGTCTCACTGGCGATAGCGTCCGCCTCAGGAAACACACCCGAAGGTGGCTGTCATGAGAGATTCATAACGACATACAAACATACGTTTAAACGGATATTAAGGGGATGCATGGAAGCATGGGGCATCGCGTTGATGCCGTCTGTTTGTCTTTCTGAAGGATGAAACCGCTTTGGGTAGAGTCAGCTAGATTGGATGGCTTTACCTAACATTCGGAAAATCATATATTCGATAAAACATATCTATCAGGGCATGGCTATGACTCCCAAGACCCGCGTGCTGTTCGTTTGCGTCGCCAATGCTGCCCGCTCCCAGTTTGCCGAAGCGCTGCTTCGCCATGCCGACTCGGAACACTTCGAGGCCTTTAGCGCCGGGACTGCGCCTGGAGGGATCGATCCACGCACCCTTGAAGAATTGCAGCATCTGGGCATCAGCACGGCGGGCCTGCGAAGCAAGTCCGTCGGCGAATTTGCCGGCGAGCGCTTCGACTACGTGATCACCCTTTGCGACAAGTCGGCGCTGGAGTGCCACGCGCTACCTGGTGCCGGCGAGGTTTTAGCTTGGCACTTCGAAGACCCTGTCATCAGCGCCAAGCCTGATGCCTTCCGGCACGCCGCCCATGAAATCAACGAACGCATCAAGATGTTCGTGCTGGTGAAAACCAAACGTTGAGAGCGCTATGACCGACCATCTGACCCCGACCACTGTTTTCAAATGCCTGGCCGACGAAACCCGCGTTCGCCTGATGCTGCTGATCACCCGCGAGGAAGAGCTGTGCGTCTGTGAACTCACCTGCGCCCTGAATGAGAGCCAGCCGAAGATTTCCCGCCACCTGGCGCAGTTGCGCACCTGTGGATTGTTGGCGGATCGCCGCCAGGGGCAGTGGGTGTACTACCGCCTGCACCCCAACCTGCCGGACTGGGTACACAGCGTGCTGACGACGGCGCTGGACGCCAACAAGCATTGGCTGAGTCCTGATTCGAAGCGGCTCAATGCCATGGGCGACCGCCCCGAACGCGCCGCCGCCTGCTGCTGAGTGCAAGCCTGAGATCCCGTTTTGGCCGAGATGGATAGTCCGATGAAAGTCCTGTTTCTCTGCACCGCCAACAGCTGCCGCAGCATTCTTTCCGAAGCTGTGTTCAACCACCTGGCTCCTGCCGGTATCCGGGCCTACAGCGCCGGTAGCCTGCCGAAGGGCGAGGTGCACCCGCTGAGCCTCAAGACCTTGCAGAAGGCCGGTATCTCCACTGCGGGGTTGAGCAGCAAATTCAGCGACGTGCATGAAGCTCTGGCACCGGATTTTGTCATTACCGTTTGCGACAAGGCCGCTGGCGAGGCCTGCCCGGTGTTCTTTGGCCCGGCCATGAAGGCGCACTGGGGGCTTGCCGACCCCTCCGAGTACATCGGCAGCCCTCAGGAGATCGAAGCCGCCTTCGACGCCACCCTGGAGCGAATCAAGACCCGCGTCCAGGCCTTCCTGGCGCTACCCCTCGAGCAATTGAGCGGCGAGCAGCTCAAGGCCGAACTGGCCTTGATCGGAACCCTCTGACTGTGGAGACCTGACCATGCGTAAAAGCCGCCTCGCCTTCCTGGATCGCTACCTGACGGTCTGGATTTTCTTCGCCATGGCGCTTGGCGTCGGCCTCGGCAGCCTGTTCGAGGGCCTGCCGGTCTGGCTGAACAACCTGTCCGTGGGCTCGACCAACCTCCCCATCGCCATCGGCCTGATCGTGATGATGTACCCGCCACTGGCCAAGGTGCGTTACGAAGAGCTGCCGCAGGTGTTCAAGGACAAGCGCATCCTGGCCCTGTCGCTGGTGCAGAACTGGGTCATTGGTCCGGTACTGATGTTTGTGCTGGCAGTGGTGTTCCTGGCGGACAAGCCCGAATACATGACCGGCCTGATCCTGATCGGCCTGGCCCGCTGCATCGCCATGGTGCTGGTGTGGAACCAGATCGCCGGGGGCAACAACCAGTACGTCGCGGGGCTAGTGGCTTTCAACAGCATCTTCCAGATCCTGTTCTTCAGCGTGTATGCCTGGATTTTCCTGGGCCTTTTGCCGCCGTTGTTCGGCCTGGAAGGCAGTGTGATCCAGACCAGCTTCGTCGACATCGCCGAGTCGGTGCTGATCTACCTGGGCATCCCGTTCCTGGCCGGCTTCCTGACCCGCAAGCTGCTGATCAACCGCAAGGGCGAGACCTGGTACCGCGAGCGCTTTATCCCCCGGATCAGTCCGCTGACTTTGGCGGCCCTGCTGCTGACCATCGTTGCGATGTTCAGCCTGAAAGGCGACATGGTGCTGCAACTGCCGCTGGATGTCCTGCGCATCGCCATCCCACTGACCATCTATTTCGTGGTGATGTTCTTCCTCAGCTTCTGGATGGGCAAGTTGCTGGAAGCCGACTACCCGCGCACCACGGCGCTGGCCTTTACCGCGGCCAGCAACAATTTCGAACTGGCCATTGCGGTGGCCATCGCGACCTTCGGTCTGGCATCCCCAGTGGCCTTCGCCACGGTGATCGGGCCGCTGGTGGAAGTTCCCGTACTGATCTCGCTGGTGGGCGTGGCCTGGTGGCTGAAGCGCCGCTGGTTCGATCTGCCGAAGGGCGCGCTTGCTGAGGAGTAGAACCATGACCGACGATCACATTCCCAACCTCGATGCCGACCTGATTGACCTGCCCACCCTGGACAAGCTGGGCAGTCCGCTGTCGGCCACCCACAAGCCGCGCATCCTGCTGCTCTACGGTTCGACCCGCGAGCGTTCGTTCAGCCGCCTGCTGGCCCATGAGGCTGCCCGCCTGCTGGAGCATTTCGGCGCCGAAACGCGGATCTTCGATCCTTCAGGGCTGCCGCTGCCGGATGACGCCCCCGACAGCCACCCCAAGGTTCAGGAGCTGCGCGAACTGGTGCTCTGGTCGGAAGGCCAGGTCTGGTGCTCGCCCGAGCGCCACGGCGCGATGTCGGCGGTGTTCAAGGCGCAGATCGACTGGATTCCGCTAGCCATGGGCGCGATCCGTCCGACTCAGGGCAAGACCCTGGCGGTGATGCAGGTTTGCGGTGGCTCCCAGTCCTTCAACGTGGTCAATCAGCTGCGCGTGCTGGGCCGCTGGATGCGCATGTTCACCATCCCCAATCAGTCTTCAGTGCCCAAGGCCTACCTGGAGTTCGATGAGGCCGGGCGAATGAAACCGTCCTCCTTCTACGACCGGGTCGTGGATGTCATGGAGGAACTGGTGAAGTTCACCCTGCTGCTTCGTGAGCGCTCGGACTACCTGGTCGACCGCTATTCCGAGCGCAAGGAATCGGCTGAAGAGCTCTCCAAGCGCGTCAATCAACGTTCCATCTGATCGCAGGATTTACGTTTCATGGCCCACCCCTTTGACGTACTGAGCGTTTCCCATCTGCCGGGCAAGCTGATCTTCACGCCGTGTCCTGGAACCCGAGATAGCTCGCTAGATGAAGCCTTGGAAACGCTCAAGCAAGCCGGCGCTTCGGCGGTCATCACCTTGATGCCGCTCTCCGAACTCAATGCCAACGGCGTCGACCGGATTGCCGAACACTGCGAGCAACTAGAACTGGCCTGGTTCCACCTGCCGGTCGCCGATGAGCAGGTACCACAGGATGATTTCAACCAGGCATGGGATGGATGGAAGCAACAGATCCTCGACCTCCTGAACAGTGGCAAACACCTCGCCATCCACTGCAAGGGCGGCTCGGGCCGTACCGGGTTGATCGCCGCGCGCATCCTGATCGAGACCGGCGTGCCTCGGGCCGAGGCCATCGCCCAGGTGCAGGCGCTGCGCCCCAAGGCTATTCAACACCCGGCGCATGTGGACTGGATCAACCAGTTCGACGCGGGCCACTGATTTCAGCATCCTCTAGAGAGCAAGAACATGAGCATCAAAGTCGGTATCAACGGTTTCGGTCGTATCGGTCGTCTGGCGCTGCGTGCCGCCTGGGACTGGCCGGAGCTGGAATTTGTTCGCATCAACGATCCGGCGGGCGATGCCGCCACCCACGCCCACCTGCTGAACTTCGATTCGGTGCACGGCCGCTGGCAGCACGAAGCCGGCGCCGAGGACGATTGCGTGGTGATCGGCGGCAAGCGCATCCAGGTCACCGCCAACAAGGCCATCGCCGACACCGACTGGTCGAATTGCGATCTGGTGATCGAGGCCAGCGGCAAGATGAAGACTGTCGCTGTGCTCCAGGCCTACCTGGATCAGGGCGTGAAGCGCGTGGTGGTCAGCGCGCCGGTGAAGGAGAAGGGCGCGCTGAACGTGGTCATGGGCGTCAACCAGCACCTGTTCGACCCTGCGCAGCATCGAATCGTCACCGCCGCGTCCTGCACCACCAACTGCCTGGCGCCGGTGGTCAAGGTGATTCACGAGAAGCTCGGCATCCGCCACGGCTCCATCACCACCATCCACGACCTGACCAACACCCAGAGCATCCTCGACCAGCCGCACAAGGACCTGCGTCGTGCCCGTGCCTCGGGCATGAGCCTGATTCCCACCACGACTGGCTCGGCCACCGCGATTTCGGAAATCTTCCCCGAGCTGCGCGGCAAGCTGAACGGCCACGCCGTGCGCGTGCCGCTGGCCAATGCCTCGCTGACCGACTGCGTGTTCGAGGTGGAGCGCGCCACCTCGGTGGAGGAGGTCAACCAACTGCTCAAGGCGGCAGCCGAGAACGAGCTGAAAGGCATCCTCGGCTATGAAGAGCGTCCGCTGGTATCCATCGACTACCGCACCGATCCGCGCTCGTCGATCATCGATGCACTGTCGACCCTGGTAGTCAACGGCACCCAGGTGAAGCTCTACGCCTGGTACGACAACGAATGGGGCTACGCCAACCGCACCGTTGAACTGGCCAGATTGGTCGGCCTGTCGGGCTGAGGGGGCGAGCGGTGATCATGAAAGCGATGCCAACCCTCTCCACGGAAGTCCGCCAGTACCTGCTGGTGACCGGCAACTACTGGGCCTTCACCCTCACCGACGGCGCCTTGCGCATGCTGGTGGTGCTGCACTTCCATACGTTGGGCTACACGCCGCTGCAGATCGCCGCACTGTTCCTGTTCTACGAGATTTTCGGCGTCATCACCAACTTGGTCGGCGGCTACCTGGGGGCGCGCCTGGGGCTGAACCGCACCATGAATATCGGCCTCGGGATGCAAGTCATCGCGTTGCTGATGCTCACGGTGCCGGCTGCCTGGCTGACCATCCCCTGGGTGATGGGCGCCCAGGCGCTGTCGGGCATCGCCAAGGACCTCAACAAGATGAGCGCCAAGAGCTCGATCAAGCTCCTGGTGCCGGACAGCCAACAGGGCACGCTATACACGTGGGTGGCCATCCTCACGGGCTCGAAGAATGCCCTGAAGGGCGTGGGCTTCTTCCTCGGTGGCGCTTTGCTCGCCCTGCTGGGCTTCAAGGGCGCGGTCTTCGCCTTGGCGGCGGTGCTCGCGCTGATCTGGCTCGGTAGCCTGGTGATGCTGAAGAAGGACCTGGGCAAGGCCAAGGCCAAGCCGAAGTTCCGCGACATCCTCTCCAAAAGCCGGGCGATCAATATTCTCTCGGCGGCGCGGCTGTTCCTCTTCGGTGCCCGAGACGTCTGGTTCGTGGTGGCCTTGCCGGTTTACTTGAGCACGGCGTTCGGCTGGGACTTCTGGCTGGTGGGTGGCTTTCTCGCCGCGTGGATCGTTGGCTACGGCATCGTCCAATCCTTCGCGCCGGCCATCACTGGCAAGCAGCGCGGCCATGTACCGGATGGGCGGGCGGCGTTCCTCTGGGCCAGCGCGCTTGCCGTGTTACCGGCGGCCATTGCCCTCGGCCTCATGGCGGGTTGGTCCGCCCACGTGGTCCTGCTGGGCGGGCTGATGCTGTTCGGCGCCTTGTTCGCCGTGAACTCCTCGCTGCACAGCTACCTGATCGTCAGCTACGCCCGGGAGGACGGGGTGTCGCTGGATGTGGGCTTCTATTACATGTCCAATGCACTGGGGAGGCTGATCGGGACGCTGTTGTCCGGCTGGGTCTTCCAGGCCCATGGACTGGAGGCATGCTTGTGGGTCTCGAGCGTTTTCGTGGCGCTGGCCGCTTTGATCTCCATTGCCTTGCCCAAGCATTCCCACGCCCCGCAATCGGCCTGATTGCCGTGCCCCAGCATTGCCCCTTGTGCGTTATAGCCTGCGCGTCACCACGACGAGGACGCGCCAGTCAGCGATACTCAAGCGGCGAGGGACAACCATGAAGAGGACGATAACCATCATGACGAAGGTGCCAATGGAAGGAGAGGCGGCGGGTACCGCCTCGCAGCTGATCGATGCGCGAATCCTTGATCTGGGCGATTGGCGGGGCGAGACGCTCGCGCGGGTGCGGACGCTCATCAGGCAGGCGGACCCCGACGTGGTCGAAGAATGGAAGTGGAGGGGCGTTCCGGTCTGGTCCCACGCCGGTATCATCTGCACTGGCGAGACATACAAGGCTGCGGTGAAGCTGACCTTCGCCAAGGGCGCTTCGCTGGAAGACCCGTCAGGCCTCTTCAACGCGAGCCTCGAAGGCAGCACCCGGCGTGCCATCGATATCCACGAGGATGAGCCGATCGATGAAGAAGCGCTGAAGGCGCTCATTCGCTCCGCCGTGGCACTCAACCTCGGTTCCCGGAAATCGACGGGCAGCCGTGCGGCGAGGGCATGAACCCGGCGCGTTGTCGCTACGGATTCACGCTGGCCTGCGGCAAGACCTACACATATTCAGATCCATTGCCCGAGGCTCTGCGGAGTGGCATCGAGCACGACACCCAAGAGAAATCCCCATGAACATCATCGTGCGCAATGAGCAGACCGACGACATCGACGCCATTGCCCAGCTCACCAAAGCTGCGTTCGAGCATGAACAGCACTCGAGCCACACGGAACAATTCATCGTCAACGCGCTGCGGCGTAGTGGTCGTTTGACGATCTCCCTGGTGGCCGTTGAGAGCGACGCCCTCGTCGGCCATGTGGCCATTTCGCCCGTCACCCTTTCCTGCGGTATTGCGGGTTGGTACGGGCTCGGACCCATCTCCGTATTGCCTGATCGCCAGGGGCGGGGCATCGGTTCGATGTTGATGGAGGCTTCGCTCGCCGAATTGCGGCGCCAGGGCGGCCTTGGCTGCGTCCTGTTGGGCGATCCGGGCTACTACGGACGCTTCGGGTTCAAGGCCCAGCCTGGCCTGGAACTGCCCGGAGTCCCGCCCGAGTACTTCCAGGCACTGTCCTTCGGCAGCGACCTGCCCAGGGGCAGCGTGCATTACCACGCGGCATTCGACGCCACCGAGTAAGTCTCCGGCGGAGACAACGGCCGGTTCCTTCTGCTACCGGCCGCTCCCGTCTCGCTCAGTCAGCCCCGTAGATACCGTCTTGTTTAGCCCCGGGCAAGGGCCAGTTGGGCATCGAATGGCTGGCCGGATTTCAGTACGCCATAGGCGATATGCAACAGCTTGCGCATGGCCGCGCAGACGATCTGCTTTCCGGCCTTACCGCGGGCGCGCAGGCGCTGTGCCAGGGCATTGATCGCGGGGTTGTGGGTCATCGAGGTGATCGCCGGCATGTACAGGCCCGCGCGTAGCCGCGCTGAGCCCACACGGGAAATGCGTACGTGCCCTTTATGCTTACCCGAATCCTGTAGCTTCGGATTCAGCCCGGCAAAGGCAGTGATCGCTCGCGCGCTCTCGAACTGCAGCGGATCACCCAGTTCCGCCAGGAGCAGGGCGGCAGTCTGCTCGCCGATACCATCGATGCTGGTCAGCAGATCGCGTTTACCCCGCAGGTCTGGATCATCATCGATATGGTCGCGGATGGTTTTCAGGGTCTCGGCAATCTGCTCTTCGACACGCTGCAGCACTGAGTGAATCGACTCTTGCACGCTGGCATCGGCCACCCCCAGACGATTGCGCTCCATCTGCTCGATCTCCTTGAGATCCTGCAGGCGCCGCACCAGGGCACGCAGACGGCGGATCGCGGCAGGCTCGGGTTGCCAGGCGCGCAGCTCATCTTGATGGTGCTCGCCGTAGCTGGCAATCAGCTTGGCGTCGACCTGATCCGTCTTGACCCGTTGCAACTGGCTTCGCGCGTAATAGGCAATCTGCGCAGGATTCATCACGCAAATCCGGTAGCCCAGCGCGTAAAAGTGCTCAGCCAGCGCCTCGTGGTAGGTACCCGTCGCCTCCATCACGATCCAGGCCCCAGGTTCGCTGTGCTTGTTCAACCACTCCTGCAACACCTGAAAGCCCTCTGCGGCGTTGATCAGCTTGGCCTTGCTGCGGTACTTGCCGTTGGCCTGCAGGGTGGCGATATCGAAACTGTGCTTGGCAATGTCAATGCCGACGATGCTGGACATGCAACCTCCTCAATCCATCCAGAGTGATCATCACTGCACCCGGCCCGGCCTTGTGAATGCGAGCTCTCACTTGAAGTGGGCTCTAGATACCGTTCGAGCTATCTGAGTGAGTGTGGAGGGCCAGGGCACTATCTACGGGTCGGGCTCGAGGCCTAAGGGTGGACACGGCTTCCTGGCTCTCCCCCGATGATCAGTCGGGGACTATCACCCCTTGAGAGGGTGGTAGTCGAGATACAAGGGTGGATGGCGCTTTTCCATCCACCAGCGGCGCTATGCCGGGCCTCGAATGGTGGACCGGTGAAGCGTGGTTCACCCGAAACTGAACCGCTTTTGGCACCCGGTGCCCCAGATGCTAGGTTCTCCACCCCGTTCATGATCGAAGGATGACCCCCATGCGCCTCCAGGGAATGCTACGTGCCCAGCTGCTGTTGCTGGCCTGCGCCGTTTCCGCCAGCAGCTTCGCCCTGGCTGACGTGCCGCGTAGCTTCGACGCCAACGTGCAAGGCGCCGCGCGCAGCGTCATGCAGCAGTACGGGATTCCAGGGTTGGCTATCGCCGTAAGCCTCAAGGGTGAACGGCGCTTCTACAACTTCGGCGTTGCGTCGAAGGACACCCGGCAGCCCGTCACGAGCGACACGCTCTTCGAAGTCGGTTCGATCAGCAAGACGCTGACGGTCACGCTGGCCGCCTATGCCGAGGCTACGGGACGGCTGTCGCTCAAGGACAGCCCAGGCCAGTACCTGCCCGAGTTGAAGGGCAGCCCGCTCGACCAGGTGACGCTGATCGATCTGGCAACCCACACGGCCGGCGGCTTCCCGTTGCAACTGCCTGAAAACGTCCGGAACCACCAGCAGCTCATGGACTACTACCGCGCCTGGCAGCCGCAATTCGCCCCCGGCACCTACCGCACCTACGCCAACCCGAGCGTCGGGTTGCTCGGCGTGGTTGCGGCCAAGAGCCTGGACATGCCGTTTGCCAAGGCAATGGAAGGCGAGCTCTTGCCGAAGCTCGGCTTGCGCAGTACCTATATCGACGTGCCGGCGGCTGCACAGTCGCGTTACGCCCAGGGCTACAACAAGGAAGATGCCCCAGTCAGGGTGACCCCCGCTGTGCTGGCCGCCGAGGCCTACGGTGTGAAGACCAGCAGCAAGGACTTGCTGCACTTCATCGAGGCCAACCTGGGGTTGACCGCTGCCGATGCCACACTGCAACGCGCCCTCGATGCCACTCGGACCGGCTACTACTCGCTGGGGCCTATGACCCAGGACCTGATCTGGGAGCAGTACAGCTACCCGGTAGCGCTGGATGCGCTTTTGCAAGGCAATAGCAGCCGCATGGCGCTGGAGAGCAAGGCCGTCGCCGCCATTACGCCACCCTTGCCGCCGCAGGATGCCGTCTGGGTCAACAAGACCGGCTCCACCAACGGTTTCGGCGGCTACGTGGCCTTCGTGCCGTCGAAGAAGATTGGCATCGTGCTACTGGCCAACAAGAACTACCCCAACGAAGAGCGGGTGAAGCTGGCGTATCACATTCTGGATGAGCTGGATAGCGGCACTCACAATCCGTAAGCCTGCGCGGTTGGGCTCGGCTGAAAGCCGGTGCGCATGGCACACCCTACGGTCGTGCGGAGCACTTGTAGGGTGCACCGTGCGCACCGATGAGATCGCGCGGTGCTATACCTGTGAGCGGAAGGGCCATGGTGCACCCTGCAGTGAATCGCGGCTCGGATGCCTCAGCTGACACCTGGTGTAATGAATCGTGGAACGCCATCGCCACCGGCTACCGCTCGACGAGCGAACGATTAAGTGCATCTATGAGCGAAAGATCGTTTCATCATCTTGCCGAGCCAGCTCAGCACTTTGCGTGATAAGCCCTGGAACCCATTGATATCCCGCGAGATATCGCCGCGCTGGCGGCGCCACCCGCGATGCGCGGATGGCCGCTGCAGGCATGGGCTTCACAATCCTTGACTACTATGAATGCCATTTCCAAAACCTATTGGCTGGGTCGGCACCTGGATTCCAAGCTGAATAGAGTGGTTGGCTGACGACAGAAAGAGGAGAGAAGCATGTCAAGCGAAGCAAAATGCCCGTTCTCTGGACAAAACGTGATAGCGGGTGTGACGCCATCAAACGCGGAGTGGTGGCCTAACCAACTGAATCTCAAAATCCTTCATCAGCACTCGGCTGAATCCAACCCGTTGGGCGGGGAGTTCAACTACGCCGAAGCCTTCAAGAGTCTGGACCTCGACGCGGTGGTCAAGGACCTCCACGCCCTGATGACCGATTCCCAGGACTGGTGGCCGGCCGACTACGGCCACTACGGTCCGCTCTTCATCCGCATGGCCTGGCACAGCGCCGGTACCTATCGCATCGCCGACGGCCGTGGCGGCGGCGGTACGGGCTCGCAGCGTTTCGCACCGGTCAACAGCTGGCCGGACAACGGCAACCTCGACAAGGCGCGCCGCCTGCTCTGGCCGGTCAAGCAGAAGTACGGCAACAAGCTGTCCTGGGGCGACCTGATGATCCTCGCCGGCAACGTCGCGCTGGAGTCCATGGGCTTCAAGACCTTCGGCTTCGGCGGCGGCCGCGCGGACGTCTGGGAGCCGGAGGACGACATCTACTGGGGCCCGGAAACCACCTGGCTGGGTGACAAGCGCTACAGCGGCGACCGCGAACTGGCCAACCCCTTCGGCGCGGTGCAGATGGGCCTGATCTACGTGAACCCAGAAGGGCCGAACGGAAATCCGGACCCGGTGGCCTCGGCGCGCGACGTTCGCGAGACCTTCGGCCGCATGGCCATGAACGACGAGGAGACCGTGGCGCTGATCGTCGGCGGTCACACCTTCGGCAAGTGCCACGGCGCTGGTGACCCAGCCAACGTCGGTCGCGAGCCGGAAGGCGCCCCAGTCGAGGAAATGGGCCTGGGCTGGAAAAACGCCCTCGGCACTGGCAAGGGCGACGACTCGATCACCAGTGGTATCGAGGGCGCCTGGAACGCCACGCCGACCCAGTGGGACAACGGCTACCTGGAAACCCTGTTCGGCTACGAGTGGGAACTGGCCAAGAGCCCGGCCGGTGCTCACCAGTGGAAGCCCAAGGGCGGGGCCGGGGACGGCACCGTGCCGGACGCCCACGACCCGAACAAGCGCCATGCGCCCATGATGACCACTGCCGACATAGGCGTGCGCATGGACCCGGTCTACGAGAAGATCGCCCGGCACTTCAAGGACAACCCGAAGGAACTCGAAGACGCCTTCGCCCGAGCCTGGTACAAGCTGACCCACCGGGACATGGGCCCGCGCAGCCGCTACCTCGGCTCGCTGGTGCCGAAGGAAGAACTGATCTGGCAGGACCCGGTCCCGGCCGTCGACCATCCGCTGGTCAATGACCAGGACGTGGCCGCATTGAAAGCCAAGGTTCTCGCGTCCGGGCTGTCGGTTTCGCAAGTAGTCAGTACCGCCTGGGCTTCTGCTGCTTCGTTCCGTGGCAGTGACAAACGCGGCGGCGCCAACGGTGCGCGCATTCGTCTGGCCCCGCAGAAGGACTGGGAGGTCAACCAGCCGGCTGAGGTGGCGAAGGTCATCGCGGCGCTGGAAACCATCCAGAAAGACTTCAACGCCCAACCCGGCAAGAAGGTTTCGCTCGCCGACCTGATCGTGCTGGCTGGCGGTGCTGGCATCGAAGCCGCCGCGAAGAAGGCCGGCGTCGATGTGACCGTACCCTTCGCCCCTGGCCGTACCGATGCGTCTCAGGCGCGGACCGACCTGGAGTCCTTCGCGGTGCTGGAACCGCTCGCAGACGGCTTCCGCAACTACGTCAGGAAGGAATTCGAGGATTCGACGGCCGAGATGCTGGTGGACAAGGCTCAATTGCTGAAGCTGAGCGCCCCCGAGATGACCGTCCTGGTGGGTGGCCTGCGTGTCCTGGGGGCCAACTTCGGCAAGTCCCCGCACGGTGTCTTCACCAAGCGTCCGGAAACGCTGACCAATGACTTCTTCGTGAACCTGCTGGACATGCGCACGAAGTGGCAGCGCTCCGCGTCCGATGCGCACGTGCTGGAAGGCCGTGACCGGGCCAGCGGCGACCTCAAGTGGACCGCCACCGTGGTCGACCTGGTCTTCGGTTCCAACTCCCAGCTCCGGGCGATTGCGGAAATCTACGCGAGCAGCGACTCGCCGCAGGCCTTCGTACGCGACTTCGTCGCCGCCTGGACGAAAGTCATGAACCTGGACCGCTATGACCTGAAGTAACGACAACCGGCGGGCCCTGACCGGTTCGTCTTTCCGACCCTTGACCCGCGCCGCCGGCAGGACCTCCCTGTCGGCGGCGCGGCCGTTTCGGGAGGATGACCTTCGCGTGTGGGGCCATGGAGGGAGGGCGCCCCCGGCGAGGTCGGTCCCGTGTGGGAGCGAATTCATTCGCAAAGGCGGCCACAGGCCTCCCGAAGGTTGGTGCGGGCCACGCTGGTCTGAGCCAGTGAAGCCCAACAGCGGACGTGACCGTGAATCGTTGGGTTTCGCTTCGCTCGAGGAACGCGGCCCGACCCAACCTACACTCGCTTGGGGAGGCGAAACCAGAAACATCCGCAGAACTCGGCAAGCAGCCGGGCTCAGGACGCTCTAGCAACACTCAATGCAGGCATAGCCAACCGGAACGCAGCGCTGCTGCCGTTTCCATCTACTGCACGAAAATATCCAGGAGGAGGCTTTTATTTTCGTGTTTTCTTTGAAAGTCCTTCGCCGCCTTGCCGCTGTTTGCACCGGCTTGCAATCGGCACACTCCCTGCCCATACCCACTCCCCGACCATCCGGAGTCTTTCCATGAATCCTGCTTCCCTTGCCAGCCAGCGATACACCACCAAGGCCTATGACCCGTCGCAGCGTGTTCCCCAGGCGACCATCGACGAGCTGCTGGTCCTGCTCCGTCAGGCACCCTCGTCGGTCAACTCCCAGCCCTGGCACTTCGTGGTTGCGCGCACCGACGAAGGCAAGGCCCGACTGGCCAAAGGCACTCAGGGCGCCTATGCCTACAACCAGCCGAAGGTGATGGACGCCTCCCACGTGATCCTCATCTGTGCGCGCACGGACATGACCGACGCGCACCTGACGCAGGTACTTAAGCAGGAGGAACAGGATGGTCGCTTCCGCGACGGCGAGGCACGCGCCGGGCAGGATCGCACTCGTCAGGGTTACGTGAACCTGCACCGTTATGAGCGCAAGGATTTGCAGCACTGGATGGAAAAGCAGGCCTACCTGGCCCTTGGCACCCTGTTGCTCGGTGCCGCCGCGCTGGGCGTGGATGCGACGCCGATGGAGGGCTTCGATCCGCAGCAGTTGGACGTTGAGCTGGGGCTGCGCGAGCAGGGCTACACCAGCGTGGTGCTGGTGGCGCTGGGGCGCCGCAGTGAAAAGGATTTCAACGCCGCATTACCCAAGTCGCGTTTGCCCGCCGAGTGCGTCATCACCACCCTCTGATCCTTAGGTGACAGGCCAGCGCCCCGCATGACGGGGCGCTGTGCGTTAGTGGCCGGTGGAGCAGGTCGCACGCAGGGTACCGGGCGTCAGCTCGGCCCTGGCCGAGCGACTGACTGGCGGGCGCTACACCGACCTCGATATCGATCGCAGGGTTGCGAGATCATGAGCCGCATCGCCGCGCCCATGATCGGCGGCATGGTCACCGCGCCACTGCTTTCGCTATTCATGATTCCGGCCGCTTATTGCCTGATGCGTCGGCGTCGGCTGCCAGGGACTTCCCGCGTGGTCGAAGGAAACAGCTGAGGCGACGAGGCTCCAGGATGATCAGGGGCCTCGCCCTTCAGATTTCCACCTGGGTTCCCAGTTCGATCACCCGATTCACCGGCAGCTGGAAGTAACGCATGCTGCTGTTGGCGTTCTTGTGCAGGAAGGCGAACAGGCCCTCGCGCCACAGGGCCATGCCCAGGCGCTTGGTGGGGATTACCGTTTCGCGGCTGAGGAAGTAGGTGGTACGCATGGGCGCAACGTTCAGCCCGTCGACCTGGCAGTGCTGCAGGGCCTCGGGCACGTTGGGTTCTTCCATGAAGCCGAAGTGCAGCAGCACACGGAAGAAACCGTCGCCGTACGGGGTCACTTCCAGGCGCTGGTGGTGCTCGATGCGCGGCGTATCGCGTGTCACCACGGTCAGCAGCACGATCTGCTCATGTAGCACCTGGTTGTGCAGCATGTTGTGCAGCAGCGCGTGCGGCACCGCGTCCGGGCTGGCGGTGAGGAACACGGCTGTGCCCTGGACACGGTGTGGCGGTTGCAGGCGGATGCTGTCGAGGAACACGCCCAAGGGCAGGGCGGTTTCGTCCAGGCGTTCGATCAGGATCTGTTTTCCGCCCTTCCAGGTCGTCATGAGCACGAAGAGGATCACCCCGGCGACCACCGGGAAAGCGCCACCCTGAAACACCTTCGGCACGTTCGCGGCGAAGAAGAGTCCGTCCACGATCAGGAAACCGAGCAGCAGTGGGATCGCCAGCCAGCGTGGGGCACGCCACAACAGCAGCATCACGGCAGACACCAGCAGGGTGTCGATCAGCATGGTGGTGGTCACCGCGACGCCATAGGCCGCCGCCAGCGCGCCGGAAGAGCCGAAGCCGATCACCAGCAGCACGACGCAGGTCATCAGCGCCCAGTTCACCACGCCGATGTAGATCTGCCCCTGGGCGGCACTGGAGGTGTGCTGGATCTGCATACGCGGGATGTAACCCAGCTGGATGGCCTGCTGGCTCAGAGAGAAGGCACCGGAAATCACCGCCTGGGAGGCAATGATGGTGGCCAGGGTGGACAGGCCGATCATCGGCAGCAGGGCCCATTCCGGAGCCAGCAGGTAGAAGGGGTTTCGCGCGGCAGCCGGGTTGGACAGCAACAGGGCACCCTGGCCGAAGTAGTTCAGCACCAGGCCGGGCAGGACCAGGCTGAACCAGGCCCGCGCAATCGGTTTGCGACCGAAGTGCCCCATGTCGGCGTAGAGCGCTTCGGCACCGGTCAGCGCCAGCACGACGGCGCCGAGAATGGTCACCCCGACGCCGGGATGGGCGATGAAGAAGTTGACGGCCCACCAGGGGTTGACCGCCTGGAGGACTTCCGGATGACGGGCGATGCCGTAGAGGCCGAGCACGCCCAACACCACGAACCAGAGCACCATGACCGGGCCGAACACGATACCGATGCGCGCCGTACCGTGCTTCTGCAACAGGAACAGGCCGATCAGCAACACCACGGTGACCGGAACCACCCAGTGGCTGAGGCCGGGGAGGGCGACGTCCAGCCCCTCGACCGCCGAAAGCACGGAGATGGCTGGAGTGATCATGCTGTCGCCATAGAACAGCGCCGTGCCGAACAGTCCCAGCAGGACCAGCGTGCCGCTGAGCCGTGGGTAAGCGGCCGTGGCACGACGTGCCAGGGCGGTCAGGGCCATGACGCCGCCTTCTCCGCCGTTATCGGCGCGCAGCATGAACAGCACGTACTTCAGCGAAACCACCCACAGCAACGACCACAGCACCAGGGACAGGACCCCGAACACACCTTCCGGGTTGACCTGCACGCCGTAATGTCCGGCGAAAACCTCCTTGAGGGTGTACAGGGGGCTGGTGCCGATGTCGCCGTACACCACGCCGGTGGCAGCCACCAGCAAACCGAACGAGGACGAATGGGCACGCGAATGGGCCTGTGGCTGCTGGGCGCCAGCGCTCATTGATACACTCCTGAAAAGCGGGCGTGGCGGGAGGGACGGTCAGATCGGACGTGGCGCCTGGGCGTTGGGCGCGGGTCGGACTGAGGCCTGCCACAAAAGGGCGTCAAGTATCCCG
The DNA here is from genome assembly GCF_001708505.1 of Pseudomonas sp. TCU-HL1. Classification (NCBI taxonomy): domain Bacteria; kingdom Pseudomonadati; phylum Pseudomonadota; class Gammaproteobacteria; order Pseudomonadales; family Pseudomonadaceae; genus Pseudomonas; species Pseudomonas sp. TCU-HL1. Next base: position 2,801,096 of record NZ_CP015992.1, read on the forward strand.
TCTGCCCGAAGAGCCCGGCGTAAAAAATGCGTAAAAAAGTAGCTCCGGCCTCACACCGGACCGGCCGGCAGCCGCAGCTTGCAGGCGGCTGGACCGCTTGTAAGCTTGAAGGTGTAAAGGGTCGAAAACTGGGAGGTGTGCAATGAGCGCTAACGCGATTGGCATGATCGTGGTCGGCTGCCTGTTCATCGGTTGCATCGGCATGGTGCTGTGGACCAACCGCCCGTTCCTTCGGGACTGGTTCGAGCACCACCATTGGCACTGGCCACGGTTCCACTGATAACCGCTTCCAGCCCCTCGCTTGAGGGGCTGTTCGTTTTCGGGGGCGCGCAATTCGGAGAGCGCTGCAACGGCTGCCCGGGCACCGCCTTACGGTGCCGGATCAGCCAGGTCAATGCGAAGCGCGGTGGCGAATGGTCTTGAGCAGGTCGTCCGGGGTGATCTGGCCGACCACCTGGCTGGCGGCGCTGCCGGGGACGGGCAGGTCGAGGATATGGCCCTTCATCTTGCCGACCACATGCATTTCGCAGGGTTTGCAGTCGAACTTCAGGGTCAGTACCTCATCGCCGTGGACCAGTTGCATGGGCGCAACCTTGGTCCGTACGCCGGTCACGCCTTTGGCCTGCTTAGGGCACAGGTTGAAGGAGAAACGCAGGCAGTGCTTGGTGATCATCACCGGCACTTCGCCTGTTTCTTCGTGTGCCTCGTAGGCGGCGTCGATCAACTGCACGCCGTAGCGATGGTAGAAGTCGCGCGCCTTCTGGTTGTAGACGTTGTAGAGGAACGACAGGTGCGCCTCGGGGTAAACCGGTGGCGGCACGCTGACCGCTTTGCGATAGCCATGGGGGTGAGCCTTGACGCGGGCCTCGCTCAGCGCCTCAATGGCTTCGCGGCGCAGCGCCTTGAGCTGGGACGCGGGGATGAAGTACGCCTGCGGGGCGTCCAGTTCGACGCCATTGGCGTGGTAATGGGTGGTGCCCAGCTGGCCCAGCAGGTCGTGCAACTGTTCCAGCGCCTGCTCCGGCTTGTTCGCCGTGCCGAAGGGGCCATCCAGGGCGACGCTGGCCATCACGCCTTCTTCGCTGGTGGCGACCAGTTCCAGACGCGCTTCACGGAGGGTGGCTTTCCAGCTGACGCCGATGCGCCGCTCTGCGGAGGTCTTCAGCAGTGCCTGTTGCCAGTTGTGGTCGAGGTTGCGGCTGAGCGGATGGTTGGGCCGCAGGCGGGAGAGGGCGGCCGGCATCTCGTTGGGCTCTACGCGGTAGCGCCAGCGCTTCTCGCCTTCTTCCTCGAACTCACCCTTGAGCTCGGCGATGTTGGCCCGGAAACCCACCACTTCACGCTTGACCAGCACGTTGAGGCCGTCGCCGTTGGACAGCGGCTCACGGGTGACGGCGATCAGGTCGCGCTTACCGACTTTCTCCACTTCCCCGACCAGCAGGCCGGTGAAGGTGGGGGAGTCGAAGGCGCCGATGTCGATCTTGCGCTCGGTGACGAAGTAGTCGGTGCTGCCGCGGTGGAAGGTCTTGTCCGGGTCGGGCACGAAAAAGTGGTCCGTGCGGCCGCTGGAGGCGCGGGCCAGGTCCGGGCGCCCTTCGAGGATGCCGTCCAGGCGCTGGCGGTAGTACGCAGTGATGTTCTTGACGTAGCTGGCATCCTTGTAGCGCCCTTCGATCTTGAAGGAGCGTACGCCGGCATCCACCAGGGCGCTCAGGTTGTCGCTCTGGTTGTTGTCTTTCATCGACAGCAGGTGCTTTTCGAAGGCCACCACGCGGCCCTGGTCGTCCTTCAGGGTGTAGGGCAGGCGGCAGGCCTGGGAGCAGTCGCCACGGTTGGCGCTGCGACCGGTCTGCGCGTGGGAGATGTTGCACTGGCCAGAGAAGGCCACGCACAGGGCGCCGTGGATGAAGAACTCGATGGCCGCGTCGGTTTCATCGGCGATGGCGCGAATCTGTTTAAGGTCCAGCTCACGGGCCAGGACCAATTGCGAAAAGCCCGCCTGGTCGAGGAACCTGGCCCGCTCCAGAGTGCGAATATCGGTCTGGGTGCTGGCATGCAGCTCGATGGGCGGGATGTCCAGTTCGAGGACGCCCATGTCCTGCACGATCAGCGCGTCGACGCCGGCGTCGTAGAGCTGGTGGATCAGCTTGCGCGCGGGCTCCAGTTCATCGTCATGCAGGATGGTGTTGAGGGTGACGAACACCCGCACATGGAACTGGTGGGCGAATTCGACCAGTCTGGCGATATCCGCCACTTCGTTGCAGGCGTTGTGGCGCGCGCCGAAGCTCGGGCCGCCGATGTACACGGCATCGGCCCCGTGCAGGATGGCCTCGCGGGCAATGTTGACGTCGCGGGCGGGGCTGAGAAGTTCTAACTGGTTTTTGGGTAAAGGCATGGCAATCAGGTCCGGCACGGGTGCAGGGGGCGCATTGTAGCGGTCGTGCGCCGCCTGGGCACCCATGGGCTGCCGGATGACTGGCCAGCTGTCAGCACGACCGGTTCGGCGGAATGGAGTAAGTGCCCACCACATGGGCCACCGGCTCCTCCAGCCCTTCCGAATAGAGCGAGACTTCCCCCACGGCCAGGGTCTTGCCCACCTTCATTAGCTGGCACTCGCCAATGAGGCGCTTGCGTGCCTCGGGCTTGCGCAGGAAGTTGATGGTCAGGCTGGTCGTGACGGCCAGGGGAACGATGCCGATTTCGCCCAGCAGCGCGACATAGAGCGCCACATCCGCGAGGGCCATCAGGGTCGGACCGGATACGGTCCCGCCGGGGCGCAGGTCCGTCTCGGCCACCGGTTGCGACACCGTGGCGCAGCGGTCACTGACGGACTCGACCACGACTCGGGCCTGGGGAAATTCCTCGCGGATGAATCGGGCAATCGCTTCTGTCTTGTCGGTCACGACGGGCTCCCTGCTTTTTGAAAATCCACCGGACGCTGCCACAAGCGCCGTTCCGCTGTCCACGCCAGCGGTTGTCGCGGGCGTCAAAGGGCGCGTTGACTTGGTGCAACATCATTCACATGTTTCTTGGCTACGCTCCCCGGACAGAACTTCGAAGGGTAGTCGGGATGTCATTCATCGATTCGATCATCGCCCAGGTGCTGGGGCTGGAAGTCAGCCTTCATCATGCCCATGCACGCCTGGCGTGCCGCACGGATAACGAGGCGCTGCACGACCTTCGGATCAACCTGCGCAAGTTGCGCAGCTTGCTGCGGCCGATGCGGCGACTGGAGGCGCCGCGCATGCTGGACGAAGCCGCCGCCGACGTGGGGCGCCTGACCACGCCCGTACGGGATCTGGAGGTACTGATCGTCGAGCTCGAACGGCAGGGCTTCCATGACCCGGCCATCCGCCGACGTCAGCTCCTGGAGTCGAGTTATTCGGCCATCGACGCGAGCGCCACGGTCCAGCGCTTCATGGCTGTGCTGGACGGCTGGCCAGCGCGAATGCGTGAAGCCCAGCGTGACGGTGAACTGGACAAACTCCACGAGCGCGTGAGGATTCGCCTCCAGCGCCAGTTGCAGCGCTTGCGCGAATCCCTGGCAGACTCCGCATTCGATCGCCATGAGCTGCGCCTGCTGGTCAAGCGCATGCGCTATGCCCACGAGGCCTACCCCAGGCTTTCTCCCCTCCCCGGTGAGGCCGTTCAGGCGCTGAGGGCTGTGCAATCCGCGCTGGGGGGCTGGCACGACCACTTCCAGTGGTGCCTGCGAGCCGAGCACGAGCGGGACCTGCTGGTGCTCAAGGACCGCTGGGAAATTGCCGGTGACGCGGAGCTGAAGGCCGCCGAAGTCGAGCTTTCGATCCTGGCTGAATGCCTGGCGAAGAAGGAACCCAGTCCGGTGGAGTAGGGCGTGGTTCCTCCGGCCGGATCACAGGACCTTGGCGAGTTCAGCCCGTAGGTCGGTGGCGAAAGTGCCGTTACCGCTGCTGCAGCCAACTGCGCTGACGTTCCAGCACAGAAGTTGCCGTCTCGCCCGCCAGCTCGGCATAGAGGCCTGGCGCAGTGGCCCCTTCGGTGCTGATCAACAGCACCCGCGACTGCCGGTCGAGGCCCATTTCGGCGGCCTGGGCCGGCGAGCCCATCACTCGCACGAGCGCCGCAAGCCCGGCCACGGCGGACTCACCAGCCACCAAGGGCAGGTCCCCTGCGCGTCCCTGGGCCAGCCGCCGCATCGCATCAACGGCCTCGCCGTCTTCGATGGTCATGAAGTAGTCGATGCAGCCTTCCAGGAGCCTCCACGCCAGGGGGGAGGTTTCGCCGCAGGCCAGACCGGCCATGACCGAATCCACTGAACCGCTGGCCTTCGCCGCGCGACCCGCCAGGGCGCTCTGGCAGAGGCAGTCGGCTTGCGCGGGTTCGACCACGATCAGGGTTGGCCGCGCCTCGCCGTAGCGTTCCCACAGGTAGCTCGCGATGCCGGCGGCCAGACCGCCAACGCCACCCTGAAGGAAGACGTGGCTGAACGGGCTGGTTGCCGGGGCGGCGTGCAAGGCTTCCAGTGCTTCCGCGGCAATGATCCCGTAGCCCTGCATCACATCGCGGGGAATCGCTTCATAGCCGTCATAGGAAGTGTCGGACACCACCGTCCAGCCGTGCTCGTCCGCCAGGCGGGCCGCTTCGTGCACCGAGTCGTCGTAGTTGCCGCTGATGCGGATGATCCGCGCGCCATAGGCGGCAATCGCCTGCTCGCGCTCGGCGCTGACGTTGGCATGGAGGACGATCACGCAACCGCAGCCGACACTCTGCGCCGCAGCCGCCAGGGCCCTGCCATGGTTGCCGTCGGTGGCGCTGATCACGGTGAAGTCGGCCAAGGCCTGTGCGTGCTCGCCTGCGAGCAGCGACCGTGGTTCGAAACCCCGTTCAGGGAAGCGCCGCAGGATCAGGCGAAGGAGGGCGATGGGCGCTCCCAGTACCTTGAAACTGCCCAGCGACGAGCGCACGGACTCGTCCTTGATCAGCACCTGCGCCAGACTCAGTTCATGGGCCAGGCCGGGCATCTCCCACAGCGGTGTGACGGTTCGCTCGAAGCGATTCCAGGTGGACAGCCAGGCGCGGCTTTCGGCGGCCTGCCGCATGTTCATGATGGCGCGCAGGGTGTCGGGATAAGGGCGGCGGGTGGCCGTGGGATTGACGATCAGCATCTTGAGCTCCAGACGGATGGCGAGGGCAGGGCGGTCAGGGCTGCGCGAGTCGGTGGCGGACGACATCGAGCAGCACCTCGGCGCCGGACAGCAGCAGATCGTCACCCGTGTGCTCGCGAGGGTTGTGACTGACACCGTCCTGGCTGGGCACGAAGATCATTGCCGCTGGCGCGATGCGCGCGATCATTTGCGCGTCATGGCCAGCACCCGAGGTCATGCGTCGGTGGCTGAGCCCCAGGCGACTGGCGGAGGCTTCGATGGCATCGGCCAGCCCGGCATCGAAGACCACCGGCTGGAACCGCACCCATTGTGCGCTCTGGATTTCGACGCCTTCCGCATCGGCGATGCGTGCGACGAGTTGAGCCAAGCGACGCTCGGCTGCTTGCAGGCGCGCTTCGTCGGGGTCGCGCAGATCCACGGTGAAGGTGGCCTTGCGAGGGATGACATTGATCAGGTTCGGCTCGAAGCGCATGCAACCGGCAGTCGCCAGGGTGCCATCGACCGCGATCTCGCGCAGCTGGCTGATTACGCTGCTGGCGACCCACCCGGCGTCATGGCGCAAGTGCATGGGCGTGGTGCCGGCATGGTTGGCACTGCCCTTGACGGTGACCTGCTGCCAGGAGATGCCTTGCAGGTTCTCCACCACCCCGATCTGGAGGCCTTCGGCCTCGAGAATCGGCCCTTGTTCGATATGCAGTTCCAGGTATTCGTGAGGGACCTGGGCACCCGGTTCGAGATCGCCGGCATAGCCGATGCGAGCCAGTTCTTCGCCCAGGCGGGTGCCATCGGTACCGACGGCGTTCAGCGCAGTTTCAACGTCCAGGCCCCCTGCATACACCAGCGAGCCCATCATGTCGGGCTGGTAGCGCACACCTTCTTCATTGGTGAAGGCGGCCACCGTGATCGGGCGGGACGGCGATAACCCTGCTTCGCGATACGCCCGCAACACGGCCAGGCCGGCGAGCACGCCATAGCAGCCATCCAGTGCACCGGCGTTGGCCACGCTGTCGATATGCGAGCCGATCATCAGTGGCGCCTGCTGGTCGTCTGCCGCGCGCAGGGTGCCGAAGATGTTGCCAATGCGGTCGATTTTTACCTCGAGGCCAAGTGCGTCCATCCAGCGCAACAACTGGTCGCGGCCGGCCTTGTCGGCATCGGTGAGCGCGATTCGTGTGCGGCCGTCCTGGTCGGGCTCGACGCCGATCTCGCCCAGGAGCCGGATCTGACACAGCAGCGTCTCACCGTCGAGGTTCAATGAGGTTGAAGCAGGACGTGGGCACATCAGCATGACTCCAGCAGAGCGAAACAGGCGATGGAGTAATAATATTTCCCTTGCCGCGTACTAATTCCTCTCCTTTCCTCGGCGGCGCGCACTTTTAGTTTTAAATATGCCCATCATAATCAATTTTATTGCGAGCCCCTGCCCATGAGTCTGGATGCCTACGACCTCAAGCTGATCAACGAAGTGCAGCAGGATGCCGGGCTGTCCCAGGCTGAACTGGGTAGCCGGGTCAATCTGTCCTCCGCGGCAGTCAACCGCCGGCTGAAGCGGTTGACCGACGACGGCGTCATCCGCAAGACCGTCGCGCTGGTCGATCCTCATCAGCTGGGCCACCCGCTGACCATCATTGCGGAGGTGGAGGTGGAGAGCGAACGGCTCGACCTGCTGGACGCCATGAAGCGCAGCTTCCTCGCTTGCCCGCAGGTGCAGCAGTGTTATTACGTCGCTGGCGAGTTCGATTTCGTGCTCGTCCTGGCGGTCAGGAGCATGGAGCAGTACACCGATCTGACCCGGCAGCTGTTCTTCGAGAGCAACAACGTCAAGCGCTTCCGCACGCTGGTGTCGATGAGCACGGTAAAAGCGGGATTGGAGGTGCCGGTCGAATTTGTCCCGGATGCCTGACGCCGCCCGGTATCACCGGGTGCGCCAGCAGGGTCAGCCCTTTCGCCTCGCCCAACCGCACAAGGGTGGACAGCGCTTTTCTGTCCACCAGGCGGTGCCCGGGAGTACGCAGGGTGGATCGATGAAGCGTGATCCACCCTGCGAAACTACCCATCAGGCCGCTGCTCAGGGATTGCCGGCGAGTGCCCGCCGCGCCCGGCCCACCAGCACGCTGCCGTAGGCCAGCCCGATGACACCGGCGATTGCCGAGGCGACCAGTACACCCAGTTTGGCGGCGCTGAGCAGGTCGGGCTGGGTGAAGGCAAGGTTGGCGATGAAGATCGACATGGTGAAGCCGATACCGGCCAGGCAGCCAATCAGCACCATCCACGACCACGTCATGCCTGGCGGCAGGCTGCACCAGCCCAGGCGCACCATCAGCCAGCTGCAGCACAGAACGCCCAGCGGCTTGCCGACTACCAGGGCAACCGCGACTCCCGTCAGCACAGCCAGCGAGCCGCCCTGGTCGAGGTTTACGCCATTGAGGCTGACACCGGCATTGGCCAGGGCGAACAGCGGCATCACCAGGTAGGCGACCCAGGGGTGCAGGGCCATCTGCACGCGCATGACTGGCGGCAGCAGTTCACGTTGCGCATGGCGAAGCTGCTTGATGGGTTCCATCAGCTCGGCGCTGCCATCGGCCGCCTGCTCGCGCTTGGCGAAATCACGGATGGCTTGTGAGGCCAGCTGCAACGGTGGGTCCATGGCCTTGACCGCACGAACCGGCGTCATCAGCCCCAGCACGACGCCAGCCAGTGTCGGGTGGGCACCGGTTTTCAGGAGGCCGAACCAGAGCAGGGCCCCCGGCAGCAGGTAGGCATAGGCCGAGCCGATGCCAATGCGCTGCAGGCCAAGCACCAGCAAGATGCCCACGCCCGCGACGGCAAAGCCCAGTGGGTCCAGGCCGCCTGAATAGAACAACGCGATGATCAGCACGGCGACAATGTCGTCGATGATTGCCAGGGCCAGCAGGAAAACACGGACCGAAGCGGGTACCGAGCGTCCCAGCAGGGCCAATACGCCGACCGCGAAGGCGATGTCGGTGGCCGTCGGGACCGCCCATCCCTGGCGCAATCCTTCGGTGCTGTTGAACGAGAGATACAGGAGGGCAGGGACGAGGACACCGCCGAACGCAGCCACCATGGGCAACGCCGCGAGCTTCAGGCTGGCCAGTGCGCCTTCGTGGATCTCCCGGCGAATTTCCATGCCCACCACCAGGAAGAACACCGTCATCAAGCCGTCGTTGATCCAGAAGTGCAGCGAGTTCGAGACGACGAAGTCACCGATGCCGAACGAAAGCGGCATGTGCCACAAATGCTCGTAGCTGTTGGCGTAGGGAGAGTTCGCCAGGATCAGCGCGGCCGCTGCCGCAATCAGCAGAACGATGCCACTGACGGCTTCGATGTGAAGGAACTTTTCGAACGCGGAGAATGCCTTGTCGGCAATACGCTGCGCAGCCGGCAGCGCCTTTGGGGAGGGGGCTTGGTTCATGGTCGCCAATACTCGTCAGCTTGTGCGGCGGCCCGACCAACACATGAAACCTGTCTGACTGCACGTACGCGGCCAGACACCCGGCACGTAAAGTACAGCGCCTTTTTCGATTTGACCAGCCACCTTTCACCCCATCGGGGTGACCTGCGGGGTGAGAAACGTCCCACTCAAAGCTCCAGGCTGCGGTTGAGTGCGGTCAACCCAGGGAACCAGCCGACGAACCGCCGGATCTCCAGGCGATGGCACCTGATTCGATTGCTGCAGATCAAAGTGAAGGCAGTTGCTCGGGCGCAGGCTGATTTCATCAACGTAATGTCCCCAGGAGGTGCCAGCATGGCCAGAATCATTCCCTTTCGTCCCGCCCCCGCGGCACCGAAGCGTCCTGCGGGTCTGCGTGGCTGGATCAGACGCTTGCGCAACAGCATCGACTGGCTGGTCTACCAATTGATCAGGATGCCCTCCCGGCGCGCACGCGGCGCGGGCAGCGAAGCTCGGGAGCCGAAAGACGCGAAGGCGCGCGACTGGCGCTAGACGCGTGGTGAAGGATGCTGAGCGGGTACTCGATCTCAGCGCGGGTATAGGGGCGGATGAAATTGAGTGGCCCTTCGGCCAATGCCGGCGCCAGCGCCACGCACTAAAATTTGCAGTTTCCCTGGACGGACCGCTCCAGGAGCCGGGTTCGTAGAACCGTCGTCGCCCTGAGCGGCAGGGCCTGCAGTCTGGAAATGGGACTTTCCGTGTGGTGCGTATGTGAAACGTGATATCCGCCTGGCCGTACTCCTGCTGTCCATCGTTTGCCTGTCGCTGTCACTGGCCACTGCCTGGCAGGTCTGGTCGGCGCGTGAGCGCACGCTGGCCGAAATAAACACCAACAACCTGAACCTGGCGCAAACGCTGGACACCTACGCTGAAGGCATCATCACCCAGTGCGCCATGCTGCTGCTCGGGCTGACTGAGCGCCTGGAGACTGATGGCAGCGGGCAGGCGCAGCTGCTGCGCCTGCAGAAACTGATCGATCGCCAGCAGCACTGGCTGAGCCAGCTCAACGGTCTGGTCATCTACGACGCCAGAGGTGACTGGCTGCTGTCCTCTACCGGGCCCATTCCGGCGGGCGCCAACAGCGCCGACCGGGCCTTCTTCATCCATCACCGGGACAACCCGTCCGCGGACATCTTCATTGGCCAGCCCATCCGCAGCCGCTCAACAGGCGATTGGGTGATCACTGTCAGCCGCCGTTTCGACGCTCCGCACGGGCACTTCGCCGGCGTCATCGCCATCACCCTGGGCGTCGAGAGCTTTCTGCGCCTGTTCGGCAAGATCGACATCGGTGACCAGGGCGCCATCAGCCTGGCTACCGCCAAGGGCCAGTTGCTGGTGCGCTATCCCTTCCGCGAGCAGGATATGGGCCATGATTTCTCCCGATCACCGAACTTCGTCCGCTACTTCACCGGTGCAATGTCCGGTACCGCTTCCTTCAGGTCGGGCCTTGACGGTACGGAGCGGCTCTATGCCTTCCGCAAGAACGACCGCTTCCCCCTGGTGACTACCGTGGCCCTGGGCAAGGACGAGGCACTGCAGCCCTGGCAGCGCCAGGCATGGCTGACTGTGGGCGTGGTACTGGCCCTGCAGGGGCTCGTCGTGGTGATTGGCTGCCTGCTGATCCTCGACATCAAGCGCCGCATCGGCGCCGAAGCCTCACTGCTGTCGGCGCGGGAAGACCTGCTGCAAGCCAATCGTCAGTTGGAGGTCCTGGCTGCGCAAGACCAGCTCACCGGCCTGGCCAACCGCCGCTGCTTCGACGACATGCTGAGGGTGGAATCCAGGCGAGCCGGGCGTCATGGCATGCCACTTTCGCTGTTGCTCATCGATATCGACCAGTTCAAGGGGTTCAACGATACCTACGGCCATATCGCTGGCGACGACTGCCTGCGCAGGGTCGGCCAGTTGTTGCAGCAATGCGTGAAACGCTCCGGGGACCTGGTGGCGCGATATGGCGGCGAAGAGCTGGCGGTGATCCTGCCCAATACCGATGCCTCCGGCGCACACGCAGTGGCGGAACTGCTGCTAGAACGCATCAACGCCCTGGCTATCGACCACCGTGCCAGCCCCTACGGCCGGGTTACCGCCAGCGTTGGCGTCGCCACCCGGCATGGCGCTCAGGCGCGGGACAGGGAGCTGGAGTTGCTCGAAAGCGCCGACCAGGCGTTGTACCGGGCCAAGGCTGCAGGGCGCAATCGCGTGGAAGCCTGAAGCCATGGAAAGTCATCGTGGTCAGCGGTGCCGAGAAACTTGCCGTGGAACGCCTGGCGATAGATGCCTTGCTGAAGAATCCCAAGGGCGAGGCGGGGGATCATCCCATCTACCCGGAGGCACCGACCGAACCTTATGGCTCCCGCCGCTACCGGGTCGGCGAAGACGTGCCAACGTGTTGACGATTCGTTGCCGACAGTAATGTCCGGGAGAGGTCACGACGGCTCAACTCAAGCCCGACGTTCTGAGGTCGGCGCAGAGCGGCATTGCTCTGCCGGTGGAGCAAGAGGCCGTTGGAGGACATGCTTGGACACGCGCCTCTGCGGCCGTGAGCCAGCATAATATCAAGGCAGTGAGGGTGACTACTGCCTCCACTCGCTCAATGTGGCCGCCGATCAATTCTTCAGCAATTGTCCTGGCTGCGCCGAGAAAGCCAATGCAGCGAAGGTGCAGTTGATCCGATGACAAGTGAGAGTAAGGCGCGAGGGCATCCTGGCAAATCGCGACATAGACTTCAGTCAGTTGGCGCAGAACTGCTGACATTTCTGCATTGCCTTTCAGGGCAGCCTGAAGTGCCTGCCACTCTACGCCAACTTCACACGCCCCAGTCACATAGGCATCGCTGACCGCGTAAGCAATTTGCTTCAAATGCGGCGTAGCTAGCTTGAGTTTTGCTAGCAGAATCTCAACCTGGTGCGCATCAACCCGCCCATACAACGCAATCAGCAGACCGGTCCGCGTTTTGAAGTGGCGGTAAACCACGGTATGCGTGATGCCAACTCGCTGGGCGAGTGAGCAAAGGGTCAGGTCTTCCGTCCCTTGCTCGCGGACCAGCATCAGAGCAGCGTTAAGCAGTTGCTCCCGACGCTGGTACTTGGGCAAGCGCTTTGTATGACTCAAATCCATATACGTACCCTCAGTATTGTCACCACCAAAGGGCGCACGACGTGCTTCAGTGTCGGCAGTAAGGATTCAAACACTTGTACGACAGAACATCTCAAGCCGAATCACGGCGTGGGAATTATTCCCACAAATTGAGGTTAGCTCGGTAGCCCCAAGTGTCAATGGCAGGTTTGGTCCTGCGCGACGACCGCCATTGAAGGCGAAGTGAAGCTGTCGGCTCACGGGGCCTGGTCGAGCCGCGGGGAGGCCGGTATTTCGGCACAGATCGATCAGACACAGATTTCCAGTGGCGCCGGCAGCGTAGCCTCCCTGGGTTGGAGTTCGCGCGGTTTCCCGCCGGAAGCTCATTTTCGCGATCCAATATTTGGCTCGCCCTGTTTCGAGTTGGATACCAACCAGGGATCGGCTGCGAATGATGGGAGCGAAAGTGATTGCCGAAAAGGTGGAGCAGCGTATTTCCAGTTTCGATAAATGTGGGACGCCACTGACAATGTCGCCAGAGAGCAAAAGAATAGACGACTAAATATTTATAAATTAGACCCCTGCCACGTCAGAACAGCCAGCCAAACTCTAATTTCAAAGCTAAATGAATCAGTAATCGTGGGCAGCTTGCTCCACATCAAGCGATTCGCACGAAGCTTATAGGCTGCGCTAATGAGCGCTGTCGCTCCAGACTTCTACTACACCATTATTTTATCAGGCAGGGGGATCAAAAAAGGGAGTTGGATTTTCAGTGAAAGCCCAATAATCGTAAACCTTGCCGAAATATCACAACTCATACCGGTGCCTATCTGGACATGCACGACTGGTGGAGTTGAGTGAAACGTCAAAAATCTCGAGTGTGAATGGGAGGGGTCTCTGATTGAACTGAACCTGAAACGGTCAGCGCGTGTGTCTTTTATGCCGCCGCTCGCCCGCTCCCAAGACACCACGCGCTGCCGGTCAAGGGTGAACTGCACCAGCAAGTTGTAACAAGTTGTGTGTAAATGCCCAGCCCAGACATTTCTTGCCCCACCTGTCTCCAACGGGGTAGACCATCCACTTCTACTTGGAGGAAAGGCAACTCCGTATTCAGGCTCCAGGCAGAATCAAGGAGTTCTTCGCTCTGCTTTACGAGTTCATGACCTCCTGTCAAAGCAGAGGTTTGCAGCATGGCAGTTCGCGGCTGCGCTCATCACCTACAGCACTGTATCTTTATCTGTGCGTCTGCACTAGCAATCGTCCCCAGAGAAAAGGCCTTCTTTTCCCGGGGAAGTAACAATATAGAACATGTTTTAGTGCGAGTGCTTCGCAACTGAAAATCACACACTTTCCCTTGTTAGGTTTTGTTTCCGACGAAAAGCACTTGCTAAAGAGTTATCAGCGGCCGAGCGTTGTAAGTTCGCAGACGAATGGTTCGTCTTGGACTCTAACCAAGGAGAGGGCGCTGTTTAAGCTGGTTTGCGTTCACAAATAAGAGCTTCATGGCGCTACGGTTCACCGTATTTCGATTTGAGCTGACGCTCAGGAGGGTTCGACGGTGAAATACCCAACCTTTCAACTCATTCCCTTGGCTGTAATTTTAGCCAGCGGTGCATCTGCTTGGGCTGCTGGATTGCCGGCCGATCCCCCGCCTGGTCGGTTGCTGGCGTCCCAGTGCTTTCAGTGCCACGGCACTAACGGGAAATCCCAAAGCAGTATCGACAGCATCAACGATATGAAGGCTGACGAACTGTTCAAGGAACTCCAGGAAATGAAAGCCTCCACCAAGGTCACGGTTATGAATCAACAGGCCAAGGTCTACACCGATGCCGAGTTGCGGCTGATCGCCGATTTCCTGGGACGCCGCTAATTGAACCGCCACCCACAGAGTGGAGGATTAACTATGAATAGTCTGAATCGTCGTCAGTTTATCCAGATTTGCGGCAGTAGCCTCGTTCTGGCTGCGCTGCCATTGTCGTCGCTCAAAGCTGCCGCGGGCGCACGCATCGTTGTTGTCGGCGGAGGTTTTGCTGGCGCGACAGCGGCCAAGTTCCTACGCCTGCTTGGCGGCGACCTCAGCGTGACCCTGGTCGATCCCGCAGCAGAACACGTTTCTTGTGTTGGTAGCAATCTGGTACTCACGGGCGAGACACCCATCGCGACCCTCACGAAACCGCTGGCCACCCTACGTGACCGCTATGGGGTTCAATTGGTGAGCGATCGGGCCGTCATAATCGACCCATTCACCCATCAGGTACGCCTCGCCAGCGGCGGCACGCTGCCCTATGAACATGTCATCCTGGCGCCGGGCATCGACTTTGAGACAGTGCCGGGTCATGACTTCAATGTGATGCCGCATGCATGGATTGCCGGTGCGCAAACGACTTTGCTGAAGAACCAGTTACTCGCCATGCCGAACGGCGGTACCTTCGTGATTTCCATCCCGAGAACACCGTTCCGGGCACACACGGCGCCCTATGAGCGTGCCACCGTGGTTGCGGACTTCTTCCGTCGTAACAGGCCGGCATCAAAAGTTCTTATCTTGGATGCCAACTCGGACATTGCCGCCATGCGGCGCACTTTCAATGCGGCCTTTACTGGCATCTACCGCAACATTGTGCAGTATGTGCCCAATGTCACGGTGAACTCAGCGGACGCAGCGAACCGTAGTCTCAACATTACTCGCAACGGCGTCACCTCGATCGTCTCGGGTAACGTGATCAATCTCATCCCCACGCAGCGCGCCGGAAAGCTGCTCTTCGACAGCGGACTGGTGCCAAGTGGCAGCAGATTCGCTCCGGTGAATCCGCTGAACTACGAAACGACCCAGGTGCCCGGTTCAAACGTGCACATTCTCGGTGATTCGCAAGCCACGGGGCAGGCAAAGTCCGGCCACATGGCCAACTCCCAAGCCAAGGTTTGCGTGGATGCGATTATTCGCGCGCTGGTCGGCTTGCCACCGGACAGCGCACCAAAGACCACCGCTGCGGCATTCCCCCCCATCACGCGAGACACGGCGAGTTGGACCACCACGACCTTCGAGTTTGACCCGGCCACTGGGACTATGCGGGCGGTTGCAGGTACACCTGCCGAAGCGCCTCAACCGACTGAGGAGATTCGCGAGGAAATGTCGGGTTGGGTGACAAATCTGCTTAGCGACAGCTTCACCTAGTTTAATAATCTGAAGGCGAAGGGCCCGGGCAATCCGGGCCCTCGTGGCTACCGCGCGGGACGCATGCCATTTTCAAGTGTGGCGATGTCGGGGGGCAGTGCTACTTCGGCACGAAGCGCCGCGTTGTTCGATAACCTGCGCCGTTCTCATCTCCGTCACGCGCTTGAAGGCTCTCGGCTACCCGACCGGAGAGCAATGGGTGGAACCAGGGAGCCTCTCCCACATGCCCAGTGGGACTCCATGGCCTCGGTTGATGTTCAGTCGAGCGATGGTGAAACCGCCTCTGCCAGTCAGTCGCCGTGAGGCGGATCTGCACGTCCTCTCAAATCCTATCCCTGTTTGCCCACGTCGTTTCGCTGTGCCCCCTCTTGCTGCTCTCGTGGCTCCAATCTGGTTACGAGGATGCAGCCCCCGCGAGTCCTGACAATCGGTCGTTGACACCGAGACTGACAGCACTAGCCTCAATGTGTGGGAAATATTCCCACGCCAAGATGCTGACTGGTTCGAAAGGATAGTGCGGGACCGCAGTGGCCATTTCATGCTGCAGGTATTGGTCGCGCTGGTTGGCTGGCCGCTTCAATGGGCGGACGGACATTAACTGGTTAGTGTTTTCCTGTTTGCATGAGGACTGCATCATGAACAGCCAATGGGTTTTACCTGCCTCTGCGACACTCCCCATCGCCAAGAAATCCGCGCTGATGGGCGCCGGCTTGACAGCGCTTGTAACGTTTTCGTTCGGCCTGCTCAGCGAACAGGCCGAAGCCGCAAAGTCCGCGGGCTGCGACGGGGGTGGATTCTCCGTTTTGCTTCCCGGCGGAACCGTAAGCGGCGTACCCGAAACAGTGGTACCCGCCGGTTCGGTTGGGACCAGCTTCCTGGTCCAGGGCAAGTTCGTGGAGTTCGAGGTTGACGCGGCCACACTGGGCATCCGCAACTACACCCTGACCGGTGCGCCGAATCCGCAAGACATGACGGGTGGTGTGCTGACCACCATCTTCTCGAGCAAGGCACCCGATCACAGAGGGCTGGTGTTGAACGGGGACCTGACGGTCTCGCTTGACGGGCAGGATATCCTTATCGAGCGGAGCGGCACCGGTTTGGGCATGAAAATCCAGGCCAAGGACTGCGCCCAGGGCGGGATCTTCCAGATGGAGCCGTCTCGCGCTGACGGCTCCACTACGGATATCACCCATGTGCTGGCACCCGGGGTGTTTTATTTCGATAACCCCAACTTCAGAAACGTTTCACTACCGCTGTGCACCCCTCCGAACTTCACCCCCAGCTGCGCCCCGGTGCCGGTCACGCCACGGGTGAATTTCGCTAACGATCTCTCGGCCAACTTCGTCGGCCGGGATAGCCCGCAGGTCGCCACCCGTATCAGCCAGTTCGGAGGCCTGACGGTGTGGCGCGTAGCCAGCGGCGGACGAATGGGCGGTGTACTCGGCGAAGACGCGGTTGAAGTGGCTCCGCCGGCCACGAATTGCATCAAGAACTGCCAGGCGCAGAACCGTGTGCGCGGCAAGTTTCCGGTACTGGGTTTTCCCTTCCCAGTCCCCGACGCGAGCCGACTGGCACCACGCCTGCCGTGACGTGACACGTCCGGTTTGAGTCCGGAGCACCACCTCGTCGGCGCAATAGCCTCGGCGAGGTGGTTCGCTTTCCTCACCGTCAGCCCATGCGTGGTGTGTCCTGATAGCCGGTCGTTGACACTCGGGGTGACAGCACTAATCTCAAGTTGTGGGAAAATTTCCCACGCAACAATGCCGACTGGTTCAGAAGGATCGTGCGGAAACCGCAGTTGCCTGTTCGCTGCAGAGAGTTGGCCGCACTGGTTGGCGGGCCGCCCTAATGGGCGACGAGGTATTTACTGTTCGGAAGCAACCACGCAACTCCAAGCGGAGGTTCATCATGCTCCTCAAGAAATGTTTGCTGGCTCTGGCAATTGGCGGAGTCCTGTCGGCATCGACGGTCCTGGTACCTGATTACATCGGTAGCTTCTCCAGTGTCTACGCCAAAGAAGGCGGTGGCGGCGGCGGTGGTGGTAGCGGCGGTGGTGGTGGCGGTCACGGCGGTGGCGGCAGTGGTAGCGGAGGCGGCGGAGGCGGCGGAGGCGGGCACGGAGGCGGCGGCAGTGGTGGTGGCGGAGGTGGCCACGGAGGCGGCCACGGCGGTGATGGAGGCGGTGATGGCGGCGGTCACAGTGGCGACGGAGACGGCGGAGGCCGCGGCAGCAATAGCGGACCTGGGAGCGCAAACAGCGGGCGTGGTCATGACAATGCCGCAGATCACGAGGCCGGTGGACCGCACGGCGTCGGTCACGGCGCGGATGACGGTGCCGACCACGATGTAGGTGAGGCCCATGGCGTCGGTCATGGGGCGGATGATGGAGCCGACCATGACGTAGGCGAGGCCCACGGAGTCGGCCAGGGCGCGGATGACGGCCCCGACCATGATGTCGGTGACGATCGTGGCGCGCACGCAGGTGGTGAGCCGGGCGACGACCGTTCCGGGACTTGAACTGTCGAGCCGGTCGTTCACAAAACCCGGAGTTCCTCCGGGTTTTGTGGCGCGGGGTTGATGGCGTAGCCGGTTGTTATGCTCTAAACGATGGAGGTGGATTTGCAGAGAATCTCGGGCGAAGCGCTGGGTGACCACTCAACGGCGCTTTCCCTCTCGGCACTGTTTTTGAGGAATGCCTTGAATGCAATTACCCACTTTGCCTCCCTCTTTACTGTCGGCGCTGCAACATGTCATGCGCCCTTTAGTCAGGCTGATGCTCAAAAAAGGGGTCACCTATAACAGCTTTGCCGAGCTGCTCAAGGAGGTATTCGTCGATGTCGCCGAGCGCGAGTTTCGCCTGGGCGACAAGCCTCCGACTGACAGCCGGATAAGCCTGCTGACGGGGGTGCATCGCAAGGATGTGAGGCGCCTGCGGGCCAAGGCGACCGAGCAGGAGGCCAGCTTGCCCAGGGTCATTTCGTTTGGGGCTCACCTGGTCAGTGTCTGGCTCAACAATTCGCCGTTCTGCGAGAAGCCCGGTAGCCCGCTGCCGCTGGCTCGCCTGGCCAGCAACGGTGGCGAGTGTTCGTTTGATTCACTGGTGGCTCAGGTCAGCACGGACATCCGCGCTCGTGTGGTGCTGGATGAATGGCTGCGCCTGGGCATCGCTCGCATGGACGAGCAGGACCAGGTCCACCTGGAAACGATGGCGTTCATTCCGCAGCGTGGATTTGACGAAAAGGCCGCCTATTTCCGGCACAACCTCCATGATCATGCCTGCGCCGCCGTGTTCAACCTGACCGAAGCCGGAGAGCCTTTCTTCGAGCGTAGTGTCCACTACGACAGCCTGTCTCCCGCCGCTGTTAGCCAACTGCGTGAAGCCGTGAAGGTTGAAGGCATGCAGGTGCTCATCGGCTTCAACCAGTTGGCTGCCGAGCTGGAGGAGCGAGACGTTCCGCCCCCCGAAGCGAGGCAACGCATCACCATCGGCCTTTACTTCTACGCTGAACCCAACCCACCCGCGATTTCCACCCCTCCCAAGGCCAGTTCGTCATGAACACTGCCTCTCGCTTCCTGTGCGCCTTAGCTCTCCTGTGCGGCCCATTCCTGCCGCTGAGTGCAGCTCCCGTTTGCCTTGAACCGGGCGGCATTGGCGGAACAGGGGCGGTTGCCACCGGCGGCATTGGCGGTACCGGTGCGCCCGCCGATAACGGCGGACTCGGTGGTACCGGCGCGCGCGCCGACAATGGCGGGATCGGCGGCACCGGGGCACCGGCCGACGACGGTGGAATCGGTGGTACGGGCATTGTCGGCACCATCACGGGCTTTGGTTCCATCTGTGTCAACGGCGTGGAAGTACATTTCGACAACAAAGTTGCGCTCAGCGAGAACGGCGTACCCGCCAGCAGTGACCAGCTGGCTATCGGTCAAGTCGTGGCGGTGGAAGCTGGGCCTTCGGCCCGCGGGCTACAGGCTCGCAGCATTGCGATCCTGCATGCCTATGAAGGTCCGATTACGAATGTGGCTGCTGGATCCGCCTCCATGCGCGTGATGGGGCAGCCTGTTCACTTCGCTTCGGGCGCTCGTGTGGCGGAAGGGCTGCGCATCGGTGAGCCGGTACGGGTCAGTGGATTGCGCAATGCACGCGGCGAAGTCGTTGCCAGTCGGATCGATCGCGCGCCGAACCTGGCGCAGGCCAGCGCCATTGGCGCCATCGAACGGGCCGGTGACCTGCAGGGGCTGGCCCTCAGCAAGCCGCTGGCACCCAGTAACGAGGTCCTGGTTCGCGGGACCTGGAATGGCAGGCAGCTGAATGTTGTCCAGACCCGTAGCGACCCCGGCATGCCCTTCGCCGGACGGGTGCGTAACGCGCTGGTGGAAGGCCTGGTGCGCGCCCAGCAGGGCAATCGCATTGAAGTTGGTGGATTTACTGCCTATGTGGATCGCAGTACGGCCTATTCCGGCGGGCTGGCCGCCGACCTTGCAGTCGATCGACGCGTCCGGGTGAGCGGGGTATTCGGCAAAGGGCGCGATATCCGGGCCGCGCGTATCGAGTTCGCCCAGGAGCAACCTCCATCCTCCCTTCGGCAGGGCTCGGGACACCACGGCTCGTCTACGACAGAAACGGAGCAGCATGAAGAAGGGGGCTCCGGCCAGGACGGCAATGAGTCACGCGAGCGGACCGAGGATGGCGAAACGAGGGAGAGGATCGAGCGTACACAGGAGTCCGCCTCCGGCGAGCTGGAGCGGCGTGAGAGGATAGAGACACGCGAGTCCGATGGCCGTCTTGAAATACGTGAGCGGATTGAAATCTTCGAGAACGGTGTGCGGGTCGAACGGATCGAGAGAATCGAGCGAATCGAACGACCGGACCGCGTTGATAAACCGGAGCGGGTTGAACGCATAGAGCGGGTCGAGCGACCAGAGCATGTTGAAAAGGTGGAGCGGGTCGACCGGTCCGGGCCCAACTAACGCCCGAACGTATCGCAGGCATAGACCCAAGCGCACAGCCAATAGCCGGCTAAGCTATGCAGGGCGAGCTGTCGCCCCAGCTCGTCTGGTCGGGGGAGTAGCGGTAACCGTGCGCTAGGGAGGTCCCATCGTCAGGCCAGTCAAGGATCGTCATGTGCATGTCGATGTCTGGATCGCAACGAGGTAAACAATGAGAACCGCTTGCGTGACCTTGCCAGGCCTCTTGGCGTTCCTGGCCACACCAATCCTGGCCGAAGAGTTCACGGTTTCGACAGGGGTTGATTACTCGCGGGGGAGGTATGGAACTCCGACGACCAGTGAGACCTGGTATGTCCCGGTGATCGCCAAGTACGAAACCGGCCCCATGATCTACAAATTGACCATCCCGTACCTGCGCATCACCAATCCCTCGGTGGGGCCGGATGGCGAACCTTTGTCGGGGGATTGCGGCAGCATTGAAAGCGGTCTGGGGGACACCGTGGCCAGTGCGGACTTTGCGTTGTTGGACGGCAGTCGGGGTGATGGGCTGATGGTGGACCTGATTGGCAAGGTCAAATTACCGACCGCCAATGAGGACCACTGCCTCGGAACCGGCAAGACCGATTACTCCGCCCAGATCGACCTCGTGCAGACCTTTGGCGTTATCAGCGGTTTTGCCACGCTCGGCTGGAAGAAATTCGGCGACCCCGCGGACTCTGATTTCCGCGATCCGATATTTACGTCGCTCGGACTGGTTAGCAGACTTGCGCCTGCAACGTCCGTGGGAGCGGTCTATGACTGGCGACAGAAGGTGAGCTCCGATGGCGATGAAACCCAGGAATTCACTCTGTTTCTGACCCAGAGGCTCAGCCCCACCTGGAAGGTCCAGCTCTATGCGCTCAAAGGTTTTTCCGATTCCAGCCCCGACTCCGGCGGTGGGTTATTGCTCAGCCATTCGTTCTGAATTGATTGCGATTGGAGGTGCCCAGGAAATCAGATACTGCTTTGTATGGCTTCGATTCGCGTGTCGATCAACGGAGTGAACAAGGCATAGAGTTCGGCAGGCTGAAGAGTGGTTCGCTTTACGTCCAGCAGGTCATCGGTCAGGCGTGCCAGCGCCGTGCGAAGGGCCACGTCCGCATTCATCAGAAGGCGATCGTGCAGGTACTGCAGCTGGATGCGAAGCTCCAATGGGCAGTGTTGTTGGGCGGCCGCACGAATCGACAGGCCCCGCAGCCGGCCGAGTTCTTCGACTTGCCAGCAGCGCTCGGCGACCACCGGCGTCAGTTTCAGCAGGTGGCAGCGTTGCAAATCCAGGTGCTGGATGTGGGCAAGCAGGTTCTCCAGCAGGCGGCAGTGTCCGTCGAAGTCCTCTGGAGTACGCAGCAGGACTTGCCAGGCCCGGTAGCCTCCAGCGTCTCCCCAGGCACGCCAGGAGTGTTCCAGCTGGGCTTCAAGCTTCCGACGATTGTGTGTGGCCTCGCTGCTGACCTGGCCACCTAGCGCACGATGACGCTGGACGCCCTGCATGAGCACCAGGCCCAACTGCAATATGGCGCTCAGCTCATCTCGCTTACGCTTGTGCCGGCGTCGATCGTCCAACTGCAGGGCCATGCACGCTGCGACCAGGGCGGCCAGAACGGCCAGTGCGGGCAGGGTCTGAATGATCATGGCGTCGCTCCGCCTGTGAGTCGGGTGAGGTAGCGGGTCAGGTCATGCAGGTCATGGGTTTGCCTGCTTTGCACCTGCAGGCTTGTGCTGATCTGCTGCAGTTGTTCACCGAGGGACTGGTTCGCCTGGTGATGTTCGACCAGCGCCTGTTGCATGTTGTCGAAGCGCTGCAGATTTTCCTGGCTCTTGCGGGCCAGCCGGTCAAGGCTCTCGGCGAGGCTGTTGCTCTGCCCACTGCCACGCTCCAGCAGTTCGCGGTGATGCTCGACCTCCTTGCTCACCTGGTTAACGGCCCCTGCGATGGCCGTGGCCGCCGAGATGATCTCGCGCGTGGTCTTGTCGGTAGCCGTTGCCATCTGCCGGACTTCATCCGCCACCACCGCGAAACCGCGACCTTGCTCGCCGGCACGGGCAGCCTCGATCGAGGCGTTCAGGGCCAGTAGCTGGGTTCGCCTGGCCAGATCCTGGATTCCTTGCACTGACTGCTCGACGAGTGCGGTGCCCTGCAGCAATTGCGTCACCGCGCGGGCGGTATCGCCCAGGCTGCTGCGTATGTCGGCCATCCCTGACCCCAGTTCCCGCGCCGCCCGGCATCCATCCTCTCCCTGGATATGCGCTGCGGCGAAATCCGACCGGGCGCTGTTGGCCATTTCGTCGACGCTGGCCAGGCTGCGTTCAATTTGTTCGCTGGCGGCCGCGATCATGTTCACCCGCTGGCTTTGCTCGCTGCCCTGGACATTGGCCTTTTGCGCCAGCTGCTCCAGCGCCTGGCTGGCAAAGCGCACCTCACTGTTCAGGCGATCCGTACCGCGCAGTCGTTCACTGCACGCGACCAAAAGCGCCGCCTCATCGTTGGCAGATCGGGACCGGAGCAGGCGCGCCAGTTCATCGAACCAGAATGCCTCGCTGCAGCGCTGGCGCACCTGATGCAGATGCAGGGAGAGGGCCAGGTAGAGCGTCCCCAGGACAAGCCCAAGGGCCATTACCGGCTGAGCTGCGTACGCGCAGGCCGCAGCGCCAAGTGCGGTACCGATGGGCAGCCACGCGCCGTCCTGAATGCGGGCAACCAGGGCGATACCTGGCTCGAATGGCAGACAGGGCATCCGTTGCCCAGGCGTTCGTTGGATGTCCCGAGTGAGTCGGGTCGCTCCATCGATAACAGGTTCACCGGAGTCTGCGAGATTGCTCATGGTCGGATTCCCAGGTGGAGTGAAGGCTGTCCTTCGTTCAGGGTCGTGCTGCGTCCTTGCAACCTGGCAGGCCAGGTCGGTGTGGGGCGCAGGAGCCCGCACACCGATGGCCCACCAGTTACGGGCCGGGGTTCGTCAGTAGGTGTATTGCACCTGCACCCAGAGCTTGTCGGTATCGACCGTGCGGGCTCGATCATTCGAGTCGTAGCTGGCGTACTTGACCAGTCCGGCCAGGCCTTTCACGCCCGGAATCGGATGGCCATAGGACAGGTCGATCTCGCTGCCGTAGTCGTCGCTACCCTGCTCGGTGTCGAAGTCGTGGTACCAGGCTTGCAGGCTGCCGCCAGCCAGTGGCGCGGTGAACCCCAGGTAAGCGTCCTCGATGCCGTCGGCCGGCGTGGTCAGGAACTGGTCGGCCCAGCCCTGGAAGATGTGCTTGGTCGCCAGTGGAGTCTGGAACGCACGGTTGCCTGGGCCGCTGTCGCCTCCCAGCACCTCGTAGCCGCCCTTTAACTGCACACCCTTGAAGACATACCCCAGTTCCGCCAGGTAGTACTCGCTGTCCAGGTCCAGCGGGTTGCCGGCGTAGTCCTGCTGACGCGCGTACTCCAGCACGTAGCTGAAACCGCCCCGCGCACCGTTCAGGCGCAGGCCGTGGGTTCTGCTGGACAGGCTGCCCAGCGGGGAGGCGGCGGTGGTCGCGATGTTGTCCAGGCCGAGCAGGTAGCTGTAGGCGGTTACCGCGAGTTCGGGCATCACCAGGTACTGGGCGTTGAACAGGTGGCTGTGGCCTTCGATGTTCGCCGGGTTGGTGCGGTTGTCGAAGCGACCGTTTTCCGGCCCGAAAATGGTGTTGATGTTGTCGAGGTAGGCGTAGGTCAGGGTCAGGCCGTCGAGGGGTTTGAGTTGGCCAAGGGCCGCGTCGTAGGTCTGCTCGTTCTGCCGCCAGGCGGAGCCGCCGACGAAGCGCTGGTTGTCCAGATTGATACGCTGGCGACCCAGCACGGCGCTGCCGAAGGCCTGGTCGTAGCGCAGCAGGGCCTGGTTGATTTCGGTGCCATCGGGGTCGGCGACCATGGTGTAGTGGGTCTGGCCGTTACGGGTGCTGTTGTAGGCGGCATCGCCCAGGCGGCTGACGTTGTCCACTTCCACCAGGCCCGACAGGCCGTACCACTTGCCGCTCTGGAAGCCGACGCGGGTGCGCAGGGTCTGGGCATTGGCGTCACGCAGGTTGTTGTTCTGATCGACGTTTTCAAAGCGATAGCGGGCATCGAGGATCGGCTTGCCCTGGGTGAACAGGTTGCTAATGTTTTCTGCGGCCAGGGCGGCGTGGCTGGTGCCGGCAACGGCCAGCGACAACAGGGCGGGTTTCAGCATGTGCATAGCGGTCTTCCTGAGTCTGTTAAGCGCAAAAAAAAACGCCACGGTGCCCGCGCTCCTGATGGGGAGGGGGTTCCGCGACGTCGTTGTCGGTTGAGTGGCAGACACGCCGTTGTGCTGACCGGGGAAGGTCTAAGCAGGCACTGTGCCAGTTTGCTCAAAGGGCTGATTTAAAAGGACTTTATTCAGCGGAAAGAACATTTCGCGATTAAGCCCTGCACATTCGTGGGCCAGGCTGCATTGGACGGGTGCGAGGTACGCTACCAGGGCCCCCGCATGGGGCATGTGAGCAGGCGGCAATGCGCAAGGGGCGTCCCGCCTTCGCAACAGGCTGGCACCTCGTAGCCCGGATGAAATCCGGGAGCGGCGGTTGGACTTTCCCCGGATTTCATCCGGGCTACCGGCTGTTCACAACCAAGAAAAAACGCCGCCTGTCCTTCAGCAGGACGGCGGCGCTTTTCGAGGTATGTCCCCCTCGTAGGAGCGAGCTCTGCTCGCGAACCAGCCTCCTTCGCGAGCAGAGCTCGCTCCTACAGGGCCTTCCCTAGGCGGCGGGGCGCTGCTGGCGTTGGTAGAGAAACTCCAGCACTGCCGTGCGGTACTCGTGATAGCGGGCATCGTTGGCCAGGGCGAGGCGCTCGCGGGGGCGATCCAGGTCGACCTTGACGATATCGCCGACGGTAGCCGCCGGGCCGTTGGTCATCATCACGATGCGGTCGGAGAGCAGCACGGCCTCGTCCACGTCATGGGTGACCATCACCACTGTGCTGTGCGTCTCGCCGACGATGCGCAGCAGCTCATCCTGCAGGTGGGCACGGGTGAGGGCGTCCAGCGCGCCGAAGGGCTCGTCCATCAGCAGTACCTTGGGTTCCATCGCCAACGCACGGGCGATGCCCACGCGCTGTTTCATGCCACCTGAGATCTCGTTGGGGTGCTTGTGCGCCGCATGGTCCAGACCGACCATCTGCAGCGCCGCCGCGGTGCGTTCCTTGAGCCGGGCCTTGCTTTCGCGAGCGCCAAAGACCCGTTCCACCGCCAGGTAGACGTTGCCGAAGCAGGTCATCCAGGGCAGCAGGCTATGGTTCTGGAACACCACCGCGCGCTCCGGGCCGGGGCCATCGATTTCCCGCCCGTTGCAGATCAACCCGCCTTCGCTGGCGTCCAGCAGGCCGGCGATGAGGTTGAGCACGGTGGACTTGCCGCAGCCGGAGTGGCCGATCAGCGAGACGAACTCGCCGCGGGCAATGCAGAGGTTGACGTTGCTGAGGGCCTGGAAGCGGCCCTTGCGGGTATCGAAATGCTTGCTGACACCGGTCAGCTCGACGAACTTGTCCATCAGGGTTCTCCTGCTCTTGGTAGGAGCGAGCTTGCTCGCGAATGCGGTTCGCGAGCAGAGCTCGCTCCTAGAGGAATGCTCAGTTGGTGTAGTCGAAGCGCTTGGCCAGCCACAGCAGGCTCTGCTCCAGGGCCAGGCCTACCAGGCCGACGATGATGATGGCGATGAGGATGTGCTCGACGTTCAGGTTGTTCCATTCGTCCCACACCCAGAAGCCCAGGCCAGTGCCGCCGGTGAGCATTTCCGCCGCCACTATCACCAGCCAGGCGACGCCGATGGCCAGGCGGATGCCGGTCATCAGGTGCGGCAGCACGGCGGGGAAGAGGATGTGGGTGAGTACCTTGAACTCGGAGAGCTTCAGCACCCGCGCCACGTTGAGGTAGTCCTGCGGCACGCTGGCCACCCCGGCGGCGGTGTTGAGGATGATCGGCCAGATGGAGCTGATGAAGATCACCCAGATCGACGCGGGGCCGGCGGCCTCGAACACCAGCAGCCCGATGGGCAGCCAGGCCAGCGGGGAAACCGGCCGCAGCAGGCTGATGATGGGCGACAGCATCCCGGCGAGGAAGGCGAAGCGGCCGATGGCAAAACCCAGCGGAATGCCCACCAGCGCGGCCATGCCGAAGCCCAGGCCGACCCGGCCCAGCGAGTGCAGGATATTCCAGCCGATGCCCATGTCGTTGGGGCCGTTGTCGTAGAAGGGATCGGCGAAGAGTTCCAGCGCCGAATGCCAGGTCGACAGTGGTCCCGGCAATCCCTCGCTGCGCGCCGCGACCAGGGCCCAGAGGCCGACGAACAACAGCAGGCCGAGCAGAGGCGGGACCAGTGCCCGCGCCAGGTTGCGGAAGGTCTCCGCGCCGGGCCAGGCCAGGCGCGGGGCGTTGCTGGGTACAGCCTTGGCTGCCGCCGGCAACGGCGTGTTCAAAGGAGCATTCATGGTGGCCTCCTGGTTCAGGCTTTGATGGCGAAGGATTGCGCGTAGGCGGCGGGGTTGGAGCCGTCCCACAGCTTGCCGTCCATCAGGGTGCTGCCGCGCATGGCGGTGGTCGGCACCGGAAGGCCGAGGGCGCTGGCCGCTTCGCTGAACAGCCTGGTCTGGTTGACTTGGGCGGCGACGGCCGCGTAATCCGGGTCCTGCTTGATCAGGCCCCAGCGCTTGAACTGGGTCATGAACCACATGCCGTCGGAGAGGTAGGGGAAGTTCACCTGGCAGTCCTTGCAGAAGGCCATGGCGTGCTTGTCATCCCATTTGTTGCCCAGGCCGTCCTCGTAGTGTCCGAGGAAGCGCTGTTCGATGACGTCCACCGGCGCGTTCACATAGGCCTTGCCGGCGATCAGTTTGGCGGTGGCTTTCTTGTTTTCCACGCTGGCCTCGATAAAGCGGCTTGCATCGAGCAGCGCCATCACCAGGGCCCGCGCCGTATTGGGGTTCTGCTCGACGAACTCGCGGGAGCAACCCAGCACCTTCTCCGGGTGGTCCGCCCAGATCTGCTGGGTGGTGGTGGCGGTGAAACCGATCTTGTCGAAGATGGCCCGCGCGCCCCAGGGTTCGCCCACGCAGAAACCGTCCATGTTGCCGACGCGCATGTTGGCGACCATCTGCGGCGGCGGCACGGTGATGGTCTTCACATCGGTCATGGGGTTGATGCCATAGCTGGCCAGCCAGTAGTAGAGCCACATGGCATGGGTGCCGGTAGGGAAGGTCTGGGCGAAGGTCAGCGGGTTGCCGCCTTTTTTGATATGAGCGGCGAGCTGTTCGCCGTTGGTCACGCCGGCTTCCTTCAACTGGCGGGAGAGGGTGATGGCCTGGCCGTTCTGGTTCAGCCCCATGAGCACCGCCATGTTCTTCTGCGGTCCGGCCACGCCGAGTTGGGAGCCGTACATCATGCCGTAGAGCACGTGGGAGGCATCCAGCTCGCCGGTGTTCAACTTGTCGCGCACACCCGCCCAGGAGGCTTCCTTGCTGGGCGTGATGGTGAGGCCGTACTTGGCGGCGAAACCCTGGGTGGCGGCGACCACCACCGAGGCGCAATCGGTCAGGGGAATGAAACCGACCTTCAGGGCGGCCTTTTCCGGGGCGTCCGAGCCAGCGGCCCAGGCCGCGCTGCGCAGGAAACCGGGGGCGGAAAGCCCCAGGGCGGCCACGCCGCCGACGGTGCCGGCGATGGCGATGGACTGCTTGAGGAAGTTACGGCGGCTGTTGTTCACCGGGTCTTTGGAATCACGTTCGCTCATGGTGTTGTCCTTGTCGGAAGGCAAAACAAAAACGGCGTACGCCAGAGCTCCCGAGAAGGGGAGGAGCTCTGACGGACGCCGTTGTCCGAGATCCGCGGCCCACCGCCGTTGGCGCGCTACGCAGGAATCTGTCGAGGGACGTGCAAAGGCCTTGCCAGATTCTCCTGTCATCAGGTGAACGACACCGATGCGTGCCTTGGTAGCCTACGATTACCTTGTAAATCAGCGACTTGCCCTTCATGTGCTACGGCAGAGCTGAGTGGCCAAGTGGTCCATTGACGTGCGAAGCCTGTGCAGCCTGAACAGTTTTGGTTCGTCCGGCGTATAGCGCCTAGTGCGGATTTTGTAGGTTGGTGGAGAGCGAAGCGAAGCCCAACAAAGAGTGCGCAGCGCTCTCGAGCTTGTTGCCAGGGAATGTTGGGCTTCGCAGGCTCAGACCAGCGTGGCCAATAATTACATTTCGGTGTTCCAGCATTTCATCCCGCCAGGCATCCGACTTGCTTACGTGTGTTCGTGGCAAATTTCCGCTACTTGAGAGGCTTTCCCGGTCCACCAAGCCAACTGACAAAGAACTTGGAGAAGTCCGGGTTAAGTAGGTCGAGGCCAGCGACCTTGCTCGTCGTCCTGGATCAATCCTGGATCAGGAGTTCGATGATCGGGCAGTTCACATCGCCTGTGTTCGCATCGCATTGGCGTATCAGCTCATTCAGAGCCCGATGCATCGCCGCCAGCGCAGTCAGCTTCGCTTCGATGAGTTGTGCCTTGTGAGCGGCCAGTGACCGGACATCCGCACAGCAGCGGCCATCGGCCAGCGCCAGGAGGCTGCTTACTTCTGCCAGGGTGAACCCGAGAGACTGGGCCCGCTTGATGAAGCGCAGGCGCTTGACCTGGTCGGGCGTATAGCGCCGCTGCCCGTCCACCGACTTGGCCGGCTGTTCCAGCAGGCCCTGGCGCTGGTAATAGCGCACTGTCTCGACCCCAACGCCGGCCAACGCCGCCACCCTGCCGATACTGAGTCGCTCGGTCATCGTCGCCCCTTGAATCCGTACCTGGGTACAGGCATTAGACTAGTTGAGAGGCAGGTCCTCCCCAGGCAAATGTCATGGCCTTCATCACGGTGACCCGCGCGTTGTTCGCCAGCGTGCTGACTGGGATGGGGGCGTCGTTGTGCTGCTACGGACCCGCAATCCTGATGGCGCTGGGGGTCGGAGCCTGGGCGCTGTACCTGACCACCGTGTCCTCTTATCGACCTTTGCTGGTCGGGTTAACTTTGCTTTGCCTGGGCTTTGCGCTTAATCGCCTTTATCTGTTGCCGGCCTATGCGGCGAACTGGTCGCGTGCCCAGCGATGCGCACTGGCACGCCAGCGGCGCTGGTTCTGGTGGACGGCAACCCTGGTGCTGGGCTTGCTTGCGGCGCCCTGGCTTGCGCCCCTGTTCCGTTGAGCGCAGCGTTTCACCCACCTCCTCGACAGACCGGAGGTCAGAATGCCTGGCATCACGCTCGATTCCGACCTTAGGTGTCCGAACTGTGGCTTCATCATGCGGATGACCATGCCCACGGACGCCTGTCAGTACTTCCATATATGCAGTCGCTGCCAGGCCGTCCTGCGGCCCAAACCCGGCGATTGCTGCGTCTTTTGCTCCTATGGTTCCGTGAAGTGTCCGCCACGCCAGCGACAGCAGGAACGTTAAGGCGCCCCTTGCTGGCTGGCGAGCTGCCACTGTGGGTAGAACAAGACCAGCCGCCCTGGAGGTTGACGCAGCCCCAAGGCTGGACTCAGCTTGGTGAAACTCGAGGTCTTTGAAGCGCCAGGAGCATCACGATGCGGGATACCGACGAAAGCGGACAACTCCTGGGAGGGCTACTGACTGCCGTCGCTCTGCAAGACCGTAATGCTTTCGCCGCGCTGTATCGGCTAACGTCGGCCAAGCTGTTCGGGATCTGCCTGCGCATGCTGCCGCAACGAAGCGACGCCGAAGATGTGCTCCAGGAGGTGTATGTCACCATCTGGCACAAGGCCGCGCAGTATGACCACCAACGGGCCAGTCCGATCACCTGGTTAGCGATGGTCGCCCGCAACAAGGCCATCGACCGACTGCGTGCTGCCACCCAACGGCATCACGAGCCGCTTGAGTTGCTCGAGCCCGTGTCGGGCGCCCAGCGTATCGAGGACGCCGTCGCGATGGATGTCGAGCGGCTGCGCCTTGACCGCTGCCTGGGCAGCCTGGAGGAAAAGCAACGCGCGGCGATCCGTACGGCGTTCTTCGACGGCTGCACCTATGAGGATTTGGCCCAACGTAGCGGCGTGCCTCTGGGAACCTTGAAGAGCTGGATTCGACGGGGCTTGCTACGCCTCAAGGAGTGTCTGGAACGATGACCCCCACCGACGCCCCCACCGACCGCGACGACGATTTACGGATCGCCGAATACGTCCTGGGCGTGCTGAACGCCCGGGAACGTGAAACCGTGGAAGCCCAGATCGCGAGCAGTGCGGAGTTCGCCCGACGCCACGCCGCCTGGCAGGAGCGTCTGGCGCCCCTGGTCGAAGAGATTGAGCCGATTCCTGTACCGAATGACCTGTGGTCGAGGATCGAGGCCCAGCTGGACCTGGCGACGGCACCGGCGCGCCAAAGGCCGGTGCCGGCAGAGAAACCGGCCACCTTCTGGGACAACCTCGCACTGTGGCGCTGGGCCGGTGTGGGCGGCCTGGCCCTGAGTCTGGTCCTGGGCAGCGTGATGCTGTGGTCCAGCCTACCCATCGGAATTACTTCGCAGCCGACTCTCGCCGCAACGCTGCAACTGGACAGTGGCCAAGCGGTATTCGCGGTCACAGTTGATCCGTCACGGGAGCGGCTCGTCATCATCCCCACCGCTCCCGTCGACCTGGTCGATAGGGCGGCGGAGCTCTGGCTGATTGCCCCGGGGCAACAACCCGTCTCCCTGGGCCTGCTCGCCAGCGACCGCGCGCTGAGTCTGGCGATACCGCCCAACCTGCAGGACAGCGCCCAGCCCAAGACCCTGTTCGCCGTCTCGCTAGAGCCCCCCGGTGGTTCGCCCACTGGACAACCCACCGGACCGGTCATCGCCAAGGGTGAAATCTTCAGTTTCTGAGTGCATCCAGCCAGCGAGTTGCTCCGTACCTTCTACGCGTCTCGATTGGACGCCTACTTGAACTACGGAGATGCACCATGAACCTGATTCGTCATAGCCTGGCTACCGTCTTTCTCGTCGTCGCCACGAGCAGCGCCTTGCCCGCCCTTGCTGCAGAGAGCGTGATGGTTGGCGGCGCCCCCATGTACCCCAGCAAGACCATCGTCGAGAACGCCATGCACTCCAAGGACCACACGACCCTGGTGGCCGCCGTGAAGGCCGCGGGGCTGGTCGACACGCTCAACAGCAAGGGCCCGTTCACCGTCTTTGCTCCCACCAACGAAGCCTTTGCCGCACTCCCGGCGGGGACCGTCGACGGCCTGCTGAAGCCTGCCAACAAGGCGACCCTGAGCAAGATCCTGACTTACCACGTGGTGCCCGGTAACTACAGCGCCCACGACTTGATGGCCGCGATCAGGAAAGGCGGTGGCTGGATCAAGCTGACCACCGTGGAAGGTGAGCCGCTGACCATCAAGGATGACGGGAAGATGCTGTGGATCACCGATGCCAAGGGGATCACATCCAGCGTCACCATTGCCGACGTCAAGCAGTCAAACGGCGTTATCCATGTGGTCGACAAGGTGCTGATGCCCAAGTAGCCCGGAGTTGTGGCGGAGCCGCCCAGCTTTGCGGCCCCGCCACAACCCACTGCCCCCTCGGTGCTAGCAGCACCCTCTGCGAGGAACTCCATCATGCGTACCTCCATCCGCCAAATGTTTCCCACCAGAGCGCCGCTCATTCTGCTAATGGCCTTGCTCGCCGCGGGCCTGCTCGCCAGTGAGTTGACCCTGGCCGCTTCGCTGTCCGATCCGCAGCGTCCCATTGCGGTTAACCAGACCGATGGCTTCGGCAACGAGCGCCTGGTTGCCTTTACCTATTTCCAGAACTTCG
Organism: Pseudomonas sp. TCU-HL1; assembly: GCF_001708505.1. Taxonomy (NCBI): domain Bacteria; kingdom Pseudomonadati; phylum Pseudomonadota; class Gammaproteobacteria; order Pseudomonadales; family Pseudomonadaceae; genus Pseudomonas; species Pseudomonas sp. TCU-HL1. The sequence continues at coordinate 2,832,767 of NZ_CP015992.1, forward strand.
ATTGCGTGCACGGCCCCTTCGACAATTTCGACAACAACACCGATGCCCAGGGCAACCCCAAGGTCGCCGCGATCGACCCGGACCAGTTCCAGACGGGTGATCCCCGTGCTGGGCAAACCTCGGGCTGCGTAGTGGGCGTTCAATCGGGTCTGGACCCGGCGGGCAAGCCCGTTGGGCAGACTGAGAAACTGTTCGTCATCGTGCCTTTTTTCGACAAGGGCGGTGAGGCGGCCACTCCCGAGTTGACGGCGGCGTTGCGCCAGTTGTTCGGCTTCGTCCCGGAAGCCTTCAACCCGACACCGCAGGTGGCGGTGCAATGTCCGGAGCCAGGCCAGCCGCTGACCCAGCACAAGGGGGACTTCGGCACCTGCACCATGCATCCCAAGCAGGTGGACCTGGGGCCGGTGCTGACGGCGCTGGGCAAGAACCCGGACAAGCACCCCGTCAACGTGCCGCTGCCCAATCACAGTCACATCATTCGCGGTGCCAACTTCGGCGCCGTGTGGTGGCAAATCGTGGTCGTATTGATCAATGACGCCAATTTCTGGCCGGATGTGAATGGGCTGACGCCTTCCGGGCAAATGCTCAACTCGGTCGAAGCGCTGCGTGCCGCACAGAGCGCCGGCAAGGCTTCGGCGGACGTGCCAAGCAACTTCTTCCTGTTCTTTGATTCACGGCAGTTCTCGCATTGAGGCAAGCCTTACCGGCGCCAGCTTGGTGCAGGCCGTCATCATCGCTTTGTACGCCGAGATGTATGGCTTCCCGCCTGCTGACGGGCTTCTCCGGTCATCTGTGGGCCACTTTGCTGGGCTACGCCAGAACTCTAATCTCAACCTGCTTGCCAAGGCCCGCTACGCGGTCATTTCAGCGTCTGACCGGCCTTGGCAATGGCGCTCCAGGATTTGCCGCCATCCTTCGACACGTAGACGTCACGCTTGAAGGTGGCCATCGCCCACTCCTGCGGCTGGGTCGGGTTTTGTGCCAGGTAGGCCACGGCATCTTTTTTCAGCTCGGGCACGCTGAGCGGGGTAACCTGGCCGGTCGCAAGCTCCAGCCTCGACAGCTTCGCGCCGTTACCGTAGCTACCGAACCACAGGCTGTTACCGTCCAGGCTGAAGGCGAGGCCCACGGTCTGTTCGCCCTGGCTGAGGGCCTGGAAGCTCTGGCCGGCATCGCGTGACACGTACAAGCCGGTGCTGGTCGTCAGTGCGACTACTTTGCTGTCGGTCGGATGCACCGCCAGGGCGACGGGCGCTTCAGATAGCCCCTGCGCGGCTGCGCGTTGCCAGTTGAGGCCGCCATTCAGGCTGAAGTACAGGCCGGGCGCGCTCATGCGCGAATTCGGCCGACCATTGAAAACATACAGCGCGCCGTTGTCGAAACCGGCGGCCAGCAGGTGGAAGTCCGCCTCGCCCTGCAGGCCCAGCTGTTGCCAGGTGCGGCCGTCATCGCTGCTCTTGATCAGGCCGAAGGGGTTGGTCAGGCCGCTGCCTTGGGCCGGATGACCGCTGCTGTAGATTGCCCGGCGGGTCACGGCATAGCCCATGTAGTCGTGTTCCGGTCCGGCGGCCTTGCGCCAGCGTCCGGCGCTGTAGATGGCCAGCCCGTGGTGGCTGGGAATCGATAGCCGTTGACCGTCCGGACTGTATGCCAGGCCATGCACATGCGTAAGGGTAACCGCCGCGTCACCGCACGCGGTGAGCAGCGCGAAGGCCATCAGACATCCGAGCGTCATCGCTCGGTGTAGTCGCTGTTTCAGTTGCATTGTCAGTCCTCCAGGATCATTCGTTGAAGCGCGTCTGCGTTCGTGACGGCAATCAAAGGCCTTTTCATATAGCGGCTCCGTTATGGGCGGTGGCTACAGTAGGGAGGTGCCGGCGACGCATCAGGCGGTAGGCGGCCGGCAGGACGAACAGGGACAGCAGGGGCGCGGTGACCATGCCGCCGACCATGGGCGCGGCGATACGACTCATGATTTCGCTGCCGGTACCGCTGCCCCAGAGGATCGGCAGCAAACCGGCGATGATCACCGCCACCGTCATGGCCTTGGGCCGCACGCGCTGCACGGCCCCTTCGCGAATCGCCGCAAGGAGCCCGCGCTCGCTGGCGTCGCCGGCATCCTCGCGTTCGGTCCAGGCATTCTTCAGGTAGAGCAGCATGATCACGCCGAACTCGGCGGCGACACCAGCCAGGGCGATGAAGCCCACGCCGGTGGCCACCGACAGGTTGTAGCCGAGCAGGTAGAGGAACCACACCCCACCGGTGAGGGCGAAGGGCAGGGTGGCCATGATCAGGAAGGCCTCGTCGAAACGGGCGAAGGTCAGGTAGAGCAAGACGAAGATGATCAGCAGCGTGGCTGGTACCACCAACTTGAGCCGCGCGTTGGCCCGTTCGAGGAATTCGAACTGCCCCGAGTAGGCCAGGCTCATGCCCGGCTGTAGCTTGACCTGTTCGCTAACGACCTGGCGCAGGTCCGCCACCACGGAGGCGATGTCCCGGCCACGCACGTCGATGTAGACCCAGCCGGACGGCCGCGCATTTTCGCTTTTCAGCATGGGCGGGCCGTCATTGACGCGAATGCGGGCCACGGTGCCCAAGGTGATCTGCAGGCCCTGCGGCGTGTAGATCGGCAGTTGCTCCAGGGCACCGGGCGAATCGCGCCACTCCCGTGGGTAGCGCACGCTGATAGGGAAGCGCGCCAGTCCCTCGACGGTTTCGCCAATGGTCTCACCGCCGATGGCACTGGCGACGATCGACTGCACGTCGGCGATGTTCAGCCCGTAGCGCGCCGCGGCTTGGCGGTCAATATCCACGTCGATGTAGCGCCCGCCGGTGAGGCGTTCGGCTAGCGCCGAACTGACGCCCGGCACCGTCTTGGCGGCGCGTTCGACTGCCTGGGTGGCGGCATCGATATCCGCGAGATTAGGGCCGGCGACCTTGACCCCGATCGGGCTCTTGATTCCGGTGGCGAGCATGTCGATGCGGTTGCGGATCGGCGGAATCCAGATATTGGTCAGTCCCGGCACCTTGACCACCCGATCCAACTCCTCCACCAGCTTTTCCGGGGTCATGCCGGGCCGCCACTGCTCGCGTGGCTTGAACTGGATGGTGGTCTCGAACATCTCCAGGGGCGCTGGGTCGGTCGCGGTCTCGGCGCGCCCGGCCTTGCCGAAGACGTGTTCGACTTCCGGGACCGTCTTGATCAGCCGATCAGTGATCTGCAGCAGCTGGCTGGCCTTCTGCGCCGACAGGCCGGGTAGCGCCGAGGGCATGTAGAGCAGGTCGCCCTCATCCAGCGGCGGGAGGAATTCGCCGCCCAGCCGCGAAACCGGCCACAGGGCGCTCAGGAAGATCAGGAAGGCCGCCGCCAGGGTGAGCTTGGGATGGCGCAGCACCTGGTCCAGGGCGGGCTGGTAGATCCGGATCAGCCAGCGGTTCAGCGGGTTCTGCTCCTCCTTGGGGATATGCCCACGAATCCAGTAGCCCATCAGCACCGGTACCAGGGTCACCGATAGCCCGGCGGCCGCCGCCATGGCGTAGGTCTTGGTGAAGGCCAGCGGGCCGAACAGCCGGCCTTCCTGGGCCTCCAGTGTGAACACCGGGATGAACGACAAGGTGATGATCAGCAGGCAGAAGAACAGCGCCGGCCCGACCTCTGCGGCGGCCTCGGTCATCACGTGCCAGTGATGCTCACCTTTCAGCGTCTCGCCGGGATGGGCGGAATGCCAGGCCTCGATCTTCTTATGGGCGTTCTCGATCATCACCACCGCGGCGTCCACCATGGCACCGATGGCGATGGCGATCCCGCCCAGGGACATGATGTTGGCGTTGATCCCCTGGTAGCGCATGACGGTGAAGGCGATCAGCACGCCGATCGGCAGGGAGATGATCGCCACCAGCGAGGAACGCAGGTGCCAGAGGAACACCGCACAGACCAGGGCGACCACGATGAATTCCTCCAGCAGCTTGTGGCTGAGGTTTTCCACGGCACGATCGATCAACTGGCTGCGGTCATAGGTGGTGACCAACTCCACCCCGGCCGGCAGGCTTTTCTGCAGTTCGTGCAGCTTGGCCTTGACCGCGGCGATGGTCTCGCGGGCGTTCTTGCCGCTGCGCAGGATCACCACGCCACCGACGGTCTCGCCCTCGCCGTCGAGCTCGGTGATGCCTCGGCGCATCTCCGGCCCTTGCTGAATGGTCGCCACGTCGCCGAGGGTGACCGGTATGCCGCCGGCGCTGAGTTTGAGCGGCACGGAGCGGAAGTCGTCCAGCGTTTTCAGGTAGCCGGAGGCGCGCACCATGAATTCGGCCTCGGCCATCGTCAGCACGGCGCCGCCGGTTTCCTGATTGGCCTTGCCGATGGCGTCGATCACCGCATCCTGAGTGAGCCCCTGACTGGCCAGGCGGATTGGGTCCAGTACCACCTGGTACTGCTTGACCATGCCGCCCACGGTGGCCACCTCGGCGACGTTGGGCAGTGTCTTCAGCTCGAACTTGAGGAACCAGTCCTGTAGGGCGCGCAGTTGCGCCAGGTCATGCCCGCCACTGCGGTCCACCAGGGCGTATTGGAAGATCCAGCCGACTCCGGTGGCGTCCGGCCCGAGTGCGGGCTTGGCGGTGGCGGGCAGGCGCCCCTGGATCTGACTGAGGTATTCCAGCACCCGCGAGCGCGCCCAATAGAGATCGGTACCGTTGTCGAAGATCACGTAGACGAAGCTGTCGCCAAAGAAGGAATACGCCCGCACGGTTTTTGCCCCCGGCACCGAGAGCATGGTGGTGGCCAGTGGATAGGTGACCTGGTTCTCGACGATCTGCGGCGCTTGGCCTGGGTACGGCGTGCGGATGATCACCTGGACGTCGGAGAGGTCCGGCAACGCGTCGATCGGCGTGGTCTGTACGGACCAGATGCCCCAGGCGGTGGCGAACAGCGTGGCCAGGATCACCAGAAAGCGGTTTGCTACCGACCAACGAATCAGCGTGGCAATCATGGCTGGCCTCCCTGTTTCTCCAGGCGCTCGACCAGCAGACCGCTGTCGCTTTGGCGCACGGCGACGCGCACCTTGTCGCCGGCCTTGATGCCGACCATCAGAGCCGGGTCAGCCAGCGGGAAGGTCATGGTCATGCCGGGCATGCCCAACGTCTTGAACGGCCCGTGGGCCAGGGTTACCCCGGCATTGTCGATGGCCATGACTTGCGCTTCAGCCTCGTGCAGCACGGGCGCTGCCGTGGTCGTGAGTTGTTCTGCAGTAGGGGCGGTCAGGCCTTTCAGGCTGGCTTCGGAATCCAGCAGGAATTGCCCGGAGGCGACCACCTGCTGGCCTTCCGTGAGCCCTTGGGTGACCACGGTCTGGCCGGCGCTTTCCGGCCCGAGTCGGACTTCCACCGGCCGGTAGCGCCCACCGTCTTCGGCGAGCATCACCAGGGCGCGGCGGCCGGTGCGGATGATGGCTTCGCTGGGCAGCCACAGCACGTTCTGTGCCGTGGACCGGTTCAGGCGGACCTGCGCGGTCATACCAGGCCGCAGGCGGCCGTCCGGATTGGGCAGTTCTACCCGCACCCGCAGCGTGCGGCTGTCCGGATTGGTCTCCGGCAGGATCGCATCGACAGTGCCCGCCAACACTTCGCCGGGAAACGCGGGCAAGCGCGCTTCAACTGCCTGGCCCTGGGCGATGGCCCCGGCCTCGGCTTCCGGAACCGCCAGGCTGAGCCAGACGCTGTCGAGGCCGTTGACCCGGGCCAGGGTGGCGCCTGCCGCTACGGTCATGCCGTTGCGTACGTCCAGTTCCTGCACTACACCGCCGATGGGGCTGTCCAGGGTCAGGACCGCTTGCGGCTTGCCGCTACGTTCCACCTGGTGAATCAGCGCCGCCGGCATGCCGGCGAGGCGCAGACGTTGGCGGGCCGCAGCCAGCAGGCCGGCATCACCGCTGTGCTTCAGGGCGAGGAACTCTTCCTGGGCGGCGGCCCAGTCCGGAATCAGAAGGTCGACCAGCGGCGCCCCAGCCTGGAGCACATCGCCCGGCGCCCGGGCATAGACCCGCTCGACGAAGCCATCGGCGCGGGCCTGGACTACCGCCACCTCGCGTTCGTTGAAAGCGAGTACGCCAATCACCTCCAAGCTGTTGGCGAGTGAGCCCCGGGTGACGGAGGCCAGTCGCAATCCGAGGTTCTGGGTCAGGCTGGGGTCAATGCGAATGGCAGAGGTCTCCGCAGCAGCATCGGCGTACTGCGGGATCATTTCCATGTCCATGAAGGGCGACTTCCCCGGCTTGTCGAACTTCTGCTGCGGGTACATGGGGTCGTACCAGTACAGCACCTTGCGGCCGTCCTGGGTCGCTGTGACGGGCTTGGCCGGCGAGCCCGAAACCTCTGCCATGCGGGAGTTGGCGTACCAGTAGCCGCCCGCCAACCCAAGGGCAATCGACAAGCCGCTCAGCAGCGCGCTTTTCCAAAGTCGTGCGCTCATGGATGGTTCTCCCCGTAGGTGAAATGGAGCCTGGCGCTGGTCAGGGCGCGCTGGCCCTCGACGTCGATCTGCTTCAGACGTGCCTCAATCAGTTCGCGGCGCGCCGCGATGACGGAGGACAGGTCGCCCGTGCCGGCGCGGTAGCTGGTCGTGGTCAGGTCGACTTTCTCCTGCGCCAGGGGCAGCAGGCTTTCTCGGCCGCGGAGGACAGCCCGTTCCAGGCGCTGGTAGTCCGCCAAATCCGCTTCCAGTTGCTCGGCATGCTCGCGGGTCAGGGCTTCGCGCTCGGCCTCCAGCTGGTTGAGTTCGGCGTGGCGGGCGGCAATCGTGGGGTTCTGCCGGGAGCCGGGGAACAACGGCAGGTCGAAGGTGAACTGCACGCTCACCATGTCGCCGAACTCGCGCCCCCGGCGCTGGTAATCGACCTCCCAGCTCCAGTCGGATTTCTTCTCCGCCTCGGCCTCTCGCACTTTGGCTTCCGCCTCGCGAGTGATGGGGGCGAAGGCCGTCAATTCGGGATGTTGTTGCAGTTTGTGGGTGAAGCCGGGAGCTTTGATCGGCCACACCGGGAGGTCGCCCATCAAGGGGGCGTCCGCCGCGGGGCCTATCCAACGCCGCAACCCGGCGCGAGCCTGGGCGTGCTGACTGTCCAGTTCATCCTGCCGTTCAGCCAGTTCGGCCGCCTCCTGTTTGGCGGTAACCGCGTCCGAAGCCGGTGCACGTCCCCCGGCGATCTGCGCGCGCACGGTGGTGGCCAGCAGGCGATTCTCACGGAAGAACTCTTCAAATAGGGCCTGCTTGCGCTCCACCGAATGGCGGGTGATCCATGCCTCAGCCGTAGCCTGGCGAACCTTCAGGCGCTCGACGCGGCCCTCCGCGGCGGCGCGTTCGATGGCCGCATTGGCGACTTCTCTACGCGCCCGACGTTTGTCGCGGTTGGGCATTTCCTGCATGACCCCGACCATCTGCATGGTCATGAAGTCCTGATCGAGGGTCCAGCGGTCAGGGCCGCCCACGGGATAGTTCTGCACGCCGAGCAGCAACTTCGGATCGGGCAACTCACCGGCGGGAATGGCGGCGCTGCTGGCAGCCTGCAGTTTGGAGGCCTGGGCGGTCAGTGATGGAGCGTTTTCCTCGGCCAGGCGCAACGCCTCGTCAAGGGTCAAGTCGGCGGCCAGGCCTGGCAGGGCCATTACGGACGCCACCAGGGCGGCCGCGATGGGCCAACCGGTGCAATAGCGTGTGCGGTTCATCGTCACGATTCCTGTGAGGTTCCACTGCGCGGCGCACGGACGCGCGCGCAGGTCAGCCGCAGCGCGTGAGCGGCGCGGCAGTCAGCGGGGAACAGGAATCAAACGCGGGGTGGGCGCCAAACCCCGGAAGGGGTTCGCTCGGGCAGGAATTCGCTGAGGGAGGTCGTTGCAATGGGGGAGGACAGGTCGACTACGGGCTTCACATACCGCACCTGCAGGATGCTGACCGTCTTGCATTCCAGACCAGGCTTGCAGGGTTTGTCGTGATCGGTAGTGCCACCCTCCATGTCGTGGCAGCAGCCCTGGCCCATGTCCAGCATTTTGGCCATGCCGGCGGTCTTCATCGGGCAGGGCTCCGACGGCGACTGAACGCCCGCCATCCCGCTGAGGGGAAGCGTGAAGCTGAGCAGGACGAGCAGACACAGTCGCAGGTAGCGTTTCATGCGGGGCAGTTTAGACCCTGCTCCGCGGGCGAACAATTACCGTTCTGTAAGGAAGTCAGATTTCACGGTGGCCTGCAGCAATCTCCGGCCAGCCGGTTAAGTTCTCAGGTCCCCGTCCCACTGGAAACGTCATCGCTGTCGCACGTGTTGGCGAGGTGCATGACGGCCGCGCGCATCGCTTGCAGAGCGGTGATGCGAGCGTTCAGGGCCTCTATGTAGATGAGGGCTAACGCTCGGACCTCATCATCTAGCCGAGAGCGGTCACGCCAGAGCGAGAGTAGAGTGCGCACTTGTTCAATAGAGAAACCCAAATCTCGGGCGTGGTGGATGAAACGTAACTGTTGGACATCCTGTTCCGCATAGACCCGATATCCGGCCCTGGACCGTGCTGGTCGAGAAATCAGTGCAATGCGCTCGTAATACCGGATGATCCTTGCGGAAAGGCCGCTCTCTTGTGCGGCAATGCCGATGTTCATGCCTGCCATCCCCGAGAGTCTCACGCATCAATCCAGCAGGCGTCCAATGTTTGCCTGCGGACTGCTTCTCTCTTCTTTCAGGGTGAGCTTTACTGCTAGGGGAAGGTCAAGCAACCGACTTGAGACTTGAATCCAGAGCGGACGTGGGCAGGGCCAAACGAGCTGTGCTGGATAGCACTCAGTGGTTCTCTGCCTTGGAAGGGGGGAGCCTTTGCGGTACGGACTCAATCGACCTGGTTACCGGGTGGAGGAGGGAACGGAAAATCTTCTCGATCCTTCACAACGGCAGCGAGCTTGTGCCGAGGTATGCACTGGATGAAAACGCCAGCTACCGCACCCTGGGGGTTATAGATCTTCTACAGCAGTTACAGCTGGCCCCCCACTCAGCCTCGATGCGTTCGCCGGCGCCACTCAGCTGGCTCGGAACCAGTTCACACCGATCACCCCCAATCTGCCGGGGTACGGCTATATTGCCGGCGGTTTGATGCTGGCTGTCCTGCGGGTAATCCGAATCGAGATTCCGCTGGCGATGCTTGCCAGCAGGGTATTGCTGTGCCTGGCAGCCGGCCATAGCCCACAGGAAAGCCTGTACAGCCTCAGCCTCGGCGGCTTGCTGTTCACCGCCTTTTTCATCGCCACCGATCCGGTCACCAGTCCCGATACGCGTGCCGGCCGCATCCTCTTCGGCGTGGCCATTGGCGCGCTGACCGAATTGATTCGCGAATTCGGGCTTTATGCCGATGGTCTCTGCTTCGCCGTGCTAGCCGCCAATCTGCTGGTGCCGCAGATCGACCGGTTGGTGCTGCGCATACAACGCCCCTGGTACACGCGAACACCTTGCACTGAGAGCGTGCGCAGCGACGTAGGTGGCGCGCCGGGTGAGCGCAGCGAGTAGCCCGCGAGTGGAGCAACGGTTGCAATGACTTCCACTTCGCGCCATAGCATGGACAAGGTTCTCGAAGTGGCTGGGCAGCGCGGGGGGAGGGGAACGCCATGCGGTACTGGTGGCACCGATAGCGGCATGCGCTCCATTCGCATGACAAATACGAAGCCCAAATGGTAGTTCCGGCTTCGTTTGCCGACGTCCTGCCAACGACACTGCAGCGGCTCAACAGCTCCTGATTCCTAAGAAATCCTGGTTGAGCATCTCTGTTTTTAATGTCCTAACTGCGGTGGCGTTTCTCGAGCTGCGGCGTTATGTAACTACTTTTTCGTTGCCCGCTCGCTCACGCTGAATTGCCCAACCAGCTGAGGAAGCTGGTTTTCCGTATGCCGCACTAGTTCTGAACTGCTGCGCAGGACGTCGACCGACTGGCTCATTTCGCGGGAGGCCAGGTCCACGCTGCGGACGGTCTGGCCGTAATCGAGACTCTGCTGGTTGAGCTGCTTGATGATCTCGAACATGCGCTCCACGGTGCGGTGCAAGTGCAGGTTCTCGCTGGACGCCTCTTCGGTGAGGCGCAAGCCGTCATCTACGTTGCGCACGTCCGACTCCATGAATTCCACCGCCTGGCGCGTGGCGGACTGCAGGCCCTCGACCCGGTTGCGGATGTCCTCGGCGGCGCTGGCGGTGCGTTGCGCCAGATTGCCCTCGCCCTCGGCGATGGTGCGCACTAAGTCCGTCATCTCCTGCATGCGCGCGGCCAGACGGCGCGGGCCAAAGCTACGGAAGCAAAGGGCGCCAGCGGCCAGCAGCAGCACCTGCAGCAGATACAGCCAGTTCTGCGGCAGGCCGCTGAAGCGCTGCAGCAGGAAGCCGGCGCCGGTCACCACGATCAGAGTCAACAGGGAAGTCTTCATCAGCTCGAAGCTGAGCGAGCGGCGGCGATAGACCTCCTTCAGGTCGGCCTCGCACATCATCCCCCAGCGGTCTGGCGAGCCCGGCAGCTGGAAGGTCACGCCCTTGCCGATAACAGGGATGTGGCGGTAGTCGGAATAGCCCGGGTAGCAGACGAAGAGGTTGGAGCCCTTGTGGATGGTTTCTCGCACGCCGGGGTGGAGCTGGCCGGTGGACGGATCGGTGAAGCGCAGCTCCAGTTCGGTGTGGCGGCTGACTCACACGGTGCCGAAGGCGATATGCACGCCCTGCTTGAGGTTCTCGCCATGGGTGAAGGTGGCGTCCTCGAAGCGCGAGCGCGACAAGGCGGTGCCGGCCTGGATCGACGCATCGAAGCGTGAATCCACCATGAACAGGTAGTTGTCCCCGGATTCGGGATAGATGTGCCCAGCCTCGCGCTGGATCAGGTCGCCCAGCACGTCATTGGGAACACGCCCGCAAAGGCAACCGACCACCCGCCCTTCGAACTTCAGCGGCTGGTAGAACATCAGGGGCACGGCATCGTGGAAGCGCGAAGTGCTGGGGCCGATGGCGAGGGTCTGGGCATCGCTGTAGGGTCCATGCAGAAAGGGCCCAAGCAGCCCACGGGCCACAGCCTCGGGCGTCTGGTCGCGAGCGCCGCAGCGCGGGGCCCAGGTAGAGGTGGTGATGCAGCCCTGGGTGTCCACCAGGAACAGCTCGGAAAGATCCAGCATTTGCTCCAGACGGGCCTTGAGCAGCTGGGGATCCGGGGGGAGGTCCTGGCCGAGGCTTTCGGCCAGCTCGGCGAGGTGCTGCCACTGGCTGGCGGTCCAGTCTTGCAGCAGCTTCGCACGGGTATCTGCGATGCTCTCGAAGATCTGCTCCACCTGCGGATAAAGCGCGCGGTTGAGCCAGCAGGACCAAGCCATGGCGAGCTTCCCGGTCCGACCCAGCCATGGTAGCCAAGCTCGCTCGCGTGAGGACAAGGGCATAAAGCTGCTTTGAAGCACAGTCATAGTGAACCCCTATTCACTAACAGCGACAAGTGCCGGCACGGGTGAGTAATCAAGATCAGAGCGTCCTCGGCTAACATCAAACCGATAATGGCGATGCTCTACTTTTCCGCTCGTCCAACGCCGAATTGTCTTTACCTGCGGGGCGTAGTTGTGCCCCGTTGGCGTAGTCCTGCAAACCAGACAGTGCCTCTATGCAATGTTTGGTGTCGTGCGTGTATCGATGCGCTGAATTGATAAGAGTTGAAAGTTTCTTGGCGGTTGAGAGCGGCTGAAAGAATATTTTCTAATTCAAGATTTTCGAATATGAGCGTGAGAATTATTGATTAAAATTGATATGTGAATTGTACGGCCAGTCCATTAGCACTATTGTCGAAATTCGCGCTGTATGCTGGTTGGAGCGCAGCGTCCCCTGGTTGATTCACTGACGCCTTGGAGTCCCAGAGATAACCGTAGGCGAAGTCCACCGTCAGGTCGGGGCTTGGCGAATAGCCGGCGCCAATTGTCACGGCCTTTCGATTGCCAACGGGAATTCGCACACTGCGGTCGGCATTTCGAACCGGGGAAGGGTCATACGCGTAACCGGCCCTCAATACCCACTGCGGATTAAGTTGGTAGGACACTCCGATCGCAGTGGTCCAGGTGTCGTGCCAGTTCAGTGTCTCGCCGACCCGATTCAGTCCCACAATTTGGCCGATGGCGGAAACATTGCTATTGACCGCCTCGAATTTTTGAAGTCGACTCCAGCGAGTCCAGGTGGCACCAAGGTATCCGGTCCAGCGGCTATTGAAACTATGAGTAATAGACGTATCTACTGATTCGGGCATTTCAAGATCCACCTTGGCGTCGTAGTTTCCGTCAAGAGAGAGAAAGGCCGGGGAATCGGAAACCGTGGTATGTCCTTTTAGGTGATAGCTCCGCTTGGAGTGATAGGTAATGCCCCAGGTGGTTGCGTCGCTCAAATCAACCAAGAGCCCGATGTTGTAGCCAAGTGCTGTGTCGTCGCCCTTGATGGTGACCAGCGTCTCCGTACCGTTGTTCAGGTCGCCGGTGGCCAGATAGTTTTGCAGCTCCGCATCAAAGCGGTTCAGGGTCAGGCCGCCGCCGATGGATAGAAAGTCATTGACCCGGTAGGCAATGGTCGGTTGCAGGGTGATTTCCCTTGTCTCGCTGTAAGAGCCGTAGTGGCGGCCTTGGAAAGTGCTTTCGTAATCATTGATGAGACCACTCGGGGCATAAAGGCCAAGACCAATCGAAAAGCGATCATCAAGCGGTGTCGACATATAGGCGAAAGGCATTAGCCCCATCGGCACCGAGTCTCCTTTGTTCGTTCCAGTGGCGCTACCTTGCGCATCACTGATGTCGTTGCTGACCGATATTAGCGCTGCTCCGCCGCTGATCTGAGTGCGCCGCAGTTTGGTCAGGCCGGCAGGGTTTCCATATATGGTGCTGGCATCCAACGCGGATGACGACCTTCCCGCATAGGCGGTTCCAGCACTGCTGGCGCTTTGTTCGTTAAGGGCGATGCCGTTGGCACTTGTGGTTGTTGAAAGGCTGAATATTGCGGCGGCAAAGGTGAGCTTGGTCCATAGGGGGAGTTCTTGGGCGTTGGAAGTGTATTGAGTTGCATGGCTATTGAGTTTCATCTTTCATCTCTTGTTGCTTTTGTTTGTCGCACACAGACCAAACTTTTGGGCAGGGCTTCACTTTTCCGAGCACTTTTCAGTGTCAGTTGGAGTGGGCCGAAGTTGCGTAATGTGCCTTGGCCGGCCAAAGCCAGGGCGGGGTATTCAGGTTTACGGAGTTGATTTGCTACTTACTTGAACCAGTTACCCTGGAAGCTCTAACGACCGAGAACGATAAAAAAGGCCGCCAGTCGTGGTGGCGGCCTAGGTCTCGGGCTTGTGGCCTTCAACTAAGTAACGTTGTTTAACGGACCCCGGCGTTGCGCAAGGCGGCAGGGGTGTAGTCGGCGGCAAGGGCTTTGACCCCGAACTCGACACCCTTACTTTCCTCGTTCTTCATGCCTGAAACGATGTAGCGACCGTTCAGCAGGTCATACACGATTTCCACGGCCAACCAGGGCACCTGGACGTTGTAATAGGGTTGTAGATGGCCTTCGCCAACCCTCCAGAGAGTACCGCGCGCGTCGTAGTGGTCGGCCAGGACTATTTGCCAGGAGTCCTCATCAATGAAGAACACTCGCTTGGCATAGACATGCCGCTCGCCGGGCTTCAGGGTGGCCTCCACTTCCCAGACCCGGTGCAGCTCATAACGGGCGAACTCCGGGTTAAGGTGCCCGGCCTTGACGATGTCATCGTATTTCAGCTTGGGTGAGTCCAGCTTGAAGCTGTTGTAGGGGATATACAGCTCGCGCTTGCCGATCAGCTTCCAGTCGTAACGGTCCTGCGCGCCGTTGTACATGTCGAAGTTGTCGCCCACGCGCAGCCCCTCGGAGGCGGGGTAGGGGCCGTCGTAGGCCACTTGGGGGGCACGTCGCACGCGACGCTGGCCCGCGTTGTAGAGCCAGGCCAGGCGTGGCTCCTTCACCTGGTCGAGGGTCTCGTGTACCAGCAATACACTACCGGCCAGGCGCGCGGGGGATACGACTTCCTCCTTGTAGTAGAACAGCACATTGCCCGGATTAGCCGGATCGAAGTCCTTTAGCTGATCGCGGTAGGTGAACTCCATCTTGAATGTCACCGGCGTGAAGGCACCGCTTTTCTCCGGCGTAGCCTGTACGCTGATGCGTTTCATGCTGCCGCCGCGGTAGCGAGTAAGGTGGTTCCAGACGACTTCCTGGCCATTCTGCGGGATGGGGAAGGGGTAGGCGGTCTGGAAGTTGGTCAGGCCATTGCCACCTGCCACGAGTTGGGTGTTCTGCGCATTGGACCGTGCTGCGGCGTAGACGGAGTCCGGGAGTGCGACGCTGCGGTGGCTGGGGTAGACCGGCAGCCGATACGAGTCGGGATAACGCTTGAGCATGGCCAACTGGCCGGGGCTCAGCTTGTCCTTATATTGCTCCGCGTTCTGTGCAGTGATGGTGAAGAGCGGCTGTTCACTGGCGTATGGGTCGTCGAGAAAGCCTTGGGGGTTCTGCTTGCCACTGTTCTTGCCGAGGCCACCAGTCCAGGCCGGAATGCTGCCGTCGGCATTGCCCGCTTGCTCTGCACCGAGCGGGGTCAGGTTCTTGCCGAGCTGAGCGGCTTGCTCCGGGGTGACGGCGGCCAGCGCCGCGCCAGTCAGCAGCGAGAGACTCAGGGTCGTGCTTTGTATCAAGAGTTTCATGGTCTGCTCTCCTGCTCAGAAGGACAAGCCGACGCTGAGCGCGATGAAATCGCGATCGACGCTGGTGTTGTAATCGCCGCCGAAGAAATCGGTGTATGACAGGCTGGCGTTGTAGGTGTTGCGGTACTCGGCATCCACGCCCAGGCTGATGGCCTTGCTGCCTTCGTTGAAGCCCGGCTCGGGACCATAACCGTCAACATCGTGGGACCAGGCCAGGTTCGGCTTGAGCGTCACCGCCGGAATCAGGTCGGTGTATTCCCAGATCGCGCGTGCGCGATAGCCCCAGGAGGTGGTGGTGAGGAAGCCATCGTCGTTGCAGTTCTGCGGCGTGGCGGAGCTGGTGAGGCACAGGCTGTTGTCCGGGAGCAGCTCGCCCTGGCCGAACACCGCATCGCGGCCATAGCGCAGGCCGCCTCGGCCTTCCAGATCACCGATATGCACCATGCCGATTTCGCCGACCAGGGTCAGGCGGTCGGCGCCCATGATTTGATCGAAGAAGTGCACGGCGGTGATCTGCGCCTGGGTCACGGGTTTGCGTTGATAACCCTGCACTAGCGCGTTGTTGGTCGCCTGATAAGCCCCCGAGGAGAGCAGCGGAGAGATGGCGGCGACGCCCGTGCCGGCGAGGACCTGATCGTTACCGTTGAGTTGCAGTGGCAGGTTGGGTCGGTAGCTGATTTCCCCGGATAAGGCAGTGCCGGTCGGCAGGGTGGTGGCGAAGCTCAGGCCATAGAGGCGGATATCCTCCGGGTAAGTCACCTGATACTTCGAGGTGCCGAGGCGATATGCCCCGATCAACTGCTGGCCAATGGCAGAGCTGGCGACTCCGGCACAGACCGCAGGGTCGGTGATGCCGACGTTGGCGCAGAGCTGCGGTACGAAGGACAGGTCGGCGACGTTCGGGCTGGAGATCGAGCTAACGTAGGGCTGACGACTGTGATAGTTGAGGAAGTAGGCGCCGAATTCGGTATCCAGGCTGGGCACGAACCAGCGTAGGGCGGTCCCCCACTGGCCGCCATCGCGCGCATCGTCATCGCCGGCGCGCGGCACCTCGATGCTTTCCGCGCCCAGGCTGATGCCGAAGGGGCTCAGGGCGGCCTGGGCCAGCGGGTTGGCGCTGAGATCCGGGCCGACCGGGAGGGGCTGGCAGCCATCGGCGACGAAATCGTTTTGCGAGAAGAAGGTGCCGCAGTTGTCCACCACCGTCTGCTGCCAATCCAACTGGTAGAAGGCTTCGGCCGTCAGGTTCTCGGTCAGGTTCTGCGACAGATAGAACATATTGACCGGGATCAAGCCTTCCTTGATCTCGGCGCCGGGGCGGCGGAAGGCGGACACGTCCACCGGGTTGATGCTGTTGATCCCGCCCTGGATAAAGGTGCTCTCGCCCCAGCTGACCACCTGCTTGCCCAGACGCACGATGCCGGGTAGTTCGCCGATCACATAGTTGTGATAGATAAAGGCATCCAGCAACTCGGCGCCAGAAGACTTGGCGCCTTCTTTGCGGCCGCTGTCGGAGATGTCCTTGAACGGACGACTCTCGTCCTTCAGCTCGAAGTCGTACCAGTATTTGCCACGCACGAACACCCCGGTCTCGCCGTACTTCAGCTCGAGGTCGTGGATGCCCTTGAATATCTTCGAGAAGGTCTCACCCCTCTTGAAGTTCAGCCGGCCGTCGTCCGTGACGCTGGCATCGCCCTTGCCACCGTTGGTCGCGCCGATCAGTTCGGGGTCGGCGCCTCGCTGCGCCCAGCTGGCTCCGACGCTGAGCGAGGAATCAAATTGCCCTTCGATCTCGCCGAGGTTGAAGTTCAAGCCAAACGCTGGCGTGGTCAGACTGCCGGCCAGGGCGATGGCCAGCGGTAGGCGGGCGCGCCGCCAGGGAAATCGCGTGTTGCTCATGTTCACTACCTCTTGTTGTTGTTTTGCACGCTGTTCGACTGGGATTTGCGGTACTGACTCCGGCGCTAAAAGTGGAACTGACGGGTTTGCATAAGGTCTGCGTCGACCTTGGTAACGCTACTGGCTACGGGAATGACAGAGAGTGGAGGTCGATGCGGTTGATGGCAGCCACTCGACTTGAAAGCTGTACCGCCCTAGACGAGAGGCCAAGGTTTCCTGGTTGGTGCAACCTCGGATGCATGCGACCAGGCCGCGGCGACTATCCTGGATGACCTCCACCGCAACGCCCGACAGCGCCAGGTGTTCGACTTCCTGAAGGACCACTCTGGCAACCTCCTGCTGCTGCAAGGCAGGCTTGAAAATCTTGCCCACGGCAGTCAGTGGCAGGGCATCGAGTATTTCGATGCGCTTGGGAACGGCGGCTCGCTCGCTGATGTTGAGATTGGCGAACTCCTGCAGTTCTTCCACCGTGCAAACCTGCCCCTGACGCAGTTGGGCATAGGCCACAGGAACCTCGCCCGAGTACGCATCGGGGCTGCCGATGGCAGCGACCAAGGCAACCGCAGGATGAGCCTGTAGGGCCTCCTCAATCTGCTTGGGATCGATATTGTGACCGCCGCGGATGATCAGTTCCTTTTTGCGCCCGGTCAGCCAGAAGTAACCCTGCTGGTCCTGGCGACCCAGATCGCCCGTATTCAGCCAGCGCTCACCGTTGATATCGATCCACAGGCCCCGGTTATGGCTCTCCTCCAGATAACCGTCGAATAGGTTCGGACCGCTGATCGTGATCAGACCGATCTCATCCACGGTGGCGTCGCGCAGGTACTCTCCAGAGTCATTGAGCAAGACCGCGCGCATGTTCTGGTAGGCGATCCGTATGCCGATGGAGCCAATGTGGCGCTCGCCTTGGGGCGGGTTGACCGAGGAAACGCAGGCGCCTTCCGTGAGGCCGTAGCCTTCAAGGATCTTCACCCCGGTGCGTAGTTCGAACTCGCGGAAAAGCTCGACCGGCATCGGCGCGGCGCCACAGAGCGCATAGCGCAGGCTAGAAAGATCGCGGCCCTTCAGCTCGGTCTGCAGGAGCGCTGCATAGACGGTGGGAACGCCGGAGAAGAAGTTGATACCGAAGTGTTCCACCATCTCCCAGAAGCGGGCGATCACGCCCTCGCCGCGGTAGCCTTGCGGTGTGCCGAGGATCACATGGTCGCCCTGGGTCCAGGGCATCAGGCCCGTTACCAGTTGTCCGTTGACGTGGAACAGCGGCAATCCGCAGAAAATGACCTGGCTGCTGTTGCGCGGCGCCAGGTGGGCAGCCATGGCCCAGGCGTTGAACACTTCAGAACCATGAGTGCGGGCGGCGATCTTGGGCAGCCCGGTCGTGCCGCCGGTGCAGAAGAAAGAGGAACGCTCCTCGGTGCGGATTTGCCGGCCGCTCTTGAGGTGCGTGCCGGGCTGCGCGTCCATCAGCGCGCGCAATTCGTGAATCGCGGCACCGCTGTGCAGTTCACGTTCCTTCTGTGCCAGGGATCCAAGGGACTCACGCGTGGCTACGTCGATATAGGGGCCCATGCTGACCCAAACGATGTGCTTGATCGAGGGCAACTGATCCAGTTGCGAGGCCAGCTTGGGCCACAGGTCGCTGCCTGGCATCGGCGCGAGCGTAAGCACCACACTCGCCTTGGCGGCATGTAGCAAGCCTGCCATCTGCTTTGCGTCCAGCAGCGGATTGATCGCCATGACGATGCCCGCCGCCTCGCCACCCCAGATGGTGAAGTGGGTCTCCGGCAGGTTGGGCAGGATGAAGGCGATGACTTTGCCGGGCGTAATGCCCAGGTCATGGAAGGCATTCGCTGCGCGAGTGATATCCGCGAACAGCTCGGAATAGCTCCAGTCGTGGGTGTTCTTGAAGTATGTGGCGTCGGCGAAGAAGCTCAGCGCGGGCGCATCCGGGGTGCGCTCGGCGGTGCGTCTCAGTGCTTCATAAGTACTGGAAGCCAGATCACGCTCCGATAAGGGGACCAGCTCGAGCTCCTTGATGTCGTTCAGGCACTGCACGGTCATCAGGCTTCCTCCACGACTCGGTTACGTTGCACACCCAGGTCGATCACGCCATCCGCACTGCGAATGCGCGCTTCGACCACGTCGCCAGGCTTGAGGTATTGCGGCCGGCTCTCCTGGGCCTTGAGGAACATTTGCCATTTGGTGGCTTCCGGCAGCAGGGCCGCGATACGTTGTTTGGCGGGGGAGGGGATCGTCAGGGCACAACCCGCCGGAGTGCCTGTGGCGATCAGGTCACCGGGGGCGAGATCTTGTACGGAGGAGAGTTCGGTCAGTGTTTCAGCGGGGCCATAAACCAGGTTGGCCGTGCTGTCGCTCTGACGCACCTGGCCATTGACCGTCAGGCGCAGCTGAAGGTCTTTCAAGTAATGTACGTGCTTGGCATCCAGCAGGCAGAGGTAAGGGCCGACCGGGCCGAACGTGCGGAAGCTCTTGCCCTTGTAGAACTGCATCTGGGGAATCTGGATGTCGCGCGCCGAGTAGTCGTTCACGATGACGACGCCGGCGATGAACTCATGCAGGTTGGCGTCGGTGACGGCAACGGCGCCGCTGATCGCGCGCTTCATCACCAGTCCCAGTTCGATCTCGTAGTCCAGGAAACGCACGTTGCGCGGCTTGATCAGGTCGCTGTCCGCTGCCACCAGGCAGCTCGTCGCCTTGGTGAAGATCATGTTGTACTTCTTCGCGTCAGGGTCCATGCCCGACTCGATCATGTGCTGGCGGTAGTTGGCGCCCTGGCAGACGAACTGTTGGTTACGGGTCAGAGGCGACAGCAGTTTCACCTCGCCCTCATCCAACTCCGTACCTCTAACTTGAGCGAGGTCGTCGATACCGTTCTGGCGAATGAAGTCACCGGTGGTTTCAAAGGTACCGGGGACGACCGTGATGCGGCCCTGACGTATCACGCCCCAGTGGATACCGTTCTGATATTCAAAGCGGACTACATGTACAGCAGACATTGAAGGCACTCCTGGAGCAGCGTCTATTCCGCGCTCGGTGGCGCGAGGACTTTGGTGTTGTTCTGAATTGGGGCCGGCAACGCTGTAGACCAGTGAGCCGCCGGCGATCAAGGCGCCGGCTTTGAGCACATCCCGCCGGCCTAACTTGGTTGAACTGCCCGACATGGCGGTAGCTCTACCCGAACATCCGCATGAGCGTTATCAACTTGCGCAGCGTCAGGTCCGGGCTGCGTCGCAGGTTACGGACCAGCGTGCGCAGATTGGCCAGGCTCAGCTTGGGCTGCGTGAAGCTCTTGGGCATGCGTTGCCCCCACTGCGCCATGGCCTCGGGGCTCACGGGATGAATGCCCGTGGGCAGTGCGGCGGTGAAGATATCCCCGTCGCAGTAGTGTTCGTGCTTGTCACCCCAGGGGTCCTGCCAGTAATCGAAGATCTGGCTGCCCAGAATGTGCCGGCCGATTCCCCACGCGTGCTTCCAGCCGCGCTCCCGCATGACGCGCTGCCCCATGCCCACTGCATCGGCATCCACGAGCTCATAAGCGCTGTGGCTGTAGGTCGCCATAAAGCTCTGGGCGATGGCGAGGGTATGGTGATCCGCCGGCGTGTCGCCGCGGTCCAGGCGCATGAACGTGACGATGGGCGAGCCATCCGGGAGCACCTGCACGTCGCTGGGAATGAAACCGAGGTGCTGGGTATACCAGGCGCAAGTCGCCTGGTAGTCAGCGACTTCCATGACGACATGGCCGAGCCTCAGGACTTCCGGCGGCGCTACCGGCGGTCGCTGAGTGCTGTTGACTCGCGGATGCTCGACCAGATTCAGCAGAAGCGCGGCTCTGTGCGGGAGCGGCTCACTGGGGGCCTGCCCGTAGATGGCTTCCACAATGAATCCGGAGGGGTCAAGCAGCCTGACTTGTTTGCCGCCGCCCGGACGACTGATGTCTTCGATGCCGGACGCTCCGTCGAGTTGGCTGAGCTCTCTCAGGTCATCCAGGTTGCGAACCTCCAGGCCGAAACCGAGAAAACGCGCCTGCGCCGCGCGATGGATGCGGTAGCAGTAGGGCGAAGGCTCTGCCGCACGGAGATAGAGCGTATCGGCATCCTGATGGCTGACCGTCAGACCGAAGTCGGTCAGGAAGCGTGCCGCCTCATCGAGGTCAGGTCGCTCGAAGATCAGGTGGGCAAGGCGTTGTGCCTTGACCGTGGGAGCCGGGTGCCTGGCAGGTTGTGGTGTCGCCAACTGGGGCATTTCATTTCTGCTGTTCATTGTTTTTCTTTTCCGGTTTTTTGGAGCAAAGCCGACCCCGCACCCCTGAAATGGCAGGGGTGTTGTTTGGTTGAGTCGGTTACGAGATCAGTCGAGGGTAGGAAGTGCCGGTAACTCTTCGGTCGCCAACGCACGAGCCTCCTCTGGCGGCACACCCAGCGCTCGGAGCACTAGCTCGGCTGTGTCAGAACCGGATTCGCGCCACGTCTTGTGCCCTTCCAGCACCAGGAAAATCGAGCCCAGGACGCTGCTCGAAATCAGCGTCATGACTGAGAGCAATTGCTCCTGTCGGAACTTGTATCGCCCACTGGAGAGTCCGCTCAGAAGGTCTGTAGTCGCTTGGCTGGTGAACATTTCGCGCAACGACGTATTGCTCATGGCGAACTTGTGGATGAACGCCCCCCACTGGGAGTCCTCGTGAGCGCGACGAATGAAGAATCGGATTCCATTGGCAAGGCGTTGAGCCGGATCGGAGAGGGAGTCGAAGCTCTTCTTGACGCGCTCATGCATCTCCCTTGCGAGGTGACCGGCGACTGTCTCGAACAGACTCTCCATGCTCTCGACGTTGCTATAGATCGTTCCGCGCGCGACTCCCGCCTCTTGCGCAAGGTCGAGGATGTTCACCTGGGAGGTGCCTTTTTCTGCGAACAGGCGAAAAGCGGCCTGATGAATGCGGCGCTGTGTCGGATTCAGGGATTCCACGCTTCTTTCTCCAGGATTGTTCATGGCTTGATTGAACACGCGTGTTCTATTTCCGTCAACAAAGATTTTGAATAGAGAGCCCGTCATGCAATGCGCAAAACGCTATAAGCCAATATGGCTGGGGATTTTCTGCTTCGCGGCGGGCTAATTGAGACCGTCCGATATTCTGCATATTGACTAGACTGGACACGCGTGTTCAGCTTTTGGCGTTTCTGGCTCACACCTCGACCGGGGCATCAAGCCGTCGGGGTGATGTGAACCATCCCGACCTCCAGGCTGCAGGCTGGCCGTGCCTCAGGAATTTGAGAAGTCCGCAGGAGCACCGTGCTTGCCGACCTGTTGCTCAAAAGGCTTCGCTATGGCGGGCCGATTTTTCATCAGTTGAAGGACAGAACATGACCAGCTCAAAGCTCTTCGAACCGCTGCGATTGCCCAATGGCGCGGTGATTCCAAACCGAATTGCCAAGGCAGCGATGGAGGAGAACCTGGCCGATGCGGATCACGCACCCGGACAAGCACTGGTCAGGCTCTACCAGTGTTGGGCGGAAGGCGGGGCAGGCTTGATCATCACTGGGAATGTCATGGTCGATCGCCATGCCTTGACCGGACCGGCCGGGGTGGTGCTCGAGGACGATAGGCACCTCGGCCGATTCAGGCTGTGGGCGGATGCTTGCCGCAGTCGTGGAGCCCAGGCCTGGATGCAAATCAATCATCCGGGGCGGCAGGTTCTGGCCGCCCTGGGACAGCCGGCGCGGGGACCTTCCGCAGTTGCCGTCGACATTCCCGGGCTGTCCAAGGCTTTTGCGCAGCCCAGGGCCTTGGGCGAGCAGGAGATCGAGGCGCTGATCCAGCGCTATGCCCATACGGCGGCACTGGCCGAGCGTGCCGGGTTCACCGGCGTTGAAGTTCATGCTGCCCACGGCTACCTGTTCAGCCAGTTCCTATCGCCCTTGACCAACCGGCGCAGCGACCGCTGGGGCGGCAGCCTGGAAAACCGAGCACAGATCCTCCTGCGAGCCGTCGACGCTATACGTCAGCGAGTGGCGTCGACCTTTTGCGTCGCTGTGAAGCTCAACTCGGCGGACTTTCAGCGTGGTGGTTTCGATGCCGAGGATGCGGCTCGGGTGGTGGAAATGCTCAACGCCAAGGCCGTCGACCTGGTCGAGCTGTCAGGTGGCAGCTACGAAAGCCCAGCCATGCAGGGGCAAACCCGCGACGGCAGCCGCTTGGCTCGAGAGGCCTATTTTCTTGAGTTCGCGGAAAGAATCGGGGAAGTCGCGCACATGCCGCTGATGGTCACCGGCGGCGTGCGCCGAAAGGAGGTCGCGGAGCGAGTGGTGAGCGATTCGGTGTCGGTGGTGGGCCTCGCCACTGCGCTGGCTATCGAACCGACCCTGCCCAGCCAGTGGAAGGAGGGGCAAGACACCGAAGTGAAGCCCATAGTCGTCCCCTGGAAGAACAGGGCGCTGGCATCGCTTGCCGTGGCGTCGGTGGTCAAGAAGCAACTCGGGTTACTGAGCCAGGGGAAGCGATCAAGGCCAAGGGTGTCGCCACTCATGGCATTGATCGGCAACCAGCTGAAGTCCCGTCGTCAGGCGAAACGCTACAGGCGATGGATTGGCCAAGCCTAGTGGGCACTCGAAACACTCGGTTCCATCAGTCCCAACCCGTCGGGAGGTGATGCGTTCTCAAGCAATCAACCAAGGGAGCCGGCCTTCCCCGGCTTGTGAGCCCAGCGGGCGGACGGCAATCGCCGGATGCAGGGAGTCGATCCGGAAACTGGACGCACTCACGCCGAGAAGTCGTCCCGCTGCAGTGCCTCGAAACCCCAACACCAGTGGCAACCTGAATGAAAAAAATACTTCTAAAAACAATATTGTTCGCCTTACCGAAGGTACTTGGCTTCACTGCCCGCAAACATCCGCAATTTCACGCGCGGCTCAAGCAGAAGAACTGCACCGCCTATATCGGCCTTCAGGACGGCAGCATCGGTCGCTTCCTCGAAATCCGCGGTGGCAAGGTGTTTTCGCGTGCCGGCAAAGCGGCAGAAGCGGATGTCAGCATGCTGTTCAAAGACCTGCCCACGGCCCTGAAATTCCTATCGCCCAATCTGGACATGGGCGAGATCGTCCACGCCGCCAAGAACTTCAAGGTCGTCGCCAAGGGGCCGGACCCTCTGGTGGTGTGGTTCACCCAGACGCTCAACCTCAGCCAGACGGTCGGGCTGGAGATGGGTCTGCCGATGCGCGACGGCACCCGGCGCTACACGACCTGCACCAACGGCGGACCACTGTTCGTCTATGTGAAGGGCGGCCTCATCCAGCGCGTCACGCCGCTGGAGCTGGATGAGAAAGATGCGCCGAGCTGGGAGTTGCAGGCGCGTGGCAAGACCTTCCGCCCCAAACGCCGCGCCCTGGTAGCGCCGCATGCCCTGTCGCTTAAATCCCTGGTTTATTCGGACAAGCGCATTCTGCACCCGATGAAGCGGGTCGATTTCGACCCGGACGGCGAGCGCAACCCGCAGAACCGCGGCAAGTCAGGCTATGTGCCCATAAGCTGGGACGAAGCGCTGAGCATCGTCGCCAAGGAAATCAACCGGCAGAAGCGCGTCCACGGCCCCGGCTCGATTACCTTCCCGATGTCGTCCCACCACCAGTGGGGCAATGTCGGCTATTACCTCAGCTCGCTGATGCGCTTCGCCAACCTGATCGGTTTCACCCGCGTCGCCGCCAACCCGGACAGTTGGGAGGGCTGGTACTGGGGCGCCATGCACCATTTCGGCAACTCCATGCGTGTCGGCGTGCCGGCCGGCTATGGCGCCGTCGAGGACTGCCTGAAGGAAGCCGAGATGATGGTCTTCTGGTCCTGCGATCCGGAGAGCACCAACGGCGCCTACGCCGGTTTCGAGGGGACGACCCGCCGCCTGTGGGCCAAGGAGCTCGGCATCGAGTTCGTCCATATCGATCCGCACAACAATCCTACCGCACAGCTCCTCGGCGGGCGCTGGATTCCGATCCGCCCGCAGACTGATGCGGCCCTGGCCACCGCGATCATGTACGTGTGGGCCGTCGAAGGCCTTTACGACAAGGATTACGTGGCGAACCGCACCACCGGCTTCGACGAGTGGAAGCGCTACCTGCTGGGCGAAATCGACGGTATTGCCAAAACGCCTGAGTGGCAGGAAGGCGAGACCGGTGTGCCGGCCAAGGACGTACGCGCCCTGGCCCGCAAGTGGGGTAACCGCAAGGTCTATCTGGCGACCGGCATGACTGGCGCCGGCTTTGGTGGCGCCGGCCGCGGTGCGACCGGACAACAGTGGGCACGTTGCATGATCATGATGATGGCCATGCAGGGCTGGGGAAAGCCCGGCGTCAATTTCGGCTGCCTGCAGATCGGGTCGCCGGTAGACCATCATTTCTACTTCCCCGGCTATGCCGACGGCGGCATCTCGGGCGAACTGATGTGGACCGGCAACGCCGTAAACAACTACCAGCGCATGCCACACATCCTGACCATGAACCCGGTCAAGCAACTGGTGCCGCGGCAGCAGTTGCCCGATGCCATCATCAATGGCCATGCCACCGGCTATCTCTGGGATGGCATGTCGCAGGAGGCGCAGTTCGCCCCCTTCACCTATCCGATGGCCGGCTATTCGCCCATCCACATGATCTACCGCTACGGCGGCTCGTCCTTCAGTACCGTCACCCGCTCCGGGCGCTGGGTCGAAGCCTACCGCCACGACAGCATCGAGTTCGTGGTCAACCAGTCGATCTGGATGGAGGGCGAGGCCCAGTTCGCTGATATCATCCTGCCGGCCTGCACCCAACTCGAGCGCTGGGACATCGGAGAATGGTGCAACTCAGGCGGTTACGCCCACCATGGCTACACCCTGGTCAATCATCGCGTGGTGTCGCTGCAGCACAAGTGCATCGAACCGCTCGGCGAGTCGCGTTCGGACTATGACATCTTCGCGGCCATCCTCGAGCGCCTGGGCTTGGGCGGGGTATTCACCGAAGGTTGCAGCGAGCTCGACTGGGTCAAGCGGGTATTCGACTCCTCTGACCTGCCGGATCACATCTCCTGGCGCGAGTTCTGCCGCAAAGGCTATTACGTCGTGCCGCCGGAAAGGCCCGAACTGCGACCGCCGGTGGACATGCGCTGGTTCGCCGAAGGCCGTCAGAAGGACCTGCCGGAGCCGTTTCCGCTGCCGTCGCAGTGGGCGGAAGAGTTCGGCAAGGGTTTGCAGACGCCCAGCGGCAAGCTGGAGTTCGTTCCCGAAACTCTCAAACGCCACACCAGGGACAATCCCGAACGGCCGGCGCTCAACCGCTACATCCCGTCCTGGGAAGGCCTGGGGACGACCGAGCTGATCGGCAAGTATCCGCTGCAGATGATCGCGACCCATTCGCGCTACAGCTTCCACACCTCCAGCGATGGCAAGAACGGCGTGACCAGTCGAGTGGCGGATCATCGTGCCCGCATCCTTGGCCACGATTTCTGGCTCTTGCGCATCAGCCCTGGCGACGCGGCTGCCCGAGGCATCGCCCATCGTGACCTGGTCAAGGTTTACAACGACCGCGGGGCGGTGATCTGCGCTGCCGACGTGTCGGCCCTGGTGGTGCCAGGGGTGGTCAAGTCCTATGAAGCGAGCGCCGAGTTCCAGATGCTGGAAGTGGCCGGCGAAACGGTGGAGATCGGCGGCTGCTTGAACATTCTCACCCCGGACCGGCCGCAAACCCAGGGTACCAGCAGCATGAGTCCGAACTCATGCCTGGTCCAGATCGAAAAATGGCAAGGCGCCGACGCGTTCAAGCGCCTGCGCGCCGTGGTGGGAGTCGCCCATGAGTAAGTGGAATCTGATCATCAACGTGGGGCGTTGCGAGAACTGCTACAACTGCGTGCTCGCCGAGCGGGACGAGCACGTTGGCAACGACTATCCGGGTTATGCGGCCCCGGCCTCCCTCGCCGACGAGGCACCGATCCGCATCCTGCGGCGAGTGCAGGGGGCGGCGCCGATGGTCGAGACGACCTACCTGCCGGTGATGTGCAACCACTGCGACGATGCGCCGTGCATGAAGGTCGGCGGCGACGCGATCAGCAAGCGTGCCGATGGCATCGTCGTGATTGATCCGGTGAAGGCCAAGGGGCGCAAGGACATCGTCCGCTCCTGCCCCTATAGGGCCATCGTCTGGAACGAGGAGCAGCAGCTGCCGCAGACCTGGATCTTCGACGCCCATCTGCTCGACGACGGCTGGAAAGGCCCGCGTTGCCAGCAGGTGTGTCCGACGGACGTGTTCGAAGCGGTGAAGCTCGACGACGAGGCGATGCAGGAAAAGGCGGGCAAGGAAGGACTGCGGGTGCTGCTGCCCAAACTGAACGCGAAGCCGAGGGTCTATTACCGGGGCCTGGATCGCTGGGACACGTGCTTTATCGGCGGCAGCGTCAGCGTAAACCTTGACGGCGTGGTCGATTGCGTTGCCAGTGCCGAAATCTCGCTCTTTCAGAGCGACAAGCGCATCGCGGTTACGTACAGCGATGCGTTCGGCGACTTCCGCTTCGGCGGCCTGGCCAAGAAAAGCGGCTGCTATCGCATCGAAGTCCGTCATGACCTGGACGAGGCGCAGCGTGAGTGCGAGCTCGACGAAAGCCTCTATCTTGGCGAGATCCGGCTGACGACCAGCCATCCGCGTTAGTGGGGGGTGCAGACGGCATGGATCACCCCAAGGAACTGAGCACATCACCTAGGAAAAACGCTCGAAGCACAACCGAGGAACTGCAACGCTTTCGCCAGCGAGGAGGCGGGGGGCTGCCCGACGCAATCCAGCCTCCTTTGAGCGCTTGCTTACTGGCGATTGCACACTAGAGCCTTCGGACCAGGGACGGCCTGCTTGACCAAAATATGGCAAGAGATGTCCCCCACCCAAGAAACCATCGTCCAACCGTTCTGCCGTACCATAGGGGATAGCATGTTCAAACCAGGTCATCTGCACCGCGCCAATCCACTCGATCTGCTGCACCTGCCGAAGTTCGACATCGACGTGTTCTACGAGGTCCGCCGCGACCCGGTCGAAGGCGTGCTGATGCATTTCAAAGTGGTCGGTACTATCGGGGGCCGCGAGTTCTGCGAAGAATTCGACATGCATCGCGATACCGCCTTCAACTTTGCCAGCCCGATCACCAAGGCAGTGGCCAAACACGGCCTGCCGCTCAACGCTGGTCCGATCATGCCCGAGCACACCGAATACGACGCTATGTTCGAGGACATCCGCCTGCAGCTCGGCGCTCGAACGGGCGAGCCCGTCGACTTCGATCACCTCGACAAGGACGGCCTGTGAACCCGCAGTAGTTCGCAGGAACGGCCATTCTTGGTCAGTCACGCCGGCGACAGGAAATCACCCTTGGCTGGGCTCAGGAAGTGGTGGGTATCGGCAGGCCGGCAATTTTCTTGGCTTTGGCGGGAGTAACGCCCAGAGCCTTGAGAATCATCTCGGCGACCCGCACATCGTGCTCCGCCACCGCACGCCCCTCGACAACCGAGCGCATTGCCCCAGTTGTGCAAGACACCACCATGTCCATGGCGATGCCTTCGTCCTCGAAAGTGAAAGCACCCTCGCGTAGGCCTTCGCGCAGGTCGCCAAGCACATGGGTGGCCAATCGTGAGCGCATGGCCTGGTCGAAATGGATGATGCGTAGCAGTGCGTTGGCCCATTGGTGGTCATCGGCGGCCCGGCGAATGAACATGCGCACGCCAATCGAAAGCCGCTGTGCACCGCTGCGCACGTCCGAGCTCAGGGCGGAGATGGCATCGGAGAACTCAGTCGCCAAAGTGATGCCCACCGCCTCTAGCACTTCTTCGCGAGTGCGGAAGTAGTTGTAAATGGTGCCGTTGGATACCTCCGCTTCTGCGGCCACCTCGAGCAGAGCGATCTCCCCTACCTCCTTGCGTGCAACAAGGCGCAGAGCTGCGTCCACCAAGCCGCGACGGGTACGCTCACGCTTTTTGTGTCCTCGCGTGAGCGGCGGGAGGGCGGCCAATTCTGGCGGTGGGGTAGGGGTGGGCATACTCAAGCTCGCATTCGAGAGGGCTCGCCGATGGTAAATGAAACGCTGTCGGCAGTGGAGTCGTCGCTGGCCAGCAGGTCAATGCAGGTTTGAATCAGCTTCGCTGCCTCTGTGCTGGGGGCATGGTGCATGATTTGGCGATCGGGGCGTACCACGACCAGCGTGCCCTTGGGCGCCAGCGGCAGAATGGCATGGTTGAGATCCTCGATGAGGGTAAAGCTGCCGGCAGGGCGCTGACCAGATGGCCCGATGTGCAGGAAGTTACCCCCTATCTTTACCCAGGAAACGACCTGGGCGGGGGAGAGCAGCGACAGCGGGTCGACACCGAATCCGACCAGCGTGAGGTGGTCTCCCAGGGCCTCGTCACTCCGATGCACCTGCTGCTGAGCATTGCGAACCCAGGCTTGAGGAAACAGTCCCCCGCGAACCAGCTTGTCGCCGCGGCGATGGGGCGCGAACAGGCCGTGCCTGAAGATGTTCTTGGGTTTGATCTCCAACTCCTCGAAGTACTTTCGGGTAGCCGGCGTCAACGCCAACGTGCGCATCAGCCCATGTATGAGGAAGGCTGCCAGTCTGTTCCTGGGCATTACCAGGCGGCCCATCAGCTTGGCCATATCGATCATGGCTTTGGCGTGGGGGCGGCGCTCCTCGTCATAGGAGTTCAGCACCGAGGCCGAGGCTTGGCCCCGCAGGACCCAAGCGAGTTTCCAGGCCAGGTTGGCGACATCGCGAAGCCCGGCGACAAGTCCCTGTCCTACGAAGGGGGGCGTAATGTGGGCCGCATCGCCTACAAGGAAGATGCGGCCTTTGCTGAAGCTGTTGCAGCAGCGGGCGTGGAATCGGTATACCGCTTTGCGCTCGATCTGCAGCTCGCGCGAATCGACCCAGGGCGCGACGAGTTGGGCGATGCTTTCCGGGCTTTCCATTGTGTCTCGCGTCTCACCCGGGTGCAGCATGAACTCCCAGCGCTCCCGGCCTCCCGGCGCGGGCATATGCGGAGCGGGGCGCTTCGGGTCGCAGAGGAACTCGACATGATCGATGGCAGATTGGCGCCGGTGGCCTGCGTCGACGATCAGCCAATCTTCGGCATAGGTCTCTCCTTCGAAGTCCTGGCCGATCAGGGTTCTGACCCTGGAGCTGGCACCATCGGCACCTACCAGGTATCGGGCGCGAACGAAGTGCGTATGGCCCTTCTGGTCCCGTACGGAGGCGACGACACAATCCGACTCTGCGGCCAGATTTTCGAGCTCGAGTCCGCTCATGCTGGTCACTGAATCGAACCGCGAGACCTGGTCTCGCATCGCGTGCTCGAGGTCGGGTTGGTAGAAGGTCACCAGCTTGGGATGGCCGTCGATACACCCCGCCGTGTTGGCCCGTGCGAACTGACCGAGCACCGGGGAGTGCATGCGTACTTCTGGAATCACGATCTTCTCGAAAGCGTCTTCGGTCAACCCGGCAAGTTGCAGGATGCGGAGCGCTTCGTTGTCCAGGGCAATGGCTCGGGGCATCAGGAGGACCTCGTGGGTCTTGTCCAGAACCAGTGTCTTTACGCCATAGCGACCCAGTAGTGCGGCGAGCGTCGCCCCTGCGGGGCCGTAGCCCACTACCAATACATCGACAGTTTCTGGAAGCAGTTCGGAGCAATTCTTGTTGTTCATACCGAGCCCTTGTTGTGATTGAGATCGTGAGACGCGAGGTCCCATCGTCAGGCAGATTGAAGGTATGTAAAATTGAGATATTTTTCAATATTGATGTTTTTGTCATTTGTTGCTGGGATCATTCCTGCGCCAAGCTGAGGCCGCGTGGGCTCTCCCCAGGACGGCCTGAGCAGGGAAGTCGTGCGCGGCTGCCCGCCTGCCGCCTGGAAGGTTTCCGACCGGTGAGGCTTGGCTCGCGCATCAATCAGCGTTGTCATCGGAGCAACGGAGCCCGTTCCAGTCCCCCGACGCATAACTGTGTTTTGTTTTAGATTTCAGGAATCAAACGTGGCGCGTCCGCAGCCCCATCCGAGCCCAGTCCAGATCCGCTTCGTCGACTTCGAACTCGACGAGGCCAACGCTTGTTTGTTGCGCAACGGAAAGGCCGTGGCGCTGGCGCCTACGCCCTTCACACTCCTGTGCGAGCTCGCACGTCAGCCGGGGTCGTTGCTGACCAAGGATGCCTTGCTCGATGCTGTGTGGGGCCATCGGTTCGTCAGCGATTCGGTGCTGAAGACCGCCATCAGCGAACTCCGCACAGCGCTTGGCGACGACCCCAAGCGGCCTCGCTTCATCGAGACTGTGTCGCGGCGGGGCTATCGCTTCATCGCCGCGCCGTCGCCTGCGCCTTCGATGCCGCCTGCACTCGAGGCCGTGCCGACGGCCGGCGCGCAACTGTCGTCGCCATTCATCGGTCGCGCCAACGCGATCTCAAGGCTGCAACGGGCGTGGGAGCGGGCGCATGGTGGCCAGCGCGCAGTGGTCTGGCTCGCCGGCGAACCGGGGATTGGCAAGACCGCACTGATCGAGCATTTCGTCGCCAGCCTTGGCGGCATCGCCTGCGCACGCGGCCATTGCATGGAGCACTACGGCACCGGCGAGCCCTACCTGCCGGTGCTGGAGGCGATGGCCGATCTGTGCCGCAGCGACCCCGCCCTGCCGGTACTGCTGCGCGCCGTGGCGCCGACCTGGCTGCTGCAACTGCCTTGGTTGAGCAGTACGGAGGAGCGAGATTCATTGCGGCGCGAGCTTGCCGGCGTCGGTCCGGACCGCATGCTGCGGGAAATGGGCGAACTACTGGACCGTTACACGGAGCAGCGGCCGCTCTTGCTGGTGACCGAAGACCTGCACTGGAGCGATCGGGCGACCGTCCAGCTCATCGACTACATCGCGCGCCGACGGGGCCGCTCGCGGCTGATGTGGCTGGCGAGCTTCCGCGTCGCCGAGGTGGTGGCGCTCGATCATCCGCTCAGTTCGTTGCGCCACGAACTGCGCGTGCACCGGTTGTGTGAGGAAGTGGTACTCGACCCGTTCTCGGAAACCGAGGTCGCCGACTATGTTGCGCAGCGTTCGGCCTCGCTGGCCCGCGATGAAGCCTTCGTGCGTGCCCTGCACGAGCGAACCGACGGTGTGCCGCTGTTCGTGTCGTCAGTCATCAGTGAAGTGATGGACCGGGCGGACGACGACGCCACCATCGAGGCTCGACTGGCGAATGTGGCGGTCCCCGAGAATCTTGCGGCCATCATCGATCACTACATCGCCAAGCTCGGGCAGGAGCAGCGTGCCCTGCTCTCGGCGGCGGCGGTTTGCGGGGGCGAATTCCGGATTGAGACGGTTTCGCTGGCCCTCGAACGCGACCTCGCTTCGCTGGCCCACGCCTGCGAGGAGCTGGTGCGCGAGCAGGTGTGGCTCAAGCCGTCGCGAGCCTCCGATGGTGATGAGGCGGAGATGCACTACTCATTCCGGCATGCTCTCTTCCGCCAGGTGTTGTACGACCGCACACCGCGCCCACTGCGCACCTACTTCCATAGCCAGGTTGGCGCTGCTCTGGAAGGCGAGCGTGCGGTCGGCGTGACGGTTGCTGCCTCGGAGTTAGCGATGCACTTCGACCGGGGGCGGCAGCCGATGATCGCGCTGCTCTATTACGCCGAGGCAGCGGAAGCCGCGCTGCTGCACTTCAGCCCGGCCTCGTGCATCGGTCTCACCCAGCGCGCGTTGGTCCTGCTGCAGCAGGCGCCGGAAGGGCCGGAGCGCGACTCACTCGAAATTACCTTGGCCACGCTGCAGGGGGTGTCGGCTTTCCACACACTTGGCGTCGGCAGCGAAGCCAGGAACGCGTTCGAACGCGCGTACACGCTGCTGGCGGATGCCCCCGAGCATCCGATGCGCTGCCGCTTGCTGCATGGATTCGGCCATCTGCTGAGTCTGCGCGGTGACTATGAGCTGGCGCTGGCGGTAGCGGAACGCGCCGAAGCCCTCTCGTCCAGGACGAACGATCCAGCGCTCATGCTGGCGGCGTGCATCGTGCACGGCGAGGTGCACCATCTCCAGGGGCGCACGCAGGCGACCCGCAGTTGGCTAGAGCGCGCCCTCGCGATCGCCGAGCCGCTGGACATCGGGGCGAACGAGGTCTTCGCGGCCGACCCCCAGGCCATGCTGCACGGCATGCTGGCCATCGAGCTGGTTCGTTCCGGTCTGGTTGAACAGGGCCGGGCCTACATGCAGCGGGCGCGGACCCGCGCACAGGCGCTGCGCCAGCCCATGACCTGGCAGGTTGTCGCCTGGCAGGAGGTGTTGATCGAAGTGCGGATGGGGAACCACGTGCGCGTGGCAGCGTTGGCCGACGACATGCAGGCGCTGGTCGATGAGTACTCACTCGCACTGGGGCGTACGGCTTGTCGCTGGTGGCGCGGCTGGGCCGACGCGCGCAACGGCGCGCCGTACGACGGCTACCGCTGCATCCGCGAGGCCTACGAAGAACATACCTGGCTCGGCATGCGCTCCGGTGCCAGCGAGGTACTCGGCTACGCCACCGAGGCGCTGCTGCTGGCGGGCGATCTCGACGGCGCGATGGCTGAGTTGCAGGAAGCATTGAGGGTAGGGGAGGAACTGGGCGAGCGCGTGTACCTGCCGCAGCTGTTGCTGCTGGAGGCTGCGATCGCGCGGGCGCAGGACCGGCCTGACGCCGGAAACGCCGCAGCGCGGCGCGCGATTGAAGAGGCGCGCGCCCAGGAAGCACCGTGGCTGGAGCTGCTCGCGCTGGTCGAGCTGTGCGGGCACCACAACGCTGCAGTCGAGGAACGCCAGGCCCTGGCGGCGCTGGTTGACAGGTTGCCTGAAACTGAGGGAACCGAGCTGGTGCAGCGCGCTCGCTCGCTGCTTCAGGCGGCAAAGTCCGCTTGAGACGATAAGGGCGCCCCCTTCATTTGCTGGCGCAGTTACATCGTGCCCGCCACGCCGTTTCTCCGCAGCGGGCACGGCAGCGGGGCCCCGTCCTTGGGATGAGCTCAAGTGCAAGCGCCAGGCCCTTTTTGCGGTGGCGCGTGCGGTTACGACCGAACTCTGACCTTTCGCTTACGACTCGATCTGGGGACCGGCCTACGCTGTCGTCGAACTTCCTTGATCCCCTGGTCTGCAATGAACCTGAACCCTGAATCCAAGTACCCGAGTCGCCGCTCCTACGTAGTGAAGCTGCGTAGCGACGCCACTCCGGGGGTCCTCGTGGGCCGCCTCGAAAACCTGGTCTCCGGGCGTCAGCGCGAGTTTTCCTCCGCCGAAGAGCTGCTGGTATCGATTGCCGCCGACCTCGTATCGGCGGCCGGTGAGCACGCGGAGGACGTCACCGATGAGTGACGTTTCCAGCTTGAATGAGCGCTCGAAATGGCGACCGAACTGCGACGCTTCGCTGACAACTCTGCGTGCGTCGTGCCCTACGCTGCTGCAACCTCGAATCTGCACGAGTCCAATCCGATGCCGCGACTTCCAACCCTACATCCGTTGACCTGCCTCGTCGGGAAGACGCCCCTGCAACATGCCGAGCGCCTGGCCGGCGTCGTCGCTGGTGCGGCACTCGCCGCGTCCATCGCCCTGGCCTTGACCGGTTGCTCCACGGAGGTCGCCAAACCGTCGGTGGACCTGCCTACCGGGTTCGCTGCAAGCACGGCCTCCGAGATGGAGCCCGAAGCTGCATGGTGGGAGGTTTTCCACGATCCGGTGTTGTCTGATCTGGTGCGCCGCGCGATGCGCGAGAACCGCGATGTCAAGATCGCCGCAGAGCGCGTTCGCGCCGCACGCGCTGGTGAGACGATCAGCCGCTCCTGGCTGTTCCCGAGTGTCGGCCTGTCAGCCTTAGGCACTGACCGCAGCACGGGCTACGACACCGCCAAGAAGAAGGGCTTTCCAGACGCCGAGGCTGTCGGCGCGGGCCTGGACGTTTCTTGGGAGCTTGACCTGAGTGGCCGCCTGCGCGCTGGCGCGGCCGCCGCTGAAGCCGAGGCACTGGCTGCGGAGCATGGCGTGCGCGGTGTACGCCTGCTGGTGATGAGCGACGTCGCCAGCAACTACTTCACGCTGGTCGGTGCGCTGCGCCAGGTCGAGACATTGCGTGCAATCTCGGCGGCGCAGGATGAGACGCTGCGTCTGGTTACCGCGCGACACCGTGTAGGGCTGGCAACCGCCTTCGACGTCGAGCGCGCACAGACCGATGCCGCTTCGGCGCATGCGCAGATCCCGCCGCTGGAGACGCTGGCTGCCGTGGCGCGGCACCGCATCGCGGTGCTGATCGGCGACCAGGCCTTCAATGCTGCGAGCATCCAACCCTCACGCGGCGATATGCCGGTGCCCGAGGCCCAGCCGGGCCAGCCCGCCGAGCTGCTGCAGCGCCGGCCTGATGTGTTGGCGCTGATGGCGCAGCTCGATGCGGCCAATGCACGTCGCCAGCAGGCGGCGGCCGAGTGGTTCCCGCGGTTGTTCCTCGGAGCATCCTTCGGGCGCCAGAACTTGGAGTTGAACGGTCTGGACCTCGGCGCCGCCCGCTTCACCAACGTGGCCGGCCTGCTCACGATGCCGATCTTCAACGCCGGGCGTACGCGCGCGATCAACGAGGTCGCCGAGAGCGGTCAGCGTGAGGCGCTGCTACGCGCCGAGGACGGCATTGTGCGCGCGCTCGAGGACGTGGAGAACGCCCTCGTCACCCTGGCGCAAGAACGCCACCGCGTCGAGTCGTTGCAGTCGGCCTCCGAGTCCGCGGAGGCCGCGCTGAGCCATGCGCAGTCGCTTTACGACCGAGGGCAGATCGACCTGCTGCCGCTCCTGGATGCGCAACGGGCGCGCCTGGCGGTGCGCCTCTCCGCAAACGACAGCAATACCCGTTTGCAGCTCGACAGCGTGCAGCTCTACAAGTCGCTGGGTGGTGGCTGGCAGGTGTTCGAACAACCCGCCAACCCTACCGCAACCACCGCTGCCGACCGTCCGCCACTTTCCTAAGAATCCGTCGTCTTCAAAGAGGAACCGCCTTGAAGAAATCCCTTACTGCGGCCGGCGCCCTGGCCGTAGCCGCCATGCTCTGCGCGTGTAGCCCGGACCAACTGGCCGTGCAGGCGCCACGTCCGGTACGCGTCGTCGAAATCAGCTATGACAATGCCCGTGAAACCAATCGCTACGTGGGTACCGTGCAGTCGCGGCATGAAGTCGACCAGGCCTTCCGCGTGGGCGGCAAGATAGCCCAGCGCAAGGTCGATGTAGGCCAGATCGTGCGCGAAGGCGACGTGCTGGCTGTACTGGATGACAGCGACTACCGCCTCGCCGAGGAAGCCTCGCGGCAGCAGTGGGCGGCTGCCGTCGAGCAGGCGCGCCAGGCCGAGTCGGACCGCCAGCGCCTGACCGCACTGAAGACTGATGGCTCGGTCAGTGCGGCCGACGACGAGCGTGCACACACAAGTGCTCAGACCGCGCTTGCAACTGCCGAGGCCGAGGCGCGAAAGCTCGAGCTTGCGCGCAACCGGCTCAAGTACACCGTGCTGCGCGCCTCGCGCAGCGGCGTCGTCACATCTGTCCGCTTCGAAACAGGGCAGGTCGTGGCGGAGGGCCAACCGGTCGTCTCGATTGCAGACCCGGGCGTGCCCGAGATCGTTGTCGATGTGCCCGAGGATCACCTGTCCGCCTTCAAGGAGGCGCGCTTCAAGGCCTCGCTGGCCAGCGCGCCGAACGAGACGTTCGATGTTGCGCTGCGCGAGCTGTCGCCGCAGGCGGCAGCGCAAACGCGCACCTACCGCGCGCGACTGAAGCCGGTCAGCGCACGTTCGCTGCCGCTGGGCGCCACCGCCACCCTGATTGTCGAGCGCGAGATGGCGGGAATTCCGGTAGCAGCGGTGCCGGCCACGGCGCTAACCCAAAGCCACGGCCAGCCAGCGCTGTGGGTGATCAAGCCCGAGGACTTTAAGCCGGTGGGCATTGTCAGGCTGGAACCTGTGGCGGTTTTGGGGTACCGCAATGACGAGGTACTCGTCTCCGGGCCTTCTCCCCGAGCACTGGTAATTACTGCCGGGGTGCAGAAAATGGCGCCTGGGCTGAGGGTCGCGTTACCGCGCTTCGGGGGCACTGAAGCGAACATCGTGCAGCAGGCCTCCCGATGAACAACTTCAACCTTACCGATTGGGCGCTGCGCAACCGCGCCGTCGTCCTGTTCATGCTCATCCTCGTCGCGGTGACCGGCGCCTTTAGCTTCACCAGGCTCGGTCAGCTCGAGGACCCGAACTTCTCCGTGCCCTCGATGACCGCCATCGTCATCTGGCCGGGCGCCACCGCCCAGCAGTTGCAGGATCAGGTCCTCAACCGCATGGAGAAGAAGTTCGAGCAGATCGACAACTTCGAGAAGGTGGTCACCTACGCGCGGCAAGGCTACGCGGGTATGACGCTCACCGTGCGCGGCGGCACCTCCATGGCCGACCAGCGCGAGGCCTGGTACCAGGCACGCAAGAAGCTCGACGACTTGAGCCTCGATCTGCCCGACGGCGTGATCGGCCCGATCGTCAACGACGAGTACGGCGACGTGTACGGTCTGATGTACGCCGTCAAGGGCGACGGCATCGGCCACGCCGATCTGTCCGA
Source organism: Pseudomonas sp. TCU-HL1 (assembly GCF_001708505.1). NCBI lineage: Bacteria > Pseudomonadati > Pseudomonadota > Gammaproteobacteria > Pseudomonadales > Pseudomonadaceae > Pseudomonas > Pseudomonas sp. TCU-HL1. The sequence goes on from NZ_CP015992.1 coordinate 2,870,033, forward strand.
TGCGGCCGAGGACATCAAGCGCCGCATGCTCAAGGTGCCGATGGTCAAGAAGATCGATGTCGTCGGGAAGCAGGCCGAGCGCGTGTATGTGGAGTTCTCGCAGGAGCGCCTGGCTGCCTTGGGTATCACCCCGCTGGCTATCGCCGAGAGCCTCAAAAGCCAGAACGCCATGCTGCCAGCCGGCCAGATCGACACCCGTGGCGACCGCGTTATGGTCCGCGTGAGCGGCCAGTTCTCCAGCGAAGACGCCATTCGCAACGTGCCCATCTCCGCAGGCGGCCGGCTGATCAAACTCGGCGACATCGCGACCGTCCAGCGTGGCTTCGAGGATCCGCCGACCTACACGGTGCGCCATAACGGCCAGCCGGTGCTGATGCTCGGCGTCACAATGACCAGCGACGGCAACATCGTGGACCTGGGCAAGGCGATGGAATCGGCAGTCGCCAAAATCCAGTCGGAACTTCCATACGGCGTGGAGCTGGAACTCGTGGCTGACCAGCCCACCACTGTGAAAGACGCGATCCATGACTTTGTACACGCGCTGGCCGAAGCGCTGATAATCGTGATTGTGGTCAGTCTTGTCAGCCTGGGCTGGCGCGCCGGCCTGGTGGTCGCGACCACGGTGCCGCTGGTGCTTGGGGGCGTGGCGCTGGTAATGCTGGCGATGGGCTGGAACCTCGAACGCATCTCGCTCGGTTCGCTGATCATCGCGTTGGGCCTGCTGGTGGACGACGCCATCATCGCCATCGAGATGATGGTGGCGAAAATGGAAACCGGCTGGGACCGTGTGAGAGCGGCTGCCTTCTCGTATTCGGCGACTGCCATGCCGCGCCTGACCGGCGCACTGATCACCGTCGTGGGCTTCCTGCCGATCGGCCTGTCGCAGTCCACCACGGGCGAATACGCGGGCGGCATCTTCTGGATTGTCGGCGCCGCAGTATTGTTCTCATGGATCTGCTCCGGCATTTTCACGCCGTATCTCGCGGTCAAGATGCTGCCCAACGACCTGGGCAAGCACCAGCATGGCGATGATCCGTACGACTCGAAGTTCTACCGTAGGCTACGTGGCCTGATCGACGCCGCCATCGAGCGTCGCTGGGTGATGATCGGTGCAACGTTTGGCGCGCTGGCGCTTGCTCTGGCCTGCATGAACCTGGTGCCGCAGCAGTTCTTCCCCAACAGTTCGCGCCCTGAGTTGGTCATCGACCTGCGCGTCAAGGAAGGTGCGTCGTTTGCCGCGACCACCGAGCAGGTCAAGCGCATGGAGGCGATCCTGGCGAAGGACGAAGACGTACGTTTCTTCACCGCCTACACCGGCGCCGGCGCACCGCGCTTCTATCTCTCGCTCAACCCCGAGCTGCCGAATCCGGGCTATTCCCAGTTCGTCGTGATGACCAAGGACTTGGAGGCGCGCGAACGAGTACGTGCGCGGCTCATGACCTTGGCGGAACAGCAGTTCCCGCAGGCGTGGTTGCGCGTGACTCGGCTGGAGCTGGGGCCGCCCGTTGGCTATCCGGTGCAGTTCCGCGTCGTCGGCCCCGACACTCAAGTGGTGCGCCAGATCGCCCGCGAGGTAGAACACGTGGTCGCGTCCAGCCCGAAAGTGCGCGACGTCCAGCTCGACTGGAACGACCCTGTGCGAACGCTGAAGGTGCAGTTGGACCAGGACAAGGCGACTGCGCTGGGCCTGACACCGGCCGACGTGTCCCTGGTGACCCAGACCGTGATGAACGGAGCGACCCTGTCGCAGCTACGCGAGCGTGAGGACCTGATCGACATCGTGGCCCGTGCCGTGCCGGAGGAGCGCCTTAGCCTCGACACAATAAAGGACATCAGCCTCTATACGCGCCAGGGTACCGTGGTGTCGTTGTCGCAAGTGGCACAGGTGAGCTACGAGCTGGAAGAGCCGGTGCTATGGCGCCGCAATCGCGACATGGCAATCACCGTGCGCGCCGACGTCAAGGATGGCGAGCAGGGTGTGTCAGTGACGCAGGAGATCCAGCCGTTGCTGAAGGACATCGAGGCGAAGCTGCCATCGGGTTACCGCATCGATGTCGGCGGCGCGGTGGAGGAAAGCGACAAGGCCAACCAGGCGCTGCTGGCGGTGGCCCCGCTGATGATGATCACCATCCTGTTGCTGCTGATGCTGCAACTCCGGGACTTCTCCCGCATGTGGATGGTGGTGCTGACCGCGCCGCTGGGCCTGATCGGCGTGGTGCCGGCGCTGCTGGTGTTCCAGTCGCCGCTGGGCTTCGTCGCGATCCTGGGCATCATCGCCCTCGGCGGCATGATCATGCGCAATTCGGTGATCCTGATCGACCAGGTGCAGATCGAGATATCGCAGGGCCGCGCCCCGTGGAATGCGGTGCTGGATGCCGCCATTCACCGGGCCCGCCCGGTGATGCTGACGGCCTTGGCCACCGTGCTCGCGATGATCCCGCTGACCCGCAGCGTGTTCTGGGGGCCGATGGCGATTGCGATCATGGGCGGCCTCACCGTGGCGACATTGCTGACGATCTTCTTTGTCCCGGCGCTGTACGCAGCATGGTTCAAAGTGCGCCGCCAGCAGTCCGATGGTGACCAGCAGGTGACGGTCGATGCCGCGTTCGCTTCCTGAGTGAGGAGCGCGGTGGTTTAGCGCTTCGTCTTCACGCCGAAGGTTGATCGTGCTCGATCAGCCTTCGGCGAATCGGGAAGCCACGCCAGGCTTAACGGCACCGTCAGGCTCCCGTTGAGGGCGGGCGAGACGCATCGAGCAGCCCCGGCCTGGTGCGCGACTCTTCCTGTTTTTTCACTTCCAAGCCCCTTCTGTCGCCGATATTTGCGACAGCGGATTGGCACGGCATGCGTCTGGACTGCCGCCGTCTTTCATGGAACGCCTAATACCATGCTAAAAAACTTCAGGCTTGTACTTGCTGCCCTTTTTGCCGTCGTCGCTATTGCGCTGTGGAACCTGCTTGGCCGGTTCGAACCATCCATGAAATCCGCCATCGAGACCGAGGGAGGGCTTGCCACCCAGACGCAGGTGCTCGTGGGTAGCGTGGAATTCTCGCCCTTCACTGGCGTGGGAGCGCTTGATGGACTGACTGTGGGCAACCCCACTGGATTCTCTTCGCCCTACGCCGTAGTGGTGGACCGTATCGCCCTGCAGGTGGAACGCGGCTCGCTTCTCGGTGGCGGCCCAATCATTGTCGATTCCGCCACCGTCATCGCCCCGCAGGTTACTTACACGGCGAAAAGTCCCAACGCCATTAGCAACCTGGAGACCATCAAGAACACGGCACAGGCCTATTCCGTCACACCGGTCGCCATCCGGGCCGGCAGCAATGCACGTAAGCTCATCATTCGGGAACTCACTGTGATGGGCGGCTCGATTTCACTTGATGTACCCCTGCCCGGAGGCCCGATAACGGTGCCGCTGCCGCCGCTGCATCTCGCCAACATCGGCGCGACCACGGACGGCGCCGCGCTGTCCGCCATCATCCGCGCTGTATGCGAGGCGCTCGCGGACGAAGCCAACAAGGTGGTCACCGCGGCGATCGCCCGGAAGGTCAAATCCGTTGTCGACCTGATCAAACCGCCTGCGCATGCGTTGCCAAAGCCCCCTCCGCCGCCGACACCGCCGACCTTACCGTCCACGCTGACTCAGCCGCCCCAGCCGCCCCAGCCGCCCCAGCCGGATCTTCCGGATCTGCCGTCGCCACCGGCCAAGCCGGCTCTGCCTAACCTGCCGCCCCCACCACACCTGCCAGGCCTTCCCAGCCTGAAGCACTTGCCGCCTCCGCCCGGCTTTTAGGGCCTGACCTGGAAATATCCTCATTCCATATTCGTTTAAACCGGGGCTTGAAAGTCGCGAAATCGCTTACATATTTCCTGTCGTCAGAGGCAGGAGCTGGGAGTTTCCTGGCTTCTGTTCAAGATCATGTCCGTCAGCCGGGAGGAGGTTTGTCATGTACGAGTCCCTTCTTAATCTGTCGAGCGATCCTATTGCCGAGTTCGAGAGGCTGCAGCGCGAACTGCAACAAGTCCTGGGACCAGGTCTTGGGCGTCCAGGCAGCATTCGCGCGCTGGCCAGCGGTGCTTTCCCGGCGATCAATGTGGGCAGCACGCCGTCCAGCATGGAGGTCTATGCCTTCGTTCCCGGTGTCGATCCGAGCAGTCTTGATCTACAGATCCATCGAGGTCTGCTCTCGATATCCGGCGAGCGCCGGCCGGCGCGCAGCACGGAGGAGGGCAACTGCTCCGTGTACGCCAACGAGCGATATTCCGGACGCTTCAAGCGCACCGTGAGCCTCAACGATGAGGTCGATACCGACAAGGTCGAGGCTCGCTATCGCGACGGTGTTCTTCGCATCTCGCTACCTCGGCGGGAAGCTGCGCAACCCAGGCGCATAGCCATTCAGTAACAGCATCGGTTTGAAGGAGGAATCACCATGAGCGACAAGCAAGCGGTCGTGCGCGGCGAGACTGAAATCCAAGCGCTGCTGCCGCGTGTCGATGTATTCGAAGATGACAACGGAATCCAATTGTTCGCGGACCTTCCGGGCGTGCCCAAGGAGCGTCTCGTGGTCAATGTGGAAGGTGACACGCTTTTGCTGGAAGGGGAGATCATGCCTGCGATGTCCGAACAGCTGGAGGCCGTCTATGCCGAGGTCCAGCTGTCGCGATTCCGGCGAGCCTTCACCTTGAGTTCCGAGCTGGATACAACACAGATCGACGCTGAGCTACGGGACGGCGTGCTGAACCTGCGTGTTCCCAAGCATGCGCATGCCCAGCCGCAGAAGATCGCCGTGAAAAGCGAGTAGAGCCTTGAGCGTGCGGAGGTCGACCCCATGGACAAACTAGCTGAACTCAAGCATGGCCTGGAGGAAACCTGGCATTCGCTGGGCGAGGGCTGGCGCCAGCTTCGCGATCGTGCGAGCGAGGCCCTGACGCGCTTCACACCCGATAATCGAAGCAGGAACTCACTGGAAGATGCCTCCTCGCCACCGGCACTTGCCTCGAGCTGGGGATTGCTGGCCGGCGATCTCTACGAGAATGGCGAACAGATCGTCATTCGCCTCGAGGTACCAGGAATGGTGAAGGAGGATCTGGATCTGGAGGTGCGGGGAGATGCTCTGATCATCCGCGGTGAAAAGCGGGTCGAGCAGGAACAGGGCAATGGGCGCTACCGTGTCCGGCAGTGCACCTTCGGCAGTTTCCGGCGCAGCTTCCAGCTTCCCGCACCGGTCATTGCCGAGAAGGCCAGAGCCAGATGCAGCAATGGCGTGCTGCGTGTCGAACTGCCCAAAGAAGAACGCGTGCGTGGCCGACGCATCGAGGTTCGCTCGGGCTGACATTGCGACGGCTGGCGTTCGTCCTGCCAGTCACCGTCAAGGGAAATTGCCTCGTCACCGAGGCAGCCCGCCCGCGACAAACTCGCGGGCGGGCAGTTGTTAAACCGAGGAAGTAGAAGGCGCCAGAACTCACCACTCCGGAATACAGCAGCGTGATGAGGCAGTAGCCCATGATCCTGGCTTGAGATGGTGTCAGTGGGGCGACTTCGCCGATGCTGGGGCTGCCCTCGTTCAACGTATGTTTCTATCCAACCGCAACCTAGGGCTGGCAAGCGGTGATCTAATCTTCGCTCCGTGAATGGAATAGTCTCGGTGGGCGACGGCATTCAATGTCCGTAAGCGCGAAAAAAGAAACTTATCCGACCCTAGCTCCAGGATCACCAATAAGGTCCCGAATCACTACGGCGAGAATACGAATCCCTTCATGAATCTCCTGTGTCGTCAGACCTGCATAGCCCAAAATAGGCCCTGCGGGTCGCTCGTACCCCGCCAGATGCTGTCCAACGGCTTCCAGCAGCGCTCTTCGCCGCCGTTCGTTCTCCCGGCGCAGGCGGCGAACGTGGCGCTCATAGGTACCACTTTCGATCAACGAGGCGAGCACATTTTGCTCCCAGCGTGCCGAGTGACGATCCGTCATCCGTTTGGCTTCCCGGAACAGGTGAACCAACTCGTGCGGAAGAACCAGATACCCCAGTCTGAGCTGCGGTGAGAGTGCCTTAGAGAAAGTTCCGACATAAATGACGCGAGCATCCGCGTCCATGGATTGCAGTGCGTCGATGGGGCGCTGGCCATAACGAAACTCGCCGCCGTAATCATCCTCGATGATCCACGCGCGATGTCGACTCGCCCACCTCAGCAGTTCCAGGCGGCGTGCGATGGGAAGCACCGCGCCCATGGGAAACTGGTGTGACGGCGTCACATAGGCCATGCAGATTCTTCAGTCTCTTCAGCAAGCACCGAACGCCAAAGGGTTGAGGCCTGAGTGTATGCAAGCGTCACTGGTGGAGCCTTTGTAAATACGCAGACCTGATGCAGGCAGGAATAGATGCACCGATGACAGGATGCATCTCCTGTCTGCATCCAGGCCAAGGGCGCTTTTTGTGGCTGCCAGCACGAGTTGTCGTCACGCCGGAGCCCTGTCGAATAACACCTTGAAGCTGCGCCTGGCCGCGTTGGCGCAATGGCATATCAGTCGGGCCTTTCCCGCCCCAACACAGATTCCCTTGGTGCGTCAGGTGATGAAGGGCATCCACTCGTTGCACTCGAATCCGGAGAAACAGGCCGAGCCTTGCAATTGTGCGAGCTGGGGCAGTGCGTGGGCTGGCTGGAACGGTGAGCGGAAGCAGCGCGTGCGGCCAGCGACGACCTGCGCCTGCCGCACCGGAAAATAACGTCGTTCGGACTCTACCGTATCCCTTTGTATCCGGACGACTTGCCCTGTGACTCGCTTACAAATGCTCCTCCCCCCGGATACACCGCGGATACACGACTACGGCGAAATGGCCACACCCGAACGAGGAAGCCCAGGCGCCTCGATCCAGGGTTACAACGCCCTTGTGGCATGACCCGCGCGGCCTGGCCGCGCCCAGTGTCCGGAGAAACACCATGTCCCGTTCCCAAATCTCGAACAAGACCCGTATTGGCCTGATTGCCGTCGCCCTGGCTGGCGGCATCAACCTGGCGTCGTCCACCGCCTTCGCCGTGGAGGCGCTGCCCCAGGGCTACCTGCTGGCCGCTGCCGACAAGGCCGGTGAAGGCAAGTGCGGAGAAGGCAAATGTGGGGCCGCCGAGGCCAGCGACAAGGCAACCAACGCCGAAGGCAAGCGCGGTGCCGCCGAAGCCGGTAGCGCCAAGGCGGCCGAGGGCAAATGCGGTGAAGGCAAGTGTGGCGATGCCTCCTTCGCCCGCACCGACACCGACGACGACGGCCTGGTTTCCCGCAAGGAACTGCTGACCGTGGCGCCGAAAGGCGAAGCGGAATTCGTTGCCATGGACACCAACAAGGACGGATTCCTATCCGAGGGCGAGGTCTACAAGTTCCGCAGCAACCAGTACACCTCCAATGGCAAGAAAGTGCCCACCGAGCTGTTCACCAAGCTGAGCCAGGCCAAGAACTGATTCGACGTCGATGTTCCGTCCTCCCTGCGCCCGTGGACAGGGAGGGTCCCACCCCCTGGAGAATGCCCATGACCACTGCTTCTCTCCCGCATGGTGCTGGCCTCGGCTTGCGCCGCGCACTGCTGCCCGAGCTGCTGGCGATGGAGGCCGGTGCCGTGGATTTCCTGGAGTGCACACCGGATAACTGGATCAAGGTCGGTGGCCGCCACGGTGACGGCCTGGCGCGCCTGGCCGAGCGCTTCCCGCTGGCCTACCAGCGCTTCGGTGCGCTGCCGACCCTGCTGGAGCGTGACTTCAACTTCCCGCCCCTGGCGGAACTGCTGGGCGAGGTCCAGCAGATCCGCGTGCGGCAGCAGGCTGCCATTGCCTGGCCGGAGGTGCGCCGTGCATGAAGTCCTGCATGACCAGCTGATGAGTATGGCCCGCTATGTGCGCGACCCGCAGCACAACCGGCCGCCTCCCGGTATCGAGGCACAGCGCCTGGCGGTGTACCGGCAGCTGTTCTTCGGCAATGTGGAGTCGCTGCTGTCCGGTGGCTTCCCGGTGCTTCGCACCAGCCTCGGGCCGAAGAAATGGCAGGCGGTGATCGAGACTTTCTACGCCGACTACCGCTGCCAGACGCCTTTGTTCACCGAGATTTCCGGGGAATTCGTCGACTATCTGGCAGAAGGAGGGGGCGATGCCCTGGACCTGCCGCCGTGGGTTGTGGAGCTGGCCCATTACGAGTGGGTGGAGACCGCGCTGCTGCTGAGTGATACGCGCGAGCCGGCCCACGACCCCGAGGGCAATCTGCCCGAGGGAGTTCCACTGTTATCGAACCTGGCCTGGCCGCTGGCCTACCAGTGGCCGGTGAGCGAAATCGGCCCCAAATACATGCCGCATGAGGCTCCGGAGCAACCGACCCTGGTGCTGGCGCGGCGCGGAGCGGACCTGAAGGTGCATTTCTCGCTCCTGGCGCCCCTGGCCCATGCGCTTCTCGCTTCATTGCAGGAGCGGAGCTGCTCCGGCCGCGAGCACCTGGAAGGGCTGGCGAAAGTCATCGGTATGGATGGCGCCTCCATCCTGCCGCAAGGTCTGGCCCTGCTGGAGAACCTGCGCGTGCAGGGCGTGGTGCTCGGCACCCGCGCCTGACGCGTGAGTCGATGGCGGTTCCCTCCAGCATAACTCTCTACTCCCTGAGGAGATTCTTCGATGACGGCAATACTGGAAAAACCATCTATACCGCCCAGACCCGGGCCACCGGTGGCCGCGACGGCCGGGGCACATCCGCTGACGGCGAGTTGAATGTGCGCCTCAGCCCGCCCGGCTCCGGGTGGCCGGGCAGCAATCCCGAGCAGCTCCTGGGCGTTGGCTGGTCGGCCTGCTTCATCGGTGCACTGCGTCGCGCTGGGCAGAACTTCGCGATCCGCCTGCCGGAGGATGCGGCAGTGGCCGCAGAGGTTTCGCTGGGCACCACTGACGGCGGTGCCGGCTTCGCCCTGTCCGCCAGGTTGATCGTGGAGCTGCCGGGGCTTGCGGCCGAGGAAAAGGCTCGGCTGGTGGCATCCGCCGCGGCGGAGAGTTCGCGCAGGGTGGCGGGAACCGCATCGCCGGAGGCGCCGTAGGGATAGGCGCGGGCCGTGTGGCTGGCCAGGGCGCGCTGGGTTTCTGGGATGTCGATCACCGCTTCGCGCGCGCCGTCGTGGGCCTGGCGCAGCTCGGCTTCGGCGGCGCTGACGCGGTTGCGCGTGGCACGCAGGGCCACCACACCGGTATAGAGGGCGTCCTGCTGGGGGGGCGGCCTGCACCTCCGTTGTCAGGACCGCGCGTGGTTGGGGTGCGGTGACGCTGCTGTCGGCTTGGCTGTTGCAACCGCTCAGGGCCAACAGAGCGACGGGGATCAGGGCGAGCAGGGCAAGGTGTGGGCGATTCATGGCGCGATCCTCGAATAGGGCGGCGGCAGGGCGGCAGTACCGCAGGTCGAAAATATGATATGCATAATCTAAATTTGTATATATGTCACTCTTCATCTATTTCGTCCGCCCAAGGGCGAAGCGACCAACGGAGGTTCCTGCCATGAATGGAGAACAAGAGGTGCTGGACAGTGGGCTGCGCTGCGCAGTCCGGTTTCAGCAGTGAGGGCTGGCAGCCCTGGAATGGCAGCTGATGGCCCTGGCGCTGGACGCCGATGAAGAAGGAGCCGGAGCATGAACCCGTCGCGCCTGCTGCTGGCCATCCTCATGGTGCTGACCGCCCTGGGGGAAATCTCCACCCAACTGATCATTCCCGCACTCGGCTCCCTTGAGCATTTCCGGGCTGATCGGCGGTGCCCTGTTCACCCGGCGCAAGATCATGCAGCTGGGTCCGCAGCGTATCGTCGGGATCGGCGTCAGCCTGGTGGTCGCCGGTGCGGCCGCCACCCTGCTGGTGCATGCCACGCTTGGCCTGCCGGTGCTCGGCCTCTCGCTGCCGCAGGTGCTGGTGACCCTGGGCGGCGGCATGCTGATCCCGGCCTCGGAGGCCTGGGCGCTCACCAGCAGGGCGCGGGCGTCCTTCGGTGCCAGGGTTTCCAGCGGCTGGCCGTCGCCGGCGGCCAGGGTTTCGAGGAAGGTCTGGGTGTTGCGCTCGACGCCGGGGCCGCCGATGGCTTCGGCAGAGGCGCGGTAGAGGAGGTTTTCGATGCTCATGGTGAAGCTCCATTTCAGGGGGGTGAAGTGTGTGAGCGGGTTTGCGAATCAGCCGTCGTGGTTGATCAGCCAGGCCGTGTAGAGGGCTTCGACGCGCTTACTGGTATCGGCCCGCTTGGCCTCGCTTTCCTCCAAGGCGGCCTGGGAGAGGACAAGGGCGGTGACTGCGGCCAGGATCTGGTGGTGGACAACGGGCTACACGCTGAGCTGAAGTGCGGAGTGCCGAGCGGATCAGTCAAGCGAGGGGTATTCGGCTGAAGGGTAGGGAAGCGTGCAGGTCGCTTCATGGCAGATCGTCCTGCACGAAAATGGATGTCATACGCTTGATCCAGGGCGTGGCCAGAAGTACGACGGGTGCCATGGTGAGCCAGGACAGCAACCAGCTATCGACCCAGTACGACAGCAGCGGGGCGATCGGCAGGTGCATCGGGCTGGCAATGGCCGTGGCTACGGCGCAGGTAATTGCCGATTGGATGAAAGCCGCTGTGTGCTGGCGATAGCGGTAAGAGATCTTGCGCATGTTCGCTGGCTCTCACGAATGGGGTTGCGCCCTGCGGGGCAGGGCGCGGCCCTGCTACATCGACTTTTAGTTGCCTTTGAGGCGCTCGAGGGTTTCCGCGGTGGTCCACAGCGCGTTGGCGATGAAGCGGTAGTTGATCAGCGCCGCCAGATATCCATCGCCTTCCGGCGCAGTCGGTCCCGCGGTCGCATCACGCACCACGGCTACTTCGAAGCCCTGTTCCAGAAACTCGCGCAGGTGTGATTCCACGCACAGGTTCGCCGCCATACCGGCGAGGATGATCTGCGATACACCGTGCTTGCGCAGTTGCAGCGCCAGATCGTTGGTTTCCGGGCCGTAGACCTTATGCGGCGAGGCGATGATGGTCTTGCCGTCGAGGATGTATGGCTTGTACTCGGGCATGAAATCGGCGCCTGAGTTCTCGAACCCTTCGAGGGTCAGCGGGCCCTTGCGATCGAACATGCAGATGCCGTGCATGACCATTTCCAGCGGGCCGCCGAATTTCCACTCGTGGTCACAGGGGTAGTAGTAATGAGGGGACACGGCAACGGTGATTCCCGCATCCTTGGCAGCGGCGAAGAGCTGGCCGATGTGCTTGACCGTATCGTGTTCGATGATGCTCTTGCCGAATACGCTCCAGCTCACACCTTCAGGGCTAAGGAAGTCGATTTGCGGATCGATGACCACCAGCGCGGCCTTGGCGAGGTCGAGCTGCATGCCTGGATCGGGCAGGGCGGGCTCTGCGGGGTCGGTGTATTGAGGGGCGATGGGACGTGGCTCGTGGCTCATGACGGGGACTCCGGTCGGCAATAGGACAATTCACTCTCGCCGTGGCGGGTTGGAAGGCTCGCGGTTACCATCGGCGACCGTTGAATCCTATTCCTGCGTCGAGCCGGGCTTTTGCCAGGACGTACCGAATCTTTTGCGGATTGTCCCTTTTATGGATGTCCTTTCAGAATTCTTCGACCGAACCAACCTGCAAGGCAGATTGTTCTTCTCTGGCCCAGTAGACGGGACACTGGTGCTGGATAAGCCGCCAGGCATGGCGTTCATCCATGTCATTCAGCGGGGAGGCATCGATATGGTTCAGCCCGGAGTGCCGAATATCTCGATCAACGAGCCGGCGCTGCTGTTCTGTCCGAGCAGTTGCCGTTACCAATTGCGGTCCAGCTCGGAGCAGCCGGCGGAACTGATCTGCGCCTCGTTTCAGTTCGGCCGGAACTCCCCAGGGCCGTTCCACCTAGGGCTGCAGGAAACGCTGGTGTTTCCGCTGGACACGCTGGAACACCTGGCGCCGGCGATCGGGTCGCTGGTGTCCGAGTTTCATGGGCAGGCCGCGGGTCGCTCGAAGGCCTTGAACCTGCTGTTCGAATACCTATTCGTGCTGCTGGTCAGGCGTGCGGTGGGTGACGGGAGGATCTCCAGCGGTTTGCTGTTCGCGCTGCAGGATGGACGTCTGGCGACGGTGCTCAGCCGAATCCATGAAGCACCAGAAGTGCCCTGGACTGTCGATGGGCTGGCGCGACTGGCGAACATGTCCAGGTCCAGGTTTTCGGCTTACTTCGCCGAAATCATGGGCAGCTCCCCGATGGGTTACGTCACCCACTGGCGGATGAAGGTCGCCCAGGACCTTTTGCGTGACGGCGTGCAGATCAAGGTGATCGCTTCATCGGTCGGATACAGCTCCCAGGCGTCTTTCTCCAGGGTTTTCGCCAATGTGGTGGGTTGTCCGCCCGCCGAGTGGATCAAGCGAGCTTCCCGCAACGAGCCACCCGTCATCACCGCCAGGGTGTGCCGCTGAGCGCCTGAGGCACGACCTAACCCGATATTTCATCCTGCATCGTCCGCGAAGCGATCACTCCCTGCACCATTAACAACGCTGGTTCCAGGCATTCCAAGATCTGAGTGGCCACGAGCGTAACGTGAATCTTTCCGCCACCGGGTACAAAAAGAGGATCGCCAAATCGTCTGCGCAGTTTGCACAACAGGTTACTCACCAGCCGGCTGAGTTACATTCAGCTTGCGCGCCGCGCGCGATACGCCCAATTCTCGATAGACGCCCATGAAGGTCACGAGCGTATTCAGGTCAATGGTGCGGAACAGCCGCTCATCGAAGTTCATGACTGGACTCCCCTCAGCTTTTCCCTGCGAAGCTACCGAAGCGAATACTCGCGACGCCGGCCCCCAGGGAACGCACCAGCTCGTCCAGTTCCACCGTTGAAAAGTGGTGGACCATCTCTTCCCGGCTGCTCCAGTAGCCGCTGAACACCCATAGCCGCGGCTGGCATATGCTCCGAGTGACTCCATAGCCTGGCAACCCGGTAGATCCCGAAGGCGCGTGGCGAACTGCGCCAGATATTGCTCCAGCATTGCCTCCGCTCCTGGCCGGATGCTGATCTCCAGGGTACTCACGGCATTGATGGACATGGCGATAACCCCATGGGACAGAGGTCGGTGGGGAGCACCGGTCGAGTGGCAGCATCAGAGGGAGAATCCGATCCAGTGCTGGTTGGCGTGGGCTGTTTCACGCAACCGGTTCGCGCAGCGCGCACTTTCGCGTATCGCAAGAGCCCGATCTTGATGCCGACTAGCATCGGGGCGGCGAATACAAAAAGCAGGGCAACTGCGATGAACGCCGTGTCGAAGGCAATCACAGTGGACTGACCTGTCACGACCCGACCTAGAAGGCTCGTCGCTGCCCGGCTAGCGGCCGCTGCATCCATCCCTTTCACCGTCAGCATGGCTGTCGTGGTTGTCAGCCGTTCGATGACCGCGGCCCCTCCTGGGGTGACGTTAGCGCCGAGGACCACGACATTGGCGAGGAGGTTATGGTCGATCAGGGTCTGGAGTCCTGCGACCCCCATAAGGCCACCCAGCTGGCGACCCGAATTGAAGAGACCTATTCCGCAGGCGAGGTTTCGCCTGTTGAGGTTGCTGAAAGCGATCAGCGTGATCGATAGAAACAGGAAGCCAAGGCCCAAGCCGCGCAACAGGATGGCTGCCATCATGTCGTCCGTGCCGCTTTCGCTGGTCGAACCGGACAGCATCCACATCGCCACCATGATCATCAGGATGCCGAAGGGCACGGTGGCGAACGGCGGAACGCGGCGCACCTGCATGAGATAGGCAGAAATGAGGAGCGCGCCAATAAAAAATGCGCCACCGGGCAACAGGAGCTGACCGGCATCGGTAGGCGTGAACGCAAGGACCGACAGCGCGAACGCTGGAATCAGGTACGCGCTGCCGAACAAGGCGGCGCCGGCGACAAAGCTTACGATAAAGGCGAAGGAAAAATCGCTCGATTTGAACAGGGTGAAGTCGAGCAGACCCGGGCCTTTGACCAAAACTTGTTGGCCGAGAAATGCCAGCAGGGCGGCTGCGCCAATCACGGTCAGCCACAGGATGCGAGGCGCCTCGAACCAGTCCCATCGGCTGCCTTGGCTGAGTACGTAGGTGAAACAGAGCAGGGTGGCAGAGAGCAGCGCAAAGCCGATCCAGTCAAACGAGCGGTGCCGGATCTTGGCGGGCATCGAGCTGTCTGCGATCAGCAAAAGTCCGGTAGCCGCCAAGGCAAACGGAACAACGCTGAAGAAGATCCATGTCCAGGATTGGCTATCGATCAACCACCCTTGAAGGGCCGGGGCGAGGGTTGCGGGCGCGACAACGGAACCCATGGCAAACAGAGCTTGAAGGCTGGGTTGGAGGGATCGCGGATAGGATCGAAATATGATCACCTGGCCCCCGACCAGCAGGGTGCCGCCGACGAAACCCTGGATAACACGAAGCGCAACCAGCAGGTCCAGCCGAGCGGTGATGGCTGCAATGGTGCACGCCAGGCCCATGACCAGGGTTGAGCCGATTACCACGTTACGCGGATAGAAGCGCTTCATCAGCCAAGGGGCGGTCATGAACCCGATCAGCTTGAGCGTGGTATAGCGAATATCCAACCAGGCAAATTCATCAGGCGTTGCGTAGGTATCGCCGATGATGTCGCTGCGCCCGAGCGACAGAACGGTGCTGGCGATCGCTTCCGTCAGCGTGGCAACCACGATGCCCGTAATCAGTAGGACACCGGCCGTAGCGCTGGCGTTGCTGGGCGTGGCGGTGGCAGCCGCGTTCATGATCCCCCCCATGCGCAACCTCTACGCGGGCGGACAGGCCAGGCACGATGCGACCCGGCAACGGATTGTGGGCAAGCCGGATCTTTACCGGAACGCGCTGCACGACACGAACGAAGTTGCCGGTCGCATTGTCGGTGGGGAGCAAGCTGAACGCCGACCCGCTACCCGGAGCAAAGCTGTCGACCACGCCTTCAAGTGCGTCGTTGGAGTAGCCGTCGATCGTGATGCGCACGCGCTGACCAGGGTGGATATGCTCGAGCTGGGTTTCCTTGAAATTCGCCACGACCCACACATCATTGACCGGCGAGATATCGAGCAAGGCAACGCCCGGCGTAACGAATCGGCCGACGCGGACCTGGCGGTTACCGACAACGCCATCAACCGGCGCGCGTACCACGGTGCTCTCCAGATCGATCTGGGCCAGGTCGCGCGCGGCCTGTACCTGCGCCACGGCGGCCACGGCAGCTTCGCGCTGGGCCACCAGCACGGCGATGCGTTGCTGCTCCGCCTCCACCGTTGCCGAAGCGGCTGATACCGTCGCCTCGGCTTTTGATCGTGCCGCGCCGGTTTCATCCACCAGGGCCTGGCTGACCGCGTGGCTGACGATAAGTTTGCGGCTGCGGTCGTGGGTCTTGGTCGCCAGGTTCATCCCGGCCCCGGCTGAACGTCGCTGGGCTTCTGCCTGCCGGATCAGGGCTCGCTGGAGCTGGGTCTCGGCATCGACGTTGGTCAGGCGCGCCTGGGCAGCTTTGATACTGGCCTCGGCTTGCGCAAGGTGTGCGCGATAGTCCTGATCGTCGATGCGGAACAGTACGTCACCCGCCCGGACGCTCTGGTTGTCCTTGACCTCTAGCGCAGTGACATAGCCGCCCACCTTGGCGGCGAGCGAGGTGACGTCGCCACGAACATAAGCGTTGTCGGTCGAGGTTGTGCCGCTCGAAAACGCCACGGCCCATCCGGCTGCCACAACCACCACGGCGCTGACGCACAGCAGTATGCCGACCATCTTTCTGTTGCTTCGCCGCGCCACTGCGACAGCAATCTCGGCGCTTGCGTCGGTGGCAATAGCGGCCTTGTCCTGGAGCGAGTTCATGTTTTCATGTCCTGTGAAAGGCCAATGACCCCAACAGCCGGCGGCAGTCGCCTGCCGCCGGGCTATCGAGCGTCGATCAGCGCATTGATCGGCTTACTTTTTGGCGGGTGTGACGAGCTCCTTTTCGTTGCTGTCGAGGACGAAAACGGCCTGCAGGCGTGCAGATTCCGTATCGCTGGCATTGGCGCTTACCGCGTGAAAAGAGCCGGGTTCCTCAATGAAATTTTCGCCGGCCTTGTAGACCTTTTCCGGCCCGCCATTGACGCGGCTGCGCACCGCGCCCTCAAGGACCGTTGCATAGATGAAGGCCGACTTCGGATGGGTGTGGGACGGCGACGCGGCGCCCGGCGCGTACTCGACCAGCACGCCTTTCATGCTCTTGCCGGGCACGTTCGGCAGGGGGTGATCGAATACCACCGTCACCTTGCCTGGAACCGGGTTGCCGGCCGACGCTGTGGCGATCGACAGCGCTGCGAAGGCAGCGGCCAAAAGAATTCGAGTAAACATTGCAGTACTCCTTTGAGTGTTGGTGTGGTGAAGCGCCTCAGCGCCCCGCCTGGGCCGTCGACTGGGCGAGCCAGTCCTCGAAGTGGATCGCGCCCAGGCGCGGATTCTTGCCGGGGGTCAGCGATTGATCGTCGAGAACGTCGCCGAAATAGCGCGCGTGCACGTCAGGCACGACCTTGCGGGTGTCCTGGGTGGCCCGCAGGAAGCGCCTGACCAGCTCGTCGAGCGGCATGGCCTCGGGTCCGGCGACTTCCAGCGTGCCATTGACCGGTGCTGCCAGCGCCACATCGGTGAGCGCCGCCGCTACGTCGTCGGACGCCATCGGCTGGATCAGCGCCGGCGATAGGCGAATCTCCTCGCCGACGGTGGCCGCCTGCGCAATGCCGCCGACAAACTCGAAGAACTGCGTGGCACGCAGGATGGTGTAAGGCATGCCGGACGCCTTGATGAGGTTTTCCTGCGCGACCTTCGCCCGGAAATAGCCGTTGTCAGGAAGCCGTTCGCTACCGACGATCGAGAGGGCAACGTGATGGCGAACGCCAGCGGCCGCTTCGGCAGCCAGCAGGTTACGGCTCGACGTTTCAAAAAACTCGAGGACGGCGTTGTCCTCCCACGACGGCGCGTTCGCCACGTCGACCACGACATCAGCACCATCCATCGCTTGGGCCAGGCCCTCGCGGGTGATGCTGTTCACGCCTGTGCTGGGGGCGGCTGCAAACGCGTCATGGCCGCGCTCACGCAGGTTCTTCACAAGCTTCGATCCGATGAGGCCGGTGCCTCCAATGACGACAATCTTCATGGCTTCTCTCCGCTTCCCGACGGCACCATTACCGTCGACGTAGTACGAGAGTGCGTTTGCGCGTCAGAGAAGTCCTTGTACCGGCCATGAGTTCCCCTTCGGGGAAGCCTGGTTTTTCGTCCAAAGAAACAGTTGTTCGGCTGGCATCCCTTGCCGAGGACGGTGCAGCGGGTAGCACGCTGCCGTATCCTCAATCAGGTACTAATCGCCAGTCGCCTCGGACACGGAGCCTAGGGCGCTCAACCAGGGGATACTGACGTTGCAATTCGTGTTTGAAGACTACGTGCTCGACCAGGAACGCCGGGAATTGACCTTGCGCGGACAAGTCGTGCCCATCGGGCCGCAGGTCTTCGATCTGTTGCTGCAACTGGTCACGAGCCGCGATCGCGTCGTCAGCAAGGACGACCTGCTCAAGGCGGTGTGGAGCGGCCGGATCGTCTCGGAGTCGACGATCACCAGCCACATCAATGCGGTTCGCAAGGCCATCGGCGATACCGGCGTGGAGCAGCGCCTTGTTCGGACAGTCGCCCGTAAGGGATACCGCTTCGTCGGGGAGATCAGGGTCGTTGAGATCGGGGAAGCAGGACAGCCCGACTGGCCCGGCATCGGCGAACACGTGCCCGTTGAGCCGAAGGAAATACCACCCTCTGCACTCGTCCTTCCGGGCAAGCCCTCCATCACCGTCTTGCCTTTCCAGAACCTGAGCGGCGATCCGGAGCAGGATTACTTCGCCGACGGCATGGTGGAAGACATCATCGCCGCCCTGTCACGCATCCGCTGGCTGTTCGTCATCGCGCGCAATTCGAGCTTCACCTACAAGGGCCGGGCGGTGGGTGCCAAGGAAGTCGGCCAGGAGCTCGGCGTGCGCTATGTGCTGGAAGGCAGCGTACGCAAGTACGGCAACAAGGTCCGCATCACCGGGCAGTTGATCGACGCGACGACCGGGACGCATATCTGGGCGGAGCGCTTCGAAGGCCTGCTCGACGACATCTTCGAACTGCAGGACCAGATCGCCGAAAGCGTCGTCGGCTCGATCGCACCGCAGCTCGAACGGGTGGAAATCGAGCGCGCCAAGCGCAAACCCACCGAAAGCCTGGACGCCTACGACTATTACCTGCGCGGTACGGCGAAATTGCACAACGGCACCCGGGACGCCATCGAGGAGGCTCTGCGGTTGTTCTACAAGGCCATTGAACTCGATCCGGAGTTTGCCTCGGCCTATGGCATGGCCGCCTGGTGCCACTTCTGGCGCAAGTTGAATGGTTGGATGAGCGACCGAACGCTAGAGATCGCCGAAGGCGCTCGGCTTGCGCGTCTGGCGGTGGCGCTGACTCGCGGTGGACATGCATTGGGTCATCTTGCTGGCGATATCGATGGCGGCATAGCGCTGCTCGACAGGGCACGTCTGCTTAACCCTAACCTCGCCCCGGCCTGGTACCTGGGCGGCATCCTGCGCGCCTTGCGCGGTGAAACAGACGCCGCGATCGAAAACTTGACCCATGCCATGCGCTTGAGTCCGCTGGATCCGGAAATGTTCAGGATGCAGGTGGGGATGGCGCTCGCGCACTTCTTCGCAGGGCGCTTTGATTGCGCTGCGGACTGGGCGGAAAAGGCGTTGGGGAACCTGCCCAGTTTTCTGCCTCCAGTTGCGCTGGTGGCGGCCAGTCATGCGCTCAGCGGACGAATGGACAAAGCGAAACAGGCGATGCAGCACCTACACGAGCTGGATCCATCTTTGCGCGTCTCCAACCTGAAGGACTGGCTGCCAATCCAACGGCCTGAGGATCTTGCGCGGCTCGCGGATGGACTGCGGCTGGCCGGGTTGCCCGAGTGACCGCACCCGATCACCGCTGGCGACCGTGAAGGTGCGGGCATGAAGGTGGTCATTGCTGATGCCTACAACCTGACCGGGATGAATTCGATAAAAAACCTGAAGAGCTTCCTGACCTCCATCGCTTTCTCGTTGACCGGTATTGCCGTACACGCAAATGCCGCCACTGAAAACCACCGGAGCGCAAGCGGCATCTGTTTCCAACTGACACCGCTTGGCAGCAAGAGAGCTTTACCACAGTCGGCTCAGGAGGGTTCCAGCAGCGATCCGCTCGGCAACTGACTTCGAGTTGCCGACCCCTGAGCCGCTAGCGTGACAGCTGCAGGTTCGCCGACGATCGCATGTGAATCCGGCACTGAAGGCCGCGAGCTATAACTGACTTCAAGAGCGTCTCGAACCCGGGCGTAGAGGACTACCTCCATGAATGAACAGAACTGCGACCTGCTGGACCAGGTATTGATCGCGCACGGCGGCCTGGAACGCTGGAACAGGTTCAACATCGTGCACGCCAGCATTGTGACCGGCGGCTCGCTCTGGGGCATGAAGGGCCTGACCCAGGACAGCGCGCCACGCGAGATGACCGTCTGGCTGCATGAGCAGCGGGCCTCGGTCATGCCTTTCGGGGCGCCGGACAAGCGCACCGCCTACACGCCTGGTCGGATCACGATCGAAACCACGAGTGGGCAGGTCGTGGCTGAGCGCTCGAGCCCGAGGGAGTCATTCCTCGACCACGGGGAAACGACGCCCTGGGATCCGCTTCACCGGGCGTACTTCAACGGCTACGCGCTCTGGTCCTACCTGACCATGCCATTCCTGTTCACCCTGCCCGGTGTGAAGGTTGAAGAGGTGGCTCCGTGGGAGGAGGGCGACCAGAGCTGGCGCCGGCTGCGGGTGCATTTTCCGGAAAGCGTGGCGACGCATTGTCCGGTGCAGGACTTCTTCTTCGGTGAGGATTTTCTGTTGCGCCGGCACGACTATCGCGTGGACGTCAGCGGAGGCATACCCGCCGCGCAGTACGTTCACGACTATATAGAAGCCGAGGGGTTGCGCATGCCCGGCAAACGGCGGGCGTATCGGCGTGACGAGAAGGATCGGGCGATCGAAGGGCAACTGCTGGTATCCATCGATATCAGCGACCTACGCTACGCATGAGTCATTGGCATGACTGGTGGTGGCGAAAGAAATGACGGTCGACACTGGGCGGCTCGGGACTCACCTCGCTATTGCCAACCACAAGAAGATCCCAGCCAACCGACTGGGATTCTTCATTCGTTCGACTAGCTGGTCAGTAGATACCGTCTTGTTTTTTACTTCGCAATAGCCAGTTTGGGATCAAACGGCTCGCCTGATTTAAGCACGCCATAAGCGATGCATAGCAGCTTGCGCATGGCTGCGCAGACGATCTGTTTGCCGGCCTTACCGGCGCCGCGCATGCGCTCGGCCAGCGCGCGGATAGCTGGGTTGTAGGTCAGGGATACGACGGCTGGCAGATAGAGTCCTGCGCGCAACCTGGCAGAGCCCATCCGCGAGATACGAACATGGCCCTTGAGCGTGCCTGAGTCTTGCAACTTCGGGTTCAGTCCTGCAAAGGCGGTGACCGCTCGACTGTCCTCAAAGCGCTGGATATCGCCAAGCTCGGCCAGCAAGAGTCCCGCGGTTCGGTCTGCAATGCCATCGATGCTCTTGAGCAGGTTCCGCTGCCCCTTGAGATCATCGTTGTCGTCGAAGTGTTTTTCGATCGCCGCCAGCGTGTCCTGGATCTGTTGGCGGATGTGCTTGAGCATCGACTGAATCAATTCAATAGCTTTGTCATCATGCGTCACATCCAGACGGTTTTGCTCCATCTGCTCCAGCTCCTGAAGATCTTTCAGGCGGTGCGTAAGTGCTCTGAGGCGGCGAATCTTCGGCTTTTCAGGCTCCCAGGCACGCAGCTTGTCCTGATGCCTGCGGCCGTACTCTGCAATCATCTTGGCATCGACCTTGTCGGTCTTCACGCGCTGCAACTGGCTACTGGCGTAACGCGCCGTCTGGCTAGGGTTTAGCACGCAGACCTTGTAACCCCGTCCGTACAGCCATTGGGCAAGGGCCTCGTGGTAAATACCTGTCGCTTCCATCACGACCCAGGCCTGCGGCTCTGCGTACTTGCTCAACCACTGCTGCAAAACTTCGAAGCCGCCCTGGTCATTGCCCAGCTTGGCCTTGGTGCGGTACTTGCCGTTGGCTTGCAAGGTGGCGATATCGAATGTGTGCTTGGCAATATCAATGCCGACAACAACTCCCATCATGTTCTCCTGTGAAGGGCTGATCGTCACTGCATCCGTCCTACCTTGTTGATGCGAGCTCAAAGCTCTGGATACCGTTCGGACTTACTGGATGAGTGCGGAGGAGCGCAGCGCAATCTACGTTACAAGCTCGAGGCTTTAGGGTGGACACGGCTTGCGGTTCCTCCCCCGATGATCAGTCGGGGACTATCGCCTCTGAGGAGGCTCAAGTCGAGATACAAGGGTGGGCCAGGTCCCGGGTCGGGTCGGGTCGGGTCGCCGGCGTCGATGGCCTGGCTCAGACCAGCTTCACTTCGGCGTGGATGTTGCCTCGCGTGGCCTTGGAGTATGGGCAAGCCTGGTGCGCGGCTTCCACCACGGCCAGTGCCGTTTCGCGATCCATCCCGGGCAGACTGACATTGAGGCGTGCCTGGATGAAGTAGTCGTTGCCGGTTGTGCCGAGGTCCACTTCGGCATCGACTGCAACGTCTTTCGGGACGGTAACCTTCATCCTGCTAGCCACGACACCAATCGCCCCGATGAAACAGGCCGACCAGCCTGCGGCGAAGAGCTGTTCCGGATTGGTCCCGTTGCCTGGGCCGCCGGGAGATGAATGCTTGATGTCCAGGCGCTTGTCAGAGCTGACGGACGCACCGTCGCGACCGCCCGTCGTATGGACTTTGGCGGTGTACAGGACTTTTTCGATCTTGGTCATGATGAGCACCTCACGGGTCCAGACCTACACCAATGGCATCATCGGCCCAAGCCAGTCGATGCTGGGGCCGCTGGCCAATGGCGGCACCCTGATCACCGGCACGCCACCGGGGTGCAGGGGCCGATGATCACGCCGTCATTCCAGGGTGGCCAGGAGGTGACGCAAGCGGTGGCGATCGAGGGTGCCGAAGTTGGCGACGCTGTTGCGTTGAAGATCCAGCGTATGCGCGTCACCTCGCTGGCCACCACGATCTACCGTTGGGCCAATGTCTGACGAGCGTAGCCCAAGTACGTGTGAGGGGGGCGTTGGAGCAATGCCTGATCGACCTCACATCCTGCTGGCGGCACTTTTCCATTTCCTTGCTTGGCAGCGCATTTCGGCTTGCTAGCCTTCGCCGATGGACTACCGTCAAAGGGTCCATGCTGAGGACCAACTTTGGAGGTCGTCACGATCTGGTATTCCGCCAGATTCGCATGCCGTGACGACTATCCCTTTCCCGCGCCCACCCGCCAGCTTGTCGAGTCCTGCATCTCGACAGGCGCGTGCTGCCGTCGCGCTGATGCAGCAGGCGGCGACGGGACTGGCCTATCTACTCGCGGGAGAACTCAACCTGAGGCTGGCCCCGACAGGGAGGGCGTCGGCTGTGGAGGTGCACGATGGGACGTTTGAGCGGAAAGGTCGCGATAGTGACGGGGGCGAGCTCCGGAATCGGCCGCGCAACGGCGCTGTTGTTCGCGCAGGAGGGGGCCAAGGTCGTGGTGGCAGCGCGTCGCGAGGCCGAGTTGAAGCAACTCGTCAGTGAGATCGAGGCTTCTGGTGGAGAAGCGGTGGCGCTGGCAGGGGACGTGCAGTCGGAGTCGTTTGCCGAGAAGCTGGTGGAACTGGCGGTCGGCCGGTTTGGTCGACTGGACATCGCGTTCAACAATGCCGGTACGCTGGGCGAACAGGGAGCTACCACCAACGTGAGTAAGAAGGGCTGGGATGAAGCCCTGGCCATCAACCTGACCAGTGCCTTCCTTGGCGCGAAGTATCAGGTGCCCGAGATGATCAAGCAGCGTGGCGGATCGATCATTTTTACCTCCACCTTCGTCGGCTATTCCTTCGCGTTTCCAGGCGTGGCGGCGTACGCCGCGAGCAAGGCGGGCCTGATCGGACTGACCCAGGCTCTGGCCGCCGAATTCGGCCCCCAGGGTGTTCGCGTCAACGCGATTCTGCCGGGCGCGGTGGATACGCCTATGTACCGCGACATGAATGACAGCGAGCAGGCCCAACAGTTCGTCACCAACCTGCATGCGCTGAAGCGTGTGGCGACGCCTGAAGAGCTGGCACGCTCAGTCCTTTATCTCGCCTCGGACGACTCGGCATTCGTGACGGGGACAGCGTCCCTGGTTGATGGCGGAGCGTCCATCACTCGATCCTGATGCTGGACATCCGGGAAGTGGTCGCAAGGCAGTCCCTGGAAACTGCCCCCCACGGTGGACATGGTTACGGGCAGAAGCAGGTGGCGTCATCCATAAGCGTCACAAAGTAATGCGACTGCCATTCAGCCGTGCCAGGCAGACCGTCATCGAAGTGTCATGAAATTAACTGGTGTAACCGTCCGGGTATATCTTTTTGATAGAGCCATGGTGGCTGGAACCTTACCTGTGTCCTCAAGTGATCGGCGCACCGTTACACAGAAAACACCTACTATGCCACGAAGCCCGTGCTCCAAGCGCTCGGTCAACGTGGACTAATTGTCCCGGTCGCCGCAGGTGACGCGGCCACGTTCCCACGCAACCCGTTCCCGAACAATATTGGGATGCCCGAGGCTCAAACAGTGTCAACCGCTTGAGCCTATTCGGAATGGACTAACGGACTCCTGAATTCCTCAGTGCGGCAGGAGTGAACTCGGTTGCTGACAGGTCAATCCCGAATTCAACCCCATGTTTCTCTTCGTTCTTCATACCGATAGCCAGGTAGCGTCCGGCGGTCAGGTCGTTGAGTGTCTCGAAGGCGTACAGAGGGACTTGCGCCTTGTACTGCTGAACCAGCATGGCCTGTCCCACTCGCCACAATTGACCTCGCGCGTCGTACTGTTCCGATACCGCAATCTGCCATGAGTCTTCATCCAGGAAGAATCGACGCTTGGCATAAATGTGACGTTCTCCGGGTTTCAAGGTTGCCTCGACTTCCCAGACTCGGTGAAGTTCGTAGCGGGCCAGGTCCTGGTTGGTGTGGCCCGGTTTGACGATGTCGCTGTACTTCAGGCTTTGCGAGTCGAGCTTGTAGTTGTTGTAGGGAATATAGAGTTCCCGCTTTCCGACCAGACGCCACTCGTAGCGGTCCGGGGCGCCGTTGTACATATCGAAGTTGTCGACGGTGGCCAGGCCGTCCGCAGCTGTACCGGGGCCGTCATAGGCAACCTGGGGCGCGCGGCGTACTCGCCGCTGGCCGGCATTGTAGAGCCAGGCCATGCGTGGCTGACTGACCTGGTCGATGGACTCATGCACTAACAGGACATTGCCCGCCAGTCGGGATGGTGCAGTCACCCGCTGTGTGTAATACAACAGCGCGTTGGATGATTTGCTGGCGTCCAGGTCCTTTAGGCCATCAGGGAATCCCACCTTGTCT
Organism: Pseudomonas sp. TCU-HL1; assembly: GCF_001708505.1. Taxonomy (NCBI): domain Bacteria; kingdom Pseudomonadati; phylum Pseudomonadota; class Gammaproteobacteria; order Pseudomonadales; family Pseudomonadaceae; genus Pseudomonas; species Pseudomonas sp. TCU-HL1. The sequence continues at coordinate 2,894,613 of NZ_CP015992.1, forward strand.
TCGAAGCGGACAAGGGTGTAGTCGCCGGATACCTGGGGTGTCACTTGTACGATGCTGCGGTGCAGGGTGCGGCCGCGATAGCGGGTGATGTGGTTCCAGATGACTTCCAGCCCATTGCGTGGGATTGGAAAGGCATAGTAGCGGCTCTCGGAGAAGTTCCTTAAGCCGTTGCCACTCTCGATTGCCTCGGTTTTCAGGGCACTTGTCTTGATGGCCGCATAGATATCGTCAGGCAGGGAGACGGTGCGATGGCTCGGGTAGACGACCATCCGGTAGCTGCCGGGATAGCGCTTGAACATCGCGATCTGGCCCTCGGACAGGTTCTCTTTGTATTGCTCCACGTTCTCAGCTGTGATGGTGAACAGGGGCTTTTCGTTGGCGAAGGGGTCATCGAGAAAACCGTCGCTGTTCTCTTGCCCTGCATCTTTTGGCAAACCGCCGGCCCACGGGGGAATGGTGCCTGCACTATTACCGGCCCGCTCGCCACCCACCGGGGTCAGGTCCTTCCCCAGGGAAAGGGCTTCCTCGCTGGAAACGGCGGCATTTGCACTCAAGCTCAGGAGGTTGATCAATAAGGCACAAAGCCAGCTTGTTCCTGTTTTCATCTATTGGATTCTCCTTGGTTATTGTTTTTCTCGAAGCCGCCGCTGGTTGCGGGCAACCGGACTCCGCTGACGAATTCGCGGTTGATCCCGTTCCTCGGCTTTTGCGCTTTCCAGTGTCGTGTTGATTGGTGGGGGGGCTTTGGCGGACTCCAGGCTGTTGTTGGCCTTTGTCGTCCTTCCTTTCACGGATTCCAGGGGGGAAATGTTCCTAAGAGGACCTGGCCGCTCGATCCCCGCCTCCGGCTGTGCCTCAGCCCCTGCCGCTTTTCTGCGAGGCCGCCATCAGCGCCCATATACCACTACGCGCATTCGCCTGTGTGGCTAGCACGCGTTCTTCTGCGCTGGCGTGGTCGCGATCCCAGGCCAGAACCTTCGGGGTCATCAGCTTGTGCCATAGCGGTGGGATCATCGCCACGATGATGGTGGTGAGGTAGCCACCCACCATCATCGGAGCCTCCGGGAACGGTTTGAGGTCCTGATAGGGCACCTCGCCCTGGGCATGGTGGTGCGAGTGGCGAGTCAGGTTGAACATGGCCCAGGAACTGATACGCCTGTTGGTGTTCCAGGAGTGCCGCGGCTGCACCGGGGTCGCCGGGTTGCGCACCATGCCGTAGTGCTCCATGTAGTTGACGATTTCCAGCAGGGCCTTGCCCCACAGCGCGCAGGCGATGAAGAACAACGCGGCTTTCAGGTCTCCGATGGCATAGCTGGCGGCGACCAGTAGCGCACTCATCAGGTGGCCGCGGATTACTGCGTTGTGCCAGCCGAACAGACTCTGGCCCTTGCGCGCCAGGCGCTTCTTCTCGATCTTCCAGGCGCTGATGTTGCCCTTGAGCGTCGAAGCAAGAATGTGCCAGTAGACGTTGCGGCCACGCGGCGCGGTGGCTGGGTCCTCGGTGGTGGAAACATAGCGGTGATGGCCGTAGACGTGCTCGATGGAAAACACGGTATCGAAGCTGAAGGCCAGCAGCCAGCGCCCGATCAGCATGGAAACCGGGTCCCAGGTGCGGTGGGTCAGTTCGTGGGCGGAAATAGTACCGGTCATGCCAATCATCAGCCCGGTAATAATCCAGGTGGAGATGTAATGGTCGGCGTAGGTGGCTTCACGGGCGGCGATCAGGTCGTAGCCAGTCAGCCGGCTCGTGGTAGCGCCGAAGCCGAGGAAGTCACCACTGCTGACGCTCCAAACCGCCGAGAAGACGATGAAGGCGAGTAGCGGCAGGGCTAACCAGAGCTGGACGGTGAGAATGCCAGGGTGGTTGAACTGTGGCGTGCTAGTGTCGTCGCCACAGATCGCGTCTCCGAGGACGTAGATCACCACAATTGCGAGCAGGCCGTAGCTGATCCAGGCGCCACCGGCGAGGATGGCGCCGGCAGCCAGCAGGCCTACAGCATGGAAGAGGAAGTATTTGAGGTAGTGCAGGGCGTTCATGGTTCTCTCTCTTGTTGTTGTGGCTAGGCTCAGGACAGAGCTGTTGCCATGTCCCGAAAGGTGGTGAAACGATCGGCGTGGATGTGCGCGCGGGCCACACCCGCGTCGCGCAGCAGGGCGCTGGCGTTGTCGATCATGGCCGGCGGCCCGCACAGGTAGGCGTGCGCCCCAGGTTGGAGGAGAGTGGGGATCTGTGCGGTCACCAAGCCTCGTTCGCCCTGCCAGGAGCTGTCGGCAGCGACTTCGGACAGCACCGGCACGAAGCGGAAGGACCCACGCCATTGCGCGGCGATGGCGCTGATTTCCTCCAGCGCATAGAGATCACGCGCTTCCCGGGCGCCGAACAACAATGTGGCCGGGCGTTGCACTCCGCCGGCCAGTGCGTCCTGCAGCATCGCCAATAGTGGTGCCAGGCCACTGCCGCCAGCCACCAGGAGCAGCGGTGCGCTGGCCGGGCGCAGATGAAACTCGCCCAGTGGCCCTTCCAACGTGACGCCGTGGCCTATCAACGAGCACTCCCCGACTTGGCTGGTGAACACACCGCCCGATACTTGGCGTATGAAGAAGCTCACCTGGGCATCCGGTCGTACCGGTGTGGCGAAGGAGAAGCTGCGGCGCAGTTGCGGCAGGCAGTCGAGGCGGAGGTTCGCATACTGGCCAGCGCGGTAGTTCAGGCCTTCTTCCAGCTGGATGACCAGCCGAGTGATGTCGTGGGTCAGCCGGCTTTGCGCGACCACCCGGCCGCGCACCTGCCGTGTCGCCTGGTGGCGCGCCAGGTCCACTTCGATGCATACGTCTCCTTTGGGCACGCTCTGGCAGGCCAGGATGTAGCCGGCATCAAGATCCTGGTCGGAGAGGATGTAGCCTGTTTCGGTCAGCTCCCTGACCTGGCCCGAGACCAGCTTGCACTTGCAACTGGCACAGCCGCCCACACGGCAACTATGAGGAAAATCGATGCCGTGGCGCAGTGCGGCCTGAAGCAAGGTTTCCTTTGCGTTCACGCTGATTCTGACGCCGTTGATCAACGCAGTGGTTGGGCGCTGTCTGGCAAGAAAAGAAAACATGCGTCGTCCTTTTCAGTGAGTGGTGAAGAGGTTCTGGACGCTGAAATGTTAGGGAGGGGGGAGGAGGGGAGAGAGGGTACGGATTGACATTAGCGGGTCATTAATTGACATTTTGGCACTTTGCCAGCCTGCCGGAGGCAACAGCGCCCATGTCCGAGTTCCTGCTCCCCGTGCAATATCTGCGGCAGATTGCTGAACAGCTGCGAACCATGAGAGCAGACCCGGACGATTGGCTGAGCCACTGCGGTGTCGAGCCACGACAACTGGATAACCCGGGTTATCAGCCTAACCTGGCGCAGTTCCGCCAGCTTATCGAGCACGCGGTGCAGCTCACCGATGAGCCGGCGCTCGGCTTGCTGCTGGGGGAGCGACTGATCATCAATACCCACGGCGTACTGGGATTTGCGGCGCAACAGAGTGAGTCCTTGCGCCAGGCCATCCAGCTCGTGGAGCGCTACCTGGCGGTGCGCACGACGCTGGTCACCATTCGCCAAAAGCATGACGACGCGGCAGGAGTCGAACACATCCAGTTCGTGCCCAGCTACTCACTGGGCCCCATCCAGCGAACCGTGTTGGAGGCTGTGATGCTGGCCATCAAGAACATTTTCGACGCCATCACGCCGAGTCATGTCCGTCTGAACCAGGTCAGCTTCCCCTTCCCGGCACCTTGCTATGTCGGCCTGGCCAACGACATGTTCAATTGTCAGGTGACCTACCAGCAGAGCTGGGCGGGCTTCACGTTCGACTCGGCGTTGCTCGACCTGCCCCTGCGCATGGCCGACCCGGCCGCCTTCCGAGAAGCGGAACTGATCTGCCAACGCGAACTGCTGAAACTCAGTGAGAACATTACCCTCAGCGATCGCATCCGCCGGCTCATGCTGGAAAAGCAGAACGGTTTCCCAAGCCTAGTGGTTACGGCGCGCCTAGTTCACATGACGCCACGTACTCTGCATCGCCACCTGCTGGACGAGGGCACCAGCTTCAAGGAAATACTCAGGGAGGTACGCCATTCGCTTGCCGTAGAGCACATCAAGTCCGGACGTCTCACTATCCAGGAGATCGCCTATTCTCTCGGCTACAACGACGTCGCCAACTTCAGGCGCGCCTTCAAACAGTGGGAGGGAGTGCCTCCTTCTGAATATTGCTCTGAGCTTTTGTAATGAATTGAAGCGACTATCCTCATCTTCGTATGGGCTCTCAGCTACGTTTAGCCAGAACTTTTCACTCCCAGTGGTTATGTCGAAATCGGACTTGATTGCGTCCGCTGGCAGGATGGCAATCTCTCCACGCTGTTCAGCCGGGATAGATGGGTAACGCTTGTCGGGAGACATGGGTAACGGGTTGATGATCATGTCTTGCCCGGTCTCAAGTCGACTTGGCGCAGGGTCTTGTGGATGAACACCACATCGTAGACGCCATCGACGGCGGTGGGGCGGAGAGCGACGCGTTCCCCGTACAGCCCCCCGCCGACGAACAGGCTGCGTCCCTGGAAACTGACCTGGCCGACGCGGCCGACCTTGAGCACCCGGTCGCCCGGTTCGTAGTCCAGTTCAGGCAATTGCTCCGGGTAGCTGCGCCGGCTTGGCTGGTAGCGCGTGATCGGTGGCAGTTGGCCCAGCGCCTCATGCGGGCGGTCGTGGTTGTACTGCTCCCGCCAGTGCGCCATCGCCTGCTGGCAGTGCGCCAAGTCGCGAAACGAGCGCTGCAGTAACTCGCGCTTGAGTGTCTGGTGGAAGCGTTCCAGCTTGCCCTGGGTCTGCGGATGATGAGGGCGGCTGTGGCTGACCTCGATGCCGAGCCGCATCAGCCAGACCTCCAGGGCGGACAGGCCGCCCGCGATGTTCGAGCCCCAGGGCGGACCGTTGTCGGCGGTGATCCGGCGCGGTAGGCCATAGCGGCGAAAGACCTGGATCAGGTGCGGTCGAACCAGTTCGAGGCGCTCGCCCTCGCAGGCCTCCAGGCAGAGGGCAAAGCGTGAGTGATCATCCAACAGCGTCAACGGGTGGCAGCGCGACGAGCGGCCGTCGGCGAGCGGGAAGTGGCCCTTGAAGTCCATCTGCCAGAGCTCGTTCGGCTGGCAGTGCTCGAAGCGCTGCGTGGCCGGAGCTTCGGCCTCCTCGGCGTGGTAGCGCACCCGGCAACCATGGCGGCGGAGGATGGCGTCGAGGGTGCTGTGGTGGGGACGCTCGAACGCGGCCGGCAGCAGGCCGCGCAGCTTGCGGGCGCCCCAATACGGGAAACGGTGGTGCAACTGCACCACCGCCTGTTCCAAGTCCGGGTCGCTGCGCCCAGGGCTGTGCAACGGCCGGCGTGAGCGCTCCTGCAACCCCGCATCGCCGTGCTCGCGGTGGCGCTGTAACCATTTGTAGGCGGTTTTCGGGCTGATGCCGTAGCGCCGACACAGCTCCCGCACGTTGCTCTGCGGTTGTTCGGCCAACCGCACAAACTCGCGTCGAATCGACATGGTGGTGCACTCCTGCCACGGCATCGCTCGAACTCCAGAGTCGAAGGATTCCGTAAGCCTAAATGCGTTACCCATGTCTCCCGACACCCGTTACCTATGTCCCCCGGCTGAACACTGCGCGCACCACGATCCCAGCGTGGGGCGGCCGGTGCGCACGGCGCACCCTACGGTCGGCTTTGAACCAGGGAATGGCAAGGCCGTTCGGCTAGAACAACGCCATCTGCTTGTCGATCAGCGAGGCGAAGTCGTCCCCCACGAAGGGCAGGATGGCGTCCGCAACTGGCTGAAGCTGGCGTGTCAGGTAATGGTCGTAGTCGATGGCCGAGCAGCGGGTTTCCAGCGGCTCGGGGCCGTTCACCGTGATCAGGTAGCTGATCCAGCCGCCGTTCTGGTACTGGCGCGGGCGGCCCTGGCGGTCGTTGAATTCATCGGCCATGCGTGCCGCGCGGACATGGGGCGGCACATTGCGGGTGTAGTCGTCCAACTGGCGGCGCAAGCGCTTGCGGTAGACCAGCAGCTCATCCAGTTCGCCGGCCAGGGTCTGCTGCACGTAGTCGCGCACGTAGTCCTGATAGGGCTGGCGGTTGAAGATGCGCTGGTAAAGCGCCTGCTGGAATTGCTGGGCCAGGGGTGACCAGTCGGTGCGTACCGTCTCCAGGCCCTTGAAGACCATCTCCCGGCGGCCATCCGCGCGTACGACCAGGCCGGCATAACGCTTCTTGCTACCTTCCTCGGCGCCACGAATGGTGGGCATCAGGAAACGCTGGTAGTGGGTTTCGTACTGCAATTCCAGCGCACTCGTCAGGCCGTATTCCTGCATCAGGTGCTCGCGCCACCACTGGTTGACCTTCTGTACCAGGCTGCGGCCGATGCGCGCTGCGTCTTCCTCGCCCTGGGGACGCTTGAGCCAGACGAAGGTGGAGTCGGTATCGCCGTAGATCACGCTGTAGCCTTCGGCCTCGATCAGCTCGCGGGTGCGGCGCATGATCTCGTGCCCACGCATGGTGATGGAGGAAGCCAGGCGCGTATCGAAAAAGCGGCAGCCGCTGGAACCGAGCACGCCGTAGAAGGCGTTCATGATGATCTTCAAGGCCTGCGACAGCGCCTGGTTGCCCTCGCGCTTGGCCGCCTCGCGACCCTGCCAGACCCGTTCGACGATGGCGGGCAGGCAGTGCCGGGTACGGGAGAAACGCCCGCCGCGAAAACCGGGCACCGAGTGCTCGTCGTCCGGCTGGCGCAGCCCTTCGATCAGCCCCACCGGGTCGATCAGGAAGCTGCGGATGATTGAGGGATACAGGCTCTTGTAGTCCAGTACCAGCACCGACTCGTAGAGGCCGGGGCGCGAGTCCATGACGAAGCCGCCGGGGCTGGCCTCGGGGCGTTTGTCGCCGAGGTTGGGCGCGACGAAGCCCTGGCGGTGCATCAGCGGCATGTAGAGGTGGGTGAAGGCCGCCACCGAGCCACCGCTGCGGTCGGTTGCGAGGCCCGTGACGGTGGCGCGTTCCAGGAGGAAGCCGAGCAGCCCGGTCTTGGCGAAGATGCGTGTCACCAGCTCGCAATCCTTGAGGTTGTAGCGCGCCAGGGCGGGCTTGTCCTCGGCGAACATGCGGTTGATCTCATCCATGCGCTGGTACGGCGTGTCGATCGCCTTGCCTTCGCCGAGCAGCGTCTGGGCGACGTTCTCCAGGCTGAAGGAGGGGAAGCTCCAGGTGGCCGAGCGCAGCGCTTCGATGCCGTCGATGATCAGCCGGCCGGCGGCCTCGGCGAAGAAGTGGTTGTTGCCGCTGCCGTGTTCGCGCCAGTTCATGGGCTCGCCGCCCCGACCCAGGCGCAGCGGTACGTTCAGTTTCCCGGCATGGGCTTGCAACACGCGCAGGTCGAACTGCACCAGGTTCCAGCCGATGATGGCGTCCGGGTCATGCTCGGCCAGCCACTGGTTCAGGGCCTCCAGCAGTTCGGCGCGGCTGTCGCGGTACTCCAGCTGGAAGTCGACTTCGCTGGCGTCGCCGTTGGCCGGGCCGAGCATGTAGACCTGGCGCTGGCCGCAGCCCTCCAGGGCGATGGAGTAGAGCTCACCACGCTCGGTGGTTTCGATATCCAGCGACACTAGCTTCAGGCGCGGGCGGAAATCGGGGGCGGGCTTGAGCTGGGTCTCCAGCAGCAGGCCGCTGCCATCTGGCGTGCCATCGAACTGCACCGGTGCGGTGATGAATCGCTCCATCAGGTAGCGTTCCGGTGGTCGGATGTCGGCCTCGTAAACGTCCACGCCCGCCTTGCGCAAGGCCTTGTCCAGGCGCATCAGCTGGCGGTGTTGCTTGCAGTAAAGGCCCAGCACCGGGCGGTGCTGGAAGTCGCAGAGGGCGAGGGCGCGCAGCTCGACGTCTTTCTCTACGCGCAGCAGGGGTTCGGCACGGTCGCGCTGCTCGGCGGGGATGAAGGCTACGGACGCCTGGACAGGCAGGCGCACCCGTTGCGGGCCAGCGTCGGTGGCCAGCCAGAATTCGACTTCCGTCCCCTCGGGTGTGTCCTGCCAATGCCGGGTCAGGACAAACCCCTGCTGTAACGCCACGACTGAAACCTCGGAACCTTTTCTCACCGCGGGATTCTACTCGTCATCGTTCCGGCGTGCGCGGCGGACGAGGGCGGCTCATGGTTTCTGATTGACATGAGGATTGTGAGCTAAGCCATTGAATTGACAGCACACATTCTGTCTGAACTTGTCTATTTTATCTGGCCAGCAAGGGGGCTTTTCTTTATGCTCCGCGGCCTTTTTCATCCGTCCGGGAGACGATCATGCTGGACAACACCCTCGTACAACTCGAACAGCTCGTCAGCGAGCTGCTGCAGCAGAACCAGGCCATCGCTGACGACAATGCGCGCATTCGTGCCGAACTGCGCAAGGCACGCGAAGAGAACGACAGCCTGCAACTGGCGGTGATGGAGCAGGAAGAGAAGCACAGCGCCACTGCCGAGCGCCTGCAGGCCCTGGTCCGCCGCGTCAGCGAGAGCCGCACCAGCGCATGAACAGAGACGGCATCCGCGTACTGCGCATCCTGGGGCGCGAATACAGCATCAAGGCACCGCCCGGTGAGGAGCAGGTGCTGCGCGATGCGGCGGCGATGCTGCAAGCGGAGATCGCCGCCAACAACAAGAAATTCCCCTACGTCACCGGCAGCGAACTGGTGGTGCTTTCCGCACTCAACCTGTGCGCGCGCCAGTTGAACGCCGGTGACAGGCCCCAGGAAGAGGCCGACGTTACCCAGCGACTGGCCGTGCTCAACCGGCGCATTCGCGAGCAACTGGACAGCGTCTCTTCGTAGGGGCGAATTCATTCGCCAAGGGCGGCGTAGCTGCCCCACGAGCCTTTATGGCGAACCTGCGGTCCGCTTGGCGATTGAAATCGCCCCCACAGGGATTGGGCCGGGGCTTGGCCTTTCCTTGTGGGAGCGAATTCATTCGCGATTGAAATCGCTCCCACGACTGGCGATGCCAGGCAACGGGATCAACCGATGACGCGCAGGATGTCGGCGCGGTTGATCTCGGTGCGGCCGTCTTCGTACCACTCCGGAATGGCTTCCTTGAGTAGCTCCTTGTCGCCATCGAGCTTGAACGGCTGGGTATAGCGCTTCTTGCGGTAGGCGTAGATGTAGTAGGTGCCTTCGCGATAGAGGATGCGGTCGAAGGTGTAGAAGCCGATGTGCGAGCCGTTGCAGCGCGCCGTCAGCACCACGTCGCCTTCCTCGTAGGGCAGGGCGCCTTCGGCGCATTCGTAGGTGAAGAACTCACGGACATCGTCCCAGGCCACGCCATCGCTGCTGGACTTGAGGTGATCGCGCGCCTCGTCTTCGGACTGCTGCGAGTGGTCGCTGTACCAGATGAACAGCGGGATGCTCTGGTTGATGTCGTCGCCCAGCCAGCCTTCGCTGTCCAGGTACTCGGCGGTGCGCGCCAGTCCGGCCTGCATGCGGCGGTGGCTCAGCTTGTAGCTGTCGAGTGCGTCTTCGAAGGCCTGGACATGGGTGCAGGCCATCACGCCGTCGAGGCCCTTGAGCGCCTGGACGCGGGCCAGGTAGGCGTCATACAGGGCCGCGTCGGTAATCACGGTGCAGGTATCGCGCACCAGGCTGACACCCACCTGGGTCAGGTTGGCGCTGCCCACGATGACGACATCCGGCTCGATCAGGTAAAGCTTCCAGTTCACGCTCGCCTGGCAACGGAAGTCCACCGACAGGGCCAGGTCGGGATTGGACTCGTTGAGGCAGTGTTCGATGAAGTCGGGGGACGTCAGCGAGCTGATGGTGCCAACCAGGATATCCAGCTGGTTGCCATTCTCGATCAACTGGTCGATCAAGGGCTCGGTGCCGCTGGCGAAGGCGGAAACCATCGTGATCTTCTTTCCGCTCAGTTCGCCCAGATAGGTTTCGAGGCTGTCTTCGTAATCCAGAATTTCCATACCGTCTCCAGCGACATCTTTTTTGCAGTTTCGCCATTTTCGCACAGGCGATGCCATTAGCCAGAGCCCGAAATGCTTCGCGGGCCCGCTGAATGGTTCTGACGCAGGGTGCGCACTCCGAAGCACGAGGGTTCGGGGCCGGAGACGCTGAATTTCGTGGCCTCAGCCGTTGCTTTCGGCGAATTCGCGCAGGGCATCGCCGTCCAGGCGGTAACGCACCCATTCGTCTTGGGGCAGCGCGCCGATGGAACGATAGAAGTCGATGGCCGGCTGGTTCCAGTCCAGCACACTCCACTCCAGGCGCCCGCAGTCATTGGCGCGGGCTTCGCGGGCGATTTCCCGCAGCAGGCGGCGGCCGGCACCGGTGCCGCGCTGTTCCGGGGTGATGTAGAGGTCTTCCAGGTAGATGCCGTTGCGCCCCAGCCAGGTGGAGTAGCTGTAGAAATACACCGCGTAGCCGATGGGGCGACCGTCGCGCAGGCAGATCAGGGAGCGGGAGGGCGCGTTTTCGGCGAACAGGGTGCGGCGGATGTCCTCGACGCTGGCGATGACTTCGTGGCCGGCCCGCTCGTAGACCGCCAGTTCGATGATGAAGTCGAGGATCTGTTGGGCGTCGTCGGGATGGGCGGGGCGGATCGAGAGTGTCACGTGAATCTCCATGGGCAGTTGAGGCGGTCATGCTAGTGCCTTTGACGGTCCGCATGAAGCGTCTGCCGGATCGCTCGCTAAGCTTTGAAGGAAGACCCGGCCTATGGAGGGTAAGGGCGTGATACTGCTGGCGAGCGTGCTCCTGGCCCTGTTGATGGGCTTTGCGGTGCAACGCGGTGGCACCTGTCTGGTGGCCGCGCTGGAGGAGGCCGTGAGCAAGCGCCGCTGGTCTCGTTTCCGGGCGCTGCTGGAAACCTCCCTCTGGGTACTCGGTGGCTTCGTCCTGCTGCGCGCCTTCGATCGCCTGCCCATGGTGCCCATGGGCTATCCGTTGCACTGGCACGCCGCGTTGGGTGGCGCTTTGCTAGGCGTTGGAGCCTTCATCAATGGTGGCTGCGCCTTCGGGGTGGTGGCTCGGATCGGTTCCGGGCAGTGGGCCTGGCTGGCAACGCCGCTGGGCTTTCTCGCGGGTTTTGCGTTGGCGGGGCGTGGCCTCGGCACGACCTCGGCCATGCCAGTGGCGATTCCGGACTGGTTGCAGCAAGTGCCCATCGGCCTGGTGCCCATGATCATTGCCGCGCTGGTGGCCCGCCTGGGCTGGCTGGCCTGGAACCGGCGCAATGGTTCGACGGCTGCGTCCATCTGGTCGCCGCACCACGCCACCATCGTCCTGGGCGTCGCCTTCCTGCTGCTGTTCGTTTGCGTCGGAGCCTGGGCCTACACCGACATCCTTGCCGAACTGGCTACCGGGCGCTTCATGGAACTGGGCTTGCGTGGGCTGCTGTTGCCCGCGCTGTTCGCCGGCGCGCTGCTGGGTGGCTGGAGCGCCGGGTTGTGGGAACACCGCTGGCCGACGCCGTGGGCACTGGTGAAATGCCTGTGTGGCGGCGTGCTGATGGGTGTTGGCGCCACCCTGGTGCCTGGCGGCAACGACAGCCTGATCCTGTTCGGCATGCCGCTGCTCTGGCCGAACGCCTGGCTGGCCTTCGCCTGCATGTGCGCGGTGGTGGTGCTGACACTCTGGCTGGCGAGGTTGGGAAGAGGTTGATAGTGGTTCTGCTCGAGCCTCGGCACAAGTTTTTTGTAGGGTGCGCCATGCGCACCGGTTTTGCGTCATGACCAGATTCGAGCCGTTTGCCAGACATGAAAAAACCCGGCGATTGCCGGGTTATTTCATTCAGCAGTTACAGGCTCAGGCAGCGTGGTCGAATGCCTTGCCCTTGGCCTTGCGCTCTACCTGCTGGCGGCAGGCTTCACCGAAGGCTTCGAAGATCTTCACCGAGTCGGGGTTCTTCGCGGCCTGCCATTCCGGGTGCCACTGCACCGCGAAGAGGAAGGGCGAAAGGCTCGGTGCGTGGATGGCTTCCACCAGGCCATCTTCGGCGCGGGCAATCGCCTCGATGCCCTTGCCAAGGGTTTTCAGGCCCTGGCCGTGCAGCGAGTTCACCTGGATGGTGTCGGTACCCAAAACCTTGTGCAGCCAACTGTTCTGCTCCACACGCACGCTGTGCGCAGGAGCGTACTGGACATCCACCGGGTCTTCGGTGTTTTCGCGGTGGTCATTGAAGCCGGGTTCGGCGTAGACCTTCTGGTACATGTCGCCGCCTAGGGCGACGTTGATTTCCTGCATGCCACGGCAGATGCCGAAGATCGGCAGGCCGCGCTTGATGGCAGCATGAATCAGGGGCAGGTCGAAGAGGTCGCGATCCTTGTCCTGACCTTTCTCCGGCGTCAGGTTTTCCTGGCCGTATAGGGTCGGGTCGATGTTGCTGCCGGCACCGGTGAGGTAAACGCCGTCAGCCATATCGAGGTACTGCTCGAGGTCTTCGGTGCCGCAGCAGGTGGGCACGAGGACGGGTACACATTCGGAGATATCTACCAGTGGGACGATGTACTTGTGAGTCATCACCTGGTAGTCGTGGCCCTTGCGTTCCTGGGCGCCCATGGACATCAGGACGACCGGTTTACGAGTGGTCTGTTTCTTATTGCCAATGTTGCTGTTGGACATATTTCACCTTGGGACAGGCTCAGCCTATCGTTGCTGTGCAGGCGCGCCATTTAAGGGTTGGTGCTACCTGAGATCCCGAGCACTGCCGGCAATCGGCGGAGCGATTTCCGGTCGAGACCTGCCATATAGCCTGCCAGAGCCGTTTAATATGTCAAACGAAGGTGACGAAAAACGTAAAAAATAATGGCCGATTTTTATCGGTTTTTCACGATTAAGTATATGATTTATAACAATAATTTTCTTTATGAGAAAATATTTTCAGGTTCAGTATCCAGAACGACTGTTCGGAATGCTGGACTTTCATGCCTCGCAGGGATGCCCCGGCCTAGAGCGTAGTCGGCTTGCCCTGGCTATCCAGCTCGAACACCTTGTTGCGCATCAGTCGTTCCCTGAGCCAGCGCTTGGCCTTGCCGCGCCCCTGCCGGCGTGGCCAGAGCAGGTCGACACCCACCAGCCAGTCCGTATGCGGATAGGCCGCCAGTTGCAGTTCCATCAGGTCGCCGCAGGCCAGCTCCTGGTGGATCAACTGGCGGGGCAGGGTGGCCCAGCCCAGACCCGCGCGCACCATTTCCAGCAGCGCCATGTAGCTCTCCGCTTGCCATAGCTGCGTGGCACGCAGGTATTCGCTGCTGGGCAGCTTGCTGGCGTGGGCGCTGAAGGCGAGGCGGCGGTGGGCGTGCAGGTCGGCGAAGCTGACCTGGGCGAGCTGCGCCAGCGGGTGTGACGGATGGGTGACGTGCACCATGATCAGCTTGCCCAACTGCTGGAACTCCAGTTCCCGTGGGTATTCCGGCTGGGAGAAGGCAATGCCCATCTCGACTTCGCCCTTTTGCACCATGCCGGCCACATCGCCATACACCGGATGGCGAACGATCAGGTCGACATAGGGAAAGGCCTGCTCGAACTCGCGCAGTACCGGCATCACGGTGTTGTAAGGCACCTCGATGGCCAGGGTCAGGCTGGGCTCGGTTTTCTCCGTCAGGCTGTCGGCATGGCCTTCCAGCGCCAGGCAACGTTCCAGCACCGCTTCGGCCTCCAGCAGAAGCTTCTGACCGGCAGCGGTCAGTGCGGGAATGCGTGTGGATCGGTCGAACAGTTCCACCCCCAGGTCGGTTTCCAGGTTGGCGATGGCGGCGCTGACCGTGGACTGCGTACGTCCCAGCCGGCGCGCGGCTGCGGAGAAGGAACCCGCCTGGGCAACGGTGACCAGCACCTGCAACTGATCCAGCGAAAATCTCATGCTGCTGTCCTTATGAACCATCGATGAAAACGATGGTTATTCATTTTGTCCATCGCCATCAAGCAGGGAAGATCGCCCCTAACCAGCACTGCCTCCTCGAATCGCTGGGCAACCCAGACCTCATAACAAGAACACGTTGCTTCCCAGGAGAGTCCCCCGATGAACCATCCGCATCCCGTGGACCAGCTGCTTCCCGTCCGTCAACTCGTTACCTACGGCCTGCAACACGTACTGGTGCTTTATGCCGGCGCGGTGGCCGTGCCCCTGATCCTCGGCAGCGCCCTGGGGCTTTCCAGCGCCGAAGTGGTGTTGCTGATCAACGCCAACCTGCTCACTTCCGGCATTGCCACGCTGATCCAGACGCTCGGCTTCTGGCGCTTCGGTGCGCGCCTGCCACTGGTGCAGGCCTGCTCCTTCATCGCACTGGCGCCGATGATCATGATCGGCAAGGCCTACGGGTTGACCCAGGTGTTCGGTGCAGTGATCGCCGCCGGGGTCATCACTATTGCGCTGGCGCCGGTGTTCAGCCGCCTGTTGAGGTTCTTCCCGCCGGTAGTGATCGGCAGCCTGATCACCATCATCGGCATTTCCCTCATGCCGGCGGCGGCCATCTGGCTCGGTGGCGGCAACCCCGGTGCGGAAGATTTTGGCAGGCCCGCCAACTTGCTGCTGGGCCTGGCGACGGTGGCCATCACCCTGGTGATTCACGCGCGCTTTTCGGGTTTCGTCGGCAATCTCAGCGTATTGATCGGGCTGTTCGCCGGCAGCCTGATCGCCGCAGCCTGCGGCATGACCGACTTCGGCCGGGTAGGGGAAGCGGCCTGGTTCGAGCTGTCCATGCCGATGGCCTTCGGCGCGCCGCAGTTCTCCCTTACCCCCATCCTGATCATGACCCTGGCGATGCTGGTGATCATGGCCGAGACCACCGGCAACTGCCTGGCCATCGGCAAGCTCACCGGCCGCGACATCACCCAGCGCACCCTGGGCGATGCCTTCCGTGCCGATGGCCTGTCCACCATGATCGGTGGTCTGTTCAACAGCTTCCCCTACAACGCTTTCACCCAGAACACCGGTCTGATCGCCCTCTCCAATATCAAGAGCCGCTTCGTGGTGGCCGCCGCCGGCGGGCTGATGATCCTCATGGGACTGTTCCCCAAGCTCGGCGCGCTGATCGCCGCCGTACCCACGCCAGTGCTCGGCGGCTGCGCCATCGTGATGTTCGGCATGACCACGGTTGCTGGCATCCAGGAGCTGTCGCGAGTGCGCTTCGAGGGCACCCGTAATGCCCTGGTGGTGGCGGTATCGGTGAGCGTCGGCGTGCTGCCCATGTCCTTTCCGGCCCTGTTCGAGCACTTCCACGGCGCACTGCGCCTGGTGCTGGAGAGCGGCATCTTCCTCGGCGCGCTGAGCGCCATCGTCCTCAACCTCCTGCTGAACCGGGAGGAGCCCGCCAGCCAGGGCGAAACCGCCGAGCTGGCCGACTGATTCGCGCACTCGCGCCTTTACTGCCAAGGAGCCATCCATGACTTTCAGCAACCTCGTTCCCGCCGGCGTCAACGAACTCGACCTGGAACTGCTGCGCCTGTCCATCCGCTTGTCCGAGGAATCCCGCGAGCGCGGCCGGCATCCGTTCGCCGCAGTTGTGGCCGACCGCAACGGCAAGGTAATCGCCCAGGCCGGCAACAACTCCATGCCGCCGGAAGGCGACCCGACCCAGCACGCCGAACTGGTGGCAGTCGCCCAGGCCGCCAAGGTGCTCAGCCCGGAGGCGCTGGCCGAGTGCACCCTCTACACCAGTGCCGAACCCTGCTGCATGTGCGCAGGCGCTGTTTACTGGACCGGCATCGGGCGAGTGGTCTATGCGCTGTCGGAACACGCGCTGCTGGGCCTGACCGGCGCTCACCCGGAGAACCCGACCTTCTCCTTGCCGTGCCGCGAAGTGTTTTCCCGTGGCCAGCGTGAAGTGGCCGTGCTGGGGCCGATGCTGGAGTCCGAAGCCGCCGCCGCCCATGAGGGTTTCTGGTCGTGAGTAGACGGGTTGACCATCGACGTTGGGCCGCGCTGCGCTAGGCGCCGCTCTTTCGCGAATGAATTCGCTCCCACTGGGGCTGTCTTTCATGCCATGTTTTCCCGGCATGAACCGCAAGGCAGCCCCTTCATGATCAACCCCGTCCTACGCTTCGTTACCTTCGCATCGCTGCTGACCCTGGTCGCCTGCGGCACCCAACGCCCACCGGAGCCGGTGCTGCGACCGGCCGAGGTACGCGCAAAAGTCGTCAAGCTGATACCGGCCAAGGTGCCGGACCGCCAGGGTTGGGCCGCCGATATCCAGGCCGCCTTCGCCGCCCAGGACATTTCGCCCAGCGACAGCAACCTCTGCGCCGTACTGGCGGTCACCGAGCAGGAGTCCACCTATCAGGTCGACCCGCAGGTGCCGGGGCTGGCGAAGATCGCCCGGCAGGAAATCCAGCGGCGCGCCGGAAGCCTGCATGTGCCGGCCTTCCTGGTGAACTCCGCGTTGAAGCTGGACTCGCCCATGGGCAAGACCTACGACCAGCGTCTGTCCTCGGCGCGTACGGAGAAGGAGCTGAGCGCAATCTTCGATGACTTCATCGGCATGGTGCCCCTCGGCCAGAAGCTGTTCGGCAACTTCAACCCGGTGCACACCGGCGGCCCGATGCAGGTGAGCATCGCCTTTGCCGAAGCCAACGCGGAGCGTTACCCCTACCCGGTCAAGGGCTCCGTTCGCCAGGAAGTCTTCACCCGGCGCGGCGGCCTGTACTTCGGCATTGGCCATTTGCTGGGTTACCCGGCCCATTACCCGAAGCCGCTGTACCGTTTCGCCGACTTCAACGCCGGTTGGTACGCCAGCCGCAATGCCGCCTTCCAGAACGCCGTGAGCCTGGCCTCGGGCATTCCGCTGGCGCTGGACGGCGACCTGGTCATCCACGGCTCCAGCAAGGCCGGCGCCACCGAGCTGGCAGTGCGCGCCTTGCAGAAGCAACTGGACCTCAGCGACTCGGCCATCCGCCGTGCATTGCTCAAGGGGGACAGCCTGGAATTCGAGGAAACCGACCTTTACGAGCGCGTCTTCGCCCTGGCCGAGAAGGTCGAACGGCGCAAGCTGCCCCGCGAAGTGATGCCAGGCATCGACCTGAAGAGCCCGAAGATCACCCGCAAGCTCACCACCGAGTGGTTCGCCAAGCGGGTGGACGGGCGCTACCAGGGCTGCATGAAGCGCGCTTCGGGGCTTTGAGGCTTAGAGGGAAGCCTTGGAATAGGTGCTGCGCTCTATGTCGCGCATCTGCACGATTCGATGACGAGATGGGGCATGGGGCTGTCCTGTTCGTGAGGTTGAAATGATGTTCCGAAGCGCCTCAGACGACCGGCTGTGAAGTGCTCTCGGCCTCCAGCGCCTGCCACAGCAGCCGGGCTGGCGCGGACAACGGCGCACCCCGACGCATCACCACCGAGAACGGCTCGCTACGGGAGCGCAGTTGCAGGGGCAGGCAGGCGAGGCTGCCAAGGTGGATGGCTTCGTCCGCCACTTCCCGGGGCATCAGGGCGATCAATTGCGGGTTCTGCCGCAGCAGCATCAGCGTGGTCAGGGTAGACGCGGTTTCCAGCGGGTAGCGCGGAAACTCCAGGCCCGCCTGGCTGAATTCCCGCTCCAGCACCAGGCGCATGGGCATGTTGGCGGGGTACACCACCCAGGGATAGCCGGCCAGTTCCGCCAGCTCCAGCGCCCCGGCGCCCGCCAGCGGGTGCGCGGGGTTGGCCATCACCCGCAGGGTTTCCCCATAGAGCACCTGGGCATCATAGGCATCCGGCCTGGGGCTGACGCTGGTGCGGCAAACGGCCAGGTCCAGGCGGCCCTGGTCGATCAGCCCCAGCAGGCGCGCGCTGGTGTCTTCCACCACCTCCACCGACAGCTCCGGCTGGGTTTCCCGCAGTCGCTCCAGGCTGCGGGCCAGTAGTGGCACCGCGCCCATCACCGCGCCCACCGAAAGTCGCCCGCCCTGGCCCTGGAGGATGCCGACCATTTCTTCGCGCAGGTGCGCCAGGTCGGTGTGGATCAGCCGTGCGTAGCGAATGGCGCAGCGGCCCAGGTCGTTGGCCTCCAGCCCCTGGCTGGTGCGGTTGAACAGGCGCATGCCGAAGGCGGCTTCGATCTCGTTCAGGGCCTTGGTGGCGCCGGGCTGGGTAATGGCCACCTGTTCGGCAGCCTTGTGCAGCGAGCCCTGTTCGTCGAGGGCGATGAGCAGGCGCAGCTGCTTCAGGCGCAGGCGGGAAACCAGGGC
The DNA here is from genome assembly GCF_001708505.1 of Pseudomonas sp. TCU-HL1. Lineage (NCBI taxonomy): Bacteria > Pseudomonadati > Pseudomonadota > Gammaproteobacteria > Pseudomonadales > Pseudomonadaceae > Pseudomonas > Pseudomonas sp. TCU-HL1. Next base: position 2,912,828 of record NZ_CP015992.1, read on the forward strand.
GGGGAGGGAAGCGATCATGGGGGAATGACCAAAAGTTATCACGGGATCAGAAGCTCTCATTAGGCAGGCCCACGGGGGATTCGTAAAGTCCCGGCCAACATCCCTGCAACGAGAGTCATCGCGATGAGACTGATCCAGTTCGAGACCGCAGAAGGCCTGCGCCATGTGGGCGTGATCGAGGGCGAACAGGTACAGCGGGTGCGCGGCGCCGTCACCACTCGCGCCCTGGCCCTGGCCGCCATCGCCGCCCGCCGCAGCCTGCAGGACGAAGTCCAGGCTCGTGGCACCGAGCCTGGTCCGAACTACCGCGAACTGCTGGAAAGTGGCCGCGTACTGCCACCGCTTGACCATGAAGATCCGGCCCATTGCCTGGTCAGCGGCACCGGCCTGACCCACCTGGGCAGCGCCTCCACCCGCGACAAGATGCACCAGCAGAAGGCCCAGGACGAGGCCACCATGACCGACACCATGCGCATGTTCAAATGGGGCGTGGATGGCGGTAAACCCGGCGCCGGCAAGGTCGGTGCGCAGCCAGAATGGTTCTACAAGGGCGATGGCGGCATCGTCGTGCGCCCCGGCGCCGACTTTCCCGTGCCGGCCTTCGCCGAGGATGCGGGCGAAGAGCCCGAACTGGTGGGGCTATACGTAGTAGGCGAGGACGGCCAGCCCTATCGCCTGGGTTACGCCCTGGGCAACGAGTTCTCCGACCACGTGCTGGAGCGCCGCAGCTACCTCTACCTGGCCCATTCCAAGCTGCGCTTCTGCGCCTACGGCCCGGAACTGCGCGTGGGCGAACTGCCGGCGCACCTGGCGGGGACAAGCCGCATCCGCCGCAATGGCGAGGTGATCTGGGAGAAGGAATTCCTATCCGGCGAAGACAACATGTGCCACAGCCTGGAGAACCTCGAATACCACCACTTCAAATACGCGCAGTTCCTGCGTCCGGGCGATGTGCACGTGCATTACTTCGGCACCGCCACCCTGTCCTTTGCCGACGGCATCAAGGCCCGGCCGGGCGACCACTTCGAAATCGAGATGGCCGAGTTCGGCGCACCCCTGGTCAACGGCATTGCCCGCGAAGAAGAGCACCTGGCGCCTGGCGCCGTGCGCTCCCTGTAAGACACCGTCACCGGCTCTGCCTGTGACGATTCAAGTTGTCTGGATAAGGCAACGGAACCGAGCTGGTAGGGTGCGCCGAGCGCACCAACGGTTGGGCGAGGGCAGGGGTCGATCTCGTGATCGGTGCGCATGGCGCACCCTACGGAGGGGCAAGTGCAGGCGTCTAGCTCCTGTCACGTAGGTAGGCCCTGCTCCCTTAGCAGGAGGCAAACACAAGTCCACGTTCTACGAACGTAGATCTTTACTTCCGGCCACCGTTCGCGGCGGCCACCCTCAACCCACAAGGTCAGGGAGACGAGCATGACCGTCATCACCGGTTTCAACTTCATCGCCGGCGGCCGTAGCGCCGCCGGCAGCGTTAGCGTGCAAAGCTTCGATGCCACCAGCGGCGAAGCGCTGCCCTACAACTTCCGCCAGGCCTCCGAGGCCGAAGTGGACGCCGCCGCCCGCGCCGCCGAGGCGGCCTATCCCGACTACCGCAACCTGTCCTCCAGCCGCCGCGCCGAATTCCTCGACGCCATCGCCGACGAACTGGACGGCCTGGGCGACGACTTCATCGCCACTGTCTACCGCGAAACCGCGCTGCCCGCAGCCCGCATCCAGGGTGAGCGCGGCCGCACCAGCGGCCAGATGCGTCTGTTCGCCAACGTGCTGCGCCGTGGCGATTTCTACGGCGCTCGCATCGACCGCGCCCTGCCCGAGCGCAAGCCGCTGCCGCGCCCGGACTTGCGCCAGTACCGCATCGGTGTCGGCCCGGTTGCCGTGTTCGGCGCCAGCAACTTCCCCCTGGCGTTCTCCACGGCCGGTGGCGACACCGCCGCCGCCCTGGCCGCAGGCTGTCCGGTGGTGTTCAAGGCCCACAGCGGCCATATGGCCACTGCCGAGTGGGTGGCCGATGCCATCATTCGCGCGGCGGAGAAAACCGCGATGCCGGTGGGCGTGTTCAACATGATCTACGGCGGCGGAGTAGGCGAGTGGCTGGTCAAGCACCCGGCGATCCAGGCCGTGGGTTTCACTGGTTCCCTGCGCGGCGGTCGTGCCCTTTGCGACATGGCGGCGGCTCGTCCGCAGCCGATCCCGGTGTTCGCCGAAATGAGCAGTATCAACCCCGTCCTGCTGCTGCCCGAGGCGCTCAAGGCCCGTGGTGAGCAAGTCGCCGCCGAACTGGCCGCCTCCGTCGTACTGGGGGCAGGGCAGTTCTGCACCAACCCGGGCCTGGTGATCGGCATCCGCTCGCCGGAGTTCAGCGCTTTCCTCGAGCGTTTCGCCGCCCTCATGGGCGACCAGCCGGCCCAGACGATGCTCAACGCCGGTGGTCTGAAGAGTTACTTCCAAGGCTTGGAGCATCTGCACCAGCACCCCGGCGTCAACCACCTGGCCGGCGCACGCCAGCAAGGCAATCAGGCCCGCGCCCAACTGTTCAAGGCCGACGTGAGCCTGCTGCTGGAGGGGGATGAACTGCTGCAGGAAGAAGTCTTTGGCCCCACCACCGTGGTCGTCGAAGTGGCCGGCAAGGCCGAGCTCGCCCGCGCCCTTCAGGGCCTTCGCGGCCAGCTCACCGCCACCCTCATAGGCGAACCCGCGGACCTCGCCACTTTCGGCGAACTGACCAGCCTGCTGGAGCAGAAGGCTGGCCGCCTGCTGCTCAACGGCTACCCGACCGGCGTGGAAGTCTGCGACGCCATGGTCCACGGCGGCCCGTACCCGGCTACCTCCGATGCTCGCGGCACCTCGGTCGGGACGCTGGCCATCGACCGCTTCCTGCGCCCTGTGTGCTACCAGAACTACCCCGATGCGCTGCTGCCCGATGCACTGAAGGATGCGAATCCGCTGGGTATTCAGCGGTTGGTGGATGGAGTAAATACGCGGGACGCGGTTTAACCGCAGGCTGCAAATAGAACCTCCATCTGGGCAGGCGGCTGCGCTGGGTGGAGGTTTTTGCATTTGCCTTGATCGGCGATGGAGGAGGGCGCTGCAGTAGGCTGACGCTATTGAAAAAGCCGGATTAGCCGCGATAGGACCTTCCCCGGTCTCGCCGGGACGGTCTGTTGCGGCACGGTGGGGTTGTTCCCGCCGTGAGAACAGGTCAGCCTGAGTGCCATCGCCGGGTGCTGTTCCCCGGCAGTATCGTCAGTGGCGAGATGGTCTTTGAATTGAATCCTCCTTGCGTTGGAGTTGGGAGATGAGAGCCTCCTTCGAAAGCGTTCTGAAGAGCAAGAACCTCGCGCATCTGGACAAAGCCAGCCGCGCGGGATTGACGACTCCGGTGCGCCGCGTGTCCTTCATCCTGCGTGAGCACTTCTCGATGATGGCCTTCACCGGCGCGGTGGATGCCCTGGTAACGGCCAACCTCATGAGCTCGATGCCGGTATTCGAGGTTCAGGTGGTCGGGGCGGACAACCTGGTCGTGAGCGACCTGGGAATATCCATTTCCACCGATTGCCCCCTGGTCGACCTGGAGGAAAAGCGCCAGGACATCATTGTGGTGTGCGGCGGCTATCGCGTTCGCCTCGAAGGCGAGCCTTTACTGCGGGCCAAGATGCGTTCGGCTGACGCGGCCGGCGCGGTGCTGGGTGGCCTCTGGAACGGTGCCTACTTCCTTGCCGAGGCCGGGTTGCTGGATGGTTACGACTGCGCGTTTCATCCCGATGGCCGGGCGATGATGTCCGAGCTCTTCCCCAAGGTGAATGTGACCAACCACTCTCATGTACTCGACCGCAAGCGGATCAGCTGTGCCGGCGCGAACAGTTCGTTGGGGATGATGCTGGAGGTGGTGCGCCATAGCGGCGGGCAAGAGTTGCTGAACGCTGTAGAAGAGGTACTGAGCTGCGACAAGAAGCAAGACATCATCGATGTTTCAGCCGTGTCGATCGACTTCGACCCGACCTTGCCGCAAACCCTCAAGCTCGCGCTGGAACTGATGCACAGCAATATTGAAGATCCGATCGGGATAGACGAAATCGCCGGTTATGTGGGGATTTCCAGGCGCCACCTGGAGCGCCTGTTCCGTCGCCACGTGAAGGCGACGCCGCCGCGCTATTACCTGGAACTGCGGCTCACCCGTGCGCGCCAATTACTGCAGCACACCAATAAATCCCTGATCGAAATAGCCGTGGCGAGCGGATTCGTTACCCTCCCGCATTTTCAGCGCTGCTTCCGTGAAATGTTCGATATCGCCCCCGGCATGTTCCGCAAGCGCAGTCATTTCAAGGTCTGAGGGTGCATGATCCGAAGGTAGTCATCCACGTGTTGGAAAGGGTGCAGAAGGCGTTCTGATGCGGGCTGCCGAACCGCTACACTGATGCCCCTGCTACCCGCTGGGTGCTAAATGGAACGCCGGGGATCTTGGCTAGTCGAGATCCCGTCGCGTATCACCGTGTAACGAGAACAACTATGAAAACCCATTTTGAGATAACTGCCGACCGCATCACCCACCCGCAGCCGACGGTGACAGCATGATCGAGGTAACCGAAGTTCCCATTGCCGAACTGCGTGCCGCGCTCGAGTCTGGCCAGACAACGGCGGTTGAACTCGTCCAGGCCTATTTCGCCAGGATCGATGCCTACGATGTGCCCGGCACACCCACCGCCCTCAACGCGGTGGTGGTTCGGAACCCGGATGCATTCAAGGAGGCGGAGGCTTCCGACGCCCGTCGCGCCCGCGGCGAAACCCTCGGCCCGCTGGATGGCATCCCCTACACGGCCAAGGACAGTTATCTGGTAAAAGGGCTCACCGCAGCCTCCGGTAGCCCCGCGTTCAAGGACCTGATCGCCTACCGTGATGCGTTCACCATCGAACGGCTGCGCGCTGCCGGGGCGATCTGCCTGGGCAAGACCAACATGCCGCCCATGGCCAACGGCGGGATGCAGCGCGGGGTCTATGGTCGTGCCGAGAGCCCGTACAACGCGGACTACCTCACCGCGCCCTTCGCCTCGGGATCATCGAACGGCGCCGGTACGGCAACCGCAGCCAGCTTCTCTGCATTCGGCCTCGCGGAAGAAACCTGGTCGAGCGGTCGAGGCCCGGCATCGAACAATGGCCTGTGCGCCTACACGCCCTCGCGCGGAGTGATTTCGGTGCGCGGGAACTGGCCGCTGACGCCGACGATGGATGTCGTGGTGCCCTATGCCAGAACCATGGCGGACCTGCTCGAAGTGCTTGACGTGGTGGTGGCGGACGATCCCGACACCCGTGGCGACCTGTGGCGCATGCAGCCCTGGGTACCCATTCCGAGCGTCGCCTCGGTCCGTCCCGCCTCCTATCTGGAACTCGCCGCGCAAGCCGATGCGCTTGCCGGCAAGCGCCTGGGCGTGCCCCGCATGTTCATCAACAAGGACCCGGAAGCAGGCACCAGTGAAGCACCGGGTATCGGCGGTCCGACCGGGCAGCGAATCAACACCCGACCCTCCGTGATCGGCCTCTGGGAAGAAGCCCGCAAGGTTCTCGAAGCCGCTGGCGCCGAAGTGATCGAGGTCGATTTCCCGCTGGTTTCGAATTGCGAGGGTGATCGCCCTGGTGCGCCGAGTGTGTTCACGCGCGGCCTGGTGTCCAAGGAATTCCTGCATCACGAGTTGTGGGACCTTTCGGCCTGGGCGTTCGATGACTTTCTGCGGGCCAACGGCGATCCGAAACTGAATCGCCTGGTCGACGTGAACGGACCGCAGATCTTCCCGCACGATCCGGGGACCCTGCCCAACCGCGAAGGCGACCTGGCCGCGGGCATGGACGAGTACGTGAGGATGGCCGAGCGCGGCATCACGCCGTGGGACCAGATCGCCACGGTCCCTGACGGACTGCGGGGGCTCGAAGAGACGCGTCGCATCGATCTCGAAGACTGGATGGATCGGCTGGGCCTCGACGCAGTGCTCTTCCCGACCGTAGCCGATGTGGGGCCGGCGAACGCCGACGTTGATCCGAAGTCTGCGGATATCGCCTGGAGCAACGGCGTCTGGGTCGCCAACGGCAATCTGGCCATCCGCCACCTGGGCGTGCCCACCGTGACCGTGCCAATGGGCGTGATGCCGGACATCGGCATGCCCGTGGGGCTGACCTTTGCCGGTCGTGCCTACGACGATTCGGCACTGCTCCGCTTCGCTTCCGCGTTCGAGTCGACCGGGTCGAAACGATTGATTCCTCCGCGTACTCCACCCTTGTTGCGCGGCTAGAAACAGGGCTGGCGGGATTGGGGCGATGAAAGTCCCAATTCCGCCCAGGCTTCGAAAGTTCGGGCGATTGGCGTTTGAAAACAATCGAGCCCCTTCACACTTTTCTCTTGCTCCTTTTTTTGTTCTTGCCGTGGTGTTCTTATATTCGCGAAAGTTACCGCCGGTCACCTGCATGACTGAACGTAAGTTCGCCAAAGGTTTTTAAGTTGGCAGGGAAATAGCGCTGTTTGTTACTTGACTGAAACATCCAGGTAAATATTTCGTATAGTTTTCCGCCCATTAAGCCATCCCGCTCTAAGCCGGCTTGTTCGTCATGCCTAAAACTTCAATTACATCGCTGATGTACGCGTGCGGCTGGAATTAAACGCGCCTTAGCAGGCGGCGAGTCCTGATGTTCGGTCGTTGACACTCGAGCTGACAGGTTTAGTTTGTGTGTGTGGGAAATTTTCCCGCGCTATGAAGTCAACTGGCCAAGAGGGATCATGCGGGGATCACAGTACGAGTTAGTGCTGCAGGTAGATGGCCGCGCCGGTTGGCTGGTCGCTCCAATGGGCGGCCGGAAATTACCGGTCATTGCGTTCGATAAGGAAATGACTACGCAACTCCAAGTGGAGGTGCATCATGCTGTTCAAGAAATGTTTGTTGGCTCTCGCAATTGGTGGAGTCCTGTCGGCATCCACTGTCCTGATACCCGATTACGTCAGTAGTTTCTCCAGCGTCTATGCCAAAGAGGGCGGTAGTGGAGGCGGTGGTGGTAGCGGTAGTGGCGGTGGTGGAGGTGGAGGTGGTCACGGTGGTGGCGGCAGCGGCGGTGGTGGCAGCGGCGGTGGCGGTGGCAGCGGCAGCGGCGGTGGCGGTGGCGGTGGCGGTGGCAGCGGTGGCGGAGGCGGTCACGGCGGTGACGGAGGCGGCCACGGTGCAGCAGGTCACGGTGGCGACGGTCATGGAGGTCCTGGACGCGGCGACGCTGACCATGATGGTGGTGTGGCTGGGAACAGAGGCCCAGGCAATGCCCATGACAACGACGCGGATAATGATGCGGATAATGATGCGGCAGACGCCGCTCGAGACGCCGCCAGGAATGATGCAGATGCCGCCAGAGATGCGGCCAGAGCTGAGGCGGATGCCACCAGAGACGCTGCCAGGGCTGCCGCAGATGCAGCAAGGGATGCAGCCAGGGCGGCTGGCGATCCAAACGCGGATGCAGATCGGGACGCTGCCCGGGCAGCCGCAGATGCCGCCAGAGATGCGGCCCGAGCCGCGGCGGATGCCACCCGGGATGCCGCCAAGAATGACGCGGATGCAGCAAGGGATGCAGCAAGGGATGCTGCTGACGATGCCAATGACGCTCCCGACGCTGCGGATGCTCCCGACGCTCCCGACGCTCCTGACGCTCCTGACGCTCCTGACGCTGCGGATGCTCCTGATGCTCCCGATGCGCCTGACATCGATGTCGTCGAAGTGGAACATCGTGCGGCTCAGTAGCCACTCAGGAGTTTGAAAAGTCGTGTCCAGCGGAGCCACCAGGTTGGCGGGATGCCGGCCTGGGGCTCTGTCTATTGCGACTCAGTTTGTTTGGCCGGATCGATGAGGCTGGTCCGGGCAGGTGCCCTCAAGTGACCGTGTGGTGCTCGAGGACTTGAAGCCGCTGGCCTTCAGCGCTCCATCACGTAGGTGCCGACCACATAGGCGCCTACCTCCACCTGGGTCATGTCGATCGGCTCGCCGGCACTGCCGGAAGCAGATGGGAAAGGGACGGTTGTCCCCGGATAACCGCGTTCGCCTGGTCGCAGACAGTACGCTTCAGGGCCTGCCAGGCACAGGCCCTCACGGGCGAATCCAGGCCAAGGTTCGGGCGCAGGTTTGAAAACGCCCGGCGCGAGCGTTCCCGCCAGCGCCCGCCGGTGTCACTCGGGCTGCGAGCCCATGATCCTCGCCAGGGCTTCGGGCTGCGGCACGCCCTGCTGTTGCTGCAGGCGGCCCTTGTCATCCAGGTAGAACACGGTAGGCGTCGCCTGGGCGCCCATTTCACCCATCAGGTCGAGGTTCTCCGCCAGATGTTTGCGGACCTCACCCGGCACCTTGTCCTGCGGCTTCAAGGTACTGGCCTTGCCGGCCGCTTCGTGCGCGTTGAGGGCGGCCTGGGGATCCTTGGCGCCGAGTAGGGCGGCGGCCTTGCCGGCGCTGTCCGGGCGCAGCATGCCGACCATGATGTGGCGCAACTGCACCTTGCCGGACTCGACCCAGGGCCGCGCCTGTTGCCAGAACAGGTTGCAGTAGGGGCAGTTCGGGTCGCTGAACAGATAGACGATGCGCGTGGCCTTGGGGCTGCCGTCGGCGATCCAGGCGCTCTTTTCCATCCGCTCCCACATTTCCTTGCCCATGGGCTGGTACACGAGCTGTTCCAGCGGTTCCTGGCTCAGGTCCGAGCCCTTGGCGTCGAGCAGGCTGCCCACCAGCACATGCTCGCCATCGGGCGTGAGATAGAGTGCCAGGCCTTGGCCGTTGTACCTGGCGGCGTAGCCCTTGAGCCCGCCTGGCGCTTCGAAGGTACCGACCACTCTGGCACCACGGGCCTCCACGACCTTGATCGGCGCCGGCCATTCGGTAGCGTGGGCGGCAGTGATGGTGGAGAGGCCGATGCCGGCCAGTACACAGGTCAGATGTTTGAGTCGCGTCACTTCTGTTTGTCCTCATCAAGGGATTCCAGGGCGCGCGCCAGGCTCGCCCGCGAAAGTTCGCCCAGGTGGCTACCGATCTGGCGGCCCCTGGCGTCGTAGAACAGGGTGGTGGGCAGTGCCGTCGAGCCTACCCTCTGGCCCAGCCCGTTGCCGCTGTCGAGCAGGACGTTGTCCAGGGCCAGGCCTTCGCTATCCAGGAAACGGCTGACGGCTTCGGCCGCCTCGCCCTGGTTGACGAAGAGGAACAGGGTGTCGGGATGGCTGGCCTGGGCAGCCGCCAGCACCGGCATCTCGCGCCGGCAGGGTGGGCACCAGGTGGCCCAGAGATTGATCACCAGTGGCTTGCCGGCAAGGCTCTGCAGCGTCACGGAGCGACCCTCGATATCCAGCAGGGCCAGCTCGGGCAGGCGTGTGCCGCGATCGAGTGCGTGCCAGGTGAGGGTGCCGAGCCCCCAGCTGAGCACGCCGACAGCCATGGCGATGCCCAGTGGTTTGCGCAAGGCGGACATGCGCCAGAGCAACCAGCCACCCAGCAGCAGGGCTGCGAGCACACCCGGCCAGGCGATGAAGCCGCCGTCGCGGATGTCGATCACCCGCCAGGGCTCGTCGCGGAAGTGCTCGAAATAGGCGATCACGAAGGCCAGACGCGCCACCAGCAAGGCCACCAGCAGCAGGCGGAACAGCCAGCGCTCCGGGTTGTGGCCATTACGCCGGCCGATCCACCAGCCGCTGAGGGTGGCCAGCAACAGGCAGCCAAGGATCAGCACATGGGGCAACGCGAGGGCGAAGGGGCCAATGTTCAGGGTCAGCATCAGCCGCGCTCCCGTACCGCGTTCCAGCGCTTCAGGAATGCCTGGGCGTCCACTTCTCCAGTGATGCGACTGTCACGACGTTCCTGGCCGTCGGGGCCGATCCACAGCAGCGTCGGCGGGCCGAGCACCTGGTAGCGGTCGAGCAGGGCACGGCTGTTGGCGTCACTGCGGGTCACGTCCGGACGCACGACTCGCACGCCGGTCAGGCTCGCCTGCACCTCGGCGTTGCCGAACACCTCCTTCTCCATGACCTTGCAGGACACGCACCAGTCCGCGTAGTAGTCCACCAGTACCCATTGCCCCTGGGCCCTGGCAGTCGCCAGTGCGCGGTCCAGGGTAGCGGGGTCGCTGAAGTGGGTATTGCTGCTTGCTACGGCGACCGGAGCAATGGCGCCGGCGGTGTAAACCGCCAGCGGTCGTCGGATATCCGTCGCGCCGCCTGCGGCGCCAATCAGCATGCTCATGCCCCACAGGCCCAGCACCATACCGGCGGCGCGAGCGGGTGCTTGCCGGGAGGAGTGGAAGAGGGCGGTGGCCAGGCTGACCAACCAGACACCCCAGAGGGTCAGCCACAGGCCGTCGGCCAGCAGCGGTCTGGCGACGAACAGCGCCGCCGCGAGGAAGAGGAACCCGAACACGCCCTTGACCCGCTCCATCCAGGCACCGGGCTTGGGCAGGAAGCGATTGCCAAGCGTCACCAGCAACAGCAGCGGCGTGCCGATGCCCAGGCCCAGGGCGAACAGCACCAGGCCGCCCTGCACGGCGCTGCCGCTCTGGGCGATGAACAGCAGTGCGGCGGCCAGCGGCGCGGTCATGCAGGGGCCAACCAGCAGGCCGGACAGCAAGCCGAGTAGGCCGGCACCCAGTAGGCTGCCGCCTTTCTGCTTGCGTCCGGCATGCTCCAGTCGATCACGCAGGGCTGTCGGCAGTTGCAGCTCGAACACCCCGAACATGGGCAGGGCGAGCAGCACGAACACCCCGGCGAAACTCGCCAGCAGCCAGGGTTGCTGCAGCGCCGCCTGCAGGTTGGCACCCAGCAGCGCGGCCACCACGCCCAGGCCGGCGTAGACCAGCGCCATGGCCACCACGTAAGTGCCAGCAAGCGCGAAACCGCGATGCGGAGAGGCGCCGCCGCCCACCACTATGCCGGCGAGGATCGGTAGCATCGGCAAAGAACAGGGGGTGAAAGCCAGCAACAGCCCCAGGCCGAAGAACAGCAGCAGGCTCAAGGCCAGCGACCGCTGTTGCAGGCCGTTGGCCAGGGCCTGGTCTTCGGCCTGCATGGCGCCTGGTTCGGCGGCGCTGCTGGCTCTCAGTACAACATCGCGGCTTTGTGGCGGATAGCAGAGGCCGGCATCGGCGCAGCCCTGCCAGCCCAAACGCATGCGCTCACCAGCTCCTGGTGGGACCTCCAGAGTCAGGCTGTGGCGATAGACCTCGGTGTCGCCAAAGAACTCGTCGCTATGGGGTTCGCCCGTCGGCAGGCTGGGGCGGCTTGTCTCGGCCAGCCCCTGGAGTTGCAGGCGCTGCTTGTACAGGTAGTAGCCGGGTGCTATCTGCCAGTGCAGCCGGGTGGCACCGTTCTCCAGCGCTGTGACGCTGAGGGCGAAGGCCCGGTCCACCGGGAGGAAGTCGGGTTGCGCGCCATTGCCCAGCAGCCCGCCGGCCGACGAGGCCAGTCCGGGCAATAGCAGGAACAGCGCAAGCATCAGGACTCGCATGAAGGCTCCATTGCGGTTTCAGGTGTACGGAATATTGTGCGGGTGGCATTAACGGGGCGTTAACAGGCTGCATTAATGTCGCCTTAATCGGTAAGGTCGACCATCGACACCCTTTCAGCGGACGTGACCCCATGCATGTGCTCCTCGCCGAAGACGACGCCCTGATCGCCAGCGGCATCGTTGCCGGCCTCCTGGCCCAGGGCCTGACCGTCGACCACGCCGCCACGGCGGTCAGCGCCGAGGCAATGCTGCGCACGGCACGCTTCGATGTGCTGATCCTCGATCTCGGTCTGCCCGACGAAGACGGCATCGACCTGCTGCGGCGGCTGCGCCAGCGGGGGCTCGAACTGCCGGTGCTGATCCTCACTGCACGGGATGCAGTGAGCGACCGGGTAATCGGCCTGCAGGCCGGCGCCGACGATTACCTGCTCAAACCCTTCGACCTGCGCGAACTGGCGGCGCGCCTGCATACCCTGATGCGTCGGGTGTCCGGGCGCAGCGTGAACCTCATCGAACACGGCCCGCTGCGCTACGACCCGAGCAGTTGCGAAGCGCGGCTGGATGGCCGCCCCGTGGAGCTCTCGCGGCGCGAGCTGGCGCTGTTGCAGGCGCTGCTGAACAATCCTGGGCGCGTGCTCAGTGCCGATCAACTCAAGGACGCGGTCTACGGCTTTGCCGAGGACGTGGAGAGCAATGCCCTGAACGTGCATATCCATCACCTGCGCCGCAAGCTCGGCAGCGGCATCGTCGAGACTGTACGTGGCCTGGGTTACCGCCTGGGACCGGCCAGCAGCGATACCGGACAGGAGACGACGCCATGAGCCTGCGCCTGCGCCTGACCCTGATGCTCGGCTCCGCCTTCGTGCTGCTCTGGACCCTGGCCGCCACCTGGATGCTCTACGACTTGCGCAACGAGATGATGCGTTCCCTGGACGAGCGGCTGGGGGCTTCCGCACGGATGGTGGCCGGCCTGCTCGAACAGTTGCCGCAACCCGTGGCCAGCGATGGCACACGCAAGCCCATCAGCGCCGAGCGGCTGGGTATTCCCAATGGGCTGGCCTGCCAGGTCAGCTCCTTGCGGGGCGAGGTACTGGCCCGCAGCCACACGGCGCCGGGCCAGCAACTGGACGCCGAGCGCGCGGGATTTCATGACCAGATGATCGAAGGCGTGCCCTGGCGCAGCTTCACCCTGTTGGACGGCGAACTGCGCGTCACCACGGCCGATCGCCTGGACGAGCGCGCCACCCTGGGGCGCTCGGTGCTGCTGGCGGCCGCGGTGCCGGTAGCGGTAGCCCTGCTGGGCAGCCTTGGCCTGCTCTGGCTTGGCCTGGGTCGCGGGCTGGCACCGCTGCAGCGCATCCGCGAAGCGCTTACCTGGCGCAGCGCGGACTCCCTCCAGCCCTTGCAGGTGGGCGCCTTGCCCGGCGAGTTGCAGCCCCTGGTGGAAACGCAGAACCAGCTGTTCCAGCGCATCGCCCAGGCGCTGGAGCGCGAGCGGCGTTTCACCGGCGATGCGGCCCATGAACTGCGCAGCCCTCTCACCGCCATCAAGACCCACCTGCAGGTGGCACGCATGACCCAGGGCGCCGCGGTGGACCAGGCGCTGGCGAATGCCGAGGCCGGGGCTGATCGTCTGCAACGGACCCTGGAGCAGTTGCTGCTGCTGGCGCGGGTGGAGGGCAGCCTGGATTTCGATGACGGCCTGCAATGCACCGCCCTCGAAGGGGCCAGGCTGGCCATCGAGGACGCCGGACCGGGAGGGCGGGAGCGCATCGAGCTGGAGCTGCCGGCGGACCTGCCTGCCGCGCCTCTGGATATACCCACTGCGCTGGTGGTGGCGGCCCTGCGCAACCTGCTGGAGAACGCCCTGCGCCACAGCGATGCGCACGTGAAGCTGGCGCTTGAGCAGCACGGCGACCTGGTGTGCTTCAGCGTGCGCGACCGGGGCCCCGGCTTGCCGGCGGAAAAGCTGGCGTGCATGGGCCAGCGCTTCTGGCGCAGCGCCGACAGCGGCGGCAGTGGCCTGGGGCTGTCCATCGTCCAGGCCATCGCCGAGCGCTGCGGTTGCAACCTGGAATTCGCCAATTCCGAGGATGGCCTGGAGGTGAAGCTGGCGGTGCGGTTGCAGCCAGCGGGTTGAGGGCGATTCGTGCGGCTGACCTGTCTGCACAAAGCTGGAGAAGCAGGCCGTCGCCCCCTGCGCGTTGCTCGCGCGCGGCTCAGCCCCGCCGCGCCAGTACTTCGACCGCTCCCTGCACCTTGTTCGAGTACCAGATCACCCGGCTAACGCCCCGCGTGATGGCCACGTAAGCCAGGCGCAGGCTTTCGTCCTGCATGGCCTGGTCGTAGCTGTTGCGGAAGAACCCCGAGTAGGCATAGAGCGCATTGCGCAGCGGGTGTTTCTCGGGCGGTGCGCAGTCGTCGACGATGACCGCCACCTCACCTTGCAGGCCCTTGGCGCGATGGATGCTGTAGGCCCGCACGGGCAGCGCCGAATCGAGTTGGGCCTGGATCTGCCGGAGCGGCTCGTTGCGCCGGGAGAGCAGCAGCACGGGATTGCGGTCGGCGTTCGCGCGGCTCGCTACATGCGCGCACTGCGCCTGGATTTCCTGGACCAGTTCCGGCAGGCGTGACTTGAGATCGAAGCGGCTCACCAGCTTTACCCCGTGATCGCAGGGCTGCATGGCCTTGAAGGCCTTGCACACCTTGGCCTGCTTGAACGCCACGCCCTCCAGCACCGCCTCGCCATCACGCAGGATCGGCTCGATGGAGCGGTAGTTGGTTTCCAGCATCAGGACGGCGCTTTTCCGGGTCTTGCCCTTGCTGGGAAAGTGTTTGTCGAAGTCCATGAACAACTCCGGCGAGCTGCCGCGCCAGCCGTAGATGGACTGCCAGTCGTCGCCGATGGCCATCAGGCTTACCGCTTCGCCCTGGCGCGACAGGGCCCGATGCAGGGCCTGTAGCCATTGGACGATCTGCGGCGAGATGTCCTGGAATTCATCGATCAGCAGATGGCTGAAGGGCGCCAGGGCCTGGACCGGTACACCCTCGCCCCTGGCCAGCACTTCGCCCAGGCGCTGGAAGGCGGCGTTGAAGGTCATCAGGCCTTGCTGCTGCAACAGGGCGTCGAAGTGCTTCCAGAACTGCACCAGGGCTTCGACGAAGGTGCGCTCCCGTGCCGAGCAGGCCAGTTCGCGGCCTTTCAGCTTATCGGGGCGGATGCCGATGCTCTCCATGAAGCCTGCCTGCACATAAAACGCCTCGAACAGCGGCAGCGGGGTGAATTCGCCGGTCAGCGTGAAGCCGTCCAGCGGCGCCTTGGGTATACGCGCGGGCTGGCCTTCGGCGGGGGCGGGCAGGGGTGGGAGGTCCAGCAGGCCATGCACCCGCTCGCGGAAGTCCACCTCCGCTGCGTAGCACGCCTGATAGGCCTGTTGCAGCAGGCGTTGCTGGGCCGGGCGCAGGCGGCCGGCAAGCAGCGGGTTGTCCGGCTCGCCGGCGACGGCATCGTCCAGTTGCTCGAACCAGCGCGGATTACCCAGCAGGTCCTTGGCCAGGGTGCCCATGGCCGAGTGGAAGGTGCGCACGCACTGGCGCGCCTGGGCGCCATCGAAGGGGAACTGCCAGAAGGCCAGGACCTTCAGCAATTGCTCGCGGAGCTGGGCGCAGGAGGCGTTGGTGAAGGAAATGACGGTGAGCCGCTCCGGCGCCACGCCCATGTGGCAGAGCATGAACACCACCCGTAGCACCAGGGTGGTGGACTTGCCGGAACCGGCGCCAGCGAAGATGCGGGTGAGCGGGGCGCGGCCGAGGATCATCGCCCATTGCTCGTCGGAGGGCGGGCTGACCACGCCAGCCGCCACGGCCTGGGCCACGCGCTCACGCATGGCATCCGCCTGCGCGTCGGTCTGCTTCATCCGGGCGCCGCTGTAGATACCCTCGTCGGGCGTCTTGCGCGGTTTGGCGGGGCCATCGCCTGCGGCGGCTTTCTTCGTGCCAGCGGCCTTGGCCTTGCCGGTGTTGGCAGACTTCTTCGCCCGTGGCGTGGGTTTGCGGAGCTGCGCGGCCGCTTCGCTTTCGGCGCGCAAGTACTCGGTGGTTCGCGGGAAGTAACGCGCCAGGGCGCGTTTCATGGCAGACAGCATTGGATCGATCCCTGTAACCACGACAAAGCGCGGGATTCTAAGCGCTTTTCCCCGAAGACTGGATGGTGGCGGATTGGCTTCAGATAGAGGCGGAGGTTGGCCTTTCCTTGTGGGGGCGATTTCAATCGCCAAGGATGGCGAAGCCGCCCCGCGAAGTTCGGCTGGCGAACCCGCGGTCCGCTTGGCGCCCACAGTTGCCCGTAGGGTGCGCCGTGCGCACAAACCCCAATGCCCGGTGCGCGCGGCGCACCCTACCATCGGATACGGTTTCGTTCTTCACGCCGGCGCGTGGTGCTGCCACCACTGGTGGATGGCGCTGGCCAGTTCGCCAACCGACTGGGTGGCGTCGAGGATCAGGGTCAACGGCTCGTCCAGCGGCTCTTCCAGGTCGGCGAACTGGCTGTCCAGCAGGCTGGCCGGCATGAAGTGCCCGCGCCGTCGCTCCATGCGCTCGGCGGCGGCGGTGGGAGAGAGTTGCAGATAAGCGAATCCCACCCCCGGAAAGGCATGGCGCAGGCCATCGCGGTAGGAACGCTTCAAGGCGGAACACGTAAGGATGGGATGCTCGCCTGCGCGGTAGGTCTGCTTAAGCTGTTTTTCGAGCGCATGCAGCCAGTTGGCTCTGTCCTTGTCGGTCAAGGGCTGGCCAGCGCTCATCTTCTGGATGTTGCGGTCGGGGTGGAAGGCATCCCCCTCGATCAACCGCGCCCCGCTGCGCACCTCCAGCGCCCGTGCCACGGCAGACTTCCCGCTACCGGCAACACCCATGATCACCACTGCGTTTATGGGCTCGTACATCGCGTCATCTCTGCTGCTGGTACTTAAACAGTAGGCAATGTGAGCGAAAAGAGGGGTTCAGGAAGCTAACTCAGTGCAATCCGTAGGATGGGTTGAGGGACGAAACCCATCGATTGGACTGCCTGATGGGTTTCGCTGCGCTCTACCACATCCTACGGGGCTGCTTCGTTGTGGGGGCGATTTCAATCGCGAATGAATTCCGTCCCGCAAGTTCCTTTGGTCACGGCAGGCGCAATGCCCCGTGTACTGTCCCCAGGATCATTCGCTTCATCAGCTCCTGTCCCTGTTTCGACGGCAGGCCGCCGGCGTCAAGCCAGGCCGGCAGTTGGTTGAGCAGGGACACGATGCTCGCCACAGCGCCGCGCCCGGCGCTATCCAGGGGCTGGCCAGCCAGTTGCTGCAGGGGCTCCAGCAGGGCGAGCTCGTAGGCCTGGCGCAGGTCGCGGAGCTGTTCCAGGCGCTCGCCGGAGAGGCAGCGGCATTCCAGTTCAGCCAGGCGGAAATGCAGGCCCATCGCTTCATGCAGGGCCAGGTGCCCGTCGATCAACGTGGACAGCCGCGTAGCCGGATCAACGTGGCGGCGGGCCAGCGCGGCGTTATCCAGCAACTGTTCGTACAGCTCTTCGATGAACTCGAACAGCAGCGCTTCCTTGCTTTCCACGTGGTGGTAGATGGAGCCGGCCTTGATGCCGAGATGCGCCGCGAGGTCGCGCATGCTCACCTGGCCGTATCCCTGCTCGGCGAACAGGGCCAGCGCCAGGTGGCGATTCTCCAGATAGCGGGAGCTGCGGGCGGTGGTGGCGTCGAGCATGGCGTTGGACCTTGCGAATGGCATGCGTTGGCACTCTAGCCAGCGCAGCCAGCGTGGCCTAGGTCGAAAGCGCTCCGGTACTTTGGCGTTTTTTTCCATTGATCGGCCTGGAGGCTGGTGGATGGGGCGTGAACGGCTACTGATATGAATGAAACTATTGAAATAGTTCGGATCAGGAGTAGAGTTGAAGTCAGAGCCGTGAACCAGGAGACGCCATGAACATTCCCGCCAGTCATGCCAGCCCCGATATCCAGAGCGGCGAAGCCGGTCGTGTCGCCCTGAAGTTCTTCTTCAACCTGATGGACAAGTGGGGGTGCACCAAGGAGCAGCAACGCACCTTGCTCGGCTCCATCGGCAACACCACCTATTTCAGCTACAAGAAGCTGCCCAGCGTGCGTCTGCCCCACGACACCCTGGAACGCATTTCCTACCTGATGGGGATTCACAAGTCCTTGCGCATCCTCTTCAGCAACCAGGAAGCGCGCGCCTACGAGTGGGTGCGCAAGCCCAACAGCGCGGCCCCGTTCAACGGTCGCAGCGCGCTGGACTACATGCTGGGTGGCCAGGTGGTGGACGTGGCCGATGTTCGTCGCTACCTCGATGGAGTGCGTGGCTGATGACCCAGGAACTGCTGGTGGAACGGATTCCCGAGTGGACCAAGGCCTACCGCCTGGTCAACAGCGCCTTCCCGCCCATCTCCGTCTTCGAAGACACCCTCGACCCCGCTGACCTGGAACTGGCCTATGCCATCGAGGCGATGACCAATGACCGCCTGCGTGACCAGGTCGGCGAGATCGTCCGCGTCACCCCCGAGGACCGCGTGAGCGGAACCGGCGCTACGGTGGTGATGGCCGTGTTCACGCACATCGGGCGCGCCAGCCGCTTCACCGACGGCTCCTTTGGTGTCTACTACTGCGCCAGCTCCATCGATGCCGCCATCTCCGAAACCCGCTACCACCAGGAGAGTTTCTGGCGCGCGACCCAGGAGGCGAGCATCGAGATCACCCTGCGTGCCTACGTGAACAAGGTGGTCAGCCCGATGCTCGACGTGCGTGACCGCGCCGAACTGCACGACCCGGACCCGGCGAACTACGGCACCAGCCAGGCCTTCGCCGGCCTGCACCGCAACGCGGGGCGATGGGGATTGCTGTACAGCAGCGTGCGGCTACCGGGCCATGAATGCGTGGCAGCGTTTCGCCCGCCTGCAGTGACCCTCCCGGTGCAGGGGCCGCATTTCCGCTACATCTGGGACGGCCGCACGCAGAGCATGTCCTGCGTGTTGAAAATGAGCCCCGTGGCCTGACCTTCGCTCGCGACGTTTTCACACGGTCTGTGATCCGGCGTTTACCCTCCACAGGTTTCCGTTATCAACTCGTCGACCACGGCGACCAGCGCCTGCTGCCGGGGCAGGCCGGCCTGCAGCGCTTCGCGGTAGCGCTGCAATTGGCGGTCGGCACTGCTGCCATAGCGCAGCACATGCCGGCCACGCACGAAGGCCTGGCTGTCGCCTTCGGACTCGGCGAGCGCGCCGAAACAGGCGTGGGCCCGCGCCAGCCAGGCGCCCGCTGAGAGACTGGCCTCGCCCGATGCGTCGAGGTACATCCCGTGGATGCCGAAACGCATGGCACGCCAGTGGTTTTCCTTCAGCACCAGGCGCTGTAGCAGTGAATCCTGCGGGTCGTCGTCATCCTGGCTCATGGCCCAGCTGACCAGGGCACGAAACAGGGCAACGACGCAGAGGGCATCCTCCACCGAGGGGCAGGCGTCGGCGGCCAGCAGCTCCAGGGTAGGGAAGCGCGGCGACGGACGAATGCACCAGGCGAGGTCGCTTTCGCGGCGAGTCGCCCCCGAGGCGATCAGCCACTGCACGTAGGCCGCGAAGGCCGGTTCATCCGGGAAGTGCTCGGGAATGCCCCGGTGCGGCCATTCGGCGTTGACGGCCTGGCGATAGCTCATCAGCCCGGTGGGACGGCCGTTCCACAGGGGCGATGACGTGCTCAGGGCCAGCAGCAGCGGGAGCCAGCCGAGCACCCGGTTCATCACCCGGATGCGGTCAACGTCCGGGGGCACCCGCACATGTACCCGCATGCCGCAGACCAGGCTGCGGTGGGCGATCATCCGGTGGTCTTCGAAGAGCGGCTGGAAATACGGGTCCTCGGAGGGCACTTGCACGTGCCAGTCGGCGAAGGGGTGCGACCCCACGCAGATCGGCGCCAGTTGATGCTCCTCGGCAATGCCTGCCAGCCGGGTGCGACGCTCCAGCAACCAGGCTCGGGCCTCGGCGATTTCCAGCAGGTTGGGCTGGATCATGTCCAGCTGCACCAGGCTCTGGAACATACCCTGGCTGAAGCCGTCCCTGAATGCGTTGTGGGCGGACTGGAGGAAACCTTCGGGCAGGTGCGGCGGCAGGTTGCGGCTGCGTGTGTCGACCAGGAAGAAGGTTTCTTCGACGCCGAACGCGGGTGCAACAGGATCGTTGGGCATGCGGGTCGCCTCGAACTTGCCTTAAGGCAAGTGACGTACCCGCTGGCGTAGGTTTCAAGGACCGTTGGTCTGCAAGGGCTCTGCAACGGGGGTGTCATCGATCCGGGGGATGCTTTCCGATGAATAGCCGCCCAATGACATTTACGTGGCGTATTTCCCTGCTAGGTTTTCCAGTCCGGCCACTCGATTGGTGGGGAGGACTGAGAATGAATAATTTGATGCTTCGCCAGGTTGAGGACACCTTGAACAAGATGAGCGTTACCTTTCAGTTCGAATGCCTGTGGGAGGCCGATGGAAGCTGTTCCATTACTCTCAGCAATCACCATCTCGCCATACCCCGGACTACCGTTGCCGGCATCAGCCAGCGGGACATTCGGGATGAATCCAGCACCCAGCGCCTGGGCCTGGAATTGATGGACCGGCTACTGGTCGACTGATGAAGCACGATGCCAGCCAGCCGAAGTTGCAGGTCCTGCACCAGCCTTCCGGCAAAAGCCCCCGATCGGTCGAACGTGTCGCCATCTTCATGGTGATCAGCATGTTCATGCTGGGTGTTTACGGCCAGTACGCCGGCCGTGGCCCCGGCACCGTCGCCCTCCAGGGCAAGCCGGCGAAGCCCCCGGTATTCGAGTTCCAGCGCTTGAGCGGCAACCCCGCCGAGCGAACCGCCGATTCCGGGCAGCGTCCGCGGCAGGACAACCGGGCTGCGCAGGGCCAGCAGGCGCGGGTGCAGTTGTAACCGACGGTGCAGGGTCTCCCTGTAGGAGCGACTTCAGTCGCGAAGCAGGCCAGAAGTCTGCCTGTCAGGCTTGCAGGCCGCTGCGCGGCCAATCGCGAATGAATTCACTCCCACAAGGACGAGTGCCTTAATACCCCTCAAACCACCAGGCACCCCGGTACACGCTGGGTCCAGCCGCTGGCCTGCTCAAAGGCATGGGCCAGTTGCAGCACGGCGAGGTCGGCCTGGTGCGGGCCGATGATCTGCAGGCCCATGGGCAGGCCACGGCTGTCGAAGCCGACCGGGACGTTGGCCGCCGGGCAGCCGGAAAGGGTGCAGGGGATCACCACTTCCATCCAGCGGTGGTAGGTGTCCATGGCGCGGCCCGCGATTTCCTTCGGCCAGTGTTGGTTCTTGTCGAACGGGAAGACCTGGGCGCTGGGCAGCAGCAGGTAGTCGTAGCGCTCGAACAACTGGCAGACGACGCGGTACCAGTCGGTACGGGCGGCGGAGGCGCGCGATATGTCCATGGCCGATAGCTGCAGACCGTTCTCCACCTCCCAGATGGCTTCCGGCTTGAGCAGCTCGCGCCTGGCCGGGTCGGCGTAATGCCCCCCCAGTGAACTGGCCACCTGCCAGTGGCGCAGGGTGCGCCAGGTGTCCCAGAGTTGCGCCATGGCGTAGTCGGGCCGGGCATTGTCTATCGTGCAGCCGAGGGCTTCGAAGTCCTTGAAGGCCCTGTGGCAGAGCTCCAGCACGCCGCGCTCCATCGGCAGGTAGCCGTCGAAGTCGCCCAGCCAGCCGAGCCGGGCGCCTTTGAATTCACGGTCCAGGGCGCCGGCGAAGTCCTGGCCACCGGCGGCGATGGACAGCGGGGAGCGGGCATCGACGCCGGCCTGTACCGACAGCAGCAGGGCAACGTCGCGGGTATTGCGGCCCATGGGGCCTTCGTAGCCGAGCTGGTCGAGGAAGAGGTCGGCGGCGTCGTCGAAGGGCACTCGGCCTTGGGACGGGCGCAAGCCAATGATGTTGTTGAATGCTGCCGGGTTGCGCAGCGAGCCCATCATGTCGCTGCCGTCGGCCACCGGAACCAGGCGCATGGCCAGGGCCGCCGCCGCGCCGCCGCTGCTGCCACCAGCCGTGCGGGTCGGATCGTAGGCGCAGCCGGTGGCACCGAACAGCGGATTGTAGGTCTGCGAGCCGAGGCCGAACTCCGGGGTGTTGCTCTTGCCGATGATGATGGCGCCCGCAGCCTTCAGGCGCTCGACCATGATGCCGTCGCGCTCGGGGATATGGTCCTTGTACAGCGGCGAGCCGAGGGTGGTGCGGATGCCTTTGGTGAGGGACAGGTCCTTCACTGCATGGGGCAGGCCGTGCATCCAGCCCTTGTAGTCGCCACGGGCGAGTTCGGCGTCACGCTGGTCGGCTTCGGCCAGCAGCTGTTCGGCCGGTTGCAGGCTGACCAGGGCATTCACCCGAGGGTTGAAACGCTCGATATGGGCCAGGTAGTCCTGCATCACCTCGCGGCAGGACACCTGGCGCTGGCGGATGTGCAGGGAAAGCTGGTGGGCTGGCAGTTGCACCAGCTCACTGATGGGTTCGTTCTTGCTCATGGTTCTGCCTTGGGTAAACGGCGGATTGCGTAAGGCCCCGCCCTGGCGGGCGGGGCCGGGCGGCTCAGCGCATCAGGTTGGTCCAGACGCGGTCGGCCAGGCGGATGGCGCCTTCGCCACAGGTCTTGCTGAAGAGCACCTTGGTGCCGTCGGGGATGTGCAGCTCCGGGGCATCCTTCAGGCTGGCGTCCAGGAAGGGCTCCACGCCCTTGACCGGGCTCTGGTGCTTGAGGAAGTTCTGCGTCAGCGCGGCGTTTTCCGGCTGGCTCAGGAAGGCGATGAAGCGCTTCGCGTTATCCGGGTTGCGCGCGCCCTTGGGGATCACCAGGTTGTCCACCCAGGCCATCACGCCTTCCTTCGGGTAGAGGTAGCGCAGGCTCGGCTTCATTTCGCGGGCACGCATGGAGGAGCCGCCCCAGAACAGCGACATGTCGATCTCGCCCGAGGCCAGGTTCTCGCGGATGGAGCCGGCCTTGGAGCTGTAGGTCTTCACGAAGGGCTTCTGTGCTTTCAGCAGATTCAGTACCTGCTGCATCTGCTTGGGGTCTTCGCTGCACAGCGGGATGTCCAGATAGACGCTGGCGGCATCGATCACCTCGCTGGATGAGTCGAACATGTTGATCTTGCCCTGCAGCTCGGCCGGCGGCTGGAACAGCAGCGCCAGGCTGTCGGTCGGGCCCTTGTAGGTGCCGGTGTCCACGACGACGCTGGTGGTGCCCCAGATGAAGGGGACGGAATAGGCGCCTTGCGGGTCCCAGGTGGGCTTCTTCAGGTTATCGACGATGCCCGCGTAGTAGGGCTGCTGGATCGGGTCGAAGCGCTCCAGCAGGTTCTCCTGCACCAGGATCGGCACGAACTGGTGCGACGGAATGGCCACGTCGTAGCCGGTGCCGCCCTGTTTGAGCTTGGCCAGCAGGGTTTCGTTGGAGTCGTAGGAATCCACCGTGACCTTGATGCCGGTTTCCTTCTGGAACTTCTCGAGGATCTGCGGCGAGAAGTAGCCGCTCCAGCTCACTACGTTGAGTTGGCCATCGGCCTGGGCGGACAGGCTCAGGCCCAGCGCCAGGCCGGCGCCGAGGGTTTTCATCACTGCATGCATGGGTTGGCTCTCCGGTTCAGTGTTTTTTCTTGCCGAGCAGGTAGGACAGGGTCACGAACAGCACGGAGACCCCGAGGATCAAGGTGGAAACCGCATTCACGTCGGGCGTCACGCCCATTCGCAGCAGGCCGAAGATGAAGATCGGCAGGGTGGTGGTGCCGGCCTGGGAGACCATCATCGAAATCACGAAGTTATCCAGCGAGACGATGAAGGCCAGCATCAGCCCGGAGACGATCCCCGGCATCAGCAGGGGCAGGGTGACTTTGTGGAAGGTCCGCCACTGGCCGGCGTAGAGGTCGGCGGCGGCCTCTTCCAGGGACAGGTCCATGTCGTCGAGACGGGCACGGATTGGCAGGTAGGCGAAGGGGATGCAGAACACCGTGTGGGCGATGATCAGGTTGCCGTAGCCGAGCGACAGGCCAAGGGTGGAGAACAGCGCCAGGGTGGCGACGCCGACGACGATTTCCGGCAGCACCAGCGGCAGCATGATGGCGCCGATGGACAGGCGCATCCCCTTGAACTTCGCCCCCCGCGAGGTACCCAGCGCCGCCAGGGTGGCGATGGCGGTGGCCGCCAGACTGGCACACACGGCGATCAGCAGGCTGTTGCCAGCGGCCTGGCGCAACGCCTGATTGGCGAAGGCCGCGCGGTACCAGTCGAGGCTGAAACCGGTCCAGATGGTGGCCGACTGGTTGGCGTTGAACGAGAGCACCACCAGCACCAGGATCGGCGCATAGAGGTAGAGATAGAACAGGAAGCTGAAGCCGCCGAAGCCGGGGAAGTCCTGGACGCCCAGGCGGCGATTTCTCATCAGGCGCAACATCACACACCTCCGCGGGCGAGGCGCTGGCGTTCGGCGCGCAGCGCATAGACGGTCAGGACCAGCATCACGGCGGCCATCAGCACCAGCGACAGGGCGGCGCCGAAGGGCCAGTTACGGGCATCGCTGAACTGCCGGAAGATCAGGTTGCCGAGCATCATCTTGGTCCCGCCGCCCAACAGTTCCGGAGCGATCATGGCGCCCAGGCAGGGCACGAAGGTGAGGATGGCGCCGGCGAGGATGCCCGGTTTGGCAATGGGCAGTACCACCTTGCGCAGGGTACGCACGCGACCGGCGTAGAGGTCCTGGGCGGCCTCCAGCAGGCGCATGTCCATCTTCTCCAGGCAGGCGTAGATGGGCAGTACCACGAAGGGCGCATAGGTGTAGACCAGCCCCAGCAGCACGGCGCCGTCGGTGTAGAGCAGTTGCAGCGGCTGGTCGATCAGGCCCAGGCCCATCAGGCTGCCGTTGATTACGCCGCTGCCGCGCAGCAGCAGGATCCAGGCATAGGTGCGGATCAGCAGGTTGGCCCAGAACGGCACAGTGATCAGGAAGATCAGCAGGCCGCGACGATGGGGCGGCTGCATGGACAGCCAGACCGCCACCGGGAAACCCACCAGCAGGGTGACGAGCGTGGTGGCGGCGGCGATGCCCACCGAGCGCAGGGCGATCATCAGGTAGGAGTCGGCGAAGGCGAGGCTGTCGTCCAGCTGTCGCTCGAACAGCAGCGACAGGTAGGACTCGGTGCTGAACACGCGGTTGACCCCACCGTAGGGGTTGGCCTCCATCAGCGAATAGGCGACCACGATCAGGATCGGCAGGATCAGGAACAGGCCGATGGCGACCAGGGCGGGTGACACGCCGAGGACGCTCTGCAAGGTCTGTTGGCGCGCAAGCCGGGCGCCGGGCGCAAGAGTTGTCGGGTTCATAGCGGTTGGCCGTTGGCGAGTGGCGGGTTCAATCCAGCAGTACGCTGGCGCTGTCCGGGTCGAGCAGCAGGGCGGCGGCTTCGCCGGGGCGAAAGCGCAGGCCCTGGCCACCACGGTTCGGCGTGCGCACCGTCAGGCGGCTGCCATCGTCGAGGCTGACGTGGTAGTGCAGGTCGGTGCCGAGATAGACCTGGCTGTCGACGCGACAGGGGATGGCGCCGCCCTGGGCGGGTTCCACCAGGTGCAGGCGCTCCGGGCGGATCGACAGGCAGACGTCCTGACCCGGCTTGACGCCGTCGCGAGCGGACGCGCGGAACGGCTTGCCGCCCGGCCCCTGGTAAATCGCCTGACCGCTTTCTTCTTTCAGCAGGCGCGCTTCGATGAAATTGGTTTCGCCGATGAAGTCCGCCACGAAGCGATTGCGTGGCTGCTCGTAGATCTCGTCCGGGCGTCCCACTTGCTGCACCTGGCCTTCGGAGAGCACGGCGATGCGGTCGGACATCGCCAGGGCCTCTTCCTGGTCGTGGGTGACGAAGATGAAGGTGATGCCGGTGCGCGCCTGGATGCTTTTCAGCTCCTCGCGCATGGCCTGGCGCAGCTTGAGGTCGAGGGCCGAGAGCGGCTCGTCCAGCAGCAGGACCTTGGGGTGCGGTGCCAGGGCACGGGCCAGGGCCACGCGCTGTTGCTGGCCACCGGACAACTGGCTCGGGCGGCGCTCGGCGAAGCGTTCCATCTGCACCATCGCCAGCATCTCGCGGACCCGTTCGGCCACCTGGGCGCGGCTCATGCGCTGGCCCATCGGGTCCGACTCCAGGCCGAAGGCCAGGTTCTCCGCAATGGTCATGTGGGGGAACAGCGCGTAGTGCTGGAACACGGTGTTGACCGGGCGCTTGAACGGCGGCAGGTCGGCGATGTTTTCGCCGTAGAGGAGGATTTCCCCGGCGGTGGGGAATTCGAAGCCGGCGATCATGCGCAGCAGGGTGGTCTTGCCGCAGCCGGAGGGGCCGAGGAGGGTGAAGAACTCGTTGTCGCGGATATCGAGATCGACGCTCTTCAGGGCTACCGGCCCGTTCTGCGGATCGCCATAGACCTTGCGGACCGAACGAATCGACACCGCTGCCGTGGGCAACGGAACATGCACCGCATTCATCACTGCTTCTCCTGTTCCCCGTGGTTCGGGTGGCCGCGTATGCTGGCGGCCGGGCCTGGAGCCACGGGCTTTCGATTGTTGTTCTAGGCAGTCCCGGCAGTACCGGGGCAACAGGGAGTTGATCGGGCGAGGTTGTTGTTATTCGTGCCTCGGGACCGATCATCTGGCAGGGGATGCGGGCTATAAAGCTCAATTTTCTTACATGTGATATTAAAAAAACTAACAGCCAGACAGGTGCCGCGTTTTCCATGTCCATCCGCCGCTTGCCACCCCTCAATGCCGTGCGTGCCTTCGAGGCCGCCGCCCAACTGGGCAGCTATGTCGCCGCGTCCAGGGCCCTGCACGTCACTCAGCCGGCCATCGGCCGCCATGTGAAGCTGCTGGAGGAGTGGCTGGGCGTGCAACTGTTCGACCGCACATCCCGTGGCGTGGAGTTGACCCCGACCGGGCGGCAGTACTACGCGCGGATCAGCGCGGCGCTGGCGCAGATCGCCGATGCCGGCGATGAAGTGGCGAAGCAGGGCAACGTGCGCTGGCTGAAGATCCTTGCCGTCCCGGCCTTCGCCAAGCGCTGGCTGACGCCCAAGCTGGAAGCCGTGAGCCGCATGCGGCCGGGGTTGAAGATCGTCATCGAGCCCAATTCCACCTTCACCGAAGTGGACGGCAAGAGCGCCGACCTGGGCATCGTCTACGGCATGCCGGGGGACTACAGCGGCACCCTCGCCATCCTCATGCAGCCGCGGGTGTTCCCGGTGTGCTCACCGGAGTACCTGGCCCGCCGCGGTCCGATCGAGCGCGCGGAAGACCTCGCCCGGCACGACCTCATCCACTACGACAGCGAATGGTGGAACCTCTGGTTCGCCCGAGTGGGCGTGGCGGTGCAGGTGAGTGCCGACGTGCTCTACGTGAGCAACGACTACGTGCTGTCCCTGGCCGAGGGCGGTCGCGGCATCGCCCTCGCCAACGAGGTGCTGGTGCGCCGCGAGCTGGAGAACGGCCAACTGGTGAAGGCCGTGGAGGTGGACGTGCCGCTGGAGAGCTACCAGTTGCTGACCCCTCCGGGGCCGGTGTCGGCCGATGTGCAGTGGTTCAGTGACTGGATTGCCGGGGCGCTGAAGGAAGACTTTCCGGAGGCGTTTTCGGGATAGGCCGGTGTGGCCCGTTTTGCTGTGGGAGCGACTTCAGTCGCGGAACAGGCCGAAGGCCAGCCTGTCAGGCTTACAGGCCGGTGCGCGGCCATTCGCGAGTAAAGATCCACGTTCGTAGAACGTGGACTTGTGTTTGCCCCCTATAAGGGGGCCATCCTCACACGCAGCACCCAGCTGATCTCCGCCACCGTGCCCAACAGTAGGGTGCGCCATGCGCACCGCGGCGATGGTGGCGACTCCGAGTCCATCTCCCGGTGCGCGCGGCGCACCCTACGGGACTGGCAGCATCCTGCTGGTTCGCTGACTCGAATCGTCACAGGCAGAGCCGGTGACTCAGGACCACGTCCGCAGGACGTGGTTTCCCGAGTTCAAATGAATTCGCTCCCCCAAAGAGAAGCGGACTGCCCTCCAATCAGTCCCACCAATCCGCCAGGGCTTGCCGATGAGCCTGATGTGCCGCTTCCTGCACGGTCGGTATGAAGTGCAGCGTGGTGCCGGGCAGGCACTGGGCCAGGCGCGCCACCGCCAGCGGGGTAAGGGCGCCCAGGCGGGGGTAGCCGCCGATGGTCTGGCGGTCGTTGAGCAGGGCGATGGGCTGGCCGTCCGGCGGAACCTGCACGGCGCCCAGGGCAATGCCCTCGGAGATCATCGATGGGCGTTTGCACACCAGTGCAGGACCGAGCAGGCGCACGCCCATGCGATCGGCGCGGGTGTCCACCGTCCATTCGCTGTTGAAGGCGTCGAACAGGCTCTGGCCGGAGAAGTCGCCGGCCTGGGCGCCCAGGATCAGCTCCAGCCGGGGGTGGCCGCTGAAGTCGGGAATCTGCTTTCGCGACATGTCCCGCAGCTGCCGGGCCTCGCCTCGCCAGTGCAGCAGGTCGCCGCTGGCCAGGGCCTTGCCGTTGGCGTGCAGGCCACCCAGTTCTTCCCGCGCCACTGTCGACAGGCTGCCGAGCTGGCGTTCGCCGAGGAAGCCGCCCGGTGCTGCCAGGTAGGCGCGGGCGCCCTGGCGTGGATGGGCGAAGACCAGGCGCTGGCCGCTGCGCACCGTGAAGGCACCCCAGGCGGGCAGCGGCTGGCCGTCGAGCGTGGCACCCAGGTCGGCGCCGGCGATGGCCAGGCTGCCGTCCCGCTGGCAGGTGAGGCTGAAGGCGCCAAGGCCGACTTCCACCACCGCCGCATCCAGCGGATTGCCCAGCAGCCAGTTGGCCCAGCCCATGGACACCCAGTCCAGTGCGCCGCCCTGGGTCACGCCCAGATGACGGCAGCCAAAGCGGCCCCGGTCCTGAAGGAGGATGAAGGGTGTGCTGC
This sequence comes from Pseudomonas sp. TCU-HL1, assembly GCF_001708505.1. Taxonomy (NCBI): domain Bacteria; kingdom Pseudomonadati; phylum Pseudomonadota; class Gammaproteobacteria; order Pseudomonadales; family Pseudomonadaceae; genus Pseudomonas; species Pseudomonas sp. TCU-HL1. The sequence continues at coordinate 2,941,352 of NZ_CP015992.1, forward strand.
TGTCGACGGCCAGGCTCATGGCTGATTCTCCAACGGGGTGTCGTCGCCGCCCAGGCGGATGAATTCGGCGTGCTCGATGGGTTCGAAGCGCACGCGGTCGCCGGCCTGCAGCAGGCTGTAGCCATCCAGCCCGAGGTCGAACAGGCGCACCGGCGTGCGTCCGAGGATGTTCCAGCCACCGGGGCTTTCCACCGGGTAAACGGCCGTCTGCCGTTCGGCGATGCCGACGCTTCCGGGTGCGATGCGCTTGCGCGGCGTGGTCAGGCGCGGGGCGGCCAGGGCCTCTTCGACCAGCCCCATGAAGGCGAAGCCCGGGGTGAAGCCGAGGGCAAAGACCTGGTACTCGCGCTGGCTGTGGCGTCGCACCAGCTCGGCGACGCTCATGTGCTTGCGTTGCGCCAGGGCCTCCAGGTCCGGCCCCACGCGCGGGTCGTACCAGGTGGGGATGACGTGGGCACGGCCGCTGGCGCGGGTTTCCGGGCTCAGGTCGGCGAGGGCGCCAGCGATCCGCTCGCGGGCCTGGCGCGGGTCCAACTGCTGCAGGTCGTAGTGCAGCAGGAGGGTGGTGTAGGAGGGCACCAGGTCCACCAGGGCCGGGCCGAAGGCGTCGCGCAGGCGGGTGCCGGCGGCCAGCATCCAGGGCATGTTGGCTTCGTCGATGCGGTCGAACAGGCGCAGGATGAAGGCGTCGATGGCCGCCACTTCGATGCACAGTTGCGGGGTGCTCATTGGGCCTCCAGCGCTTCACGTATGCGTTTGACCGCGGCCACCGAGCCCGGGTTGTCGCCATGCACGCAGAGGGTGTGGGCTTTCAGCGTCAGGTCGCTGCCATCGCTGGCGCGCAGGGATTCGCCACGGGCGAGGGTGATGGCCTGGGCCACCACCTGCTCCGGGTCGTGATGCACCGCGCCGGGCAGGTTGCGCGACACCAGGTAGCCGTTGCCGTCGTAGGCGCGGTCGGCAAAGGCCTCGAACCAGAGGGTCACGCCGTGCTCGTCACCGATGGCCTGGGCGGCGGCGTTGTCGCGGGTGCTCATCAGCATCAGCGGCAGTTGCGCATCGTAGGCCGCCAGGGCACGCATCACCGCGGCGAGGATGGCCGGGTCGCGCATCATGTCCTGGTACAGCGCGCCATGGGGCTTCACGTAGCTGACGCGGGCGCCCTGGGCACGGCAGAGGCCGTCGAGGGCGCCGATCTGGTAGAGCATCAGGTTTTCTACTTCGGTGGGCGAGCAGGCCAGGGAGCGGCGGCCGAAACCCACCAGGTCCGGGTAGCCGGGGTGAGCGCCGATGCTGACCCGGTGCTGCACCGCCAGGGCGATGGTGCGGCGCATGGTGCCGGGGTCGCCGGCGTGGAAGCCACAGGCGATGTTGGCGCAGTCGATCAGCGGCATCACCTCGGCATCCAGGCCCAGGGTCCAGGCGCCGAAGCTTTCGCCGATATCGCAATTCAACAGCAGTCTGCTCATGGTCAGTCCTACAGGGTAAGAGACGGCCGGCTGCCGGAGCAGGGCTCGGCAGCGGGAGGATTCAGGAGGGCGGAGTCAGATTTCCAGTTGCTTGCCGCGGGTTTCCGGCAGGCTGAGGGCGGCGAGGATGACCACCCCGTAGGACACTGCGGCGAAACCGCCGATGCCCACGCCGAGCGAGACGTGCTGGCTGAGGATGCCGATCAGCATCGGGAATAGCGCAGCGACCGCGCGGCCGATGTTGTAGCAGAAGCCCTGGCCCGAGCCGCGGATGCGGGTGGGGAACAGCTCGGTGAGGAAGGAGCCCATGCCGCTGAAAATGCCTGAGGCGAAGAAGCCCAGGGGGAAGCCCAGCCAGAGCATGGCGGCGTTGCTTACCGTCAGTTGGGTGTAGAGCAGCACCACGATGAAGGAGCCGACGGCGAAGAGGATGAAGTTCTTCTTGCGGCCGATCAGGTCGGTGAGGAAGGCGCTGATCACGTAGCCCACGTAGGAACCGAAGATCACCATTGCCAGGTAGCCGCCGGTGCCGAGCACCGTCAGGCCGCGCTCGGCCTTGAGGAAAGTGGGCAGCCAGGAGGTGATGGCGTAGTAACCGCCCAGGGCGCCGGTGGTCAGCAGCGAGGCGCGCAGGGTGATGCTGAGCATGCCGGGGGCGAAGATCTCGTAGAAGTTGACCTTCTCCGCGCCCTGGTTGTGCTTCTGCGCTTCCTTGTAGATTTCCGGCTCCTTGACCAGGCGGCGGACGATGATCACGAAGATCGCCGGCAGCAGGCCGAGCATGAACAGCGCGCGCCAGGCGTCTTCCGGCGGCAGGAGGCTGAACATCAGGGCGTAGAGCAGGGCGGTCATGCCCCAGCCCAGGGCCCAGCCGGACTGCACCAGGCCCACGGCCTTGCCACGGTCCTTGGCCTTGATGACTTCACCGATCAGCACCGCGCCGGCGGTCCACTCGCCGCCGAAGCCGAAGCCCATCAGGGTGCGGGCGACCAGCAGCTGTTCGTAGTTCTGCGCGAGGCCGCAGAGGAAGGTGAAGAAGGCGAACCAGAGCACCGTCAGTTGCAGGGTCAGCACGCGGCCGATGCGGTCGGAAAGAATGCCGGCCACCCAGCCGCCAGCGGCGGAGGCGAGCAGGGTGAGGGTGTGGATCAGGCCGGCTTCACCGGTGGAGATACCCCAGATGGCGATCAGCGTGGGGATGACGAAGCTGAGCATCTGGGTGTCCATGCCGTCCAGTCCGTAGCCTATCTTGCAGCTCCAGAAGGTACGTCGCTCCTGTTTGCTGAGGGCCCGGTACCAGCCAAAGTGGCCGCCCTGGTCGACGTCCAGGCCGCCCACGTGGGTCGCTTGTTTTTCCATGGGAATCTCCGATCGCTGTTCTTGGCGTTGTATGAGCATTCGGCGGCAGCGGAGTCGGCGCCCGTTGCCAGTGGGCGGATTCTTGAGCTCATCTCTCGGGGGCGTCCAACTAATTAAAGCGGCCGCCGGGGATAAGAATTTCCGATACCCGACTGGCGGCGTCAGGATGGATGATGCGGCGGCCCGGCCGAGGGCGGCGTTCGTCGTCCAGGGTCCCGTCTGGCACAGGAAGTGCTTGAATCTACTGTATCTTTTTGCCCTTGCTGCGTTTGATCCCTTGCTTGCCGGTAACCGCCATGAACCTGAAGTTCCTCGAAACCTTCGTCTGGGTCGCCCGCCTGAAAAGCTTTCGCCTGACGGCCGAGAAGCTGTTCAGCACCCAGGCGTCCATCTCCAGCCGCATCGCCGTACTGGAAGGCGAGCTGGGTGTGAAGCTGTTCGTGCGCGACTCCCGTGGCGTGACCCTGACGCCCGAGGGGCACAAGGTGCTGGAGTACGCCGAGCAGATGATGGGCACCATGCATGCCCTGAAGCAGTCCATCGATACCAGCGCCGCCACCCAGGGGCGCATCCGCATCGGCGCCATGGATACCGTGATCCACACCTGGCTGAGCCCGCTGGTATCGCGAGTGACGGATGAGTTCCCGGCGGTGGAGATCGAGCTGATGGCCGACACCGCGCGCAACCTCTCCGAGCAATTACAGAAGGGTTACCTGGACCTGATCTTCCAGACCGATCCGTTGCGCCACGAGTCGGTGCTGAACCTGGAACTGGGCAGCTACCCGCTGTGCTGGGTCGTGTCTACCGGCTCCATCTATCACCGCGACTACGCCAGCCTGGCGGAGCTGGCCAGCGAGCGGGTGGTGACCTTCTCCAAGCATTCGCGGCCGCACCAGGACGTGCTCAGCCTGCTGCACGCCAATGGCGTGGCGGCGCCGCGCCTGAGCTGCGTGAACTCGGTGGCGGCGATGACCCGCCTGCTGCGTGACGGCTTCGGCATCGGCGCCTTGCCGCCGGCCCTGGTCAGCCAGGAACTGGAGCGCGGCGAGCTGACCATGCTACGCATCGGCCCGCCACCGCCGGGTTTGCCGCTGGTGATGTCCTGGCGCGGCGGCACCGGCCTGGAGCTGGTGGACCAGGTGGTGGAACTGAGCAAGGCGGTGGTGGCGGACTATGCCGAGAACGTGGGCAAGGAGCGCTTCGTGCTGGCACAGCTGAAGAAGGGCGAAGGTCGCCTGCGCAGCCTCTGACATGAGTGACTCGTGGTAGGGTGCGCCGCGCGCACCGGCGGCTGCACGTGGCGCAGGGGCTGATCCTGCGAGCGGTGCGCATGGCGCACCCTACGATGGGCCCCGCCAAGTTGTGTTCTTCTAACGTGGACGTTCAATTTTTCCGATGCCCGGTCCCGGAAAAATCTTGTTGGACGGCCCAGATGCCGTGCCCCTAAAAAACGCCCAGAGCAACAACCGGAGACGGCCCCATGACCTCGCCTGACCTGCAGCAACTTGCCCAACTCTCTCCCCGCGAACTGCGTCGGCTGATCCGCCGTGGCGACTACAGTGGCCACACCAGCGGCACGGGCCAGCGCCACCTGCAGGCCAATATCGTGATCCTGCAGAAGTCCTGGGCGGACGAATTCCTGCGTTTCTGTGTGCTCAATCCCCGTTCCTGCCCGCTGCTGGACGTGACTGAGCCCGGCTCGCCGTACTTCGAGAAGCTGGGGGTGGACATCGACGTACGCAGCGACGTACCGCGCTACCGCATCCATCGACGCGGTCAGGGCTACGTGGAGGTGACGGACATCGGCGAATACTGGGAGGCGGATTTCGTTGCCTTCGCCATCGGCTGCTCCTTCTCCTTCGAGCAGGCCTTGCTGGATGCCGGCATCCCGCTTCGCCACATCGAGCTGGGGCGCAATGTCGCCATGTATCGCACCGCCATCGACACCCACCCGGCTGGGCGGCTGGCGGGCAAGACCGTGGTATCGATGCGCCCGATGAAGGCCGCCGACGCCGTGCGCGCCATCGAGATCACCGCGCGCTTCCCCATGACTCACGGCGCGCCGGTGCATATTGGCGACCCGGTGCTGATCGGCATCCGCGACCTTGCGAGCCCGGACTATGGCGACCCGGTGCCGGTGGCTGAAGAGGAAATCCCGCTGTTCTGGGCCTGCGGCGTCACCCCCCAGGCAGTGCTGGCCGAAGCCGAGCCGGAGCTCTACATCACCCACGCGCCAGGGCACATGCTGGTGAGCGACAAGCTGTACGGCGAGGTGTGAGGGGCCACCTCGCCCTGTGGGAGATGCCATGTCAACGCCGTAGCCCTGTAGATACCGTCTTGTTTAGCCCCGGGCAAGGGCCAGTTGGGCATCGAATGGCTGGCCGGATTTCAGTACGCCATAGGCGATATGCAACAGCTTGCGCATGGCCGCGCAGACGATCTGCTTTCCGGCCTTACCGCGGGCGCGCAGGCGCTGTGCCAGGGCATTGATCGCGGGGTTGTGGGTCATCGAGGTGATCGCCGGCATGTACAGGCCCGCGCGTAGCCGCGCTGAGCCCACACGGGAAATGCGTACGTGCCCTTTATGCTTACCCGAATCCTGTAGCTTCGGATTCAGCCCGGCAAAGGCAGTGATCGCTCGCGCGCTCTCGAACTGCAGCGGATCACCCAGTTCCGCCAGGAGCAGGGCGGCAGTCTGCTCGCCGATACCATCGATGCTGGTCAGCAGATCGCGTTTACCCCGCAGGTCTGGATCATCATCGATATGGTCGCGGATGGTTTTCAGGGTCTCGGCAATCTGCTCTTCGACACGCTGCAGCACTGAGTGAATCGACTCTTGCACGCTGGCATCGGCCACCCCCAGACGATTGCGCTCCATCTGCTCGATCTCCTTGAGATCCTGCAGGCGCCGCACCAGGGCACGCAGACGGCGGATCGCGGCAGGCTCGGGTTGCCAGGCGCGCAGCTCATCTTGATGGTGCTCGCCGTAGCTGGCAATCAGCTTGGCGTCGACCTGATCCGTCTTGACCCGTTGCAACTGGCTTCGCGCGTAATAGGCAATCTGCGCAGGATTCATCACGCAAATCCGGTAGCCCAGCGCGTAAAAGTGCTCAGCCAGCGCCTCGTGGTAGGTACCCGTCGCCTCCATCACGATCCAGGCCCCAGGTTCGCTGTGCTTGTTCAACCACTCCTGCAACACCTGAAAGCCCTCTGCGGCGTTGATCAGCTTGGCCTTGCTGCGGTACTTGCCGTTGGCCTGCAGGGTGGCGATATCGAAACTGTGCTTGGCAATGTCAATGCCGACGATGCTGGACATGCAACCTCCTCAATCCATCCAGAGTGATCATCACTGCACCCGGCCCGGCCTTGTGAATGCGAGCTCTCACTTGAAGTGGGCTCTAGATACCGTTCGAGCTATCTGAGTGAGTGTGGAGGGCCAGGGCACTATCTACGGGTCGGGCTCGAGGCCTAAGGGTGGACACGGCTTCCTGGCTCTCCCCCGATGATCAGTCGGGGACTATCACCCCTTGAGAGGGTGGTAGTCGAGATACAAGGGTGGATGGCGCTTTACCATCCACCAACAGCGCTATGCCGGGCCTCGAATGGTGGACCGGTGAAGCGTGGCACCCTACGGCTGAAGCCAGTCCTAGGCCGTGGAGGCCCTGTGGGAGCTGATGTGCTGGGGCCTGCCCAGGGGCGCGGCTCAGAACCGTTCGGCAGCCCCCAGGTAGCGCCACTGCCCAACCGGCACCTTGCCCATGGGTACGCCACCGATGCGGATGCGCTTCATGCTGGCGACGTTGAGGCCGACCGCAGCGCAGTAAGCGGCGATCAGCCCCGGGCGGGGGTTCTTCAGGGCGAAGCGCAGGTGGGTTTCGTTCTGCCAGCTGGCCTTGACCGGCGGCAGCTCCTCGCCCTTGACCTTGATGCCGCGCTTCAGGCGCTCCAGCCCGTTGGCCGCCGGGGTGCCGGTGACTTCCACCACGTATTCCTGCTCCAGCTTGGTGGCGTCTTCATTGAGCTTGCGCAGGGTGCGCCAGTCCTGGGTGAGCACCAGCAGGCCGCTGGCCTTTGGCTGCAAGGGCAGGGTGCTGGTCAGGCGGGCGAAGTGGCTCCGCAGCAGGCGCACGTCGGCACGGTCGTCGGCCCAGCGGCTTTCCGGCGAGAGCAGGCGCACGGCCGCTTCCAGGGTCAGGCCGGGGGGCGGATTGAGCAGCAGCGTTACCGGCTCCAGCGGCTCGGGCGTGGCGCCGGGCAGCAACGCGACGGCCTGGTCCGTCACCTTGCACTGCGGCTGTTCCATCACCTCACCGTCCACCGTGACCCAGCCACCTTCGATGTAAAGCTCCGCTTCCCGGCGCGAACAGCCGGTCAGCTCGATAACACGTTTGGACAAGCGAATTGGATCGGTCATGGGGAACAGCCGCGAGAGGAGGAAGGGCGCAATGGTAAACCTATTGCGGTGCCGGCCGCTGCTGGGACATGCGCCCTGGACCGCCAGCCGTCACCTGCAAGGCTCCGGGCTGAGGGCGACTCAGGTTGCCGGGGGCTTGCTCGACGCCTTGGCCAGTTTGTCCGCGGCGTGCTGCAGGCGCTCCAGGTCGGCACGCAACTGGCGCAGGGCCTCGCGGCGGTCGTGGAGCACTTCCTTCACATAGCAGTGGCCGGTCAGCCCGCGCAGCAGCAGGACCGCGCCCAGCCCGATGTCCCAGGCGCCCATCACGCCGCCCCGGTGGAAGCCATGCCGCGCCATCAACAGGCCGGAAACGATGGAACCGGCACGCTCCAGGCCGTGGACGTTCTGCTCGTACGCCGGGCCGTTGATCTGCCAGTGGTTATCCATGGTGCGAAACCTCCCGTGTTGGTTTGAACCTTGACCGGCCACGGTTGCCAGATGTTCAGCCTCGGGGATGAGCGGCCGGAGTCAGGCATGGCCGGTGGGCGATCTCTTCTTGCCTTTCTTGTCGGGGCTCATTGGATACACGGTGAGTATGAATCGGGCCGGCACCAGGGACAGCAACCCGAGCATGCCGAACACCGCGATCAGGGTGACGCCGCCCGGCGTGCCCGTTACTTCGGTGAACAGCGCCAGGCCGATGGCCAACAGGAACATCACCACGCCGAACCATTGCAGCCCCTGGGCCCAGCGAAAGATCGGCGATTGCCGGACCTCGCGCAGGTGCCGGTTGGATTCGTTTTCGTCGGCCATGTTCGTCTCTTCGAAATTTCCGTTGAAGACCGGACGGCAGAATTTCCCGGTTGGTCCAGAATGCATGAAGTTCATGGGAGGGTTGGTCAATGAGTGACAAACGGATGGTCGCGCTTTCCGGGGCGCGGAGCATAGAACCGGCCAGATTGACCTGGAAGTGACCGACCATGCCCTTTATCGATGACCTGGCTTTCGTGCTCGCCTTCCTGGCCACCCTTACCTGCGGGCTGATGGGTGGGCTGTTCTTCGCCTTCTCCAACTTCGTGATGCAGGCGCTGGCGCGCATTTCGCCGGAGGCCGGCATCGCCGCGATGCAGACCATCAACAAGACCGTGCTCAACCGCATCTTCCTCGCGACCTTCCTGGGCACCGCGGGTGCCTGTGCATTGCTCGTGCTCTACGCCTTCGTGCACTGGGAAGTGCCTGGCACCTTCTTCCTGCTGCTCGGCAGTCTGCTGTACCTGCTGGGCAACGTCGGCGTGACGCTGGTGTGCAATGTCCCGCGCAACAACGCCCTGGCGAAGCTGGATGCAGGCAGCCCGGAGTCGGTCGCGCCGTGGCGCACCTATGTCGAGCAATGGACTCACTGGAACCATGTGCGCACCGGCACAGCCCTGGCCGCGTCGGCGATGTTGATGATCGGGTTGTTCCTGATGCTCACGATGGACTAGGGGCGAGATCATCGTGCTCGCCTTGCTGCCCGAGTACGAAGGCAAGGGGCTGGGTTTCCACGGGCGAGCTGGATGATGCCGGGGATGAAATTCTCGAGCTCCGGCTCAAGGCCGACTGAGTGCCGGCCATCACCGCTCCCTGGTATTTCTGCTTGTAATCGAGAGCCCCCCTATGGGTTCCTCGTCTTCATCGGCGAACGCTTCACCGACGCTTTTCGGCTTCGCTTCGGATCTGGCTGAGGGATTGCCGGGGAGTGATGGCTTCCGGGTCGATTCGAATCTCGATCAAGGACGGCACGCCGGCCGTCCGGCAGCGTTCGAAGGCGGAAGGGAAGTCTTCGGTGCGCTCAACCGTCTCCCCATGCAGGCCATAGGCCCGAGCCAGGGCGGCGAAGTCAGGGTTGTGCAGGTCGGTGCCACTGACCCGCCCTGGATAGTGACGTTCCTGGTGCATGCGGATGGTGCCATACATCCCGTTGTTGACCACGACGAAGATCACGTTCGCGCCGTAGTTCGCCGCGGTGGCGATTTCCTGCCCGTTCATGAGGAAGCAGCCGTCGCCGGCAAAGGCGACCACGGTGCGCTCCGGGCAGGTGAGCTTGGCCGCCACGGCCGCTGGCACGCCGTAGCCCATCGAGCCGTTGGTGGGGCCCAACTGGGTGCGGAACGTCCGGTACTGGTAGAAGCGTTGCACCCACACGGCGTAGTTACCCGCGCCGTTGGTGAGGATGGCGTCGGCGGGCAGGTGATGGTTCAGCCAGCCGATGACTTCGGCCATCTGCACCGGGCCGGGCGAGGGGAGGGCCACGAGATTCTCCCGGTAGTTGCGATTCAATGCGGCTCGCCAGTCCGGGCAGCGGTTCCCGTCTATCGCCGGCAGTTCCGCCGCCAGCGCGGCGAAGGTGGCCATACCGCTGTTGATGCCCAGGGTGGGCTGATAGACCCTGCCAAGCTCCTCGATTCCGGGATGGACATGCACCAGCGTCTGCCGGGGCGTCGGGATCTCTACGGTCGTGTAGCCGTTGGTGGAGACTTCGCCGAGCCTGGCGCCGACCACCAGCAGCAGATCGGCATCTTTAACCGCCTGGACCAGTTTCGCTCCTGCGGCGAAGCCCAGGTCGCCGGCGTAATGGGGGTGAGTGTTATCGAACAGATCCTGGCAGCGGAAGGACGCGGCCACCGGCAGGTCATGGCATTCGGCAAAACGGCGGATGTCCGCGACTGCGCGAGCATTCCAGCCGCCACCGCCGAGAATCATCAGGGGACGTTCGGCCCGGTGCAGCAGGTGGCGGAGCGCCTGCATGTCCGAGGCGTTGGCGTGGGGTTCGATGCTTCGGGCAGGGCCGGCATCGGCGACGCTTGCCAGCTCGGTCAGCATGTCTTCGGGAAGGGATACCACCACCGGACCCGGCCGGCCGTTCATGGCGCGGTGGAACGCCTGGCTGACCAGCTCCGGAATCCGGCGCGCATCGTCGATCTGCACCACCCACTTGGCCAGGGGGCCGAACATGGCGCGAAAGTCGATTTCCTGGAAGGCCTCGCGGTCTCTCTGATCACGCGCCACCTGTCCAATGAAGAGGATCATCGGCGTCGAGTCCTGATAGGCCGTATGCACGCCTACCGAGGCATTGGTGGCGCCCGGGCCGCGCGTCACGAAACAGATGCCGGGCTTGCCGGTCAACTTGCCGTAGGCTTCGGCCATGTACGCCGCGCCGCCTTCCTGCCGGCAGACCACCAGGTCGATCTGGTCCTGTGCGTCGTAGAGCGCGTCGAGGACGGCCAGGTAGCTTTCACCCGGAACGCAGAATGCCCGTTCGACGCCGTTGATGCGTAGAGCGTCGACCAGGATCTGGCCGCCGCTGCGACTGTTGAGTGTCTGGTTCATCGGTCATTCCTCGAACGGGGCAGGGGCGAATGTTCGGGCTCGAAGCAGTTCTTCGCGAACCCGCAAGGTGTTTATAGACGGCTATCGGGCCCTGTCGGCAGGCCCATCGGCTGCCGACAGCGTGGCGTGCCTACTGCTAGACCAGCGGCGGCAGGTTCAGCGTGGCGGAGCATTCGAGAATGGAGCGGCGCTGGGTTGCGGCGTACAGGTCCAGCTCGTTGAGTACCGTACCTCCCAGGGCGTCGTGGAAGTCCGTCTGGTTGGAGGTGATCTCGTAGTTCACCTGGGCGTTGTCGCCGAGGTTGGACTGGAAGATTCCGGCGGCGCTGACGGGCAGGAAGTCCTCGTACACCAGGGGCTCGTAATGCACATGGCCGGCCTGGACGAGGTCGTCCAGCGTGCGCGGTCGTACCTCATTGCTGCGTGCCGCAATGCCTTTTTCGGTGACGAAATAGCGGAAGTAGGCCAGGCCCTGGATACGCATTTCGTCATGGCTGTCCGGGAACGCCTGGAAGTGCTTTTCCAGCAGCTCGTTGTAGCGCCGGGCATTCTGTTCGCTGGGGAACTCCTTCAATTCGGCGCGGGTGGCGTTCAGCAGCTTGTCGTACAGCGCCCGGCCTTTTGGGGTCAGGGCTGCACCACGTTGCTCGATTTCGCCGAAGCGTGCGGTATGGCTGCCCTCGGCGCTGCCCTGACCGACGAAGGCGACTTTTTCCTGCAGGGCCTTGAAGCTGGTCTGGCGCAGCAGGATCGGGCAGTTGCGGCGGGGCGGGCCTTCCACCACGGCCTTGGGGGTGATGCCGCGCCTGGGCATGCCGTCCTGGATCTGATCGATGTCCAGCGTGCGCGGTGTCAGGTGGTTGATATGGGGACCCTTGAAGGCGACCACATCGGCGATGAGGCGGTGCTGTTCATGAAGCTGGTCGTACTCGGCAGCGGTTACGGTTGCCTCGGTGTGCCAGCGGAAGGTTTCCAGGGCTTCTCGCACGAACTCACCGGCGTCGGCTTCGTTCAGTCCGCCCTCGGCTTCGCATTGGTCGATCAGCGCCTTCACCCGTGGGGTGAAGATAGTGCGCTTGGCGAGGATGCCGGAGGCGAGCGCGCGCAGTTCCGGGTTGTCGATCAGCTCCAGGCGCAGCAGCGAGGTGAACACCCGGAACGGGCTGATCTGCAGGGCATTCTCGTGCACGGCCCGGAAGGCGGTGGAGTGAACCGGAACGCCCGCCGGACTGAGGTCGTAGTAGCCGACCGGTTGCATGCCCATGACCGCGAACAGGCGGCGGATGGTGGACAGCTCTTGCGCCGTGCCTACCCGGATCGCGCCGTGGCGTTCCATCGCCAGGCGGTCGAGTTCGCCGGTCCAGCGCAGTTGTTCGGCGACCTCAGGGGATTGCTCCATCACGTTGCGATTGGTTTCCGCGACCAGGTCCAGTAGATCGCCGTAGAGCGGGACTTCGGCTTTGTACATATCGGACATGGCGCGAGAGAACTGCGCACGAATCTCGGACGGGTCGATGAACCCCTGGTTGTTCATGATGAAGAAATCTCCTGGAGGCGTTGTGTAATTCTGCGAGCCGGGGCCATCGGCCCTGAAGGCATGGTTCGGATTCTGATGAGCTTCAACATCCCGTACAAACGACATCTTCTCAGCACTTCATTCTCCAGAGGAATGAAGTACGACCGGGGGCATGGCGGGCCTGCACGGTGCCTGCCGGACGGTGCGCGGGTGTTGTGCCGGTTCGCGGTGCGCACGGCGCACCCTTGTATCTCGACTACCACCCTCTCAAGGGGTGATAGTCCCCGACTGATCATCGGGGGAGAGCCAGGAAGCCGTGTCCACCCTTAGGCCTCGAGCCCGACCCGTAGATAGTGCCCTGGCCCTCCACACTCACTCAGATAGCTCGAACGGTATCTAGAGCCCACTTCAAGTGAGAGCTCGCATTCACAAGGCCGGGCCGGGTGCAGTGATGATCACTCTGGATGGATTGAGGAGGTTGCATGTCCAGCATCGTCGGCATTGACATTGCCAAGCACAGTTTCGATATCGCCACCCTGCAGGCCAACGGCAAGTACCGCAGCAAGGCCAAGCTGATCAACGCCGCAGAGGGCTTTCAGGTGTTGCAGGAGTGGTTGAACAAGCACAGCGAACCTGGGGCCTGGATCGTGATGGAGGCGACGGGTACCTACCACGAGGCGCTGGCTGAGCACTTTTACGCGCTGGGCTACCGGATTTGCGTGATGAATCCTGCGCAGATTGCCTATTACGCGCGAAGCCAGTTGCAACGGGTCAAGACGGATCAGGTCGACGCCAAGCTGATTGCCAGCTACGGCGAGCACCATCAAGATGAGCTGCGCGCCTGGCAACCCGAGCCTGCCGCGATCCGCCGTCTGCGTGCCCTGGTGCGGCGCCTGCAGGATCTCAAGGAGATCGAGCAGATGGAGCGCAATCGTCTGGGGGTGGCCGATGCCAGCGTGCAAGAGTCGATTCACTCAGTGCTGCAGCGTGTCGAAGAGCAGATTGCCGAGACCCTGAAAACCATCCGCGACCATATCGATGATGATCCAGACCTGCGGGGTAAACGCGATCTGCTGACCAGCATCGATGGTATCGGCGAGCAGACTGCCGCCCTGCTCCTGGCGGAACTGGGTGATCCGCTGCAGTTCGAGAGCGCGCGAGCGATCACTGCCTTTGCCGGGCTGAATCCGAAGCTACAGGATTCGGGTAAGCATAAAGGGCACGTACGCATTTCCCGTGTGGGCTCAGCGCGGCTACGCGCGGGCCTGTACATGCCGGCGATCACCTCGATGACCCACAACCCCGCGATCAATGCCCTGGCACAGCGCCTGCGCGCCCGCGGTAAGGCCGGAAAGCAGATCGTCTGCGCGGCCATGCGCAAGCTGTTGCATATCGCCTATGGCGTACTGAAATCCGGCCAGCCATTCGATGCCCAACTGGCCCTTGCCCGGGGCTAAACAAGACGGTATCTACGGGGCAACAGGATGCGGTGCGATTCGGTAGGGTGCGCTGTGCGCACCAGCGATCAGGTGGCGGCTATTCGCTTCAGGAGGGCTTGGATCGGGTGTGAAAGTTCTATCCCGCTCAGGCGTTCGGCCTGGCTGCGGCAGGAGTAGCCGTTTGCAAGCAGCCGCGGGTTGCCAGCCGGGCCTTCGACGATCCCACGCCAGGACAGGTCGTAGATCTTCTCGGACGTATCCCGGTTGGCCGCCTCGTGGCCGTAGGTACCGGACATGCCGCAGCAGCCCACCGACACGATCCTGAGATTCAGGCCCAATCGCCGGAAGACCTCCGGCCAGAGCGCGGTTGCCGCTGGCGCGTTGGTCTTCTCGGTGCAGTGGCCCAGCAGGTAGTAGTCGTCGCCTGCGGCAGGAGCCGGGTGGGGGGAAACGTCCAACGCCTGTATCAGCCATTCCTGCGGCAGCAGCACGTCGGGCGCCTGGTCGCCCAGCAGCTTGCGGTACTCCTGGCGGTAGACCAGGGTCATGGCCGGGTCCAGGCCCACCAGCTTCACGCCCTGGCCGCCAAGCCCATTGAGCATGCTGGCGTTCTTTCGCGCCGCCTTCTCGAAGGCGCCGATGAAGCCCAGTACCTGAAGCGGCTTGCCATTGGGCAGGTAGGGCGCGAGCAGGACCTTGAAGCCCAGGCGTGAGAGAACTTCGATCAGATCGGCAAGTACCTCGGTTTCGAAATAGCGGGTGAACGCGTCCTGCACGAGGATGACGCTGCGGGCGCGCTGCTGGTCCGAGAGTCCACGGAGCTTTTCCGGGCTCGCGGCCTCGACGTTCCAGCGCTTGAGTGTGGGCGCCAGGTCAGTTCGGCTGAGCAGGGGGCTGTCGACCATTCCGGCGTAGTGCTTCAGGAATGCCCGCGTCGCCCCGAGTCGCATGAGCCCGTTGTAGACCGACGGAGTTTTCGCGAAGTAGGGAATGCTGAACTCGAGCGACCCGATCAGGTAGTCCTTGAGCGGGCGCAGGTAGCGGCTGTGATAGAGCTCCAGGAAGCGTGAGCGGAACTCGGGCACGTTGACCTTCACCGGGCACTGGCCGGCGCAGGACTTGCACGCCAGACAGCCGGACATCGCCTCGAACACCTCGTGGGAGAAGTCCTGCTCGCCCCAGCGCTTGCCGAGGGTGTTGCTGACCTTGGCCAGCAGTCCCCGGAGAGGCGAAGCCGTCCGGATGTCGCGGGTGGCCTGGAGCACGTCGACCCCGGACTGCCCCTGCAGGCGCAACCACTCGCGAATCAGCGACGCCCGGCCCTTGGGCGACTGGGTACGTTCGCGGGTGGCCTTCCAGGAAGGGCACATCGCATCGTTGGGGTCGTAGTTGTAGCAGGCGCCGTTGCCGTTGCAGTGCACGGCCGACTCGTAGCTGCGCCAGACACGCTCATCGATCTGCCGGTCCAGATCGCCGCGCAGGGTCACTTCGTCGATCTTCAGCAGCTCGTCACGCGAACCCAGCGGGGTGGCGATCTTGCCCGGATTGAGTTGATTGAAGGGGTCGAAGGCGGACTTGATCGCCTGCAGTGCCGGATACAGCTCACCGAAGAACGTCGGTGCATATTCCGAGCGCAGGCCTTTGCCGTGCTCGCCCCAGAGCAGGCCGCCATATTTTTGGGTCAGCCGGGCCACGCCGTCGGTGATGGGGCGCACCAGGGCTGCCTGGGCAGGGTCCTTCATGTCGAGGGCCGGGCGCACGTGCAGCACGCCCGCGTCGACATGGCCGAACATGCCGTACTGCAGGTTGAAACCATCCAGCAGGGCGCGGAATTCGGCGATGAAGTCCGCCAGCGCCTCGGGGGGCACCGCCGTGTCTTCGACGAACGGCTGCGGCCGGACCTCGCCCTGCACGTTACCCAGCAGCCCGACGGCGCGTTTGCGCATGGCGTTGACCTTCGCAATCGCGGCGGAGCCTCGTGCGAGGGTGTGGCAAATCCGCCGGACACCGGCATCCCGTTTCAGGTGCTCGACGAAGGAGGCCACCTGCGCATCCAGCGTATCGGCGTCGTCGCCGCTGAATTCCACCAGGTTGATACCCAATGTCGGCACGCTCGGATCGGCCGGAAAGTAGTCCGCCACGTCGTGCCAGACGATGTCCTTCATGGCCAGGCCCAGCACCTTCGAATCCACCGTTTCGATGGACAGCGGGGCCATCGCCATCAGCGCCTGGGCGTCGCGCAGGGCGTCCATGAAACTGGTGTAGGACACGTTCACCAGCACCGAGTGCTTCGGGATCGGCAGGACGTTGAGTTTCGCCTCGACGATGAAGCCGAGCGAGCCTTCGGACCCACAGAGTATGTTGTTGAGGTTGAAGCGCCCGTCGGTGCCGCGGATGTGTGCCAAGTCATAACCGGTCAGGCAGCGATTCAGCTTGGGGAAGCGGGCCTCGATCAGCCCGGCATGCTCCCGCTGGACGTCCCGAACGGTCCTGTGGACCTCACCCAGGCGCCCGGCGCTTGCGGCCAGCACCGCCAGTTCCTGATCCGAAACAGGCCCGCTTTTCAGCCGTTGGCCGCCGAGCAGGATGCTGTCCAGGGTTAGCACGTGGTCGCGGGTCTTGCCGTAGGTGCAACTGCCCTGGCCGCTGGCATCGGTATTGATCATGCCGCCGAGGGTGGCGCGATTGGAGGTGGACAGCTCGGGGGCGAAGAACAGGCCATGGGGCTTCAGGGCGGCATTGAGCTGGTCCTTCACCACGCCAGCCTGTACCCGCACCCAGCGTTCTTCGGCGTTGATTTCGAGGATGCGGTTCATGTGCCGCGAGAGGTCGACCACCAGGCCGTGGGTGAGGGACTGGCCGTTGGTTCCTGTTCCGCCTCCCCGTGGGGTGAGGACGATGTCCCGGTACTCCGGTTGCGCAGCGAGCGTGGCGATGCGCTGGACATCCTCGTCATGCAGGGGAAACAGCGCCGCTTGTGGCAGGCGCTGGTAGATCGAGTTGTCGGTCGCCAGCACGGTGCGGTTGCCGTAGTCAGGGGAAATTTCCCCTTGGAAACCACAGGCGGTGAGCGAGTCCAGGAAGGAACGGTAGAGCCTTGTGAGCGCTGCCGATGCAGCAAGTCGGGCAATCATGGTTTCAGCGGATACCTGCCAGGCACTCTTCGAAAATGTCCAAGCCTCTTTCGAACAGCTCGGGCTCGATGGTCAGCGGGGCTAGCAGCCGCACCACATGGCGGTTCTTGCCGCTGGGCATCAACAGCAGGCCCTTGCGGCGGGTGGCCTCCAGGAGCTCGGCCAGTTGCTGGGAAGCGGGTTTGCCCTCCGGCGTGACCAGCTCGATGCCGCGCATGGCCCCGGTGCCGGTCAGGCGGCCGAGGTAGGGTGAAATGGCCTGTTGGCGCCAGCGCTCGTAGCGGCGCAGGATCGCCTGTTCTTGCGCCTCGCCCCAGGATGCGAGGTTCGCGTCCGTCATCAGTTTCAGGCTGGCCAGGGCCGCTGCGCAGGCCAGCGGATTGCCCGAGTAGGTGCCACCCAGGCCGCCCTTGGGCAAGGCGTTCATCAGCGCCTCGCGGCCGACCACCGCGCCTAGCGGCAAGCCGCCGGCGATGCTTTTGCCGAGGAGCAGCAGATCCGGCTCGATGCCAAGGCGGGGAAAGGCGAACCGCTGCCCGGTGCGGCCGAAGCCGGACTGGATTTCATCGATGATCAGGAAGATGCCATTGGCGTCGCAGAACCTGCGCAGGCCCTGCGCAAAGGCCGGGTCCATGGCCAGGAAACCACCTTCGCCTTGCACGGGTTCGAAGATGAAGCAGGCCACTTCGTTGATATCCACCTCGACGCTGAACAGGCGATCGATGGCCCTGAAGGCCTCTTCAGCGGTGACGCCGGTGTCCGGGCTGGGGTAGGGAACGTGGTAGACCGGACCGGGCAGGGTGCCCACGCGCTGCTTGTAAGGGGCGACCTTGCCGTTGAGATTGAGGGTCGCGAGGGTGCGGCCGTGAAAGCCGCCGTCAAAAGCGATCACCACGGTGCGGCCAGTGGCTGCGCGCACGATCTTCAGCGCATTCTCCGCAGCTTCGGCGCCGCTGTTGGTCAGCATGCCGGCCAAGGGGTAGTCCACCGGAATGAAGTCCGTCAGGGCCTTCATCAGGTCGCGGTAGCCCTGGTGCGGGACGGCGTTGAAGGCCGAGTGGGTGAGGCGCTGGGCCTGTTCGGTGATGGCGGCGACCACCGCGGGGTTGCAGTGGCCGAGGTTGAGGACGCCGATTCCCCCGACGAAATCGATGTAGCTGTTGCCTTCGGTATCCCAGACCTGGGCGTTCTGGCCATGGCTCAGGGTGATCGGATGCACGACCGACAGCGAAGCACTGATGGTGGACGGGGTCATGGGCGCGCCTCCGCCTGAAGTTCCAGTGGGGCGGGGCAGCGGGCACGCAGCGGCATTTCGGCATTCCTCTTCGAGGGGGATTTCCCTTTATCAGAGCGAGGAATGCGGGCCTGTCACAAGCGAAAAGAAATTATCGGGTCATTCCTGGAATTCGGGATGTCTGCTCGAGTGGGCGTCGTTGTGGGGGAGATTTCAATCGCTGAGCAGACCGCAGGTCTGCCTTGCGAGGGGCGAAGGGCGCGAGTCCGTCCCTTGCACAAGGTCGATCCCTATAGCTCGGTCTGGACCGTAGGGTGCGCTGTGCGCACCGATTCCAGGATCCGTCTCGGCACCCGGTCAAACCGCCGGTGCGCACGGCGCATCCTACCCGATCGGCCTCATCCTGCTAGCCCGTGCATTCGTATCGTCACAGGGAGAGCCCGTGACTCATGACCACGTCCGAATGAATTCGCCCCCAACAGATTCACTGAGCGGCCTCGTACGGACTATCCCTGCCCACTTTCCCCAGAATCCACTCCACGAAGGCGCGTACCTTGGGGATGTCGAGGGACTGCTCGGCGTAGGCGATGAAGTGGGAGCCCTGGCTCACCTTGTGGTGTTCCCACGGGATCACCAGCTTGGCCTCCGCGAGCTCGTCTTCGACCAGGAAGCGTGGTACCAGGGCCACGCCACAGCCGGACTGGGCCGCCCGGATGCACATGTAGAAGGTGTCGAAGCGTGGGCCGTGGTAGCTGTGTTCGGTGTTGATGCCTTGTTCCTCGAACCACTCGTGCCAGGCCTCGGGGCGCGAGGCGCACTGCAGCAGCACGAGGTCCGCCAGTTCGCCCGGGTTGGAGAAGGGGCGGTCGGGAAGCATATCGGGCACGCACACGGGCACCACATCCTCGCCGAACAGCTCTATGCACGTCGCTCCCGGCCAGGTGCCCTGGCCGTAGAAGAAGGCCACGTCCGCCTTGGCTTGCACCAGGTCGAAGGGTTCCAGTTCGTTGCGGATGTCCAGGTGGATATTGGGGTGGCGACGGGTGAAGCCCTTGAGGTTCGGGATCAGCCAGCGGGCGCCGAAGGTTGGCTGCGTGGCAACCCGCAGCACCTCGGCTTCGCCGCCATAGGAGAGGATGTAGCGGCTCGAAATGTCCACCTGGGTCAGGATCTTGTTGACCTCTGCCAGATACAGCTCGCCCGCCGGGGTGAGCTGCAGGCGCCGGCGTACGCGGTGGAACAGGAGGTGCTGGAGCATCTCTTCGAGCTGCGCGACCTGCTTGCTCACGGCGCTTTGCGTCAGATGCAGCTCTTCAGCGGCGCGGGTGAAGCTCATGTGCCGGGCCGCGGACTCGAAGCACTGAAGGGCGGCCATGGTGGGAAGCAATCGTTTGGACATGGAAATCTCGGCGGCGGATATCGGGGGTTATCATTCCCAGCGGGAATGATGTGGTGCTTAAAGGTCGTTTGTTGGTCTGGGGGATTCGGATTAATACTGACCCTCGTCAATGATTTCAACCACTCACCCGATGCAGGAGAAAAACATGGTTGACGAGCTGCTCAAGAGCCTTGGTGTCAGCGCCAGTGCATACCAGGGGGGCAACCATGCCGTATACACCCCCATCGACGGTAGCCAGATCGGTCAGGTGACCCTGGAGACCCCTGAGGCCGTTCGCGGCAAGATCGATGTCGCCCATAAGGCCTTCCTGGCCTGGCGCAACGTGCCGGCCCCGCGTCGTGGTGAGCTGGTCCGGCTGTTTGGCGAGGTACTGCGCAAGAACAAGGCCGCACTGGGCGAGCTGGTCTCCATCGAAGCCGGCAAGATCACCCAGGAGGGGCTGGGCGAAGTGCAGGAGATGATCGACATCTGCGACTTCGCCGTCGGCCTGTCCCGCCAGCTCTACGGCCTGACCATCGCCTCCGAGCGCCCCGGCCACCACATGCGTGAAAGCTGGCATCCGCTGGGTGTGGTCGGCGTCATCAGCGCGTTCAACTTCCCGGTTGCGGTCTGGGCCTGGAACACCAGCCTGGCGCTGGTTTGCGGCAACTCGGTGATCTGGAAACCCTCCGAGAAAACCCCGTTGACCGCGCTGGCCTGCCAGGCCCTGTTCGAAGAGGCCCTGAAGCAGTTCGGCGAGGCTCCGCAAGGCCTGAGCCAGCTGCTCATCGGTGACCGCCACGCCGGCGAAGTGCTGGTGGACGATCCGCGCGTGCCGCTGATCAGCGCCACCGGCAGCACCCGCATGGGGCGCGAAGTCGGCCCCCGCGTCGCGGCCCGCTTCGGCCGCAGCATCCTTGAACTGGGCGGCAACAACGCCATGATCCTGACGCCCAGCGCCGACCTGGACCTGGCCGTGCGCGGCATCCTGTTCTCCGCCGTGGGCACTGCCGGCCAGCGCTGCACCACCCTGCGTCGCCTGATCGTGCATCGCTCGATCAAGGACGACGTCGTGGCGCGCGTGAAGGCAGCCTATGGCAAGGTTCGTATCGGTGATCCGCGCAAGGACAACCTGGTCGGGCCGCTGATGGACAAGCAGGCCTTCCAGGCCATGCAGGATGCGTTGGTGAAGGCGCGTGACGAGGGTGGCGCGGTGTTCGGCGGCGAACGCCAGCTGCAGGACCAGTACCCGAATGCCTACTACGCCGCGCCGGCCATCGTCGAGATGCCGGGGCAGACCGATGTGGTGCGGCATGAAACCTTCGCGCCGATCCTCTACGTCATCGCCTACGACGATTTCGAAGAGGCGCTGCAGATGAACAACGACGTACCCCAGGGCCTGTCGTCCTGCATCTTCACCACTGATGTACGTGAGGCGGAGCGCTTCCAGAGTGCATCGGGCAGCGATTGCGGCATTGCCAACGTCAACATCGGCACCAGTGGCGCGGAAATCGGCGGCGCCTTCGGTGGCGAGAAGGAAACCGGTGGCGGTCGCGAGTCCGGCTCGGACTCCTGGAAAGCCTACATGCGTCGCCAGACCAATACCGTCAACTACTCCCGTGAGCTGCCCCTGGCCCAGGGGATCGTGTTCGACTGACCACGCGCTTCTCCATGCCGGGCACCGCGCCCGGCATGGAGCTTTTCGGCGAAGGATATGGCTGGAGTTTGAAGAGGTAGGTTTCATGAGCGGTTTTCGCCAAGCGTGTCTCTGGGAGAAGGTGACGCCCACCCAAGTCAGGAACGGTGCCCTGGCAAGCCACATCAAGGTGGATGTGTGCGTGATCGGCGGCGGTATCACCGGCTTGTCCACGGCGCTGAATCTCGTGGAACAGGGCAAGAAAGTCTGCGTGCTCGAAGCGCATCTGGTCGGGCACGGCGGTTCCGGGCGTAACGTCGGCCTGGTCAACGCGGGCACCTGGATCAAGCCCGACGATGTGGAGGCGACCCTGGGCGAGAAGCGCGGCAAGCGCCTGAACGAGGTGCTCGGCCAGGCTCCGGCGGAGGTGTTCGCGGCGATCAGGCGCTATGGCATCGATTGCCAGGCGCTGAATAACGGCACCCTGCACATGGCCCACAACGACGCCGGGATGGCGGATCTGCGGTCGCGGGAGGAGCAGTGGCGGCGGCGTGGCGCCGATGTCGAGCTGCTGACGGGCGCCGCCTGCGAAGACTATTGCGGTACCGACAAGATCACCGGGGCCTTGCTGGATCGTCGCGCCGGCACCATCAACCCGATGGGGTACACCCTGGGCCTGGCTTCGGCGCTGGTCCGACTGGGTGGCGCCCTGTACCAGCATTCGCCGGTGCGGGAGCTTCACCGCCAGGCGGACGACTGGCTGGTACGCACCGAGCGCGGCAGCGTGGCTGCGGAAAAGGTGGTGATCTCGACGGGCGCGTACACCGAGGGCGAGTGGACTGCGCTACAGCGCAACTATTTCCGCGGTTATTACTACCAGGTGGCGTCCGTTCCGCTGCACGGGCCTGCCGCGGACAAAGTCCTCAAGCATGGCCAGGGTTCGTGGGACACCCGGACCGTTCTCAGCAGCATCCGTCGCGATAAAGAAGGCCGGCTGCTGCTCGGAAGCCTGGGCAAGGCCAGCAATAAGCCGGACTGGTTCATCCGCAGCTGGGCCGACCGTATCCAGAACCACTATTTCCCCGAACTCGGCAAGGTGGAGTGGGAAGTGCACTGGACCGGCTGCATCGACTTCACCCCCGATCACCTGATGCGAATCTTCGAGCCCGCTCCGGGCGTGGTGGCGGTCGCGGGGTACAACGGTCGCGGCAATACCACCGGGACGGTGATCGGCCGCGCGTTCGCCGAATTCCTGTTGAAGGACGATCCGGACAGGCTGCCGATTCCCGTCGAGCCCATGAAGGTACTGCACACGGCAGGACTTCGAAGCTGCTTCTACGAGGCGGGCTTCTCGCTCTATCACGCGGGCCAGTGCCTGCGGGTAGTGCTCTGATCTGAACTGAAAAATCGGGCGGGCACTTTCAAGTGCCCGAACGCGCACCTTTGACCTTCGCGTCGCTCAGTACACGCCGCCGCCCGAAGTCGGGAGCGGAGCCGACGATGCCTTGAACGCGCCGGCCAGGCTCTGCAACCCGCGCATCAGCACCGTGGTATCCACGCCCACGGCGACGAAGGCGGCGCCCAGCGAGAGGTAGCGGTGCGCCAGCTTCTGGTCGGCGGAGAGGATACCGGCGGCTTTGCCGGCGTTGCGGATGCGGACGATGGCGTCCTCGATGGCGGCCTGGACCTCCGGGTGGCCGGGGTTGCCGCGATGGCCCATGGCGGCCGAGAGGTCGGCCGGGCCGATGAATACGCCGTCGACGCCTTCCACGGCGGCGATCACATCCAGGTTGGCGAGGCCGTCGAGGTTCTCGATCTGTACCAGCAGGCACATCTGCTCATCGGCGTGATCCAGATAGCCGGGAATGCTGTTCCAGCGCGAAGCGCGCGCCAGGGCGCTGCCAACGCCCCGGATGCCGAAGGGTGGGTAGCGCATGGCGCGGACGAATTCGGCCGCTTGCTCGGCGGATTCCACCATGGGTACCAGCAGGGTCTGGGCGCCGATGTCCAGCAGTTGCTTGATCAGTACCGCGTCGCCGATGGGGGGGCGGATGATCGGCTGGGACGGGTAGGGCGCAATGGCCTGCAGTTGCGCCAGCAGGCTGCGCAGGTCGTTGGGCGCGTGTTCGCCGTCCAGCAGCAGCCAGTCGAAGCCGGCGTTGGCTGCCAGTTCCGCGCAGTAGGCATCGGCCAGACCGAGCCAGAGGCCGATCTGCGGCTGGTCGGATTGAAGGCGCTGTTTGAAGCTGTTGATGGGCAGGTTCATGGGCACTCCTTGAGTCACTGCCTGTAGGAGCCAGCTCTGCTGGCGAACGCTTTTCTTGCAAGCGCTTCGCGAGCAGAGCTCGCTCCTACAGTGGTTGCGTGGCTTAGACAAAGCGGCAGGCGATGGAGCCCAGCTGGTCGTAGTCGACGTGGAAGGTGTCGCCGGGATTGGCCGCCACCGGGCGGGTGAAGGAGCCGCCGAGGATGATCTGGCCGGCTTCCAGGGTGACGTCGTAGGGGGCCAGCTTGTTGGCCAGCCAGGCCACGCCCTTGGCTGGGTGGTTGAGCACGGCGGCGGACACGCCGGATTCCTCGATCACGCCGTTGCGGTAGAGAATCGCCGGTACGCGGCGCAGGTCGATCTCGGTGGGGCGTACGGCGCGGCCGCCCATCACCACGCCGGCATTGGCGGCGTTGTCGGAGATGGTGTCGAACACCTTGCGGGTGACCCTGGTGTCCGGGTCCACCTGCTGGATGCGCGCGTCGATGATCTCCAGCGCCGGGATCACCCACTCGGTGGCGTCCAGCACGTCGAACACTGTGCAGTTCGGCCCGCGCAGGGGCTTGCCGAGGATGAAGGCCAGCTCCACTTCCACGCGCGGGACGATGAAGCGCTCGAAGGGGATGTCGCTGCCTTCGTCGAAGAGCATGTCGTCCAGCAGCGCACCGTAATCCGGCTCGGTGATGTTGGAGGACACCTGCATGGCGCGCGAGGTGAGGCCGATCTTGTGGCCCACCAGCTTGCGGCCGTCCTTGATCTTCTGCGCCACCCAGGCGCGCTGGATGGCGTAGGCGTCTTCGATGCCGATCTGCGGGTAGTCGAGGGAGAACTGGCGCACCTGCTCGCGGGAACGCTCGGCGGCGTCGAGGCGGGCGGCGGCTTGCTGGATGATGCTGGCGTCAAGCATGGAAACCTCAGGAATTCCGGGTGAACAGGGGGTGCAGGCTACTGTGCTTGGCATCGAACACCTGGCCGGGGCTCTCATCGATCTGCAGGGTGATGCCGATGGGGCGGCGTTCCAGCAGCTCATCGAGCTGGCTGCGCAGCACCGCCAGCAGGGCGTCGCCGACCTGCTGGTGCACGGCCGGGCTGCGCCCGGCGCCCATGCGCAGGTTGGCGTAGAGGAAGCCGTAATCACCTTTGCCGTCGGCTATCGCGGCGTGGGCCGCCGGGTAGGCCAGCACGCGGGTGCCGCCGGTGGGGAACACCTGGCGGCCGCTTTCGTCGCGCTGCTCCAGCATGCGGTCGGCCAGCGCACGGCACAGGCCGCCGATGTCCGCCTCGCGTTCCAGGTCGGGGGTGTAGAGCAGGACCAGATGGGGCATGGCGATGCTCCTCAGAGGCGGCTGGTGGAGGCGACACCGGCCGGGTTGGAGGCCTGGGCGGCGGGGATGGCGGAGCCGTCCTGCGGGGTGACCGGGAAGATGGCATTGATCTGGCCGGTGCCGGAGGAGCCGAAGTAGGGGGTGACCACTTCCGCCTTGCCGTCGTACTTCGACCAGCCCAGCGCGCCCAGCAGCATGGCGGTGTCGTGCATGAAGCCTTCGCCGTGGCCCTTCACCGCGTACTCCGGGAGCATGCCGCAGAAGTCTTCCCACTCGCCGTCTTCCCACATCTGCACCACGCGGTGGTCGAGGGTTTCCAGGAAGGGGCTCCAGACCCTGGTGGCGAACTCCGGCGCCTGGCCGTTCTGGGCGAAGCGGTGGGACAGCGAGCCGCTGGCGAGGAAGGCGACGGTGCCGTCGTAGTGCTCTTCCACCGCCTTGCGCATGGCCCAGCCGAGGCGGGCGCTGTCGTTCAGGTAATGGGAGGTGCACAGTGCGGACACCGAGACGACCTTGAAGTGGCGGTCCGTGTTCATGTAGCGCATGGGCACCAGGGTGCCGTATTCCGGGCCGAGGGTGGTGGCGTCGTGGGCCATGGTTTCCACGCCCAGGCGGTTGCATTCTTCGGCCAGCAGGCGGCCCAGTTCGGGGTTGCCCGGGAAGCCGTATTCCATGTTGGCGATGAAGTGCGGCAACTCGTTGCTGGTGTACAGGCCTTCGAAATTCGGCGCGCAGTTGATGTGGTAGTTGGCGTTGACCAGCCAGTGGGTGTCGAACACGACGATGGTATCGACGTTCAGCTCACGGCAACGGCGGCTGATCTCGATGTGCCCGTCGATGGCGGCCTGGCGGAAGCCCTGGCGCGGGCCCGGCAGTTCGGACAGGTACATGGAGGGGACGTGGGTGATCTTGGCAGCCAGAGCAAGTTTGCCCATGACGGTAACTCCTCGTGTCATTCCCCTCTTGGGGAATCTTGTTGTCGGGTCGGTTGCACGCCGGCACGGGGAGGGGAGTCGTACTCCCCTCTTTATGGAGTAGCAGTTATCTCACACACCCCAACGCGGGATGTGATGGCTCCCCATGGAAATGCATACGTTCTTGATCTCGGCGAAGACCTCGAAGCTGTACTGGCCGCCTTCACGGCCGGTGCCCGAACCCTTCACGCCGCCGAACGGCTGGCGCAGGTCGCGCACGTTCTGGCTGTTGATGAAGACCATGCCGGCCTCGATGCCACGGGCCAGGCGATGGGCCTTGCCGATGTCCTGGGTCCAGATGTACGAGGCCAGGCCGTATTCGGTGTCGTTGGCGAGTTGCAGCGCTTCGGCCTCGTCCTTGAACTTCATCAGGCAGACCACCGGGCCGAAGATCTCTTCCTGGGCGATGCGCATGCGGTTGTCCACATCGGCGAACACCGTGGGCTGGATGAACTGCCCGCGGGCAAGGTGCGCCGGCAGGTTGGCCGGGCGCTCCAGGCCGCCCGCGAGCAAGGTGGCGCCTTCCTCGATGCCGATGCGGATGTAGCCGGTGACCTTGTCGTAGTGGGCCTGGGTGATCATCGAGCCGACCTGGGTTTTCGGGTCCTGCGGATCACCTACGATCAGGCGCTTGGCGCGGGTGGCGAATTCGGCGACGAACTGGTCGTAGACCGACTCCTGGATGAAGATGCGGCTGCCGGCGGTGCAGCGCTCGCCGTTCAGAGAGAAGATGGTGAACAGCGCGGCGTCGAGGGCGCGGTCGAGGTCGGCGTCGTCGAAGATCAGCACCGGCGACTTGCCGCCCAGTTCCATGGAGTACTTCTTCAGGCCGGCGGTCTGCATGATCTTGCGCCCAGTGGCGGTGCCGCCGGTGAAGGAAATGGCGCGCACGTCCGGGTGACGAACCAGGGCGTCGCCAGCGGTGGCGCCGTAGCCCTGCACCACGTTCAGCACGCCTTTCGGGATGCCGGCTTCCAGCGCCAGACGGCCCAGTTCGTTGGCGGTCAGCGGCGACAGCTCGCTCATCTTCAGCACCGCGGTGTTGCCCAGCGCGAGGCAAGGTGCGGTCTTCCAGGTGGCGGTCATGAACGGCACGTTCCAGGGGGATACCAGGCCACACACGCCCACCGGCTGGTACAGGGTGTAGTTGAGCATCTGGTCGTCCACCGGGTAGCTGTGGCCATCCATGCGGGTGCAGACCTCGGCGAAGAACTCGAAGTTGTGCGAGGCGCGGGGGATCAGCACGTTCTTCGTCTGGTGGATCGGCAGGCCGGTGTCCAGGGTCTCCAGCTCGGCCAGGTGCGGCACGTTCGCATCGATCAGTTCACCCAGCTTGCGCATCAGCTTCGCGCGCTCTTTCGCCGGGGTGTTGGCCCACTTGGGGAAAGCATCCTTGGCGGCGGCCACGGCGGCGGCGATCTCTTCGGCACCGCCACTGGCGACTTCGCCGATGGGCTCCATGGTGGCCGGGTTGTAGTTGACGAAAACCTCTTTGCTTTCGACTTCCTGGCCGTTGATCCAGTGCTTGATCATGCTGCTCATGCCTCTTGTTGTGTGCGGGCGAAGAAGGCCTCTTCGCTGACGATGCGGTTGACCAGGCGGCCCACGCCTTCCACCTCCACCACTACTTCATCGCCGGGCACCACGTCGGCCAGGCCCTCCGGCGTGCCGGTGGCGATCATGTCGCCCGGTTGCAGGGTCATGAAGCTGGAGAAGTATTCGATCAGGTAGGGGATGTCGAAGATCATGTCCGCGGTGGTGCCTTCCTGTTTCAGCTCGCCGTTCACCCAGGTGCGCAGCTTCAGTTTCGAGGGATCGGGCACGTCGGCGGCATCGACCATCCAGGGGCCGACTGGGGTGGTGGCGTCGCGGTTCTTCACCCGCAGGTTGGGCCGGTAGTAGTTCTCCAGGTAGTCGCGGATGGCGTAGTCGTTGCAGACGGTGTAGCCGGCGAGGTAGGTGAGGGCGTCCTCGCGCTTGACGTTGCGCGCCGGCTTGCCGATCACCGCCACCAGCTCGCACTCGTAGTGCATGTAGGCGACGTTGTCCGGGCGCCAGGTGACCTGGTTGTGGCCGGTGTAGGTACCCGGCGACTTGATGAAGGCCAGCGGCTCGGTGGGCGCCTTGAAGGCCAGCTCGGCGGCGTGGTCGGCATAGTTCAGGCCCAGGGCGAACATGCTGCCGGTAGCGGGTGGCAGCCACTCGACCTGGTCTTCGCCGAGCAGACGACCATCGGCGAGGCGGACGGCGTTGTCGCCTTCCACGGTGACGGCGTGGACTTCACCCTGGTGGCGGATGCGTGCGTGTTTCATCTCGGGCTCCTTATTCCGCAACCACGGTGTTGGCGAGGCGACCGAGGCCGCTGATTTCCACTTCCACGAGGTCACCGGGCTGCACGTCGACGCGGCCTTCCGGGGTGCCGGTGATCAGCACGTCGCCTTCGTGCAGGGTCATGAATTCGCTGATCTCCTCGATCAGTTGCGGGATACCGCGTACGAGATTCGCCGTGGTGTTTTCCTGGCGCAGCTGGCCGTTGACGAAGAGCTTGAGCGTTAGGGCGTGCGGGTTCTGAATCTGCGCGGCGGGGACGAATTCCGGGCCGAGGGGGCAGAAGCCGTCGCGGCACTTGGCCTTCACCGCCGGGCGGTAATAGCTCTCTTCCGGCAGGCTGAATTCGTTGACGGTCACATAGCCGGCGACATGCGCCATGGCGTTGGCGGCGCTTACGCGGCTGGCGCGCTTGCCGATCACGACGCCGAGGGCCGGGCCCGGCTGCAGACGCTCCACCCCCTGCGGGTAGACGACAGGCTGGCCGTGGCCGTTGCGGGTATTCGGGGTCTTGATGAACAGCACCGGCTTGACCGGCGGCTGCTGGTAGGGTGGCTGCTGGAACTCGTCCAGACGGCTCTCCAGCAGGCCCCGGTAGTTCAGCGCAACGCCGAACAGGGTGCCGGCAGCGACGTCTTCAAGGGCACGGCTCATGGTGGTTCGCTCCTGGATCGTGCCGGGTCGCCCCGGCGGGATAAAAGTCGGGCCGGTTCGCAAAGGAGAACGTGCGGGCCCGTAACGAGGGTTCGTTAATGTGTTAACGTTATATTTAACATGTTAATAAACGTCAAGTCTTGCCGCTTCGCCATTCGTCATCGAAGCTGTGCAAAGACAGCGGAGAAAGGTCGCCATGGCAGAGCGCCAGCCCATCCCCAACATCAACATCGGCCAGGTCTACGACCAGCGCTACGCCGACGCCGAGGTGCACTACGAGGCTCTGGGCAAGCTGGCGGACTTCTTCGGCCGCAACATGCCGGTACACCGCCACGACCGTTTCTTTCAGGTGCACTACGTGAAGAGCGGGGCGGTGCGCGTCTACCTCGACGAACAGCAGTACCGCCAGGAAGGGCCGTTGTTTTTCCTCACGCCGCCGACCATTCCCCATGCCTTCGTCACCGAGCAGGACGCCGACGGCCATGTGCTGACCGTGCGCCAGCAACTGGTCTGGTCACTGCTGGAAGCCGAACCGGACCTGGCCGATGGCGCGCAGATCGTGCCGGTGTGCGTGGCCTTCGCCGAGCTGGGGGAGGACTTGCGCGA
This sequence comes from Pseudomonas sp. TCU-HL1, assembly GCF_001708505.1. Lineage (NCBI taxonomy): Bacteria > Pseudomonadati > Pseudomonadota > Gammaproteobacteria > Pseudomonadales > Pseudomonadaceae > Pseudomonas > Pseudomonas sp. TCU-HL1. Next base: position 2,970,435 of record NZ_CP015992.1, read on the forward strand.
GGAGGTGCAGCGCCTGGACCTGCTGTTCGGACAGTTGCGCAGTGAATTCGCCGCCAGCCGTCCAGGGCGCGACGCCAGCCTGTCGGCACTGACCCGGCTGATCTTCATCAGCCTGCTGCGCCTGTCGGCCCGTTCGCTGAAGGCGCAGCCGGCACGCCACGAGGATTTGCAGGTGTTCCACCGCTTCAACGGGCTGATCGAGGCGCATTACCGCGAGCACTGGCCCCTGGGGCAGTACGCGAGCCAGATGGGCGTGACCGAGGCGCGCCTGAACGACATCTGCCGGCGCATCGCCGACCTGCCATCCAAGCGCCTGATCCACGACCGGGTGATGCAGGAGGCCAAGCGCCTCTTGCTGTTCACCGGCAGCTCGGCCAACGAGATCTGCTACCTGCTGGGCTTCAAGGACCCGGCCTACTTCAGCCGCTTCTTCGCCCGCAACGCCGGCATGAGCCCCGGCGAATACCGCCAGCGCAGGGCGGCAGACAAGGAAGACGCGTGGCGGTAGCTCGGATGTAATTCGGGGAAAGGGTGGGGTCGCGCTCCCGGATTTCATCCGGGTACGGCTGCATATCGAGTAAAGATCCACGTTCGTGGAACCTGGACTTGCCTTTGGCCCCCAGGAAGTGGGCCAGCACCCGCCTGATCTCCGCCCCCGTGCCCAGCAGTAGGGTGCGCCATGCGCACCGAGGCGACGGTGGCGACTCCGAGTCTGTCTCACGGTGCGCGCGGCGCACCCTACGGGACCGGTGTCATCCTGCTGGTTCGCTGACTCGAATCGTCACAGGCAGAGCCGGTGACTCATGACCACGTCCTCAGGACGTGGTTTCCCACGTTCAAATGAATTCGCCCCCACAGGAGAGCCCCCAAGCTGACATGGCGGGTCATGAAACCCATCCCTGGAATGCACAGGCGGACGGCTTTTTGGTTAAAAATTAATATTTTAATGATTTGTTTTTTGTCTATCCGTGCCAGCGATGAAGCAATTTGTCGTCTTCCGACGGTTGTCACGATTTTTCTCTAATGCACGACGTAAAGGGCTTTGTTCAGGTTCTTCGTGACGGATGGAAACCCGGCAGGGGGCTGGAAAAATTGTCTGTGGTTGACAGCATCGTTCAGAAAGTTAATTTATTAACGAGATATTGAATGTGTTAACGATGTTCCAGGCTGCCGATGCTGCCGTAAAGGGTTGGCGGCCTCCCATGCAACTACAAGAACAACGAGGCTCATCCCGTATGACGATGTCCAAGCTCGCCGTCCTTTTAACTGCCGCCTGCTCGGCCTCGCTGGCCCTGGCGGAGCCGGTCTACACGCTGAAGGTCGCGCACTTCCTGCCTGCCAATTCCAACGCCCAGCACAACATCATCGAACCCTGGTGCCAGCAGCTCAGCGACGAGTCCGCCGGGCGCATCAAGTGCCAGCTCTACCCCTCGATGCAGTTGGGCGGCACCCCGGCCAAGCTGGCCGATATGGCGCGCAACGGCGTCGCCGATATCGTCTGGACCGCGCCGGCCTACTCGGCGGGCAAGTTCCCGCGCATCGAGGCGATGGAGCTGCCGTTCATGCTTCCGGCCGGCGCCAGGGCGAGCAACCCGATCATCTGGCAGTACTACGAGCAGTACGCCAGGGACGACTTCAAGGGCTACAAGGTGCTGTCGGTCCACGGTGACGGCGGCATGGACATCCACACCCGTGGCAAGGCCGTGGCCCGTCTGGAAGACCTCAAGGACCTCAAGCTGCGCGCCTCCAGCCGCACCGCCGCCAAGCTGGTGGAGGCCCTGGGTGCGACCCCGGTGAGCATGCCGCCGGCGCAGATGACCGAGGCCATCTCCAAGGGCGTGGTGGATGGCGCGCTGGCGTCCTGGGAGGTGGTGCCGCCGACCAAGCTGGACGAAGTCACCGATCACCACTCGGCCATCCCGGCCGGCCAGCCGGCCTTTTCCTACACCGTGCTGGCGATGCTGATGAACGAGCGCAAGTTCAACAGCCTGCCCGAGGACCTGCGCGTCATTCTCGAGCGCAACAGCGGCCCGGCTCTGAACGAGCGCTTCGCCAGCGCCTGGGACCTCTTCCTCGACAAGGCCCGTGCCGCGACGCCGACCGAGCAGATGGTCACCATCGACGCCAGCGCCTACGGCGCCATGAAACAGGCTGCGGCGCCGGTAGCGGATGCCTGGGCCGCCGCAGTGACCGAGAAAGGGCTTAATGGGCAAGCCCTGCTGGACGGGGCGCGGGCGCTCTCCAGTCAGGCACGGTGATCGGCCATGAACGAGTCCCTGTCCTTCGATACCGCCCCCGCAGAGGGGGAGGGCCTGGCCAGCCGCGCCCTGCTGTACACCGCCCAGGGTTTCGCCCTGGGTGGCGGTTTCATCCTCCTCGCACTGGTCGGCCTGTCCCTGGTGTCCATCATCGGCCGCAAGCTGTTCGCCACGCCCGTCCAGGGCGATATCGAGCTGATGGAAATCGGCGCGGCGGTGGCCATCGCCGCCTTCCTGCCGCTTTGCGAGTTGCGCGGCCAGCACATCAAGGTGGATGCCTTCACCCTGAAGCTGCCGCTTCGCCTGCAGGCCTGGCTGGACGCCTTCGCCCATCTGCTGTGCCTGCTGGCGGCGCTGCTGCTGGCCTGGCGCACCGGCCTGCAGGTGCTGGAAAGCCGCGAGTACGGCGAGGTCTCCACGCTGCTCTCGGTGCCGCTGTGGCTCCCCCTGCTGGGCATCGTGCCGAGCCTCCTGTTGCTGGCGGCCACCGCCGGCGCCCGAACCTACTATTGTCTGACCCGGGAGCCACGCCCATGAGCGGTCTCAGTCTCGGCCTGCTGGCGCTGGCTGCCACCTTCTTCCTGCTGGTGCTGCGCGTGCATATCGGCCTGACCATGATGGTGGGCGGCGCGCTGTGCTTCCTCGCGGTGAATGACGGCGATTTTTCCGCGCTGTTGTTCAGCCTCAACAACCTGGCCTGGTCGCGCCTGTCCAACTACGACCTGGCGGTGATCCCGCTGTTCGTGCTGATGGGCCAGTTCGCCACTCACGGCGGCCTGTCCAAGGCCATCTTCGGTTGTGCGGCGGCCTTCGTCGGCCACTGGCGTGGCGGCCTCGGCATGTCCGCCATCGGTGCCTGCGCCGGCTTCGGCGCCATCTGCGGTTCTTCGCTGGCCACCTCGGCCACCATGAGCCAGGTAGCGCTGCCGGAACTGCGCCGGCACAACTACTCCGGCCGATTGGCTACCGCCACCGTGGCGGCGGGAGGGACCCTGGGCATCCTCATCCCGCCGTCGGTACCACTGATCATCTACGCCGTGTTGACCCAGGAATCCATCGCCAAGCTGTTCGTCGCCGCCGTGGTGCCGGGCCTGCTGGCCGCGCTGGGCTACCTGGTCGTGGTGCGCCTGATGGTGTCGCGGGAGGCGGAGGGCCATAGCCGTAGCGAACCGGCCAGTGCCGCCGAACGATTCAAGGCGCTCCTCCAGGTGCTGCCCGTATTGGGCGTATTCCTCGTGGTGATCGTCGGCATCTACGGCGGTTGGGCCAACCCCACCGAAGCGGCTTCCATCGGCGCCGCGGCCTGCGGCCTGCTGTCGGTGTTCCAGGGCGGCCTGCGCGGCGAGGGCCTGCGCCAGAGCCTTCTGGGCACCGCCGAAACCACGGCGATGATCTTTCTCGTGCTGCTCGGTGCGGACCTGCTCAACTCGGGCCTGGCGCTGACCCAGATGCCCACCGAACTGGCCGAGTGGGTCAAGGCCAGTGGCCTTGCACCGATCCTGGTGCTCTGCGCCATCCTGCTGCTCTACCTGTTGCTGGGCTGCGTGATGGATTCGCTGGCGATGATCCTGCTGACCATCCCGATCTTCTACCCGGTGATCATGGGCCTGGATTTCTACGGCATGACCGAGGTTCAGAAGTCCATCTGGTTCGGCATCCTCGCGCTGATGGTGGTGGAGATCGGCCTGATCCACCCGCCGCTGGGCATGAACCTGTTCATCGTCAACAAGGTGGCGCGCGACGTGCCCTACCTGGAAACGGCCAAGGGGGTACTGCCGTTCCTGGCCTCCGACCTGGTGCGCATCGTCCTGCTGGTTGCCTTCCCCGGCATCTGCCTCTGGCTGCTCAGCCTGTGACCCTTCGCGCTGTTGTCCGGAGCTCGCGGGGCTTGGCCCAACCTACGGCCGGTCGGGCTGGTAGGTTGAGCTGAGTTCGACGAAGCCCAACGACCGAAGCCAGGACCAACACGGCTGGTGGGTCGATGAAGCCTGACCCACCCAGCCCGGACTACGGATTGAGGCCAAACGCCTCCGCCATCTCGCCGATCAGCGCCTTCTGGAGCCGGCGTTGGGCTTCGCCCGGTTGCTGCAGGACGATGAAGTCGCGCAGCGGGTCCTCGACCGGGGTGCGTATGCCGGACAGCTCCTCCATGACTGCGAGGCCGCAGAAAGGCACATAGGCTTCGGCGTAGCCGCCTTCATGGACCAGTACCAGGCGGCCCTGGCACAGGCGCTCGGCGGTTTCGCGCACCAGGCGGGTCATGCTGCGGAAGCTGTCGCTGTGCAGCAGCATCCGCGCCAGCGGGTCCACCGCGTTGGCGTCGTAACCACAGGCGACGATGATCAGCTCCGGCTCGAAGCGCTCCAGCGCCGGAATGACGATGCGCTGCATCGCATCCAGGTAGGCCTCGTGGCCGCTGCCGGGCAGCAGCGGGATATTGAGGTTGGCGCCCAGGCCCGCGCCTTCGCCGCGATCCTCCGTGCCGCTGTAGCCAGGCGGGAAGCAGCCGTCCTGATGCAGGGAAATGGTCAGCACGTCCGGACGCTGGTAGTAGATCGCCTGGGTGCCGTTGCCGTGGTGAACGTCCCAGTCGATCACCGCCACCTTGCCCAGACCGTGACGCGCCTTGGCCGCCTCGATGGCCACCGGGATGTTGGCGAGCATGCAGAAGCCCATGGCCTGGTCGGCGAGGCAGTGGTGGCCCGGCGGGCGCGACAGGGCGTAGGCGTTGTCCGCCTCGCCCGTTAGCACGGCGTCCACCGCTGCCATCGCCAGGCCAGCGGAAAGCTTGGCGATCTCGTAGCTGCCGGGCCCGATCGGGGCGTGATCGCCCAGTTCGCCGCCGCCGGCGTCGCTCAGCGCCTTGAAACGTTCCAGGTAGTGCGCCGGGTGGACCCGCAACAGGTCCTCCTCGCTGGCGGGCGCGGCGCTGCTGATTTGCAGCTGGCGGGTCAGGCCTGAGACATCCATGAGGTTCTTCAGGCGCCGCTTGGTTTCCGGCGACTCGGCGTGGCCGGCGCTGGACGGGGGCTGCACCCAGCCGCCCACGGGCAGGATCAGGGCGTGCTGGCTGGCGCTGTGCCAGAGGGACAGTTCATCGAAGAGGAAGGCGGTACGGCGATTCATGCTTGGGACTCCGAGGTGGAGAGGGCGGTGCGGGCGGCCGGGCGCAACCGGCTGCCGAGGATGGCGAACAGGGAGAGGAGGGTGATGGCGGTGGCGCCCATCAGGACGCCGTGGAAGCCGCCCTGATGTTCGATCAGGCGGCCGGCCAGGGCCGGGCCTAGGGCGAGGCCGCCACCGATGACCAGGTTGCTGGCGTTCATGAGGCGGCCCGAGGCATCCAGTTCGGCGAGACAGGCGAGGATGAATGGCAGCACGTAGGTCCAAGTGAACTTGAAGGCCAGCGCGGCCAGGGTGAAGCGAGCCAGTTGCGGGGCGTCGAGCAGCAGCAGGGTGGCGATGGCCATCAGGGCGAAGCCGGAGCACAGCGCCAGGTTGCGGGGCAGGCGCTCCCCCATGACGGCGGCCAGGCCGGCGCCGGCGATGCCCATGAGGGTGGCGATGGCGAGGATGTTGCCACTGGCCCCGGCATCCAGGCCGGACTTGCCGCCGATGGCGCCGATGAAGGTCCAGACACCGGATAGGGCGATGTAGAAGCCGAGCAATCCGAGGATACCCAGTACCTGCTTGCCGCGCGGCGCGTCCCGGCCATTTCTGGCCTGCGCGCGAGGCGACCCATGGCCGCTGGGGAAGGCCCAGGCCAGCGGCAGCACCAGTAGGCTCAGGGCTGCCAGCACCCGATAGCCGCCAGCCAGGCCATGGTGCTCGAACAGGCCGGGCAACAGGGCCAGGCCGACGGCGCCGAGCACCAACTGGCCCATGACCCAGATACCGTAGACGCGGCTGGGGTTGGCGGTGGTGGCGGCGCTGGACAGGCAGAGGATCATCAGCGAGCCGCCGGCCAGCGCGGTGGCCACGCGCAGGACGAGGAGGGTGGTGTAGTCGCTGGCCCAGGCCGAGGCCAGGTTGCCGGCGATGAACAGCACACCCGCGAGCAGCGCCGCGCGGCGCCAGTCGACGCGGCCCAGCCACCAGAACGCGGGCAGGGTGGCCAGGCTCATGGCGCCCAGCTCGGCAGAGAACAGGTCGCCGATCTGCGCAGGGCTGAGTTGCCATTGGGTGGCGAGCTGGGCTGCCACGGCCGGGGCGGTCATCAGTACAGCCGGGGTCATGGCGGCGAACAGGACGATGGCGGCGAGGCGCAGCCAGGGGGTATTGGAAGTGTGGTCCATGGCGGGCCTCCGTCAGAACACGTGGACCAGGCGCAGCAGGGCCTGGTTGGCGTGGTAGCCGTTGTCGGTGGCGACGTTGCGCGAGAGGGCGAACATCAGCTGGTTCTGGCCGTCCAGCCAGTGGCCGACCTCGAAACCGAGCTGGGTGTAGCGCTGGTGGGTGTCGTCGAGGCGGCGGTCGTTCAGGCGCAGCTCACCGCCATCGGCGTGGACCAGGCGCAGGGCACCGTAGGTGGCGGGGGTGAAGTCGTAGGAAGCGAAGGCTTGCAGGCGGTAGAGCGGGTCCTGTTCCAGGTCCGCCCCGTAGTAGTCGTCGTTCTTGCCGTAGAGCTGGGCTTCGAGGTTGGCTTCCAGGACCCACTTCTCGCCGATGCCCTGGGTGTAGTTGTAGTTGAAGGTCAGTCCCCAGCGGTTGGCGCCGGGGGATACATCCGGGTTGTTGCCGTGGTACTCGCCGACCGGCACGGTGAGCAGGGTCAGCAGGCCGCTGTAGGTGCGGGTTTCCGGCTCGTTGATGAAGAACAGGGTGCCGCCCAGTTGTGGGTCGCCAATGCCACGTTCGCCAGTGTGGGCGGCAGCGCCGGGCAGACGGGCGTCGAGGTCGACGTAGGGCACGATGAACTGCGGGGTGCAGAGGGTGCCGCAGATGTCGCTGAAGAACACATGGCGATACGCCAGGGCGTTGACCGAGAGTTCTGCCTTGCCGGTGCTGTCCGCCGGGCCGTGGAAGTCGTTTGCGCGAGTGGTGGGCAGGTAGAGCACGCCAAGCTGGGTGCCCACCGGCGCGGAGAAGAAGTCGCGGGCGTTCATGTCTGCAGCCGGTGCGGCGAGCGGCAGCAGGGCGCAGCCGAAGAGTGCATTGCGGAGCGGTGTCATGGGCATGGTTTCTCGTTCTTTTGGGTGCAGGTGGTTGTTTCAGGCAAAGGCCGCCCGTGCCGCCCGGGAAGGCGGCTGTGAGTCAGGCGATGTGGTGCGCGGGGATCAGTCGGGTGGCGCGTGCAGCAGGTGGGCGATGCTCGCCTTGTCCTTCACGCCGAGCTTGGCGTAGATGCTGCGGATGTGATGGCGCACGGTGTTTGGCGCCAGGCCCAGTTCACGGGCGATTTCCTTGTAGGTCCTGCCTTCGCCAAAGCGCTGGGCGACGTCGTTTTCGCGGGCGCTGAGCTGCTGCAGAGAGTTCAGGTTGCGGGCGGCGAGCAGCAGCAGGTCGCCCACGGCGGAAACCTCGATCTGCAGCCGGGCGCCCTGATAGCCGTCGTGACCGATGGCTTCGGGCAGCTGCGGGCCGGTCCACTGCGGCCATTCGCCGAGCAGCAGGTCAACGAAGCCGCGCTCGGCGCAATGCAGGGTGCCGCGTGCGTCGCACACCGCGAGGGCGAGGTTGCGCGGGTTGGAGAGACTCTCGCGCTTGGCCACCAGGGTGCGGATCTGGTTGGCAGACACCGCCGCCACCAGGTGGCGCATCAGGTTGTCCAGCAGCCAGCGTTCCTGCTCGGTGAAGGGCGGCGCAGTGGGCGCGCGGTAGAGCGTCAGGTGATCGCTGAGGCGGGTTTGCGGGTCGATGTGGATGACGCAGAGGAATTCGCGGAAGCCATGGCGCTCGCCCAGCCATTTCAGCCCCGGGGTGCTCTGGGCACTGTCGACGATCACCGCCTTGCCCGGCTCGGCGTTGACCAGCGGCACGGTGATGTCGTCATGGCGGATCGACTGCCAGTCATCCAGGTAAGCGGGCGGCAGGTTGAACAGGTGGGCGCTGTGTTCTTCGGGCAAGCCGTCGATCATCGCGGCGCGGCCCCACCAGGCCTGGTCGAATGGCAGCAGGCGTTTCAGCTCGGCAAGGGCCAGGGCGTGAAAGCGTTCGATGGACTTGTCCCGGGCCAGGCGCTGCAACTCCAGCGTGGTGCTGCTGAAGGCCTCCAGTACGGAGGCGGCGATCGACTGACCGCCCGGATCGTTCCTGCTCATGTGCTATCCCCTGTGCGACGTTGTTGTTGTTCTGTCACGGGTTCGGGTATGGGCCATTCATCGTCGAGATGGGGCAGGGCCATGGGACGAGTATCCGGCGGGCCGGGAGGTGTCGCCATCCTACAGATGCAGGATGGGGCTCAATGATCCTCCCTCTGCGCACTGGCAATATCCCGGCTCAGCTGGCGCTGGCGCGGCAGTAGCCAGGCGCAGTAGCCGAGCAGCAGGAAGCCGGCGCAGGTCATGGCCCAGGGTGCACCGAGGCGTTCGGCGAGCAGGCCTACGAGCAGGCCGCCGATGGCGTCGAAGCCGAAGCGCGTCGAGGTGTAGAACGATACCACGCGGCCGCGCAGGCGCTCCGGGGCGAGGCTTTGCAGAAGGATGTTGGTGCCGACGTTGCAGGTGGAGATGCCGAAGCCCAGTGCTGCCATGGCCAGTAGCGACAGCGCCAGGTGGCTGCTGGCGGCGAAGCCGAGCAGGGCCGCGCCGCAGGTCAGGACACAGGCCATGATGGCGCCAGTGAGGCCAGTCAGCGCATGGCGGTTGGCGAGGAACAGGGTACTGGCCAGTGAGCCGAGGCCGGCGGCGCCCCAGAGCCAGCCGAGGGTGCGCGCATCGCCAGCGAAGATGTCCTTGGCGAATACCGGCAGCAGCACGGCATAGCTGGAGGCGGTGAGGTTGACTACGAGTACGCTGAGCATCATCAGGCGGATGGTCGGGCGGCCGGCGACGTAGGCCAGTCCCTCGCGGAACACGTCTCCGGTGGAGCCGGCGGCGCGGGGCGTGGGGGCCATGCGGATGACCAGCAGGCCGGCGGCCAGCCCCAGGTAGGAGAGGGCGTTGACGGCGAAGCAGGCCGCCTCGCTGGTGAAGCCCAGCAGCAGGCCGGCCAGCGGCGGACCGATGAAGCGCGAGCTGTTGAACAGCATGGCGTTGAGCGCCAGGGCGTTGGGCAGGTCTTCCTTGCCGCTGACGAACTGGCTGAGCAGTGACTGCCGCAGCGGCGTGTCGAAGGCGTTGAGCACGCCCAGTAGCGCGGCCATGGCGACGATCAGCGTGGGGCCGATCAACCCGGTGACGGTGAGCACGGCCAGGGTGATGGCCTGCAGGCCGAGCAGCCCCTGTACGCCGATCAGCAGGCGGCGCTTGTCGTGGCGGTCGATCCAGGCGCCGGCCAGCGGGCCTACCAGCAATTGCGGCAGCAGCGAGGCGAAGGTGGTGACGCCGAGCAGCGCCGCCGACCCGGTGAGGCGATAGATCAGCCAGGCCAGCGCCACCTGCTGCAACCAACTGCCCAGGGTGGAGACTGCCTGCCCAGCGAAATACAGGCGGAAATTGGGATGACGCAGAGCCCGGATAGCAGCGGGCCAGGAGCGGGAGTCGGGCATCGGGGAGGGCACGCGGAAGCGGGGTGGGCGACGGTTAATATCTTAACGTATTTCTCGGGTTGCCCGATGCCTTGATGGCCGCATTTCAGCCTTGTGCGAGATGGGTTATGCGGTCCGAGTCTTGTGGGAGCACGCGCTCTTGTGGGGGCGATTTCAATGGCTCTGCGGGCCGGAGGCTCGCCAAAGGGGGCCGCTGTGCGGCCCTTGTTCGAATGAGTTCGAACCCACAAAAAAGCGGGGTCTGTGCCTGTGGGGGCGGCTAGTGCCGCCCGAAGGCCAGGGTGGGGACGTCGACGATGCTCGACCCGCCATCGGCCACCAGGCTGGCGCCGGTGATGATGGAGGCTTCCTCCGAGAGCAGGAAGCGGCAGATGCTGGCGATTTCCTCGGGGCTGGCCGGGCGGCGCAGCGGCACTTCGGCGGTGACGCGGGCATAAGCGGCGTCCAGGTTTTCGCCGTAATGCTTCATCAGCGGCTGCATCTCCGCGTCGGCCATGGGGGTGCGAACCCAACCCGGGCAGACGGCGTTGACCCGCACGCCCTGCGGACCGTAATCCCGTGCCAGGGAGCGGGTCAGGCCAATCAGCGCGTGTTTGGCGGTGGTGTAGCCGCACACGTCTTCGCCCGCCGCCAGTGCGGCGATGGAGGCCATCAGCACCAGCGACCCACGCCGCTCCGCCAGCAGCGGCAGGCACGCGCGGGCGGTGTAGAAGGCGCTGTCGAGGTTGGCCCGCATGGCGGCCTGCCAGTCTTCATCGCGGGTGTCGGTGGCACGGCCCATTCCATGGCCGCCGGCATTGGCCAGCACGCCATCCAGGCCGCCGAAGCGCTCGACGATGGCAGGGATGAAATGGGCCCAGTCGCTGCTGCTGGCGGCATCGCCTGCCAGCACCAGCCCACTGGTTTCCCCGGCCACGACTTCCAGCGGCTCGCGGCGACGGCCCACCAGTACCAGGTTGGCGCCTTCGCTGGCCAGGCGCCGCGCGCAGGCGGCGCCGATGCCGGTGCCGGCGCCGGTGATGAGGACGGTGCGGCCCTTCACAGTGGGTACTCCGTGCGGTTGAGCACGCTGCAGTGGGAGCTGACCGGGAAGTTCGACAGCTGGCCGAAATCGCCGCCGGCATAGCCGCAGATCTTGCCGTCGCTGCGGTGGTTCTTCAGGTCGATCAGCACCAGGCCGAGGGTGGGGACGATCTTTTCGCGCCAGACGAAGAGGTAGAGTTCCTCGGCGATCTTCAGCGTGTGGCAGCGGTCGGTGTCGGCCAGGCCTTGCTCGACGCCCTTCAGGCACTGCCAGCTGTAGAAGTTCTCGTTGAGGTAGAGGTGCTCGTAGACCTCGGTGGGGCTGTAGCGATAGAGGTTGCGCAGGCCCACCAGTTCGCGGGTCGGGGCGTGCGGGCAGGCACCGTCGCGCCAGGGGCGGTCGAGGCTGCCATGGAGGAATTCGGCCTTGACCGAAGTCAGCTCGCCGCCGGAGAGCGCCTTGCTGAACAGGTCGCCCCGGCTTTCCGTTTCGCTGGGCATGCGGCCGAGCACGGCGGTGAAGGCGGCGTTGGCGATATCCAGCACCAGGCTGACGGACACCGTGCCGCCGTTTTCCTTCTTGAGAAAGTCCACCAGGTACAGGCCCTCGCGTACCGAGGTGGCTCGGTAGTCCGCCTCGCCGCTGGCGCTGCCGTCGGCCAGGGACCAGGCCAGTTGCCCGGCGCTGAAGTGGTGCTCGATCTGCCAGCCATTGGCAAAGTGCAGGGTGAAGCTCTGGCCGGCCAGGTCCGCCAGGTTGGGCAGGATGAAGGCGTCGGGGGCGAATCCATCGGCCAGGGCGCCGACAGTGATCCATTCGGGTTGGGTGGTCATGGGGTATCTCCGGTTGGTTGGGATGAGCCATGGTGGGCTGGACGGAGGAGGGACGGTATCAACCGGAAGGTGGAGCGGGAGTCGGCTGGACTACGCTGGTCTGACTATCCCGATGCAAACGAGGTGTACGCCATGCACGCAGCAAGACCCCGGCTGCTGGACAAGGTCGCAATCATCAGCGGTGGTGCTGGCGGCTGCGGTGAAGCCGCCAGCCGCCTGTTCGCCGCAGAGGGCGCGAAGGTGGTGATCGTCGATCGCAATGGTGATGCCGCCCAGGAGTTGGCCAGGCAGATCAAGGCTGCCGGCGGCGAGGCACTGGGAGTGGGCGCTGATGTTTCCCGCGCCGACCAGGTGAAGGCGGCGGTAGTGGCAGGGGAGGCTGCGTTCGGTGGCGCGGACATCCTGTTCAATCACGCTGGCACCCTGATCGTGAAACCTTTCCTCGATGTGGAGGAAGATGAGTGGGACTGGCTGATGGCGGTCAACGTCAAGAGCATGTACCTGATGACCCGCGCCGTGTTGCCGCAGATGTTGGCCAAGGGCAAGGGCAGCATTGTCTGCACCTCATCCATTTCCGCCGAGTACGCCACGCCGGGCGAGGTGGTCTACAACGCCACCAAGGGCGCCTGCCAGATGTTCGCCAGGGCCATTGCCGTCGAGTTCCGTGATCGCGGCATCCGCTGCAACGCCGTGGCGCCGGGCTTCATCCGCACCGCCCATGGCGTTCGCGAGATGAAGGAGCTGCAGGCCATGGGTGTGGACGCCAGCGAAGCCGCCATCTCGTTGCAGCAGGGGCGTTTGTGCGAGCCGGAGGAAGTGGCCCGCGCCGCGTTGTTCCTGGCATCTGACGAGGCGTCCTTCGTCAGTGGGGCGCACCTCTTCGTGGATAACTGCTTCTCGTCGGTCTGAGCCGACAAGCGCAGGTCCGGCGCGAGGGGCAGGTGTATCGACTGGAAGGTCGTTGGGGGCGTGTTGGGCTTCGCGGGCTCAGCGCCAACCTACATCAGGGCTTGCCGGCACGCTCCGTCGTAGGTGGGGGCTGAGCGAAGTGAAGCCCAACGATCCCGTCAGAGAAATAGCTGGCGGACCAGCTCCGTGCGGCTGCGCGCGCCGGTTTTGCGGAACAGGTGGATGAGGTGGGTCTTCACCGTGGCCAGGCCGAGGTCGAGCTGGCGGGCGAGGTCCTTGTTGCCGAGGCCTTCGCGCAGCAGCAGGGCGATTTCCCGTTCCCTCGGAGTGAGGTAGGCGAGGGCGTCGATTTCCGCAGGCGCTTCCGGCAACTGGCGCACGGCAAGGTCCAGCAGGCTGCGCAGGCCATCGAGGCGTTGCAGTTCTTCGGTTGTGAACGACGCAAGGCCGCCGGTGCGCAGCACGGATATGCCCACCACCGGGTGCTGGCGGTCATGGGCGATCACTTCCACCACATCGCTGATGCCATGGCGGGCGAGAAAGCCCTGGTAGATGCGTCGCGCATCGCCGCTCTGGCGCGCCATGGCTTCGTGCAGGCGCACGACAGGGCGGTGCTCGTCGACGCAGAGTGCCGGTTGCAGCGGGTCGAAGTCGCGGTAGTGGTCGAGGTAGTCGCGATGGGTGCGGGCGTCCATGCGCAGCAGCTGGAAGTCGCGGGCGCGTAGCTGCGGGTCGACCCGGTAGAAGGCGAAGCAGGAGGCCGGGATTACCCGGCTGAAAGCCTGCAGGCAGTGCAGGCCGAAGTCGTGTTCCATGGTGCATTCCCCTAATGAGGGAGCGCGGCAAGCGCCGCGCTCCACCAGGGCTGCAAGAGCCGAAGTCGGCAGTATCGCCGACGCGCAGCTATCCCTACACGCGGGCTTCCTGGAAGCCGATGGCCAGTGCATTGACGATCGTATCGAGCTGTTCCTGCTCGATCACCAGCGGCGGCGAGAGGATGATCTTGGTGCCCACCGGACGCACCATCACGCCATTGGCGCGGGCGATCTCTGCCACGCGGTTGGCGTAGCCGCCCATGGGGTCGATGGGCTCGCGGGTGGTCTTGTCGCTCACCAGGTCCAGAGCCACCATCAGGCCCTTGCCGCGCACTTCGCCCACGGCAGCGAAGCGCTCGGGGAAGGCGGCCAGGCTTTTGAGCAGGTAGTCACCCTGTTTCGCGGCATTGGCCGGCAGGTTTTCCTTCACGACGATATCCAGATTAGCCAGGCCGGCGGCGCAGGCCACCGGGTGCCCGGAGTAGGTGTAGCCGTGCATGATCGCGCCGGTGAAGTTGCCGTTGTTGGCGAAGGCCTGCTCGATGCGCTCGTTGACCACGGTGGCACCCAGCGGGATGTAACCCGAGGAGATGCCCTTGGCCAGGCACATGATGTCGGGCTTAACGCCCCACAGGCGGCTGCCGAACAGGGAGCCGGAACGGCCGAAGCCGGTGACGATTTCGTCGGCGATCAGCAGCACGCCGTACTTGTCGCAGACCTTGCGGATCAGCGGCCAGTAGTTCTCCGGCGGCACGATCACGCCACCCGCACCCTGGATCGGCTCGGCGATGAAGGCGGCCACGGTGTCCGGGCTCTGGAACTGGATTTCCCGTTCCAGCAGGTCGGCACAGATCTGCCCCAGTTCTTCCGGGTCCTGGCTGTAGGGGTTGCGGTAGAGCCAGGGCGTGTCGACATGGAAACAGCCCGGCAGCAGCGGCTCGTAGTTGCGGCGGAATACAGTGTTGCCGTTCACCGAAGCACCGCCGAAGTGGGTGCCGTGGTAGCCCTGGCGCAGGGAGATGAACTTGGTGCGGTCGGCCTGGCCCTGCAGCTTCCAGTACTGGCGGGCCAGCTTCAGCGCAGTTTCCACGGCGTCCGAGCCGCCGGAGCTGAAGGCCACGCGGCGCATGCCTTCCGGTTCCAGCATGCCGATCACCTTGGCGGCCAGTTCTTCGGCGCGGGGGTGGCTGATGCCGTCGAACAGCTGGAAGTATTCCAGCTCGTCGAGCTGGGCGGCGATGGCCGCCTTGATCTCCTTGCGGCCGTGGCCGACGTTGACGTTCCACAGCCCGGCCACACCATCCACCAGGCGGTTGCCCTTGTCATCGAAGACGAAGCAGCCCTCGCCACGGAGGATGCGGATGGGCTCGCGCTGCTTCATTTCGTTGGGGTGCAGCATGGGGTGCCAGAAGGCGTTACTCATGTGAATTCTCCTCTAAGGCAGCGGTGGAAGCTGCGTGGCTCCATTTGTGCCTCAAGCCGCCGCTGAATACTTGTATCTGCCTGCCAACGCGTTTGGTTTTTCCTGCCAGCCGCACCTGGCAGCCATTGGCAAGTCTTCCGGCAGCCAGGGTCAAGATCGCGGCCCGGGCTTGGCGCACAGTGCCTCTCGACTATCCGAGATACCCGGCTGCTGCTGTGGCCGAGCGAGAAGAGGAACCGAGATGAGCATTGCCCTTGACCCCCGCGTGGAAGCCTTTGTCCGGGCCCGCCACGGCCTGTTGATCGACGGCCAGTCCCGTCCTGCGCTGTCCGGTGCCGAGATGCCGGTACATAACCCCGCCACGGGCGACGAACTGGCGCGGGTGGCGGTGGCCGGCAAGGCCGATGTGGACCTGGCGGTTGCCGCTGCGCGCCGCGCCTTCGAGGACAGCTGGGCAACCCAGCGCCCGGCAGACCGCGAGCGCTTGTTGCTGAAACTGGCCGACCTGCTGGAGGCCCATGGCGAAGAGCTGTCGCAGCTGGAAACCCTGAACAATGGCAAGTCCATCAACCTGTCGCGCGCCATCGAAGTGGGCGCCGGGGTGGAATACACCCGCTACATGGCGGGCTGGGCTACCAAGATCGAGGGCAAGAGCCTGGATGTCTCGATTGGTGCCATTCCCGGCGGCAAGTTCCGCGCCTACACGGTGCCGGAGCCGGTGGGCGTGGTCGGCGCCATCGTGCCCTGGAACTTCCCACTGATGATGGCCCTGTGGAAGGTCGTGCCGGCCCTGGCCTGTGGCTGCACCGTGGTCCTCAAGCCGGCGGACGAGACGCCGCTCACAGCCCTGCGCCTGGGCCAGCTGTGCCTGGAGGCGGGTATTCCCGCTGGCGTGGTGAACATCGTCACTGGCGTCGGCGCCGAGGCCGGTGCAGCCCTGGCGGCCCATCCGGGGATTGACAAGCTGGCCTTCACCGGCTCCACCCCGGTGGGCAAGCTGATTGGCCATGCAGCGGTGGAGAACATGACCCGTTTCACCCTGGAGCTGGGCGGCAAGTCGCCGGTGATCGTGCTCGACGACACCGCCCTGGATAACGCTGCGGCCGGGGCCGCCGGGGCGATCTTCTTCAACCAGGGCCAGGTCTGCACCGCCGGCTCGCGCCTGTACGTGCAGCGCAAGTCCTTCGACCAGGTGCTGGAGCGCCTGCACGGCATCGCCGGCTCGCTCAGCATTGGCTCGGGCCTGGACCCGGCCGCGCAGATCAATCCGCTGATCTCCGCCAGGCAGCAGCGCCGGGTGCTGGGCATGATCGACAGCGGCCGCGCCCAGGGCGCCAGCATCATCTGCGGCGGCGAGGCCCATGGCGAACAGGGCTTCTTCGTCAAGCCGACGGTGATCGCCAACGTGCGCCCGGACATGCAGGTGGTACGCGAGGAAATCTTCGGCCCGGTGCTGGTGGCCACCGCCTTCGACGACATCGACGAAGTGGTTGGCCTGGCCAACGACAGCCCCTACGGCCTGGCCGCGAGCATCTGGTCCAACGACCTGAAACAGGTGATGGGCCTGATCCCCCGGCTGAAAGCCGGCACCGTCTGGGTCAATGCCCACAACCTGCTGGACCCGTCCATGCCCTTCGGCGGATTCAAGCAATCCGGTATCGGCCGCGAAATGGGCCATGCGGCCATCGAGGCCTTCACCGAAAGCAAATCGGTGTGCATCGCTTACTGAGCGCCGCCCCGCAACCACCCGTGAGGAACACAAGAATGAACAAGACCTCCACCAATGGCCTCGGCATGACGGCTCCGGCTGCGGCCGGGGACAGCGTCCGGTCGCCGAAGAAAATCCTCGGCTTCGCCACTATGATCGCCATCTGCATCGGCGTAGTCGTCGTGCAGGGCGCGATGATGTCGGCGCTGCAGGGCCTGGGCTTTGGCGGCCTGGGCTTTATCGCCGCGTTCGTCGTGGCGTTCGTCCTGGCGCAGTGCTATGTGCAGACCTTCGCCGAGTTGTCGCTGATGTTCCCCCAGGCGGGCACCCTGGCGACCTACACGCAGAAGGCCATCGGCCACTTCCCGGCGATAGTCGCGGTGTTCGCCGGCTACGTGATCGTGGCGATGTTCGGCCTTTCCGCCGAATTGCTGCTGGTGGATGCGATCCTCGACAAACTGTTCCCCGGCGTCTTCCCGACCACCCTGGTGCCGCTCGGCATCCTGGTCGTGCTCACGCTGCTGAACATCCTCGGCACTGACGTCTTCGCCAAGCTGCAGAACGTTTTCACCTTCGCCATGGTGTCGGCCCTGCTGCTGGTGGGGCTGAGCGCTGTGAGCGGGCTGGCCGAGGCGCCGGCGGCGGGCTTCGTGCCCGACGTCAACTGGGGCTGGGACGGCATCCTCGACGGCAGCTTCATCGGTCTGGTGACGCTGGCCATGTGGCTGCTGGTGGGGGCCGAATTCATCTGCCCGCTGATCGGCGAGGTGCGCCAGCCGGAGCGCAACATCCCGCGTTCGATGATGCTTTCGCTGACCATCACCTTCACCCTGTTCGTGATCTTCTGCGTCGGTGCCAGCCGCTACCTGTCGGTGGAAACCCTGACCACCTCGCCCTTGCCCTACCTGGACTACGTCTTCGCGGTATTCGGCAAGGGCGCGGTGATCATCGCCACGGTGATGGCGCTGACCGCCACCTGCTCCACCGTCAACACCGTGCTGGCGGCGGTGCCGCGCATGCTCTGCGGCATGGCCGAGAACGGCCAGGCCTTCCCGCAGATGAAAGTGCTGCACAAGCGATTCGGCACGCCGTGGATGGCCATTATCTTCGTGGCGATCATCATCGCCCTGCCGTTCCTGCTGATGGGGCCGGACTCGATCATCACGCTGCTGATCGCCGCATCCACCAGTTGGCTGCTGGCCTACATCATCGCCCACGTCAATGTGATGGTGCTGCGCCGTCGCCGGCCCGACCTGCCGCGCCCCTTCAAGTCGGCCTTTTACCCGCTGCCGCAGATCGTCGGCATCCTCGGCATGGGCTACATCGCGCTGAACAACTCGCCGTCGCCGGAGATGACCCAGACTGTCTACCTACTCACCGGCGCGGTGCTCGGGGTGGTGGGGCTGATCGCTTTCGTGTGGGTGAAACTGGTGATGAAGCGCAAGCTGTTCGAAGCGGACCTGTAAACCACCCGTTCCTGCGACATGTACGCCAAAGGGCCGCCTAGCGGCCCTTTGGTCGTTTCTTCTGGCTGCGAATGAGGGTGTCTTGTCGGAATAAAATTAACATGTTAATTATGTCGCCATAACGATAATCCGGCACGAGCCGCTTCGGAGGTCAACCATGGTTGTTCATGTCTCCAGCTCGCACAGCTTCGACTCCTGGGTCCGTTCCCTGCAGGGTGTCTGCGGGCGCTTCGAATCCCGTCCCACACTCAGCCATGGCCTGTTCATCGGCGAGATCGCCCGCCAGGATCTCTCCGGCCTGGAAGTGGCGCAGATCCGCACCAATGCCGGATTGATCAGCCGCCAGCGCACTTCCATCGATCACGAGGACGACCGCCACTGTTTCCTGATCGTGCAGCGCAGCGGACGCGCGCAGTTGCGCCAGGGCGGTGAGAGCATCGAACTCGCTCCGGGCGAGATGGCCCTGATGGATTCGGCCCGTTCCTGCGAAATCCTGCCCCACGGGCTGATCGAACATGCCTCTTTCCATTTATCCCGCGAGGATGTCTGCCGGCATATGCCCGAAGGCCGGCCGAAGTTCGGCAAGCTGTCCCAGCATTGCGCCAGCGGCCGGGTGCTACGCACCTTGGTGGAGCAGATCTGTGGGGGTGAACTGGACGACTGCGCCGGCGTGGAAGAGGGTGATGCCCTGCAGGAAGCGCTGATCGCCCTGCTGGCGCCGACCCTCAAGCAGCAGGCCGGGCAAGCCACCAGCGAGCTGGACGGCTCCCACAATGCCGGCCTGCGCAGCCTGGCCCAGCAGCTTATCGACCAGTCACTTTCAGAGCCGGGCCTGACGCCCCTGGCCCTGGCCAGGCAACTGAATATCTCTGTGCGCCAGCTCTACCGACTGTTCGAGGACCAGGGCGACAGCGTCTGCCGCTTCATCCAGCGTGCCCGCCTGAAACGCAGCGCCGCCGACCTCTCCAACCCGCGCCTGCGCAACGAGTCGATCACCGATATCGCGTTCCGTTGGGGGTTCACCGATTCGGCGCATTTCAGCCGCACCTTCAAGAAGCATTTCGAGCAGTCGCCACGGGACTATCGCGCCAGCGCAATTGCCGGGTAGGGCACGCGCGTGCCCGGCGCTCCTTTAATTTCACCCGGTCAATCGAGGCGGTAGCTGCTGTGGAGCGGTCGGCACGTTCGCTGGCCGGGCCTTGGGTGGTCCACGGTTTTTTCGTTAAACTCTTCACAAATAACTCCCAGGCCCCGCCCGATCATGCCCAGCCCAAGACCCTCCCTGACCTTGATCCTGCTCCAGGCCCGCGAAGCGGCCATGAGCTTCTTCCGCCCCCTGCTCAACCAGCACGACCTGACCGAGCAGCAATGGCGGGTGATCCGCCTGCTGCGCCAGCACGGCGAGCTGGAGAGCTACCAGCTGGCGGAACTCGCCTGCATCCTCAAGCCGAGCATGACCGGTGTGCTGGCACGCCTGGAGCGCGACGGCATGGTGGTGCGCCGCAAGGCGCCGCAGGACCAGCGCCGGGTGCTGGTGAACCTGAACGAGAAGGGCCACCAGTGCTTCCTCTCCATGAGCGAGGGCATGGAGGCCAACTACCAGAAGATCCAGGAGCAGTTCGGCGAGGACAAGCTCAAGCAACTGATCGAACTGCTCAATGAGTTGAAGCAGATCAAGCCCTGATCGCCCATGCAGCGGTTGCGCAATCCGCAGGATGGATGGTGTTCCGCGAGCGAAGCGATACCCATCACACGGAGCGTCATGTGCTCCATGAAAAGTGCAATCGAGACTCCGTAACGTCCATTTTGAGGGGTGGCGCCCCAACCCATAATCGCCCTGCACCCACTTGGGTTATCTGTTTCAGGCTACGGCATCCCGCGACGTTTCACGGCGAGATGATCCAACTGCCTGGCCTTTTCCAAGTACTAACAATAAGCAGGGCCAACAAATGAAAAAGCCAAACTCCCTCCTCGACGATCTCAAGGCCATCCTGCCGGCCATCGCCGCCAACGCCTCGAAAGCCGAGCAGATGCGCAAGGTGCCGGACGAGAACATCGCTCTGCTCAAGGGCATCGGTCTTCACCGTGCGCTGCAGCCGAAGAAGTACGGCGGCATGGAAATCTCCCTTCCCGAATTCGCCGACTGCGTGGTCGCCCTGGCCGGTGCCTGCGCGAGCACGGCCTGGGCATTCAGCCTGCTGTGCACCCACAGCCACCAGCTGGCCATGTTCGCCTCGCGCCTGCAGGACGAAGTCTGGGGCGAGAACCCGGATGCCACCGCCAGCAGCTCCATCGCCCCCTTCGGCCGTGTCGAGGAAGTGGAGGGCGGGGTGATCTTCAACGGCGAGATGGGCTGGAGCAGCGGCAGCGACCATGCCGAGTGGGCCATAGTCGGCTGCCGCCGGCAGAACCCCGAGGGTGAACAGGTCTACTGCTTCGCCGTGCTGCCGCGCAACGATTACGAAATCCGTGACGACTGGTATGCCGCCGGCATGAAGGGCAGTGGCACCAAGACCCTGGTCATCAAGGACGCCTTCGTTCCCAACTACCGTATCCAGGCCGCCAAGGACATGATGGAAGGCCGGTCCGACGGCTTCGGCCTGTATCCGGACAGCAAGATTTTCTACTCGCCCTACCGCCCGTACTTCGCCAGCGGTTTCTCCGCCATCGGCCTGGGCATCGCCGAGCGCATGCTGGAAGCCTACAAGGAGAAGACGAAGAACCGCGTGCGCGCATACACCGGCGTCAATGTCGGCACCGCCACTCCGGCGCTGATGCGCCTGGCCGAATCCACCCACCAGGTGGCCGCTGCCCGCGCCTTCCTCGAGAAGACCTGGCAGGAACACGCGGAGCACGGGGAGCGCCACCAGTACCCAAGCCGCGAGACCCTGGCCTTCTGGCGCACCAACCAGGCTTACGCGGTGAAGATGTGCATCCAGGCCGTGGACCGCCTCTTCGAGGCCGCAGGCGGCACCAGCTGGTTCGAGAACAACGAAATGCAGCGCCTGTTCCGCGATTCGCACATGACCGGTGCCCACGCCTACACCGACTACGACGTCTGCGCGCAGATCCTCGGGCGCGAGCTGATGGGCCTGGAGCCCGATCCCTCCATGGTCTGAGCCCGTATCCCCCCTGCGTGCCGGGTGGCCCAGCGCCGTCCCCTTCGAACCATTGCGCGGCCGTCCCATGAGGCGGCCGCCAGGAGCTCCGTCATGTCGTCCCAAGAAACCCTCTTCGACTCCCGTGCCTTCCGTCGTGCCCTGGGCAACTTCGCCACCGGCGTTACCGTGGTTACCGCCACGGCGCTGGATGGCACTCGCGTGGGCGTCACCGCCAACAGCTTCAACTCGGTGTCACTGGAGCCTCCGCTGATTCTCTGGAGCATCGACAAGCGCTCCAGCAGCCTCGCGGTGTTCGAGCAGGCCAGCCATTTCGCGGTGAACATCCTCGCCGCCGACCAGATCGACCTGTCCAACCAGTTCGCCCGGCCCCGTGACGACAAGTTCGAGGGCGTGGCGGTGGAGACCGGTATCGGCGGCGCCCCCTTGCTGCCCGACTGCGCCGCGCGCTTCGAATGCGAGATGCACCAACGCGTGGAAGGCGGTGACCACTGGATCCTTATCGGCAAGGTGGTGCGCTTCGACGACTTCGGCCGTTCGCCACTGCTCTACCACCAGGGCGCCTATTCCATGGTCCTGCCACACACCCGCATGACCCCGAAGACCGAGGGCCAGCCGGCCTCCAGCGCCTTCCAGGGTCGCCTGTCGCACAACCTCTACTACCTGATGACCCAGGCGGTACGCAGCTACCAGGCCAACTACCAGCCGAAACAGCTCTCCACCGGCCTGCGCACCAGCGAGGCGCGCATGCTGATGGTGCTCGAGAACGACGCCGGCCTCGACTTGTGCGATCTGCAGCGTGAGGTGGCGATGCCCAGGCGCGAGATCGAGGAAGCCGTGGCCATCCTCAAGCGCAAGGGCATGGTGGCCGATACCGAGGACCGCTACCTGCTTACTCCGGCCGGGGTAGAACAGGCCGAAGCGCTTTGGCGTATCGCCCGCGAGCAGCAGGAGAACGTCTTCGCCGGGTTCAGCGAAGAGCAGGTGGAAACCTTCAAGGCCATGCTCAAGGCGGTGGTCGCCCTGGGGTGATGCAGCGGCACAAATGGTGCGTTCGTGGGAGCGAATTCATTTGAACTTGGGACACCACGTCCTTAGGACGTGGTCATGAGCCACCGGCTCTGCCTGTGACGATTCGAGTCAGCGAACCAGCAGGATGCTGCTGGTCCCGTAGGGTGCACCGCGCGCACCGTGAGACAGACTCGGAATCGCCACCATCGCCGCGGTGCGCATGGCGCACCCTACGGCTGGGCACGGTGGCGCAGATCAGCCGAGTGCTGCGTGTCATGAGTCAGGATTTTAGGGCGGTGCGGAACGAGGGAACACATCCGGATTCCAGTGCCCCGAGACGACTGCTATAAGTCTGGAGAAAAGCGGGAGGGGAACTCCAGATGGACGTGGCAGCAATCTTGGGCAGACGGGCGTTGGAAACGGCGGATTGGGCGATTGCGCCGACCGGGCAGTTCAATCTCCTGCGCTGGTTCTCCCTGGTCAGCCTGGTGATCATCGGCACCGTGGCCATTGGCATCGGCACCGTGTCCACGCGGTTTCTGGTGAGTGAAAGCCTGGAGCGCGACGCCATGCTTTCAGCGCAGTTCATCCAGACACTGGCCATGGGCGAGATGCGCCACCACGGCCTGGAAGGCATGGCGATGGGCGATGTGCTGGTGCCCCATCATTTCGGCATGCTGACCCAGGCCACGACCGAAAGCCGGGAGCGCGCCCGTTCCGAATTCCTCGACCACCTTTCCCACGTGCCGGACTCCCTGCTGGCCACTATCTTCTCGCCCGACCGCAGGGTGATCTGGTCCACCAACCCCGAGCTGGTGGGGCAGCACATCGGGGACGACGAGGCGCTGGAGGAAGCGTTCGAGTCGGGCGGCCGCGTGTCCGCCGAGTATCAGGAAGTGGAAGAGGGGCGGGTGGAGCAGAAATTCCTGCGACCACCGAAGATGTTCTTCATCGAGAACTACATTCCGCTCACCGACGCCCAGGGCCAGGTGCGTGCCATGGTGGAAATCTACAAGGAGCCCGTGGACTTGATCGATCGGGTCAACCGCGGCTACCGGATGATCTGGCTGGCCACCGTTATTGGCGGCCTGCTGATGTACTTCGGCCTGTACTGGATCGTCCGCCGGGCGTCACTGCTGCTGGCCGCCCAGCAGAACCTGCTGGTGGCCAACAGCACCTATGTGGGGCTGGGGGAAATGTCCTCTGCCGTGGCCCACAGTCTGCGCAATCCGCTGGCGTCCATCCGTTCCAGTGCGGAACTGGCCCAGGAGATGGAGGGGCCGCCGGCGCGCAAATGCATCGACGACATCATCACCCAGGTCGACCGCATGTCCGCGTGGGTGCGCGACCTGCTGCTCTGCCTGCGCCCGCTGCAGGGCGATGCGGAGCACGTGGAACCGATGGAGGCAGTGCGCACCACCCTGGCGAACTTCGACCAGCAACTGACCCGATCGAAGATCGCCGTGGAATGCAGCGACGTGGCTGCCCCCCTGGTGTCGAGCCACCAGTTGCTGCTGGCGCAGGTGCTCAACAGTGTGATCGCCAATGCCATCGAGGCCATGCCCGATGGCGGGCGATTGAGTATCACCGCTACGCCGGACGCCAGCCGACAGTGGTTGCACCTGACCATCAAGGACACCGGCAAAGGCATGTCTCGGCAGCAGGAGATGATGGCCTTCAAATCCTTCTACACCACCAAGCAGGGCGGGCTGGGTATCGGCCTGATCATGGTCAAGCAGATCATGGAACGCTTTGGTGGCAAGGCCAGCCTCACCAGCCGCGAGAACGAAGGCACCAGCGTGTGCCTGAGCTTTAAGGTGGCGCCCAAGCTGCGGGAGAGTTGAGCTCCCGTTTATTCTTTTTGCACACGATCCGCTGAAGGCGCTGGCCGGCCAGACAGCCATCAGGCCGCAGGGCCACGCGGCACACGCTTTTGTGCTGCCTTGCTCCAGCGTCTCTCGATGGCACCCGAAGACGCTGCCTTCAGCAACCGCTTGAAGGTCGGACATTCCGCGTGGCTCGGGGCGGGGCAGTCCGCCGCGTGCCGCAGGCCGTGGCTCATGGCTTGCAGACGCTTGACCAGGGCGTCGATTTCCTCGGCCCTGGCCAGCAGCAGTTTCCGGTCGATGTTCGGCTCGCCATTGGGCGAGAACATCGAGCGGATCTCATCCAGGGATAGGCCGGCTGCCTGTCCGAGGGAGATCAGCGCCAACTGGCCGAGGATGCCGGGCGCGAACCAGCGTCGGGTCCCTTGCTGGCTGAGTGACGTGATCAGCCCCTTCTTTTCGTAGTAGCGCAGCGTGGAGGAGGGGAGCCCCGTGCGTCGGGCGACCTCGGCGATGTCCATCTGTAATCCCTTGACTTGAAGTTGACTTCAACTTCTAGAGTGGCCCCGACACCTTCCACCGTCAACGCACAAGGGGCTCACATGAACGACATCATCAAGGTGGCCTGCATCGGTATCGGCGCCACCGCTGTCATGGACATCTGGCTGATCTTTCTCAAACGCATGGGCGTCCAGGCGCTCAATTTCGCTTTCATCGGCCGCTGGGTCGGCCACCTGCTGCGTGGCCGCTTCAGCCACGACGCCATCGCCAGGGCGGAGCCCATTCCCGGTGAACTGGCCCTGGGCTGGGCTACCCACTACGCCATCGGCATCGGCTTTGCGGCCTTGCTGGTGGGGTTGGCCGGAGCCGACTGGGCGGCCAGCCCGACCCTGCTGCCCGCCGCACTGGTCGGCATGGGCACGGTCGTCGCGCCACTGCTGGTGATCCAACCGGCCATGGGGGCGGGTTTCTTCGCCAGCAAAACGCCCACGCCGCTGAAGAACTGCCTGCGCAGCCTGACCAACCACAGCGTCTTCGGTTTGGGAATGTTCCTCGCCGCTGTTCTGGTGGACTGGATAGCCCGCTGATTCAAACCCGTACGCCTCGTCCTGAGGACAAGGTCATGCGCGACCGTAGGGTGCGCCGCGCGCACCGGGAGACTGGCTCGGTGTCGTAACCACCGCCTCGGTGCGCATGGCACACCCTACTTCTGGGCACGGTGATGTCGATCCGCGGGCAGGTTCTCTCCTGCCGGGAGGCAATTCCGGGGCGGAGCTGGCCGACTCAGTTGAGCCGGTATTTCGCCAGTTCGTCCTTCGTCAGCACGCGCATGCGCGTTGGCTCGATGCTGTTCATCTCGTCCAGCAGGCTGAGAGGGACGTTCATTTCCTTGAGGTAGGCGGTCGGGCTGTAGCGGCTGCCGACGGGGGCAACCTGGGCGGAGTCGCCGTGGGGGAAGTAGGGGCGGTGCAGGCCCACGTAGCCGCGCACGGTCTTGCTGCGGCCGGACGCCAGGAGGTAGACGCAACTGCCCTGGCACACGCCGTCGGTGGGGACCATCACGTCGAAGCCGGTTTCGCGCAGCAGGCGGCCCATGCGGATGGCTTCGGTCACGCTGCCGCCGATGCTGTCCAGTAATGCCAGCTTGCGGCTGAACTGGCCGGGGTTGGCGCGCAGGCCCTTCATCAGGGCTTCGTAGTCGCCCGGGGCGATGTCTTCGGAGATTTGCACGGCGAGAATCCGGCCTGCCTTGTTGTGCTGGACGGGTTGCACCTCGACCTTGGCCAAGCTGTAGGCCGAACAGAGGCTGGCAAGGCAGAAGACGGCGGCCCGGATTGCGGTACGGCTCATGGATCAGGCTCTTTCTGGGAAACGGTTGGCGACGGCCAGAGAAGATACCGAAAAAAGGTGCCAGGGCTCCATATGGCCTGAAAAGGGGATTTCGTCAGGCGGCTATCGGTACCGATGAGGGGAAATTGCGGGAATATTTGAGAGCTATTATCATTCGCGCCTTTCGGTTCCCGGCTTCCCCAACCCCCCCAGATGCGCAAACGCGATCACGGATTCTTCGAACACTATGAAGAGCTCATCGGCACATGGACCCGCCGGCTGAGAAGTCGTCATCGCGCCGAGGATTTTGCCCATGACGCGTTCGTTCGCGTCCTGGAAGCCGAGCAGGGCAATGTCCAGCAGCCCCGCGCCTATCTGCACCAGACCACCCGCAACATCGCCGTCGATCATTTCCGCCGCGAGGAGCGTCGCACCCAGCTGGAGATGGACATCGCCGTTCAGGGCGAGGAGGCGAAGGACGACCCCGAGTCCTTCATGCATGCCGTCCAGTTGGCGGACTCCATCGAGAAGGCTCTCGCGGAACTGCCCGTGAACTGCCGCCAGGTGTTCATCTGGCAGAAGCTGGAGGGCCTGAGTCAGGCGGAGATCGCCGAGCGCCTGGGGTTATCCAGGAACATGGTCGAGCGGTATATGATGCGCACCCTTCGCCACCTGCGTGAGCGCCTGGACCAGAGCGCCTCATGAACCGGAACCCGCCAACAGGGCATCAAGACCCGAGCCATGGACAACCACCGCAGCCTGAATCAAGCCACCCGGATGGCGACCTGATGACGCGAGCCGATTCCGCCGATTGCAACGTGCGAGACGAGGCTGCCTACTGGTTCAGCCGCAACCGCGACCCCGAGCAGCCCACGGAGGAGCGTCGCCGCTTCGACGCCTGGCTGGCGGCAGACGAGTCTCATCGCGCGGAATATGAGGTGCTGGAGCGGCTGTGGCGCGCCACCGAGCTGATTCCCGAGCAGCATCTGCGTGACCTCTGCCGCGCCGAGGTCCGGCCGTTGCCGATGGCCTCGCGCCGCAGCTTCCTGCAGGGCGCGATGGCAGCTGCGGCGAGCGTGCTGCTGGCTGCGGGTGCCACGTATCTGGTCGATCCCTTCTCGCTACGTGGCGAAACCTACGTCACCCAATTGGGCGAACGCCGCCAGGTGACCCTGGCCGATGGCTCGACACTAGAGCTCAACGGGCGTACCCGCGTCGCTGTCAAGTACGGGACGGATCATCGCCTGGTGCGGCTGGAAGCGGGAGAAGCGATGTTCAGCGTGACCCCGGACAGGGCACGGCCCTTCGTGGTGGAGGCCGGGCCGGGCCGCGTAACCGTGACCGGTACCCGTTTCAATGTGCGCCGGGGTGCGCAGGATGTGCGCGTGGCGGTGGAGTCGGGCAGGGTGCTGGTGGCGGGCGAGCGGGGCGAGGCCAGCCGTCCGCTGCTGGCCGGCGATGGCGTTCGGGTGGCGGCCAGCGGCACGGTCGGGCCGGTGCAGCGCATCGACATCGCGACCATTACCGCCTGGCGGCAGGGCAAGCTGATCTTCAACGACGTTCCGCTCGCGGAGGTGGTGGAAGAGGTCTCCCGCTACCGTGAATATCCTCTGCGCGTTGCCCCGGAAGTGGCCCGCCTGCGCTTCTCCAGCGTGTTCCGTGCCGACGACACGAATGCCTTGCTGGCCGCTCTGCCGCGCATCCTTCCGGTCAAAGTCAGGACCCTTTCGGACGGGTCAAGCGAAATAATTCCGTTTTAGATTCAGGTTTTTTTCGTCTCGTTCGTCTTCTTGTCCGACTCTTAACGCCCCGTGCACTGCAGGGCGATTTCTTTCAGGACCGGACGCACGTGAACAACGACGTAAAGCAACCCGCGCTATCGCCAGTTTCCTCCCGCAAGACCTCCCGTACCCAGCGCTGGCTGCCCTTGAGCCTGGCCATCGCCCTGGCCGTGGGCAGCCTCGGAGCCGAGGCTGCCGAGCGCACGGAAGTCCATATCCCGGCCCAGTCCCTGGCCGGTGCCCTGGGTCAGCTGGGCCAGCAGACTTCGCTTCAACTCTTCTTCAGTCCTGACCTGGTGGCGGGCAAGCAAGCCCCGGCGGTCGACGGCAACCTGCTGCCGGAAGAGGTGCTGGCCACACTGCTGCAAGGCAGCGGCCTGACCTTCGACCTGGCGGACGGCACCGCCATACTGCGCCGCGTTTCCAGTGAAGAGGGCGCCTCGGCCATGGAACTGCCGGCCTCCAGCATCAGCGTGGTCGGTAATTGGCTGGGCACCGCGGAAGATGCCGTGGTGCAGAACCACCCCGGCGCCCGTACCGTGGTACGCCGTGAAACCATGGTCGAGAAGGGCGCGATGAACGTGCGCGACGCCCTGCGCGCGGTGCCCGGCGTGCAGGTGCAGGAATCCAACGGCACCGGTGGCAGCGACATCGCCCTCAACTTTGGCGTGCGCGGCCTCACTTCGCGCCTGTCGCCCCGTTCCACCGTGCTGATCGACGGCGTGCCGGCCGCCTTTGCCCCCTATGGCCAGCCGCAGCTGTCGATGGCGCCCATCTCCCTCGGCAACCTCGACAGCATCGACGTGGTACGCGGTGCCGGTTCCGTGCGCTACGGCCCGCAGAACGTCGGCGGCGTGATCAACTTCGTGACCCGCGCCATTCCAGAGACATTCTCCGGCGATGTGTCGACCACCCTGGAGAACACCAGCCACGGCGGCTGGAAGTACCTCAACAGCGCCTTTCTCGGTGGCACCGCTGATAACGGTATCGGTGCTGCGCTGCTGTACTCGGGCGTGAACGGTGACGGCTACCGCGACAGCAACAACGGTAACGACATCGACGACGTCATCCTCAAGACCCACTGGGCGCCCACCGAGCAGGACGACCTGTCGCTGAACTTCCACTACTACGACGCCACCGCCGACATGCCGGGTGGTCTCACCCAGGCCCAGTACGACGCCGACCCGTTCCAGTCCGACCGCGACTGGGACAACTTCAGCGGCCGCCGCAAGGATGTCTCGCTGAAGTACCTGCGCCAGATCGACGACGTCACCCAGGTCGAGGTGCTGACCTACTACAGCGACAGCTTCCGTGGCAGCAACATCGCCAGCCGCGACAAGGCTTTTCTCAGCTCCTTCCCGCGCAGCTACTACACCTACGGTTTCGAGCCGCGTGTCTCGCGCATCTTCTTCGCTGGCGACAGCACCCATGAAGTGGGCGTTGGTTATCGCTACCTGAAAGAGGCCATGCACGAGGAAACCAGCCGCGTAAGGCTGGTGAACAACGTACCGACGCCGACCCGCGGGCCCTCGGCGGACGGTCACGTCTACCAGGACCGTACCGGCGGCACCGAGGCCAATGCCTTCTACCTCGATGACAAGATCGACATCGGCAGCTGGACCATCACGCCGGGCATCCGTTTCGAGAGCATCAACACCGACTGGCACGACCGTCCGGTACGCGGCACCAATGGCGTGCCGGTGCAGGAGAAGAACCGCAGCAAGGACTACAACGAGCCGCTGCCGGCCATCAGCGTGATGTACCACCTCTCCGACGCCTGGAAGCTGTTCGCCAACTACGAGACCTCCTTCGGCAGCCTGCAGTACTTCCAGATCGGCCAGGGCGGTGTCGGCGACAATCCGGCCAACGGCCTGGAGCCGGAAAAGGCCAAGACCTACGAAGTGGGCACGCGCTACAACAGCCAAACCTGGGGCGGCGAAGCGACCCTGTTCTACATCGACTTCGACCATGAGCTGCAGTACATCAGCAACGACGTGGGCTGGACCAACCTGGGCGCCACCAAGCACCAGGGCCTGGAGCTTTCCGGCTACTACAACCTGGACGAACTGCTTTCGGGCCTGAGCTTGACCGGCACCTACACTTTTACCCGGGCCACCTACGAGGGCGACATCCCGGGCTTCAAGACGCGCGACCTGCCGTTCTATTCGCGCCACACCGCCAACGTCGGCCTGCGCTACCAGGTGAACCGCTGGACCTACAACTTCGACGGCTACGCCCAGTCCGGCCAGCGCGCGCCGGGTACCGGCATCGACGCCAATGGCAATTTCACCGGCGACTACATCACCGAACCGACCGCCGATGGCCAGTTCGGTGACATACCCGGCTACGTGACCTGGAACCTGCGCGGTGCCTACGACTTTGGCGAGCAGCTGTCCAACCTGACGCTGGGTGCGGGCGTGAAGAACCTCTTCGACAAGCAGTACTTCACCCGCTCCAGCGACAACAACGCGGGCATCTACGTCGGCCAGCCGCGTACGCTGTTCGTGCAGGCCAGCATGGGGTTCTGATGCGCTGAACCTGTGGGAGCGATTTCAATCGCGAATGAATTCGCTCCCACAGAAAAAACAGATTGCCCCCTCGCCATCCTCACTCCCAATCATCCGGCTTCTTGTCCTTGCTCGGTGCCTTGTCGCTGATGCGTTTCACGTCCGCCGCCGGCACCTGTTCCGGTGGCTGGCTGGGCCCCTGCGGCCTGGGTGCGGGGGTGCGGACATTGGGGTCGCTGTTCATCGTGGTCGTCTCCGGCTGAGGCTTCCCCCTAAGCCCAGCACAGCGTGGCGGGTCGCGCTGGCCGTCGGTCGCCTCGGGGCCCGGTGCATGAGCCGATGGTGGAATCTAGGTCCAGATCACTTGGCAAACGGGAGGCCGGACCATGAGCAGCACTGTCGACCTGAACCAGCGTCCCCCGTACGACCCGGTGATCGATAGCATTGCCGACTATGTGCTGGATTACCGGGTGACCTCCGTGGAGGCGCTGGATACCGCGCGCAACTGCCTGATGGACAGCCTGGGCTGTGCACTGCTGGCCCTGCGCTTTCCCGAGTGCACCAAGCTGCTCGGCCCGCTGGTCGAGGGCACACAGGTGCCCCACGGTTCCCGCGTGCCGGGCACCCATTACCGGCTGGACCCGGTCAAGGCGGCCTGGGACCTGGGCGCCCTGATTCGCTGGCTGGACTTCAACGACACCTGGCTGGCGGCGGAGTGGGCGCACCCGTCCGATAACCTGGGCGGCATTCTCGCGGTGGCCGACCACCTGTCCCAGCGGCGCGTGGCGCGGGGCGAGTCGCCGATTGCCATGCGCCTGGTACTGGAAGCCATGGTCAAGGCCCACGAGATACAGGGCGTGATGGCCCTGGAGAACTCGTTCAACCGCGTCGGCCTGGACCACGTGGTGCTAGTGAAGCTGGCCTCGACCGCTGTCTGTGCCTGGCTGATGGGGGCCAACCGCGATCAGCTGCTCTCGGCCATCTCCCACGCCTTGGTCGACGGCCAGGCCCTGCGGACCTACCGCCATGCGCCCAATGCCGGTTCGCGCAAGTCCTGGGCGGCGGGGGATGCCACCAGCCGGGGCGTGCGCCTGGCGGATATCGCGTTGCGTGGCGAGATGGGCGTGCCCGGTGTGCTGAGTGCGCCGCAATGGGGCTTCTACGACGTGTCTTTCAGCCACACCAACAAGGACCTGGCGACCAAACCGCCGCAACAGCATCGCTTCAGCCTGCCCCAGGCGTTCGGCAGCTATGTGATGGAGAACATTCTGTTCAAGGTCAGCTTCCCCGCCGAGTTCCATGGCCAGACTGCCTGCGAGGCTGCGGTGCGCCTGCACCCGCTGGTCCGCAATCGCGTCACCGAGATCGATCGTATCGTCATCAACACCCAGGAATCGGCCATCCGCATCATTGCCAAGGAGGGGGCCCTGTCCAACGCCGCCGACCGCGACCACTGCCTCCAGTACATGACGGCGGTGGCCCTGGCGTTCGGCAACCTGGTGGCCGAGCACTACGAGGACGACTTCCATCGCGCCCACCCGATCATCGACCGCTTGCGCGAGCGCATGGAGGTGGTCGAAGACCCGCGTTATACCCGCGAGTACCTGGAGCCTGACAAGCGCTCCATCGCCAATGCGGTGCAGGTGTTCTACAAGGACGGCCGCAGCACGGAAAAGGTGGAAGTGGAATATCCCATCGGCCACCGTCGGCGGCGCAGCGAGGGGATGCCGCTGCTGGAGGAAAAATTCAGGACGAGCCTGGCAACCCGATTCGCGCCCCAGCGTTGCGCCGATATCCTGGCCCTGTGCAAGGACCAGGCGGCGCTAGAGGCAATGCCGGTGGACCGGTTCGTCGAACTGCTGGTTATCTGAGGCGGGAGCAGGGCCGGCGGAACAGACCGGCCCAGGAGCGATCAGTCGTCGTAGTAGTCGCGTTCGCGGCAGACTTTTTCCTTGTCGTACACCTCCCGCGAGGCGCTGATGCGGACCCGACAGGGGCCGTCGCGGAAATCGCGGTGCCATTCGCCGCGTCGCCAGGTCTTGCCACGTCCGTCAGGGCAACGGATGACTTTCCTGAAATACCCACGGTCGGTGATCTCCTTCACCCGGCACGGGCCGTCGCGATAGCGCTCGACTCTGCCGTCATCCCTGTCCCCTCTGTGGTCGGCCAGGGCACTTTGCGCAGTGCCGGCAACGGCTACGACCAGTAGAAACGCCCCCATGAGCGGGCCTGGTTTCATTTCATTACCTCGAATCCGATACGGCGGGAGATGGCCAGCGCCCCGCACGGCTGTCGAGCGGTTGGCTAGCTGGCGCTTGCTCAGACAACGCGGCGGGCGCTTTTACTCCCGGGTGCAGTACGTCTGGTGAGGCAACGTTGGGACGGAGTGGTTTCTATACTGAATGCACCCTGGCCGACAGGCCGATGGGGCGGGCAGAACCCTATGACCGCTGCAGAAGGCGCCGCCGCTTACCGCACGGCGCAGATGCCTGGCTGGCTCACTGGAACCCCGGGCTCGCTAACGTTCACGTTGCTCGTCATCCTGCTGGTGACGGTGGGAGGTTGCGCTTCGACGCGCGCTCCCGAAGCGCCGCCGGTGGTCGTGTCGCAGAGTACCTGGCGGCAGGTGGACCGGGATATCACGGCCGCCTCGCTGGCCGCCACCAGTCAGGCTCGTCGCTACGCCCAGGACTCCATGGAGCGCTGGATGGACCTGGTCTACAAGCGCACCGAAAGTGAATTCATTCCCTGGTTCTCCAGTTTCTGGACCCGCAAGTGGTTGAGCATGAAGGTGGGGTGGTATCGCCTGAGCTCCGACGGCGAGCGCGAGAAAACCGTGAATCGGCTGGCTGCCTATCTCCAGGAGGAATACGACGAGCAGGTGCTGGAGCCGGTTTCCCGGCAACTCGATCCGGACGACATCATGGAGCAGGCCACAAGGATGTATGTCCAGCAGCTGGATGAGCGCCTGCAGGTGATTCCCCAGCGTTTCGGCGTGCCCGGCGACCAGTTCGCCCAGCACCTGCAGAAGATTCCGGCCATCGAGCTGCCGCCGCCGGGCCAGAGCGCCTCGCTGTTTCAGGTCATCAAGGCCGCCCCCCTGGAAGAGCTGCCCGCATACGCCTCGCTCATGGACCGGATTCGCAATGCACCGAGTGGTGCTGGCGCCTGGACCACGGACGACGGGCTGTCCACCATCACCCACCAGACCAGCGAACAACTGGAATCGGAACTGGCCACCAGCGGTGCCGCCAGTGCCGTCACCAGCTTCATGGGGCGCGTGGCTGGCCCGGTATTGTCCCTCGGCTTCACCGGTATCAGCGCCATGCTCAACGAGGAGGGGCGGCCAGACCGCGAGGCGACCTTGCGCAAGAGCCTCAACCAGGCCTTCGACGAAGAGTGGCTGGAGCTGATGCGCAATCCGGAGACGGGTGTGATGGCCGGCGTAATCCATCTGTCCGGGCAGGTCGAAGGTAGTCTCGGGCGTGCGGATACCTTGCCCATCCAGTTCGAGCCCCTGCCCAGGGTGATGCCGTTGCCCGGGCAATAACCGG
This sequence comes from Pseudomonas sp. TCU-HL1, assembly GCF_001708505.1. NCBI lineage: Bacteria > Pseudomonadati > Pseudomonadota > Gammaproteobacteria > Pseudomonadales > Pseudomonadaceae > Pseudomonas > Pseudomonas sp. TCU-HL1. The sequence goes on from NZ_CP015992.1 coordinate 3,004,147, forward strand.
CAGAACCGCAGCCTGTCATGAAATGCGAAGTCCCTGTCGTGCGATGAGAAGCATCGAAAAGGGCGCATGCCTAGAGTCCAATCCATGGGTCCGTGACCCGATGACTACAAGAATCAAGATTGGAGACAAGGCATGGCCAAAGCCGTTCGCTTCTATGAATCCGGGGGGCCGGAAGTACTTCGCTATGAAGAGGTCGAGGTCGCTGACCCGGGCCCCGGCGAAGTCCGCATCCGCCACGTTGCCGTAGGCCTGAACTACGCCGACACCTATTTCCGCAATGGCACTTATCCCATTCCGCTGCCCAATGGCATCGGGGTGGAAGCGTCCGGCGTGGTCGTGGCGGTGGGCGAGGGCGTGAGTAACGTCGCCCTGGGCGATCGCGTGACCTACACCGGATTCCTCAATACCCTCGGCGCCTACAGCACCGAGCGTCTGGTGCCCGCTGCGCCGCTGATCAAGCTGCCCGAGACCATCGCCTTCGAAACGGCAGCGGCCATGACCATGCGCGGTCTGACCTCCGCCTACCTGATGCGCCGCATCCATGACTTCAAGGAAGGCGACAGCATCCTCCTGCACGCCGCCGCTGGCGGTGTGGGCCTGATCGTCTCGCAGTGGGCCAAGCTGCTGGGCCTGACGGTAATCGGCACCGTGTCCACCGAAGCCAAGGCGGAAGTCGCGCGCCTGCACGGTTGCGACCATGTCATCAACTACAGCGAGGAAGACATCGCCAGCCGTGTGCGTCAGCTGACCGACGGGCGCGGCGTCGATGTGGTGTTCGACAGCGTCGGCAAGAACACCTTCATGGCTTCGCTGGATTCGCTCAAGCGCCGAGGCCTGATGGTCTGCGTCGGCACGGCCTCCGGCCCGATCCCGGCGTTCGACCCAGTGCTGCTGGCCATGAAAGGGTCGCTGTTCATCACCCGGCCGGCCCTGGCCGACTACATCGCCGATCCGGCGGAGAAGGCCGAGCTGGTCGGCGAGCTGTTCGACCACGTGGGCAGCGGCCGCATCCGGATCGACATCAACCAGCACTACTCGCTGGAGGATGCAGTCCAGGCTCATCGGGACCTGGAATCGCGCAAGACCACCGGTTCGTCCATCTTCGTCATCTGAGGGCGTAGGCCATGAATGTCGAGCAACTCACCTGCGCCATCGGCGCCGAAATCAGCGGCGTGAACCTGGGCGATGCTTCCCGTGACGACGGCCTGTTCGCGGAAATCAGGGCTCTGCTGCTCCAGCACAAGGTGCTGTTCCTGCGGGACCAGGACATCAGCCGTGCTGAGCATGTGGCCTTCGCCCGCCGTTTTGGCGAGCTGGAAGACCACCCGGTGGCCGGCAGCGACCCGGAACACCCTGGCCTGGTGCGCATCTACAAGGACCCGGAACAGCCTAACGACCGCTACGAAAACGCCTGGCACACCGACGCGACCTGGCGCGCGGCGCCGCCCATGGGCTGCGTGCTGCGCTGCGTTGAATGTCCGCCGGTGGGTGGCGACACCATGTGGGCGAACATGGCGCTGGCCTACGAGAAACTGCCCCAGGACGTGAAGCAGCGTATCGAGGGCCTGCGCGCACGGCACAGCATCGAGGCCAGCTTCGGTGCCGCCATGCCCATCGACAAGCGTCTCGCGCTCAAGGCCATGTACCCGGATGCCGAGCACCCGGTGGTGCGCACCCACCCGGAAACTGGCGAGAAGGTGCTCTTCGTCAACGCTTTCGCCACCCACTTCACCAACTTCCACACGACCGAACACGTCCGTTATGGCCAGGACTACAGCATGGGCGGCAGCGACCTGCTGCGTTACCTGATCAGCCAGGCCTACATCCCGGAATACCAGGTGCGCTGGCGCTGGAAGAAAAACAGCGTGGCCATCTGGGACAACCGCTCCACCCAGCACTACGCGGTGATGGATTACCCAGCCTGCGTTCGCAAGATGGAGCGCGCCGGGATCATCGGCGACACGCCTTTCTGACCATCGACCCGCCTGGTCGCACGCAACCCGACCAGGCCACAGAACAAGAACAGACCGAGGACATTCCCATGCAATTCTTCGACGATTCGCTGCACCCGGAAAACATGGAAAAGGTGGTCATCACCGTGGCGCCCTATGGCCCCGAGTGGATGCCGGCGGACTTCCCGGAAGACATCCCGGTGACCATGGACGAACAGGTCCAGAAGGCCGTGGACTGCTATGAAGCGGGCGCCACCGTGTTGCACCTGCATGTGCGTGAACTGGACGGCACCGGCTCCAAGCGCCTGTCCAAGTTCAACGAGCTGATCGCCGGTGTGCGCGAAGCCGTTCCGGACATGATCATCCAGGTGGGGGGCTCCATCTCCTTCGCTCCCGAGAGCGAGGGCGAGGCGGCCAAGTGGCTGTCCGACGACACCCGCCACATGCTGGCCGAGCTGACCCCGAAGCCCGACCAGGTCACGGTGGCGATCAACACCACCCAGATGAACATCATGGAGCTGCTCTATCCGGAGTATCTGAAGGGCACCTCCCTGGAAAACCCGGTCTATCAGGCGGCCTACAGCGAAATGACCGTGCCGGCCGGCCCGGCCTGGGTCGAGGAGCACCTCAAGCGCCTGATGACCAACGGCATCCAGCCGCACTTCCAGCTCACCGGCATGCACGCCCTGGAAACCCTTGAGCGCCTGGTGCGCAAGGGCGTCTACAAGGGCCCGCTGAACCTGACCTGGATCGGCATCGGTGGCGGTTTCGACGGCCCCAACCCGTTCAACTTCTTCAACTTCATCCACCGTGCGCCGAATGGCGGTACCCTCACCGCCGAGTCGCTGTTGAAGAACGTCCTGCCGTTCAACACCATGGCGCTCGCCATGGGCCTGCACCCGCGTGTCGGCATCGAGGACACCATCATCGACCAGCACGGCAAGCGCTTCAGCTCGGTGCAGCAGATCCAGCAGACGGTGCGCATCGCCCACGAACTGGGCCGCGAAATCGCCAGCGGCAAGGAAGCACGCGAGATCTACAAGATCGGCGTGCAGTACAAGGACGTGGAAGAAACCCTGCGCATGAACGGCATGGCACCCAACCGCCAGCCGGGACAGAAGCACGTCCCCATGCGTGCCTGACCTGCGCAAGCCAGAGGCCGGCCCACAAGGCCGGTCTGGGCGGAACGGCAATCCGGCGTTCCGTCAATCAGCGTGACAAGAACAACAACACGCACATTCAAGGTACTGCCATGGCTTTCCATCCCGCAGCCACGGCCGGGTTCGACGATCCGGCCGTGAACATCCCACGCACCTACGCCTGGGTGGTATTCGCCCTGACGTTCGGCCTGCTGATTTCCGACTACATGTCGCGGCAGGTGCTCAACGCGGTCTTCCCGCTGCTCAAGTCCGAGTGGGCGCTGACCGACTCCCAACTCGGCCTGCTCAGTGGCATCGTCGCCCTGATGGTGGGATTGCTGACCTTCCCGCTGTCGCTGCTCGCCGATCGCTGGGGCCGGGTGAAGAGCCTGGTGCTGATGGCCATGCTCTGGAGCCTCGCAACCCTGGGCTGCGGCCTGGCGGAAAGCTACGAGCACATGTTCGTCGCCCGCTTCCTGGTCGGCGTAGGCGAGGCGGCGTACGGCAGTGTGGGCATCGCGGTCGTGCTCTCGGTGTTTCCCAAGCACCTGCGCGCCACCCTCACCGGTGCCTTCATGGCCGGCGGCATGTTCGGCTCGGTACTGGGCATGGCCCTGGGCGGCATCCTCGCCCAGCAACTGGGCTGGCGCTGGTCCTTCGCCGGCATGGCGTTCTTCGGCATGGTCCTGGCGCTGGTCTATCCGCTGGTGGTCAAGCAGAAACGCATCGGCGAACCGCTGGCGGCGGCCAGCGCGCGGGATGAATTCCCCTGCCGGCGCCCGCTCAAGACACTGTTCGCCAGCCGTTCGGTGGTCTGCGCCTATGTCGGCAGCGGCCTGCAACTGTTCGTCGGGGCCGCGGTTATGGTGTGGTTCCCCAGCTACCTGAACCGCTACTACTTCATGGGCACCGACCAGGCCGGCGTGGTCTCGGCCATCATCGTGCTCACCGGCGGTGCCGGGATGATCCTCTGCGGCATCCTCAGTGACCGCCTGTGCCGCAACGCCCCGGACCGCAAGATCGCCCTGGCCATCGCCTACTGCCTGATCAGTTGCGTGCTGCTTTCCGTGGCCTTCCGCATGGCGCCCGGTACACCGCAATTGGTAGTCATCGCGCTGGCCATGCTGGTGGCGACCGGCACCTCCGGCCCGGCTGGCGCCATGGTCGCCAACCTGACCCATTACTCGATCCACGGCACGGCCTTCGCCACCCTGACCCTGGCCAACAATCTTCTGGGCCTGGCACCCGGCCCTTATGTCACCGGCGTGCTGGCCGACCAGTTCGGCCTCGATCGCGCCTTCCAGTTTATTCCGTTGATCAGCGTCGCCGCAGCCCTGGTGTTCTGGTATGGCAAACGCCATTACCACCGGGACATCCAGAAGCTCGCACCGCTGATGGCGAGCGAGGAGCGCCCATGAAACCGCTGCGGGTCGAAATGACCTTCGACTTCATCTGCCCCTGGTGCCTGATCGGCAAACGCAACCTTGAAAGGGCGCTGGGCACCCTGGCCAAGAGCCGGCCGGATGTCGCCGTCGAGCTCCGCTGGAAAGGCGTGCAACTGCTGCCAGGCCTGCCGGCCCAGGGTGTGCCCTTCATGGAGTTCTACCGGCAGCGGCTCGGCAGCGAGGAGAGGGTGCGGGCGCGCCAGGAACAGGTGCGGGAAGCCGCCTACCACGCTGATGTGGATGTGGACCTGCAACGCATCGTGACCATGCCCAACACCGCCAACGCGCACCGCCTGCTGGCGCTGGCAACGGAGCAGGGCAGTGCGAAGCAGGTCGACGCATTGTTGGAGCGGCTGTTCGCCAGTTACTTCCAGAAAGGCGAAGACATTGGCAGCAGCGAGGTGTTGTTACGCCTGGCCAGGCAGTGCGGCCTCGATCCGCGTCGTCTCGAAGAGGTGCTGTTTGACGACGGTCGTCCCTATGTCGGGCGTGAAGTGGTTCCGGCGAACCAGGCCGTGCCGTCCTTCACGATCGACGAGCGTCCGTCGCTGGCGGGTGCCCAGCCGCCGTGGCTGATGCTGGCCCAGTTGCATCGGGCCCTGGAGCTGCGTCTGCCGGTGGAGGCCCGCCGGGCATGAGCCAGCATGTGGAAGTACCAGCGGAAAAGCTGCCGTCAGTGGGTGGTCGCAGTCTGTTTCGCCATGACGGCAAGTCGCTGGTGCTGTTCAACCAGGGCGGCGAACTGTTTGCCATCGACGAAGGTTGCCCGCACAACGGCGCCTCATTGTTCACGGGCCGGCTGGAAGGGCGACTGCTGCATTGCCCGGCCCACGGCCTGCGCTTCGACCTGGCCACGGGCTGCGTCCCCGGCGTGAGCGGCTTTGGTGTCGCCACCTACGCGGTGGAACAGCACCAGGGCCGTTGCATCATCGACCTGTCGCGGCCCCGGCCGCAGGAAACCGTCCCATGTCTGCAGCTGCAATAACCGCGCTGGGTTCGCGCAGCCGGGTGCTGATGCCCGGTGTGATCGTCAGCGCCGTGGTCGCCGCCGCGGCCACCTTCCTTTCCGAGCACTACGGTGCCCCGGTGATGCTGTTCGCCCTGCTGCTGGGCCTGTCGGTGAACTTCCTCGCGACCGATGGCGCCTGCAAGCCCGGTATCGAGTTCACCGCCCGTGAAGTGCTGCGGGTCGGCGTGGCCCTGCTGGGTATCCGCATCACCCTGGAACAGATCGCGTCCCTCGGCTGGCAGCCAGTCGCCATGGTGGTGGCACTGGTGGTGGTGACCATCCTCGTGTCAGTCGCAGTGGCGCGTCTGCTGGGCTTCAACAGCCTGTTCGGCCTGCTCACCGGTGGCGCCACCGCCATCTGCGGCGCTTCGGCGGCCCTGGCCCTGGCGGCGGCGCTGCCCAGTCACCCGCAGAAGGAACGCGCGACGCTGTTCACCGTGATCGGCGTGTCGGCGCTGTCCACCCTGGCGATGATCCTCTACCCGATGATCGCCCAGGCCCTGGGGTTGTCGCCCCTGCATGCGGGGCTGTTCATCGGCGGCACCATCCATGACGTGGCCCAGGTGGTGGGCGCGGGCTACAGCATGGGCCACGAAACCGGCGACAGTGCCACCGTGGTCAAGCTGATGCGGGTGGCCATGCTGCTCCCGGTGATCGTCTGCGCCGCCATGATCACCCGTGCCCGGGGCGCCGAGCCCGGCAGCAAGCGGCCGCCGTTGCTGCCCTGGTTCGCCGTGGGCTTCGTGGTGCTGGCCGCGATCAACAGCACGGGCGTGATTGCGCCGGCGGTGCAAGAGGCCGGCAACGAGCTGTCGCGCTGGTGCCTGGTGATCGCCATCAGTGCCCTGGGCATGAAGACCCAGCTCAAGGATCTGGCCTCGGTGGGCATCAAGCCGATCCTGCTGATGGTGGGGGAAACCGCCTTCCTCGCCGCCCTGGTGCTGGCAATGCTGCACTGGGGGTTCTGAAGCCTTTACTCCTGCTCCCGTGAGGGGGTCATCGACGCCTGCCACAGCGGGCATTTGCCGCGCAGAAGCCTACTGGGACGGGCTTCGTGCGCGTTTTTTTTTGCCTTTTTGGGGGGTGCGAATTCATTCGCGAAGGGCTGTGCAGCAGCCCCGCAGGGTGCGCCGCGCGCACCAGAAGACAGACTCGGTGTCCAGGTGCGCATGGCGCCCCCTACTTGTTGCCACCAATCGGAGCCGGGGCAATCGCGCCGCTTACTCCTCCGCCTTCACCTGATGCTCCCGCCGCCAGGCCGCCGGCGATTTGCCGAACTGGGTGGTGAACCAGCGGGTGAAGGAACTGGGCACGGAGTAACCGAGCAGATCGGCGATGCGGCTGAGGGAGTAACGCGGGTTTTCCATGTAGCGCAGCACCAGGTCGCGGCGCACGTCGTTGATCAGGTCGGAGAAGGTCACTTCGCTTTCTTCGAGGCGGCGCTGCAGGGTGCGCACGTTCATTCCGAGGGACTGGGCGATCTGTTCGATGGTGGCGCGGCCCATGGGCAGCAACAGGTAGATGGCTTTGCGCACGTCGTTCAGGGTCGACTGCTGGGCGGCACCAGGCAGGGTTTCCACCAGGCGGCGGGCGTGCCGCGCCATGGCGGGATCGGCCAGCGGGTTGGCTTTGTCCAGATCGGCGGCCTGGCAAACGATGCCGTTGAACTCGTTGCCGAATTCCACCTTGCAACCGAACACCCGCCGATGCAGTTGCAGGTCGGGTGGCGCGTCGTGGCTGAAGCTGACCGCCAACGGGCGCCAGCCGGAGCCGAGCAGGGCGCTGCACATGCGAAACAGCACGCCGATGGCCAGTTCGATGCCCTGGCGCATGGGCAAGGGCGGGTCGGTGATGATTTCTTCGCGCAGCACCACGGTCTTGCCCACTTCGTCCACGAACAGCGCCAGGGATTCGTTGAGCAGGTGGCGGTATTGCACGATGGTTTCCAGCGCGTCGCGCAGCGTCGGCTGGTGGGAGAGCAGCAGGCTGATGGCGCCGAAGTCCGACAGCTGGCGCGATTCCGCCATGCGCAAGCCGAAGGTGGGGCAGCCGCTGGCGCGGGCGGACTCTTCCAGCAAGATGGCTACGGCCGAGGTGGGCAGGCGTTGCTCGGGGTTCTCCACCAGCGCCTGGCTGAGGCCAACCTGGCGCAGCATCTGCTGTGGGTTGAGGCCAAGATGCTGGGCCACTTCGATGTAGTTGATCAGGGCCGCTGCGCGAACCATTGGGGTCATGTCGATCGCCACGCTGTTGTTGTGCCGGGTCGGGGGAGAGTCCGCCGCCGGTCGTTCTTGTCGTTTAAAGCGAAGTGGATCAGGCGCCATGGATGGTCTGCGAATTTTCCCTGGATGACAACGCCGGCCCCGTGCCGCGCAGGCGCCAGATGACAGTAAAGCCAATGCCCGGAAACCGGCCCACGCTACGGACGGCGGGCATGGCCGCCGGACGGGTCGGGCAACGGGGCAGGGCGGCTCTGTCATGAAATGCGAAGTGCCTGACGCCGTATGAAAAGCGGCTCCCCCCCTGCATCTCTACTGTCTGCATCACGAAGTTCCTTCCGCCGCGATGGCGATCCCATCGAACGCAACAGGGTAATGACGTGAACGACAACAACAGCACAACCATTCTCATCGTCCCGGGCCTGCGGGAAGACGTGCCGGAACACTGGCAGACCCTGCTGGCCGCGCAACTGCCCAAGGTGCGCAGCGTGCCGCCGCTGGAGCGGGACAAGCTGAGCCTGCCGGCGCGGGTCGAGGCCATTCAGCACGAGCTGGAACAGATCGACGGCCCGGTGATTCTGGTCGCCCACAGCGCCGGCGTGCTCATGGTGGCGCACTGGGCTGCCCGTTACAGCCGCCCCATCAAGGGCGCGCTACTGGCCACGCCCCCGGACCTGGACGCCGCCTGGCCGGCGAACTACCCGAGCCCCGAATCCCTCCGTGCCAATGGCTGGACCCCGCTGCCGCGCCTGCCGCTGCCATTCCCCAGCCTGGTCTGCGCCAGTGACGACGATCACCTGGCGAGCCTGGAGGCGGTTCGCGAGCTGGCCCGGGACTGGGAAGGCTGCCTGGTCGAACTGGGCAAGGTCGGGCATCTCAATCCCGCCTCGGGCTACGGCGAATGGCCTTACGCCCACGAACTGATCCAGCGGCTGGATAGCTGAAACGCAATTCCATCGATATCGGCCGGGCAGTCCGGCGGGTAGGGCGCGTGGCCAGGCAACCGGCTGTGCGCCGATGAAACAGGGAGCAAGGAAAAGGTTGCAGTAGTTAATACAACAAGAAGCGGAGCCAACGCATGAACAACAAGAACAATCACAACCTGAACCTGCGCAGGTGCCTGCTCGCCTCGGCCATCGCCGCCGGGCTGGGCGCACCTGCCATGGTGCATGCCTTCGAGGTCGACACCGGCAATCCGGACTGGTCGGTACGCTTCGACAACACCGTGAAGTACAACTATGGCGTTCGCACCGAGAGCGCGGACAAGCGGATGCTGGCCACGCCGAACAACAACGACGGTGACTATAACTTCCGCCGTTCCGGCACCAACATCGCCAACCGCCTCGACCTGCTGACCGAGCTGGACGTGATCCACCAGGGCAACAAGGGCTTCCGCGTCAGCGCCGCCAGCTGGTACGACAAGGCCTACGACAACACCGGCTCCAACTCCAACCCCTTTGTCAACGGCAACGAAGCGTTCTCCGCCATCCTCGGCCAGCCCAGCACCACCAATCCGGGGTTCGGCAGCCCGCACCTGTCCCACTACGCCCAGCGTTACTACAGCGGCCCGTCCGGTGAAATCCTCGACGCCTTCGTGTTCTACAGCACCGAAGTGGGCGAAGAGTCCCTGTTCAGCATCAAGGCCGGCCAGCACAACGTCTACTGGGGCGAAACCATCCTCAACCCGGTGCATGCCATCAGCTACGGCCAATCCGGTCTGGACCTGGCCAAGCTCGCCGCCGCGCCGGGCACCGAGGCGAAGGAACTGTTCGTCCCGCGCAACCAGGTTTCCGCGTCCTTCACCATCAATCCCGAGCTGACCGTGGCCGCTCAGTATTTCCTCGACTGGGACGCGGCTCGACTGCCTGAGGCTGGCACCTACTACGGCAGTTCCGACCTGGTGGGCTTCGGCGCCCAGTCCTTCCTCCTCGGCCATACCGGTGGCCCTGGCCTGGCCGGGCCGAACGGCACCCTGACCAATATTCGCCGTGGTCACGACATCACCCCGGACAAGCGCGGTGACTGGGGCCTGATGCTCAAGTGGTCGCCGGAATGGCTGGATGGCACTGTCGGTGCTTATTACCGGCAGACTTCGGAAATCCTGCCGCAGGCCGTACTCGACGGCACCGGCCTGACCGCTCGGGGCGCGGCTGGCCCCATCGCCAACGTGCGCAGCTCCATCAGCAGCACCAACTACAAGCTCGCCTACGGCGACGACATCGACATCTTCGGTCTGAGCCTGTCCAAGGAATTCGGCGGCATTAGCGTCGCCAGCGACCTGAACATCCGCCACAACATGCCGTTGGCGAGCATTCCGGCCATCGTCAGTGCCTCCGGCCCAGGCGGCTTGGCGGCGGGCCTCGGCCTCCTGCCGGCGCGCGTGCCGGGCACCGGCGTGGTTACCGACCTGCCGGGCAGCGGCGACAGCATGAGCGCCACCGGCGACACCCTGCACTGGACCCTGAACGGTCTGATGACCATCGGTGACACGCCGCTGTTCGACGCAGCCAGCCTGCTGGGCGAGCTCTACTACAGCAACCTGCTGAAACTCGATAGCCACAACGAGGCGCTCTACAAGGGCAAGGACTCCTACCGTGGCATCGACAAACCGACCCGCGACAACTGGGGCGTCGCAGTGAACTTCACGCCCACCTGGTACCAGGTGTTCCCGGGCGTGGACATGAGCGCACCGATGTCGGTGAACGTCGGCCTCGACGGTGTTTCGCCGGTCCAGGGCGGTGGTGCCGAAGACACCGGCAACTACTCCGTGGGCATCGGTGCGGCCATCTACAACCAGTACTTCGTCGACCTGAAGTACGTGGACTCTTTCGGCGACGCCAAGAAGTGCACCAACGGTGCCAACGACGGCTCGACTCCTAACGCATTGGATGCCACGCAGCGCTACACCTGCTACGCCGGGGGTTACTCCTCCTTCTCCGGCGGCGGAGCTACCACGGAAGACCGTGGCGCGGTTTACCTGACTTTGAAGACCACCTTCTGACATTCCGCACCGCTCGTAACCCGAGCAGGAGAACAACGAGATGAAATTCGTGAAAACTCTGATGGCGGCTTCCCTCGCGGTGGCCTTCGCTAGCTCTGCCCTTGCCGCCGTATCGCCAGATGAAGCGGCCAAGCTGGGCAACAACCTGACCCTGGTCGGTGCCGAGAAAGCCGCCAGCGCCGATGGCTCGATCCCGGCCTATGAGGGTGGCCTGACCACCGCTCCGGCCGGCTTCAAGTCTGGCGACAGCATGCGTCCGGACCCCTTCGCCAGCGAGCAGCCGTTGCTGGTGATCGATGGCAAGAACGTCGACCAGTACAAGAACCAGCTCAGCGCCACCACCGTGGAACTGGCCAAGCGCTACCCGGATTTCCGCGTGGATGTCTACCCGACCCACCGTACCGTGGCCATGCCCCAGGCGGTGCTGGACAACTCGGTGAAGAACGCCACCGGCGCCAAGACCGGCAATGGCGGACTGGCCCTCGACAACGTGCTGCCGGGCGTACCGTTCCCGATTCCCCAGTCGGGTGCTGAAGCCATGTGGAACCACCTGCTGCGCTACCAGGGTGTGACCATCAACTCCAAGTACGACTCCTGGAACGTCGACGCCGCAGGCGTGGCCACCCTCGCCACCACCGGCCAGGCTTTCATCAACTACCCGATCTACGAAGACATGTCGCGGCCTATCGCCAATACCGACGTGTACTACCAGATGAAGCTGTACTACTCGGGTCCGGCCCGTCGCGCCGGCGAGGCGATCATGCTGAAAGACGCCGCCAACGCCGTCGAGCAACCGCGCCGCGCCTGGCAATACCTGCCCGGCCAGCGCCGCGTGAAACTGGCGCCGAGCCTGGCCTACGACACGCCGAACCCGGGTACCGCCGGTGCCGGCACCTATGACGACGTATTCGTCTTCAACGGTGCGCTGGACCGCTACGACTGGAAGCTGGTGGGCAAGCAGGAGCTGATCGTGCCCTACAACACCTACAAGCTGACCTACGCCCAGGACCCGAAAGCCCTGACCACCCCCGGCCACCTGTCGCCTGACCATGTGCGTTGGGAGAAGCACCGCGTCTGGGTGGTGGAAGGCACCCTGAAGGCCGGCGCCCGCCACATCTACGCCAAACGCCGCTTCTACCTCGATGAAGACAGCTGGGTGGCTCTGGCCTCCGACCAGTACGACGCCCGTGGGCAGATCTACCGTGGCTCCTTTGCCTTCCTCAGCCAGAGCTACGACAAGCAGGTGCCGGATACCACGCCGTTCGTGATCTACGACCTGGTGGGCAACTCCTACAACATCAACGGCATCGTCGGCCCGCACGGCGGCATCCGTTACATCGACCCGCTGACCAAGGCTCAGTGGGCAGCCGAGTCCCTGGCGGGCGCCGGTATTCGCTGAGCCAGGCTGGTTGCCGCTCCCTTTGAGTGTGGGGGAGCGGCAGCCGTTCTTTTTTTCAGAGGACGTCCCGATGTTTTCTTTCAAGTTCATCGTCCTGGGCCTGGCCCTGGCGGCCGGCCACTGTGCGGCCGCACCGCTGGTGGATGTGCTCGACCTGCCGGCGCAGCGCAGCGAACTGGCGGTACGCAGCCCCTTGCTCGACCTGGCACAGGCCGGCCAGCGGCTGGTCGCCGTGGGGCAGCGTGGCCACATCCTGTATTCCGACGACCAGGGAACAAGCTGGGCCCAGGCCAGCGTGCCGGTCCGCTCCGACCTCAATGCCGTGCAGTTTCCCACGGCCAGCGAAGGCTGGGCGGTGGGCCACGACGGCGTGGTGTTGCACAGCCGCGACGGCGGCGCCAGCTGGGAGAAGCAGCTCGACGGCCGCCAGCTCGGTCGCCTGATGCAGGACTACTACAGCGCCCGGCCCGATGCCGGGCAATGGCTGGAGGAGGGCAAGCGGATCGAGACCGAAGGCGCCGACAAACCCTTCCTCGATCTCTGGTTCAGTGATGAACGCAATGGTTTCGTTGTCGGCGCGTTCAACCTGATCTTCCGCACCCGCGATGGTGGACAGAGCTGGGAGCCCTGGATCGACCGTACCGACAACCCGTCCGGCTACCACCTCAATGCCATCGCCAGCGACGGCGAGCACATCTTCATTGCCGGGGAGCAAGGCCTGTTGCTGCGCCTCAACGACAGTGGCGAGCGTTTCCAGGCCCTGGAATCGCCCTATCAGGGCAGCTTCTTCGGCATCAGCGCCCAGCCCGGCGTGGTGCTGGCGTACGGCCTGCGCGGCCACGCCTATCGCAGCACCGATGCCGGCGCCAGCTGGACAGCGGTCAAGACCGGGCTGAACAGCAGCATCACCGCATCCACGCGCGACGCCCGAGGCACGCTCTACCTGTTCGGCCAGACTGGCCAGGCCCTGGCCAGCACCGATCAGGGCACCAGCTTCCAGCCCCTGAAAATCGGCCAGCCAGTACCTGTATACGGAGCCCTGGCGTCGAGCGACAACGGCCTGCTGCTGGTGGGCGCGCGCGGCATCAGCCAGCGCCCCGTGGTTTCAGGAAAACAAGAATAAAAGCGAGGCGAACCCACATGGGTGGCATGAAACAAGGCGTAATGCCGGTAATCCGGGACATCAAGGACTTCGACCCACGCAGCGGCAACCTGCTGGAACGCATGGTGTTCAACCACCGCCTGCCGTTCGTGATCGGCATCCTGCTGGTGACGCTGCTGCTGGGCTATATGGCGTTGACGCGCCTGGAGCTGCGACCCAGCTTCGAGAAGATGATTCCCCAGGGGCACCCCTACATCCAGAACTTCCTGGACAATCGCAAGGCCCTGCGTGGCCTGGGTAACAGCGTGCGCGTGGTGGTGGAAAACACCCAGGGCGACATCTTTGCCCCGGCCTACCTCGATGCCCTGAAGAAAGTGCATGACGAGCTGTTTCTAACAGAGGGTGTCGACCGGGCCTGGATGAAGTCTCTCTGGGCGCCCGGCGTGCGCTGGACCGAGGTGACCGAGGAAGGCTTCCAGGGCGGCCCGGTTATGCCCGATGGCTATGACGGTTCGCCCGCGAGCATCGAGCAGCTGCGGCAGAACATCGCCCGCGCCGGCATCGTCGGCAGTCTGGTGGCCAATGACTTCAAGTCCACCATGCTGGTGGTGCCGCTGCTGGACCAGGCTAGCGCCGGCGGGCAGGGCGTGGATTACCACCAGTTCTCCCTCACCCTGGAAGACAAGCTGCGCCTGCACTTCGAGTATTCCGATGACCGCAAGGCGCAGGCCTCGGGCGAGGAAGGGAAGGGGCCGATCAAGATCCGCGTGATCGGCTTCGCCAAGCTGGTGGGCGACCTGATCGATGGCCTGATGCGGGTCATGGCCTTCTTCGGCCTGGCCGTGGTCACCGCCTTCCTGATCATCCTGGTCTACACCCGCTGCCTGCGCAGCAGCCTGCTGGTGATCGTCTGCTCGCTGCTGGCGGTGGTCTGGCAGCTCGGCATCGTCGCCTGGCTCGGCTACGCGCTGGACCCGTACTCCATCCTGGTGCCCTTCCTTATCTTCGCCATCGGCGTGTCCCACGCGGCACAGAAGATGAACGGCATCATGCAGGACATCGCCCAGGGCACCCATCGCCTGGTGGCGGCGCGCTACACCTTCCGCCGGCTGTTCCTCGCCGGGGTTACTGCGCTGCTGGCCGATGCGGTGGGCTTTGCTGTGCTGATGCTGATCGATATCCCGGTGATCCAGGACCTGGCCATCACCGCGAGCATCGGCGTCGCGGTGCTGATCCTTACCACCTTGCTGATGATGCCGGTGGCGCTGTCCTACGTGGGCGTTGGCAAGAAGGCCGCCGAGCGTGCCTTGCGTATCGATACCAATGCGGCGGCGCACAAGGGCTTCGGCCATGTCTGGGACTTCCTCGACCGTTTCACCGGCCGACGCTGGGCGCTGCCCACGGTGATCCTCGCCTTCGCCATGGGCGTGGGCGGTTTTTTGGTCAGCCACAACCTGCAGATCGGCGACCTGGATGCCGGCGCTCCGGAGCTGCGCCCGGAATCGCGCTACAACCGCGACAACGCCTACATCACCAGTCACTACGCGCTGTCCAGCGACCTGTTCGCGGTCATGGTGAAAACCCCCGCCGAGGGATGCCTGAACTATCAGACGCTGATCCAGGCCGACCGCCTGGCCTGGGCGCTGCAGCAGCATCCGAACGTGCAGGCCACGGCGTCCCTGGCCAACGCGGTACGGCAGATCACCGCCGGCACCTATGAGGGCAACCCCAAGTTCCTCAGCCTGCAACGCAATCAGGACGTGCTGAACTACGCCGCCCAGCAGGCTTCGGTGAACACGCCGGAGCTGTTCAATACCGATTGCTCGCTGATGCCGGTGATCGCCTTCCTCAAGGACCACAAGGCGCAGACCCTGGACGAGGTGGTGGGTATCGCCGAGCGCTTCGCTGCCGAAAACAGCGTCGAGGATCGGCAATTCCTGCTGGCGGCTGGCAGTGCCGGGATCGAGGCGGCGACCAATATCGTGGTACGCGATGCCAACCGCACCATGCTGTTCTACGTCTACCTCGCGGTAACGCTGTTCTGCCTGATCACCTTCCGCAGCTGGCGCGCGACCCTGGTGGCGCTGCTGCCGCTGGTGCTCACTTCGGTGCTCTGCGAGGCGCTGATGGTGGTGATGGGCATTGGCGTGAAGGTCGCCACGCTGCCGGTGATCGCCCTAGGCGTCGGCATCGGCGTCGACTACGCGCTGTACCTGCTCAGCGTGCAGCTGCAGCACCAGCGCCAGGGCCTGCCGCTGTCGGCGGCCTACAAGCAGGCGGTGTTCTTCACCGGCCGTGTGGTCGCGCTGGTGGGCATCACCCTGGCTGCCGGCGTGGTCTGCTGGGCCTGGTCGCCCATCAAGTTCCAGGCCGACATGGGTGTGCTGCTCACCTTCATGTTCCTCTGGAACATGATCGGCGCGCTGATCCTGATTCCGGCGCTGTCGCATTTCCTTTTGCGCGAGTGTGGTGAAGCAGCGCGGCCGGTCACTCCCGCAGAACCGCCAGACGAACGCCGCGCGACCAGGGCTACGGAGAACGGTCAGGTGGAGTCCGCGCAATAGCGGCCGGCGGGCCCAAGAACTTGAACTAATCTGGAAGGCGGGGCACCGCTGCCAGCCGCAACGGGACTGATAGCGGTGCTGTTTCTGGTTTTCATGCAGTGAGTGCCACCGTTCAGGACAGCACATCATGCTCGACTACTTTGCGTTGGGTGTTCTCATCTTCGTGGGCATCACGTTGTTCTACGGAATCATCGTCCTCCACGACATTCCCTACGAGATCGCGGTACACCGTAACCATCCCCATCAGGACGCGATCCATGCCGCCGGCTGGGTCAGCCTGTTTACCCTGCATGCGTTGTGGCCCTTCCTGTGGATCTGGGCGATGTTGTACCGCGAGGACCGTGGCTGGGGCTTCACTGGCGGAACGCCGGGCAGCGGCCAGGAAGCCGACCTGGCCCAGCAACTGGCGGAGCTGCGGCAGCGCGTCGAACAACTCGAAGGACGAGCTACGCCGCCGCAGCGTGGGCAAGGGGAGGTGTAAGCCATGGACCTGTTGCTGATCCTTACCTACGCGGCGTTCTGCGTTGCCATCTTCAAGATCTTCCGCATCCCGCTGAACAAATGGTCGGTTCCAACCGCCGTGCTGGGCGGTGTGGTGCTGATCGGCGCACTGATCTTCACCATGAACTACAACCACCCGTATTCGGAGGTGGCGCGGACCTACTTCGTCTCGGTGCCGATCGTGCCGGAGGTGTCGGGCCAGGTGGTGGAGGTGCCGGTCAGGGCGAACCAGCCGCTCGAGAAAGGCGATGTCCTGTTCCGCATCGATCCGACGCCCTTCGAGAACCGGGTCAAGTCCATCAATGCCCAGCTGGTTTCGGCCCGCGCGGATCAATCCCGCGCCCGTGAACTGGCCGCCCGCAACGTCGGCAACCGCCGCGACGTGGATATCACCACGGCGCGGGTGGAAGACCTGCAGGCACAGTTGAACATCGCCCAGTTCGAGCTGGACAACACCGTGGTGCGGGCGCCCAGCAAGGGTTTCGTCACCCATGTGTCTCTGCGCCCCGGCGTACGTGCGGTGAAGTTGCCGCTGCGGCCGTCCATGGTCTTCATTCCCGACGAGGGCTTCTACTTCGCGGCCTGGATGCGGCAGAACAGCCAGCTACGCCTGACGGCAGAGGATGAAGCGGAAGTGGCCTTCGACGGCATCCCCGGCAAGGTGTTCCAGGGCAAGGTGAAGCAGGTCATTTCGGTGATTGGTGAAGGCCAGGTGCAACCCTCTGGCACGTTGATCAGCTTTACCGGCTCGCCGCCGCCGGGACGGGTGCCGGTAATCATCGAGATCACCGATCCTGATTATGCCCAGTACGCGGCAGTGATGCCTGGCGGCTCCTACGGACAGGCGGCGCTCTATAGCAAGCACTTCCACCATGTGGCGATCATGCGCAAGGTGCTCCTGCGCATGGCGGCGTGGATGAACTACATCTTCCCGTTCCACTAGAAACGGGCTACGGCGGGCTGCCACCCGAGGCGCCCGCCAGGTAGGGATGCTCGGCGATCCAGTGCCGCGCGATGTCTTCCCGCCGACACACCCAGACTCCGTCATGCCCCTGCACATGGTCGAGGAAACGCGCCAGCGCCATGGCGCGGGCTGGGTGGCCGCTGATCCGCCCGTGCAGGCCGATGCTCATCATCCGGGGTTGCCGCGCGCCCTCCCGCCAGAGGTAGTCGAAGGCGTCTCTCAACAGCTGGAAGAAATCCTGCCCCGACGCGAAGCCGGGGGGCATCAGGTAGCGGGCATCGTTGTTGACCAGGGTGTAGGGGATCACCAGGTGCGGTGGCGCGCCGGGGAGCCAGTAGGGCAGATCGTCGTTGTAGGCGTCCGAGCTGTAGAGGAAGCCGCCTTCCTCGCGCAGCAGGCGGCGGGTGTTGGCGCTGACGCGGCCGGTGTACCAGCCCAATGGGCGCCGGCCGCAAATGCGCTCGATCAATTCGATGGTCCGCTGGATGTGGCGCCGTTCTTCCTCTTCGGGAACCTCCCGATAGTCCAGCCAGCGATAGCCATGCCCGGCCACCTCATGGCCGCCGGCGTGCAGGGCATGACCGATCTGCGGCACCAGTTCCAGGGCGCGGCCGACCGCGAAGGCGGTCAGCGGCAGGCCGCGTTCGTCGAACAGGTCGAGCAGGCGCCAGACGCCAGCGCGGGACCCATATTCGTACAGACCTTCGACACTGAGGTCGCGCTCGCCTAAGCGTGGCGGGCGGCCCGGCAGTTCGTGCAGGTAGGCCTCCGACTGGGCATCGCCATTGAGCATGCAGGATTCGCCGCCTTCCTCGACGTTCAGCACGAACTGCACGGCCACGCGGGCATCGCCGGGCCAGCGCGGGTGGGGCGGTTGGCCGCCGTAGCCCTGCAGGTCGCGCTCGACCATCAGCCCAGCTCGAAGGTGGTGACGCCGAAGACACGGTCCTGGGCGACGGCGGGGGGATGGCCCAGGTACATCCGCGCGCAGCCGAAGACTTCCGTCATGCCGTGGCGTTGCACCAGCGCCATGGCGGCGGGGTTGTTCTCCGGGGCGTCGAGGAACACCGGGCCGCCGGCAGCGAATGCGGCAAGGCTTGTGTAGAGGGCTTCGGCCGCCAGGGCGTCGTCGGCGAACAGGGGGCCGATCTTGCAGCCTTCCAGGCAACGCCGAATGACGCCAAGGCCGGCAAGGCGACCCGCGCGCCTGCAGCCCAGGGCGAGGGCGTCGGGCTGGCTGATCCAGCCTTCGAGGAACACGGGGCGTGGTGCCGGGAAGCAGGTGCGGTCGTAGGCCAGTACCTCGTCCAGGGCGAATTCGTTGAGGGGGCCGACTGCTTCATCGGGCGTCCACTCCGGTGGCTCGGCGATCTCCGCCCGGAAGCGCAGGTTGCGATGGGAAAAGACGAAGCCGCCCTTGGCGTAGTAGTCCTGCATGGCGAACACACCGTCCATGCCGATGGCGGCGCCCGGATTCAGGCGAGCGAGCAGCCGGTCGCGGCGGGCATGCCAGAGGGTGTCGCCAAGGCCGCGTCCACGAAACTCCGGGCGGACGATGAAAAAGCCCATGAAGCCGAACTCCCCCGCGTAGGAAGTAATGGCGCCGCCACCGATCAGTTCGCCTTCCAGGTCCGCTGCGATGAAGGCCTCGGGATCGGTCGCCCAGAACAGCGCCGCGTCGTGCAGGCCGGGGTTCCAGCCCTCGCGCGCGGCCCAGCTGACCAGATCGTCCAGTTCGGGGCGGAGCATGTTGCGGATAACCAGCGGGATGGGCATGGCGGGAACTCCTCGGCCGAGGCGGACGCTTTCGGTATAGCGTCAACCGGGCCGGGTAGCCAGGCCACCCGGCGGGCCTCAGGCGTCGCGCAGGAGGTCGTGGGAATCCAGCAGGCGGTAGGCGATTTCCGGGTGTTTCTCCAGCCCCCGGCGAATGGCGGCGGGGATCGAGGCGCGGGTCTTGCGGCAGAGGCCGCGCAGCGCGTCGATCTGGATATCGATGCCGCGCATGCTGCGCACTTCGTTATGACCCGGCGCGATGACCAGGCGGATGCCGAGCTGTTCGTACATCCGCCGCTGCATATGCTCCAGGTCCTCCAGGCTCTGGATATTTTCCAGTCGCTCCAGCAGGCGCTTTTCCTCCTGGCGGGTCAGCAGCAGGATGCGGTAGTCGGAACCGGCGGTTTCCAGCAGCTCCTCACGCCCGCAGTCACAGGCGCCGGGCGGGCAGGGTTGGCGAGTGGGGTAGGAGGAGGGCGTCATGGTTTCCGATCATAGTCAGCCAGCTGCCAGGACGCCAACGGCGCCCCATTCTGGCTCATCGCAGCAATTGGACCACCGCCTCAAGCACCACCTCCGGCTGTTCGCGGTGGGGGACGTGGCCGCAGCCGTCGATCAGCAGGACCCGCGAAGAACCATCGGTCAGCCGGGCGATCTGCCGGGGGTGCAGTTCGGAGCCGAATTCATCCTGGTCGCCGTGAATGGCCAGCACCGGGCAGTCCAGCCGTTCCAGCTCGGCTTCCAGGCTCCACTGCGCAAACGCTGGCGAGAGCCAGGTTTCGGTCCAGGCATCGAGCACCCAACGCGCCTTGTCGCCGTGGTACTTCGCCAGCCGCTCCAGCTGGCCGTCCTGCTGGAAGCCCAGCTTGGCCTCACGGATGCCTTCCAGCGTGCGGTCTTCGACAAAGGCCTGGGCGGACTCGGTGATCAGCGCCAGGCAGTCTTCACGATGGCGCGCCGCGCAGTGGGTGGCCATGCCGCCGCCGACGCTGTGGCCAAAGGCGATGAATTCACCGATGCCGAGATGATCCTTCAGCGTTGGGAAAGCCTGTTCCGCCTCGTCGCCGACGAAACCGTAGGTCAGCTCGCCCGGGTGTGCATCCGAGCGACCGAAGCCCAGCCGGTCGTAGGCCACCACGGACTTGCCGGTGATGGCGGCCAGTTTGGCGGGGAATTCGCGCCACAGTTCCACGCAGCCAAGGGAGTCGTGGAAGAGGACGATGGGTGCCTGCTCGAAGGACGGGCTCAGATGATCAGGGCTCCAGATCCGCACGAAGAGCTTGCCATGGAGGCTGTCGATGCGGAGGTCCTGGGTGTGGTGGCTGGGGCTTGGCACGGGTGACTCCAGTACGATGATCGGACTACAGGCTGCCAGAAAAATCCTCAGTCGTAACGAGGTAGGGTGCGCCGTGCGCACCAGGGGGGTTGGCGGGTCTATGCCAAACATCCTCCATGGCACAGGAGCGGTGCGCATGGCGCACCCTACGACTCTTGGCGGATCAGTCTCTGGTGTCGATTGCCGTACCCCCTTAAGCTCCGTTCTTTGCCTTTCCAGGGACGATTCCCCATGAACACCGCACTCCTGATCATCGACGTCCAGCGCGCCATCAGCGTTGGTCAGTACGCCGCCTTCGAGATCGACCGTGTGATCGGCAACATCAATGGGCTCAGCGCCAGGGCGCGGGCTGCGGGCTTACCCGTTGTGGTGATCCAGCATGAAGAGCCCAGCGGCGAGTTCCTGTTCGATTCCGAGGGCTGGCAGTTGGCGGACGACCTGGCCGTCGCGGACAGCGATATCCGGGTGCGCAAGACCACGCCCGACTCCTTCCACAAGACCAACCTGCAGGACGTGCTCCAGCAGCGCGGTATTCGGCGTCTGATCGTCTGCGGCCTGCAAACCGACTACTGCGTGGACACCAGCGTGCGCCGCGCCCTGGCGCTGGGTTATCAGGTGGTACTGGCGGCGGATGCCCACTCCACCCTGGACAATGCCGCCATCAGCGCGCCGCAGATCATCGCCCACCACAATGCGGTGCTCGGCAGCATGTCGAGTTTCGGCGTGCGGGCTCAGGTGATTCCCGCCGGGGCGGTGCAGGTCGAGGGCTGACTGCCTCATTGACCTTCGCTGGGTTCAAAGCAGCCTGTTTTTGACGACGCATCGGCAACGCAGGTGGTTTTTTTAACGGCCTGCCATGGGATGGCTCGCGCCACTGCTCCATTGCGCCGACTCCAGCCGGTTGCGGCCACGTTGCTTGGCTTGATAGAGCAGCTTGTCCACGGCCTCGATAAAGGGCAGGGGCTGGTCCTGGTGGCCAGGGGTGGCGGTGCCGACGCCCAGGCTGATGGTGAGCAACGAGGCGACGCTGGATTTCTCATGGGGGATGCAGCGTTCGCGGATAAGCTTGCGGCAGCGCTCGGCCACCTGGCGGGCGGCGGGCTCGTCGGTGGCGGGCAGAATCAGCACGAATTCCTCTCCGCCGAAGCGGGCCACGAAGTCGCGGGGGCGGATGGCGGCGTTCATCAGTGCCTGGCCCACATTCTTCAGGCAATCGTCACCCTGGATATGGCCGTAGTGGTCGTTGTATTGCTTGAAGTAGTCGATATCCAGGAGGATCAGCGACAGGGGCTCGCCGGTGCGCTGGGCATTGGCCCATTCGACTTCCAGCATGGAATCGAACATGCGCCGGTTGGCTACGCCGGTGAGGCCATCCTTGTAGGAGTACTCTTCCAGGCGTTTTTGCAGGTCGATCAGTTGCTGTTCGGCCTGCTTGCGTTCACTGATGTCGAACATGAAGCCGATCAGCGCTTCCACCTCGCCCTCGGCATTGCGCACCACATGCACCACGTCGCGAATCCACACGTAGTCGCCGGTGCTGGTCAGGGCGCGGTAGTCGGCTTCGTGGTCGGTGCCGGCCTGGGATTGGGAGACGCAGAAGGCGACGACCGCATCGCGATCGTCCGGATGCATGCGTTCGGCCCAGTCATTGACGCTCACCCAACTGGACTGGCTCCAGCCGAGCAACGCCTCTATTTGCGGGCCGATGTAGGCGAAGGTCATGGTCTTCCAGTCGATCTTCCATGGGATCGCCCGGGTGGATTCCAGCAGGGCCTTGTAGACCTCCTGGGTGGATTCGGTGTCGTCTTTCATGGCTGCCCCCGTACTGGTCGATTCGGTTGGCGCCTTCCTTGCGCAGTGCTTCCTTATACCGAATCTGATGAACGTTCAGGCAGTGGCTTCGGCGGCCAAGTGATCGAGCTCGTCGTCTTGCGCCCGGGCACCGCGGAATGCCCCTGCCTGGGC
The DNA here is from genome assembly GCF_001708505.1 of Pseudomonas sp. TCU-HL1. Lineage (NCBI taxonomy): Bacteria > Pseudomonadati > Pseudomonadota > Gammaproteobacteria > Pseudomonadales > Pseudomonadaceae > Pseudomonas > Pseudomonas sp. TCU-HL1. The sequence continues at coordinate 3,026,519 of NZ_CP015992.1, forward strand.
GTGCCGGGGCGGCACGCTGGCAGGTGCAGGCTCAGGCACCCGGTTGCGGAGCCGGGGCCGCATTGGGCAGGGCGACGCTCTTGGGCCAGAGCAGCCAGATCTGACCTTGTTGCTTCATGTTGCCGGCCAGTTCGCCGGCCTCGGCCCCGGTGCCCCAGAACAGGTCGGCGCGTACCTCGCCGGCGATGGCGCCGCCAGTGTCCTGCGCGGCGACCGGGCGGGTCACCGGACTGCCGTCGGGGCGGGTGGTAGAGAGCCAGAGCAGGCTGCCCAGGGGGATCACCTTGCGGTCGATGGCGACGCTGTAGCCGGCGGTAAGCGGCACATTGAGGGAGCCGCGTGGACCTTCGTTGCTGTCCGGGTTGAGGCCGAAGAAGACAAAGCTGGGGTTGCTGGCCAGCAGTTCCGGCACCCGCTGTGGGTTGGCGGTCGCCCAGTCGCGGATTGCGCCCATGCTGACTTCTTCCTGCTTCAGCTGGCCCTGTTCCACCAGCCAGCGGCCCACCGGGCGGTAAGGGTGGCCGTTCTGGTCGGCGTAGCCGATGCGCAATTGGCGCCCGCTCTCCAGCTGGATGCGGCCGGAGCCCTGTATCTGCAGGAATTGCAGGTCCATGGGGTTGGTCAGCCAGGCCAGAACCGGGGCTTTGACGCCCTGGCTGCGGATGGTGGCGGCATCGTCGTAGGGCTTCAGCACGCGGCCTTCCAGGCGGCCGCGCAGGCGCTTGCCTTTGAGTTCCGGATAGAGGCTGTCCAGGGCGACCACGATCATGTCCTCGGGAATGCCGTAGACCGGGATCGGCGCCTGCTCGCTGCGCTCCAGGCTGCCGGCGTAGACCGGCTCGTAGTAGCCCGTGATCAGGCCCTGGGGGCTATTGCGCGCGCTGCGCAGGCTGTAGACCTCCAGCTGCGCCTTGAGCCAGGCTCGAATGGCGTTCGGGTCTTGCGGAACCTGGGTGGCGCTGGCGCAGGTGGCGGCCCAGATCGGGTCCTTGGCCAGGCGGGCGCATGCCGAGCGCCAGGCATTGAAGCCGGCGAGCAGGTCGGCGTCACCGGTGACAGGCAATTCTTCCCAGGTGGCCTTGGAATAGGTGTCGACCTTGGGCGGTTCGGGCTTGCTGGGTTCCTTGTCGCAACCGGCGGCCAGGGCAAGCAGGGCAGCGACGCCGAGCGCCAGCCGGCCACGGCGGAAGAGAGGGGCAATCACGTCGTGAATTTCCTGGTGAGTGATCAGAAGGCGGCTAGCTTGGTGAATGGCCAATACGACGTCAAATCAATCAGACCGAAGCATTGATCCAAGCCACTGAAATCAAAAGGAAATATTCATCTAATAGGGTGCTCGCAGATTTTACAGAGGCTTTTGGTGTGACCCGTACCGTAAGAAACTTCCGCAAGACCCTGGACGCCGTGGCCCTGAACAACGAAGCCGCGGCCGTGGCCGTGATGCGCGCGGCCGACCGCATTGGCGACGCCGCGCTGAAGGAACAGCTGTTCAATGTGATCCAGCGGATGAACCAGGACGCCGCGGATCTGCGCGTGGTTCGCGATCACGTGTCCTGATCGGTTGCAAGAGGAGGTTTCTTCTTCGCTCGCATGAAATTGCTGCTTGACCTGAAGGTATTCGCCCCTCTAGATTGCCTGCCATGACTCGATTCCCTTGGTTGTCCGGCCCCTCGATTATTACCGCCATTCCAGCAGTGGCGGGTTAGCCGACGACCAAACAGAAACCCGCCCTCGAGGCGGGTTTTTTCCTTCTGTCTCCTGGGCGCCAAACTCGAAACCAGGAGCCCAGCATGACCACCTTCACCACCGGTGCCACCGATTCCCTCACCGAGCAGCCGCTGAACGAGCGCGAAGACCTGCTCAAGCACTACGTGCGCAAGATCCTCGCCGCGCCGGTGTACGACGTCGCCATCGAGACGCCCCTGCAGCCCGCTCGCCAGCTCAGTGAGCGCCTGGGCAACCAGGTGCTGCTCAAGCGTGAAGACCTGCAGCCGGTCTACTCCTTCAAGATCCGTGGCGCCTACAACCGCGTGGTGCAACTGAGCGCAGAAGAGCGTGCCCGTGGCGTGATCGCCGCCTCGGCCGGGAACCATGCGCAGGGCCTGGCGCTGGCGGCGCGGGAGCTGGGTGTGAAGGCGACCATCGTGATGCCGCGCACCACGCCTGAGCTGAAAGTGCAGGGCGTGCGTTCCCGTGGCGGCAAGGTGGTGCTGCACGGTGATGCCTTCCCGGATGCTCTGGCCTACGCGCTGCAACTGGCCGACGAACAGGGTCTGACCTTCGTGCCGCCCTATGACGACCCGGATGTGATCGCCGGCCAGGGCACCGTGGCCATGGAAATCCTCCGCCAGCACGCCGGCCGCCTGGACGCCATCTTCGTGCCCGTAGGCGGCGGCAGCCTGATCGCCGGCATCGCCGCCTATGTGAAGTACCTGCGCCCAGAGGTGAAGGTGATCGGCGTCGAACCGGAGGATTCCAATTGCCTACAGGCCGCCCTGGCCGCTGGTGAACGCGTGGTGCTCAGCCAGGTGGGGCTGTTCGCCGACGGCGTGGCAGTGGCGCAGATCGGTGCCCACAACTTCGAGGTCTGCCGGCATTTCGTGGATGAGGTGCTGACGGTCAGCGCCGACGAGATCTGCGCGGCGATCAAGGACATCTACGACGACACCCGCTCCATCACCGAACCGGCCGGCGCCCTGGCAGTGGCCGGAATCAAGAGATACGTGGAACGCGAAGGCGTAAGCGAGCAGACCCTGGTGGCCATTGACTCCGGTGCCAACGTCAACTTCGACCGCCTGCGTCACGTGGCCGAGCGTGCTGAACTCGGGGAGAAGCGCGAGGCGATCATCGCGGTGACGCTGCCGGAGCGGCCCGGGTCGTTCAAGGCCTTCTGCGAGGCGCTGGGGCGGCGGCAGATCACCGAGTTCAACTACCGCTACAACTCGGGGGACGAGGCGCACATCTTCGTCGGCGTGCAGACCCATCCGGTTTCCGATCCTCGCGCCGCGCTCGTGGCGAGTCTGCAGGACCAGGGCTTCCCGGTGCTCGACCTGACCGAGAACGAAGTGGCCAAGATGCATGTGCGCCATATGGTCGGTGGCCGCGCCGCGTACATCGGCGAAGAGCGGCTATTCCGCTTCGAGTTCCCCGAACGTCCAGGCGCGCTATTCAACTTCCTCAACAAGCTGGGCGGGCGCTGGAACATCACCCTGTTCCACTACCGCAACCACGGCGCCGCTGACGGTCGGGTGCTGGCGGGGCTGCAAGTGCCGGAGGATGAGAACCACCTGATCTTTGAAGCGCTGGACGAGATCGGTTACCCGTACTGGGAAGAGAGCGACAACCCGGCCTGCAAGCTGTTCCTGGGCTGACTCGTCGCTGACTTGTAGGGGCGATTTCAATCGCCAAGCGAACCGCAGGTTCGCCGTTCGACATCCGAAGGGGGCAGCTTTGCTGCCCTTGGCGAATGAATTCGCCCCTACAAATTGGCCTCGTCAGACGATTCCGACAAAAGCGATGTTAACGCTAACAATCTGATGTTAGAGTGCGCTCCATTCGTTGACCGATCCTTTGGAGGACTGCCCATGTTGACTTGTGGAGAGCTGCTGGTTGAGCTGCTGGAAGGCTTTGGCGTGGATACCGTGTTCGGTATCCCTGGTGTGCACACGGTGGAGCTGTATCGTGGCCTGCCCAATACCGACATCCGCCATGTGACCCCGCGCCACGAGCAGGGCGCAGGCTTCATGGCGGATGGTTACGCCCGTGTCTCCGGCAAACCGGGCGTGTGCTTCATCATCACTGGCCCGGGCATGACCAACATCACCACCGCCATGGGCCAGGCCTACGCCGATTCCATTCCCATGCTGGTGATCTCCAGCGTCAACAACACCGAGCAACTGGGCATGGGCGGCGGCCGCCTGCACGAGCTGCCGTCCCAGCGTAACCTGGTGTCCGGCGTTGCCGCCTTCAGCCATACCCTGATGCGCCCCGACGAACTGCCGGACGTGCTGACCCGTGCGTTCGCCGTGTTCAATGGCGCGCGTCCGCGCCCGGTACACATCGAGATTCCGATCGACGTGATCACCGCACCCGCCGACCATGTGCGCCGCAAGCTGGGTGCGCTGCCGAGCCGCCCCGGCCCTTGCCTGGACAGCATCCAGCGCGCCGCCGAGATGCTCAAAGGGGCCAAGCGCCCGCTGGTGCTGCTGGGTGGCGGTTGTGCCGATGCCGGCGCCGAAGCCCAGCGCCTGGTCGAAGCGCTGGATGCACCGACCGCCTACACCATCAATGCCAAGGGCGTGCTGCCCAAGGGGCACCCGCTGGCGCTGGGCTGCAACCAGGCCTGGGTGCCGGTGCGCCAGATGGTGCTGGAGTCGGACGTGGTGCTGGCCATCGGCACCGAGCTGGGCGAGACCGACTATGACGTGGTGTTCGACGGCAACTTCCGTATCGAGAGCCAGCTGATCCGCGTCGACATCGACGCCGAGCAGCTGAACCGTAACTACCCGGCCGATATCGCCATCCTCAGCGACTCTCGCAAGGCCATGGCCGCCCTGGCCGATGCGCTGGGCGCGGGGGCTGCCTTCAGTGCCGACAGCGCGGGCTCGCAGCGTGCGGCCAAGGTGCGTGACGAACTGGACGCCCAGTGGCCGGAAACCTGGAACGGCCAGCGCAAGGTCCTGGAAACCCTGCAGCAGACCCTGCCGGACCTGATCGTGGCGGGCGACTCCACCCAGCCGGTGTATTCCGGCAACCACCTGTTCGAGGCCACCCGTCCGCGCAGCTGGTTCAACTCCGCCACCGGTTACGGCACCCTCGGCTACGGCCTGCCGGCGGCTGTCGGCGCCAAGCTGGCCGCTCCCGAGCGTCCGGTGATCGCGCTGATCGGCGACGGCGGCATCCAGTTCACCCTGCCGGAACTGGCTTCGGCGGTGGAAGCGGGCGCACCGATCATCGTGCTGCTGTGGAACAACAGCGGTTACGGCGAGATCAAGCGCTACATGAAGAACCGCGACATCCCCACCATCGGTGTCGACATCTACACCCCTGACTTCCAGGGCCTGGCCCGCGCCTTTGGCTGCAACGCCGAGAAGGCCGAGAGCCTGGAACACCTGGCCGAGCTGCTGAAGACCGCCGCCAACGCCGACCGCCCGACCGTGATCGAGGTGTGGGAGCACGCGGAGTTCCTGGCCTGATTCAGGCGAGGCTTCCGTTTGCCTGTAGGGGCGAATTCATTCGCCAAGGGCAGCGTCGCTGCCCTCATCGAGGTAGCAGGGCGAGCCTGCGGCCCGCTTGGCGATTGAAATCGCCCCTACAAATTCGTGCTCCATGGGGTGCCGTTGAGGATAATGCGCCTCCCTGAACGCGGCGCCAGAGGCCAGGATGTCGACCAAGAGCAAACCCACCCTGCACGATGTCGCCCAATTGGCCGGGGTGTCCGGCATGACGGTGTCGCGGGCGCTCTCCAAGCCGGACATGGTGTCCGAGCGGACCCGGCAGAAGATCGAGCAGGCGGTTCGCGAACTGGGTTACGTGCCCAACCTGGCCGCCAGCCAACTGGTGACGCGTCGCAGCGGCATTATTGGTGCGTTGATCACCACCATCACCAACCCTATCCTCGCCACCACCATCGAAGTGCTCCAGCAAGGCCTGGCGCGGGCCGGTTATCACCTGCTGATCGCTGAAACCCGATTCTCCCAGGAGGAAGAGGGCAAACTGCTGCGCGCCTTCCTCGGCCGCCAGCTGGATGGCCTGATCCTCGCCTACGGTTATCACTCGCCGGAAACCCTGGACCTGCTGCAGTCCACGGACATCCCCCTGATCGAACTCTGGGACCTGCCCGAGGGCGAAACGCCTCGCACGCCCGTGGGGCAGGTGGTGGGGTTCTCCAACTGGGCGGCGGGCGCGGCGGCGGGGCGTCATCTGGTGGAGTGCGGCTATCGCAAACCGGCGTTCTTCGGTTACGACGACGAGCGCGAGAACCTGCGCTTCGCCGGCTTCCGTCAGGCCGTGCAGGACGGCCTTGGCGTCGAACCCTTGCGGCGGAATACGTCACCCGTGCCGCATATCGATGACGGCGTGGATGTGATCCAGCGCTTCGCCCGTGGCGAGATCGAGTGCGATGGCGCCTTCTTCACCAACGACATGCCGGCCATCGGCGCGCTCTTCACCTGCCAGCGCCTGGGTATCCGGGTGCCGGACGAACTCGGTATCTGCGGTTTCGGTGACCTGCCCATCGCCCGCGTGGCCACGCCTTCACTCACCAGCGTACGGATTCCCGCCGAGCAAGTGGCCAACGCCACGGTGGACCTGCTCTGCCGCCGCATCGCGGGTGAAGAAAAGTGGGACGCGCTGGTGGATGTGGGCAGCGAGCTGGTGGCGCGGGAGTCGACCGCGCTGCGGCGCTGACTTGGCTTTTCTGTGGGGGCGTCAGCGCAGTAACCACTGCGCAAACGCCCGGACCTTCGCATCCCGGCAACCCTCCGGCACCACCAGGTAGTAGTCGCCGCACTCCAGCGGCTCCTGGCTTGCGATCACCAGTCTCCCGGCTTCCACTTCCGGCGCCACGAAGTAGCGTGGCAGCACCGTGATGCCGAGGCCGTGCAGGGCGGCGTCGAGGACGAACTGGAAATGCTCCAGGCGCTGGCCGGGCAGGGCATCGATTTCCTTGGGCGAGAGGCCGGCGCTCTGCAGCCAGATCTGGGTGGAGGACTTGCCCTGATCCGCGAGCGCGCTGTGGTGGAGCAGGGGGTAGCGCAGGATGTCGCGCCGTTCGATTACCGGGCCATGGCGCTCCAGCAGCTCCGAGGTGCAGACCGCAACCATCTCGCCGCCCATCAGCAGATGGGCTTCGAACCCCGGCCAGTTGCCGTCGCCGAAAAGAACGGCCAGGTCGAAGCCTTCCAGCTGTTCATAGAGACGGTGCAGGTCATTCATCACCTGCAGTTCGATCTCGGGGTGCAACTGCCCGTAGGCCTTCAGTCTCGGTAGCAGCCAGCGGGTGGTCAGGGAGGGTTCCGCGCCGATGCGCAGTCGCCCCGAGTGCCGGGCGCTGGTGCGCTGGGTAGCGGCTTCCAACTGATCCAGCAGAGGGCTGATCTCTTCCACGTAGCGACGGCCGTCTTCAGTCAGCAGCAAGCGCTGGCGAACTTTCTCCACCAAGGGGCGGCCGAGCATTTCTTCGAGGTTCTTGATCTGCCGGCTGACAGCACCCTGGGTCAGGCTGAGTTCCTCCGCTGCGCGGGTGACACTCATGTGCCGGGCGAAGGCGGCGAAGCAGGTGAGGGAGATCATGCTGGGCAGGTGTCGGCGCATGGTGGTTCATTACGAAATGGAATGAATTGCGGGAGGATAAATCGATATCCCCGGGCCAACAAGCGGACCTAGTCTGCCCGCCTCGACAACCACATCGCCTGCGGGAGACCCGATGAACACCACAGAACAACAACTGCGCACCGACCTTGCCGCCGCCTACCGCCTGCTGGACCTCAACGGCTGGAGCGACCAGGTCTTCACCCACATTTCCGTGCGCCTTCCCGGCGACGAGCCGGCCTTCCTGATCAACCAGTACGGCCTGCGCCCGGAAGAGGTCAATGCTTCCAACCTGGTGGCGATCGATGTCGACGGCAACAAGCTCGAACCCGGCTCACCGGATGTGAATCCGGCGGGTTTCACTATTCACAGCGCCGTGCATATGAACCGCCACGACGCCGTGTGCGTGATGCATACCCACACCATGGCTGGCATGGCGGTGGCGGCGCTGGAGGAAGGGCTGCTGCCGCTGAACCAGACCAACATGACCTTCTATGATCGGATCGCCTACTACGACTACGAAGGTGTGCCGTTGGATCTGGAGGTTCGTGGTCGCATCGTCGCCGCCCTGGGCAGCAGCAAGGCCCTGATCCTGCGCAACCACGGCCTGCTCACGGTCGGCCGCAGCGTCGCCGAGGCCTACTTCCTCATGTACTACCTGAACCAGGCCTGCGAGATTCAGCTGGAAGCGATGAAAGCGGGCCGGCCGCTGATCATCCCCGATCACGACGCCTGCGAGTTCACCGCGCGCCAACTGAACAACGACCGCTACCACCTGGAGAGCGTGGACCTGGTCTGGCAGGCGGAACTGCGTCGGCTGGATCGCATCGACTCGTCGTTCCGTAACTGACGACTGGCTCGCTTTTTGTGGGGGCCGCCGGGCGGCAGGGCGTTGCCGGCGCGAGTCACCCCTCTCCGCTTCAGGGAGAGGGGCCGGGGGAGAGGGTGGTAGCAGGCCGGCTCCGACTCCCCGGTTCGCGAGCAGAGCTCGCTCCTACGGTCCGTGCCCGACAGGGTTCGAATTCACCGGATGGCATGGCGTTGTCGGCGTGAGTCACCCCTCTCCGCTTCAGGGAGAGGAGCCGGGCGTGAGGGCGCTGACAGGCCGGCTCCGACTCCCCGGTTCGCGAGCAGAGCTCGCTCCTACGGTCCGTGCCCGACAGGGTTCGAATTCACCGGATGGCATGGCGTTGTCGGCGTGAGTCACCCCTCTCCGCTTCAGGGAGAGGGGCCGGGGGAGAGGGTGGTAGCAGGCCGGCTCCGACTCCCCGGTTCGCGAGCAGAGCTCGCTCCTACGGTCCGGACACCCAACACAAAAAAAGCCCGGATCAGAGTCCGGGCTTTTCCGTATCAGGCTGGTGAGGCCGCCGTCCTGGCCGCGGTTTCCCTGGCCTTGCGCTCCGCCAGGTACTGCAACAGCAGCCTTGCGCAGAGTACCAGCAAGGTTACCCCGATCAGCAGCACGGAGATGGCCGCCACGCTAGGGTCGACGTTGTCCCGCAGGCCGCCCCAGATACGACGGGGCAGGGTGTTGACGTCGACGCTGGTGATGAATAGGGTCACCGCCACTTCCTCCCACGACAGCGCGAAGCTGAGCAGGGCGGTGGAGGCGATGCCCAGTTTCAGGTTCGGCATCACCACCAGGAAGGTGGTCTGCATCAGGCTGGCGCCGAGGTTGCGCGAGGCCAGTTCGATGCGGCGGTCGATCTGGCTCAGGGCGACCAGCATGGTCACCACACCGTAGGGCACCACCATCACCACGTGGGCAATGATCACGCCGGGAATGGTGTCGTAGCCGAAGCCGGGGGCGATGCGGCCGAGGTTGGTCTCCATGAAGTACAGGACCAGCGCCGAGATCACCGGCGGAATCGCCATGGGCAGCAGTACCAGGCCGATCAGCACGGTGGCCAGGCGCGAGCGCAGGTACCAGATGCCGAGGCTGAAGCTGACCGCCAGGGCGGTGGCGATCAGGCTGGTGGCGAAGGCGATGCCGAGGCTCTGCAGGATGCTGGCCATCCATTCCGGGTTGCCCAGCAGCGCTTCGTAGTGGCGCAGCGACCAGTTGCCGTTGGGCATCGACAGGTAGCGCTTGCTGGTGAACGACACTGGAATGACCGTCAGCAGCGGGAACAGCATGAAGGCCATGGCCACGGTGGCGAGCAGGCGGGTGGAAAGGCTCGTTTTATGTGTATTCATGATTGACCTCAGCCCACCAGTCGGTTGACACGGGTGATGCGCAGCAGCAGCCAGATCAGGGCGCTGACCAGGGCCAGCAGCACCACGCTGAGTGCGGCACCCAGGCCCCAGTTACTGGTCTGGAACATCTGCAGGAAAACGTACTCGGCGATCATCACCGTCTGGCCACCGCCCAGCAGCACCGGCGTGATGAAGAAGCCCAGGCAGAACACGAAGACCATGATGAAGGCGCCCAGCAGGCCCGGTAAGGTCTGCGGCAGCAGGACCTGCCAGAAGGTGCGCAGGGCGCCGGCGCCGAGGCCGCGGGATGCCAGCAGTACGCGCTGGTCGAGCTGGCGCATGCTGGAAAGCAGCGGGAACAGCGCGTAAGGCACCATGAAATGGAGCATGCCGATGACCACGCCGGTTTCATTGCGGGTCAGCTGCAACGGCGAGTCGATGAGACCGAGGCCCATCAGGCCGCCGTTCAGCACGCCGTTGCTGCGCAAGGCGATGAGCCATCCGAATGCCCGTACCAGTACCGAAATCCAGAACGGGATGAAGATGCAGATCTCCACCATGCGTTGCCAGAACGGCGGGCTGAACACCCAGCAATAGGCCAGCAGGTAGCCGATGACCAGCGCCAGGGTGCTGACCGTCAGGCACAGGCGCAGCGTGCGCCAGAGCATGTCGTGGATGGCGGGATCGGTGGCGATGCGCTGGTACTGCTCGATGCCGGGCTCCGGCAGGGTGAAGCTCCAGCCCACCACGCCGAGGAACGGCAGCAGGTAGAAGACCACCAGCAACAGGGGCAAGGGGATCAGCAGCAGGCTGCGCTCCAGGTTGGCGGAGTGGGTAGTGCTCATGTGCGGCGGCTCACTTGGAAAGGTGGGTCAGGTACTGTTCCAGGGTGGTGGCGTAGTTGTCGGCGTACCACTCGGTGTTGAGGAAGATCTGTTTCTTGAAGTTCTCCTCGGACGCGCAATCCGCCTCGCGCTGCTCCGCCGTCATGAGCTTCTGGGTGGCACTGTTGGATGGGCCGTTACCCAGCAGTTCGAAGAGCTTGAGCTGGCCTTCCGGCTGCAGCGCGTGCTGGATGAAGCGCATGGCTCCCTGGCTGCCGGCTGGGTTGTCCGAAAGCACCGCCCAGCTGCTGGCGTTGAGGAAGGCATTGTCGTAGCCCCAGCGGATGCGGCCTTCGCTGTCTTCGGCGAGCAGCTTGGCGCGGGTGCTCCAGATGGCGCCCATCGAGACTTCGCCTTCGATCATCAGTTGCTGGCTTTCTGCACCGGAGCTCCAGAACGACAGGACGTGGGGCTTGAGTTCGTCGATCTTGCGCAGAGCACGCGGCACGTCCAGCGGGTAGAGCTGCTCGGCGGGCACGCCATCGGCCAGCAGCGCGGCTTCCAGCATGCCGTTCATCCATTTGTAGAGGGTGCGCTTGCCGGGGAATTTCTCCACGTTCCAGAAATCGGCCCAGCTGGTCGGACCCTGGTCACCGAATTGCTCGCTGTCCCAGGCCATCACGTAGCTGAACAGGTAGCCGGCGATGCCGTGGTCGTGGGCGAGGTTCGCGGCCACCTGGCCACGCTGGATGACGCTGTAGTCCAGCGGCTGGAGGATCTTGTCGCGGCCGAGGGTCATGGCGCTGTAGCTGTCCACGTCCACAACGTCCCAGCTCGGGTTGCCACTGGCCAGCTGCGAGCGGATGGCGCCTTCGGTTGGGCCGGCGCCGTCGATACGCACCTGGATGCCGGTGCTCTGGCTGAAGCTGTCGGTCCAGGCGCGGCGGAAGGCGTCCAGGGCATCACCGCCCCAGTTCACCACTACCAGCGGCTTGCCGTCGGCGGCCCAGCTGATGCCGCTGCGCATGGCGAGCGGCGCGGCTGCCAGCAGGCCCATTGCCTGGATGAAGGTGCGGCGGTTGATCTGCCCGCCACGGGCTTTCTCGATGAGGACTTCGATGCAGTCGCGCTGATGTTCCTGGCTCATGGGCAATTCCTCGCGTGGCCCGCCCTGCTGGGGCGCGGCCGATTGTTGTTGTAGTGAAGCGCAGTGGAAAAAAGTGCGTATCGGTGGGTCAGGCGTCCAGCAGGAAGCTGCGCTGTACCGGCCAGCTCAGCCAAACCGGTGTACCGCTGGCCAGCTGGGCGCCGGGGTGGTTGCCGGGTACTGCCAGGTTGATGGCTGGGGCGTCCTGGCCGAGTTTCAGGGCCAGATGGGTGCTGGCGCCCTGGTAGACCTTCTCGGTGAGGTGCGCGGCGACGATGTTGTGGCCGCTGAGTTCAGGGCGTTCGGTGTGCAGGTCCATGTGCTCGGGGCGTACCGCCAGCAGTTTCGGTTGATCGCCCAGTGCCTGCGGTGCGGCGGCGTGCAGGTGGTTGTCGCCGCAGCGGCCGCTGGCGTGGGTGCCGTTGCGGGTCAGGTCCGCCAGGGGAAAGAGGTTCATCTTGCCGAGGAATTCGGCAACGAAGCGGCTGTTGGGCCGGTCGTAGATGTCTTCCGGGCTGTCGACCTGGGCCAGGCGGCCCTGGTTGAAGATGGCGATGCGGGTGGAGAGGGCCAGCGCCTCGCCCTGGTCGTGAGTGACGAACACAAAGCTGGTGCCTACCTGGCGATGGATGCGTTGCAGCTCGGCCTGGAGCTGTTCGCGCAGGTTCTTGTCCAGCGCGGAAAGAGGTTCGTCGAGCAGCAGCAGGTCGGGCTCGAACACCAGCGCGCGAGCGATGGCGACGCGCTGTTGCTGGCCACCGGACAGCTCGGCCGGCTTCTTCTTCATGTGGGCGCCGAGGCCCACCACTTCGAGGATGTGACTGACGCGACGCTGACGTTCCTCTGCTTTAACGCCACGTATGCGCAGCGGGTAGGCGACGTTGTCCTCCACCGACATGTGCGGGAACAGGGCATAACCCTGGAACACCATGCCGAAGTTGCGCTTCTCCGCCGGACGGCGGCTGATGTCTTCGCCGTTCTCCATGAGCTTTCCGGCGCTGGCTTCGAGGAAACCGGCGAGGATCATCAGGAGGGTGGTCTTGCCTGAACCCGACGGGCCGAGGAGGGTGAGGAACTCACCCTGGCGGATGTCCAGGTCGATGCCGTCCAGGGCGGTGAAAAGTCCGTACTGCTTCCTGATCCCCTGGGCGCTGAGCTGGATGGCCTGACTGCTTGGCACGCTGGTGACTCCCCTTGTTGTGCTGGGACTCGCAAATGGGTCCCGGATTGGGCATTTTGGCCATTATTGTCAAATGCAGCGCTACATCAATGGAATTATTTCTCCATTAATGTTTAGTTTTTTTGGACATTTGAAGGGGGAAATCATCGTTGATCCAGCGGTGATCGGTGTGCGAGGCGCACCCTACGAGGTAGGCCTTCCCGTAGGGTGCGCCGTGCGCACCGGATGTGGCACAAGAGCCTCAGCGGTGGTCCTGCCAGATCTGCGTAGAGGCCTGCAGCTGCGTCTTCACCCAGTTGCTGAAGGCCTGTACGGCAGGGCGTTCGGCCTTTTGCGGGTCGGCGACCAGGTAGTAGCCGCGATGGGAGTCGATGGCTATCTCGAACGGGCGCACCAGCAGACCACGGGCCAGGGCATCGCCGCTGATCAGGTTGTCGCCCATGCCCACGCCCTGGGCGGCGATGCACGCGGATTGCGCGCAATGGGCATCGGAGAAGACGATGCCGGTGCCGGCATCCACACTCGATGCGCCAGCGGCAGCGAGCCAGACTCTCCAGTCGCTGTAGTCGCTCATGTGCAACAGGGGGAATCCGGTCAGTTCCTGGGGGCTTTTCAGACCGCCCAGGGCGTTGATCAGGCGCGGGCTGCACACCGGGAAGAAGCGCAGGGCGACGATCTGTTCCACCGACATGTCGGGCCAGTCGCCAATGCCATAGGCAACGAAGAGGTCGACGTTGGTGTTGCTGACGTCGTCCGGCGTGCGTGGCGAGATCAGTTGCAGCTGGACCTGCGGATACTCACGCAGGAAGCCGCCGATGTGGTGGCACAGCCAGTAGGTGGCGAAGCCCGGGTTACAGCTGACGCAGAGGCGCCCGGAGATTTCCTGATCGTCCAGGCGGCGGCTGGCTTCGTCCAGGTTGGAAAGGATGCGGTGTACCTCCCGGGCGTAGCGTTCGCCACGGTAGGTGAGACCGATGCCCCGGCCGACGCGCTCGGTCAGGGCGAAGCCGAGGCTCTCTTCCAGGCTGCTGATCTGGTGGCTGATGGCACTGCGGGTGAGGTTCAGCTCATGGGCGGCGGCGGACACGCTGCCCAGGCGGGCGACGGCGTCCAGGGCACGCAGGGCGGTCATCGAGGGGAAGCGCATGGCGGCTCCGGATTACTGGGTGTTGGGTGAAAATATCTAAACATTAGTGGCGAAATAAATCGATTGTTGTATCGCTGGACTCAACAATACTAGGGCCGGTCCACCGCTGGCCCTGCACGGACGGGCCCGGTCACATCATCAAGGAATCCCTTCATGTACGAGCCCAAGCAATTCGCCCTGGAATGGGTGGCGCAGCAGCACAAGACCCTGTCGGACTGGCACCAGGTTATCTGGCATTACGCCGAGCCTGCGTTCCGGGAGTACAAGTCCTGTGCCTGGTACGTGGAGTTGCTGCGCAAGGAAGGCTTCGAGGTGGAAGAGGGTAGCGGTGGCATGCCGACGGCCTTCTGCGCCACGTTCAAGAATGGCGAGGGCCCGGTGCTGGCTACCTACGGCGAGTACGATGCCGTGCCTGGCAATTGCCAGGCCGCAGCGACCCGCAAGATGCCGCGCGACGGCCTGTCGCGCTTCGCCCCCGGCCATACCGACCCGCACTCGGCGCTGGGTATCAGTGCCCTAGGTGGCCTGCTCGCGGCCAAGGCGGCGATGCTGGAACACGGTATCCAGGGCACCCTGAAGTTCTTCGGCGAGCCGGCGGAAAAGCTGCGCGCCTCCAAGCCGGTGCATGCCGCCAAGGGTTACTACGACGACATCGATGCGGCCATCAGCTTCCACCCCACCTACATGCTGCCGCTGAACAACACCACGACCTGGGATACCCATTGCGGTATCGCCTACGCCTACATCTACACCTTCACCTGCGATGAGCCGCAGAACTGGATCGCCTCGGACAAGTACAGCCCGATTCCGCAGAACCACCTGGCGGCCCGCGCACCGGGGGCCAACGATGCGCTGGTGCACTTCTACACCCTGAACGAGAGCCTGCGCCGTTCTACCCTGCCGTTCACTGGCCTGTGGAGTTACAACGAGGCCATCCTTACCGCTGGCCAGGCGACTGCGGACAACCTGCCGCCGCACATTTCGCAGATCCAGTACCTGCTGCGCTGCGACTCCATCGAGCAAGCCGAGACCATTGCCCAGGTGATGGACAACAACGCTGCCGCCACCGCGCTGGCGACCGGTTGCCAGTGGAAGAAGACCTGGGTGTGCAAGTCCCGTGGTGGCCTGCCCAACCACGTGATGGCCCAGGCTACCTACGACAACCTGGCCCTGGTCGGCGCGCCGCGCTGGGGCAATGAAGCGATCGAGATCGCCCAGGAAATCCAGGCCAACCTCGGTCTGGAACCCATGGAGAAACCCTTCCTGCCGGCCACCGAGGAGCTGATCGAGCCGCAGGAGTGCGAACGCCAGATGCGCCTGCAGATGCCAGCATGGCAGAAGCACCTGACCTCCGACGACTACCCGGAATACACCTGGCATTGCCCAACCGTGCGCCTGCTCGTAGCGCGGCCGATGCTGTCGGCGCCGGCTGGCTACACCTATCCCGACTGGGTGGCCAACGCCCTGGGCGGCATCCGCCAGACCATCGACCCGATGATCCAGGTGGCGGCGAAGACCATCGCCGCGACCCTGGTGGACCTGCTGACCCGCCCGGACTTGCTGGCTGCCGCCCGCGCCGAATTCGTCGAGCGCACCGGTGGCGGTATCGGCGGCAGTCGCTGGCAGGCGCCGTTGCTGCCGAAGGATTTCCAGGCTCCCCACCGCTATCGCTGGCCGGAGTACATCCGCACCGTGCGCGGTGAGGAATGGTGGATTCCCGCGCGCGACGACGAATGAAACAGCGGCGCGCCTGCGAGCCGGGCGCGCCCGCATCACGGTTCCAACGATTCAAGACTGACTCTGCCAAGACGGGTGGAAAGCCCGCGCTTATTCCGAAGAAGGTGTCACTGCCATGGGTAACCCTACCGATTACCGCTCCAGCAATGTTCCGGGCCAGACCGGCGCCGCCGATCTGGTACTGATCAACGGCCGCATCTATACCGTGGACGAGGCCAATCCCTGGGCCGAGGCCGCGGCCATTCGCGGCGGGCGCTTCGTCGCGGTGGGGGCAACTTCCGATATGGGCGATCTGATCGGCCCGCGTACCCAGGTGCTGGACCTCAAGGGTCGCTTCGCCATGCCGGGCCTCTATGACATGCACACCCACCCGGACCTGAAACTGGCGCCCGGTTATGCGGGCTACCTGGAAGTGGGCGTGGAAGACCCGACCCCGGAGCAGGTGCGCCAGGCCATCGTCGACTACGCCGCTACCCATCCCGGTGATGGCTGGGTCTATGGCCAGTACTTCGTGCGCTACACCTTCAAGCAGGCTGGCCTGGTCCCGGATCGTGCCTGGCTGGACAGTGTTCTGCCAGATCGCCCGGTGGCCATCCTCGACCGTTCCTGGGGTTGCATGATGGTCAACTCCAAGGCCCTGGAACTGGCCGGTATCGATGCCGAGACGATGGACCCGCGCCATGGTTACATCGAGCGCGACAGCGTCACCGGTGAACCCACCGGCATCCTCGTCGACGGCGCCTACGCGCTGATGCACGCCGCTATGCCGCCCACTCCGCAACACGCACTCAAGCGTGCCTACCGCGAAGGTGTTTGGTTCCAGAGCGGCCATGGCGTGGTGGGCACCAAGTTCGTCCATGTCTGCGAACATCGCCTGAACGCACTGAAAACCATCGACCAGGCCGGTGAGCTGTCGGTGCGGGTCGAGGCCGCCATCAGTTGGCAGGACGACATCTTCCCGGTGAAGCGTCGCTGGGAGCTGCTGGCAGGCGAGCGCCACTACTACCGCAGCGCCCGACTCAACGCCAATGCGGTGAAGTTCCACTTCGACGGCACCCACGAATCCCGTTCGTCCTACCTGTCCAGCGCCTGGCCGGGTGACACGAGCTGGCGCGGTCATCTCAACATGACCCCGGAACACATCACCGACATGGTGGTGGACATGGACCGCAGGGGCATCCGCGTGATCGCCCACTGCACCGGCGACGGTGCGTCGGACCTGTTCCTGGATGCCGTGGCCGAAGCGCGTCGGCGCAACGGCTACAGCGGTGTGCGCCACCAGTGCGCCCACAGCACCACGCTGCTGGACGCCAACCTGCCGCGCTTCGCCGAGCTCAACGTCACTGCCGAGTTCTCCCCGGTGGGCTGGTTCCCATCCTCCTTCGCGAACGCCCGCGCGGTGTTCGGCGAAGACCGGATGCAGCGGGCGTATAACTTCAAGGGTGTTCTGGAGCATGGCGGCGTGGCGGTCATGGGTACCGACTGGCCGGTCTCCAGCATCAACCCCTGGATCGGCTTCGAGGCCATGGTCACCCGCGAGAATCCCTACGGTGAGGAAGAGGGCCGGTTCTATGGCAGCCCCATCAGCCTGGAGCAGGCCATTCGCGTAATGACGCTCAATGGCGCCTGGTGCATGGGTATCGAAGACAAGGCGGGCTCGATCGAGGTGGGCAAGTCCGCCGACCTGATCGTGCTCGACCGCAACCTGTTCGAGGTGACACCCAAGGGCAACATCCATAACACCCAGGTGCAGTTGACCCTGCTGGAAGGCGAAGTGACCTGGGACCGCCATGGCGAATTCGACGACACCCGCCATGTCGCAACCTGGCGCTTCGAGCTGCCGAACTTCTGATGTAAACGGCCAGGAGACAAGCCCGTGAGCAGACTCGCCCCCATTCCCGTGACCCTGGTTTCGGGCTTTCTCGGCGCCGGCAAGACGACCTTGCTGAACCGCATCCTCAACAGCGACCACGGCCTGCGCATGGCGGTGATGGTCAACGACTTCGGTGCCATCAACATCGACAGCCAGTTGATCGTCAGCCAGACCCAGACCACCGTCAGCCTGGCCAACGGCTGTATCTGCTGCACCGTCGAGAGTGACCTGATTGAACAGCTTGGTCGCCTGCTGGATGACTGCCAGAACCGGCCCGAGTACATCGTGATCGAGGCGAGCGGGGTGTCCAATCCGGGCAAGATCGCCAACACCCTGCGTTACCCGCAGTTCCGCGACGTGCTCGCCATCGACAGCATCCTGACGGTGGTGGATGCCGAGCAGTTCGGGCAACTGGACGGTGAGATGGCGCAGCTGGCGATGGAGCAGCTGGATGTGGCGGACATCATCGTGCTGAACAAGGTGGACCGGGTCAGCCGGGAGCAGCTCGACACTCTCAAGGCGCGCTGGCTTTATCCCAAGGCCCGGTTGCTGGAATGCGAGTACGGCGAGGTACCGCTGGAACTGGTGCTGGGCGTGGGGCAGTTCAAGGCGGGGTGGAGTTTCAAGCCCGCTACTACGCCCTCGGCTTCAGTGCTGGCGAGTGTTCAGGGCCAGGATCACTCGGCGATCTTCGATACCTGGAGCTTTTCCAGCGACCGGCCCCTGTCGCTCAAGGCCTTGCGCCAGGCGTTGGCGGCGCTGCCGGCGGACATCTACCGCGCCAAGGGGGTCTGCCAGGTCGCGGAGGCACCCGGCAAGCGCTGCATCCTGCACCTGGTGGGAAGCCGCAGTGAGATCAAGCCGGAAGACGGATGGGAAGGCAGGGAGCCTTATACCCAGTTGATCTTCATTGGTCGACGCGGGGCAATCGACGCTGCGCAGATGCAAGCGACGTTCGAGAAGTGCGTGGCCTGACCTCGGCTCTGCCTGTGACGATTCGAGTCAGCGAACCAGCAGGATGCTGCCGGTCCCGTAGGGTGCGCCGCGCGCACCGTGAGACGGACTCGGAGTCGCCACCATCGCCTCGGTGCGCATAGCGCACCCTACTGCTGGGTACGTTGGTGGAATCAGCTGGGTGCTGCGTATGACGATGGCCCCCTTATAGGGGGCAAACACAAGTCCACGTTCTACGAGCGTGGATGTTTACTCACCAAGGGCGGCGAAGCAGCCCCAACCGAGCCCAATCGGCAGACCTTCGGCCTGCTTGGCGAATGAATTCGCCCCTACAAAAAAGTGCCGCTCCCTGCCCAACCGTTTATGCACTCCAAAATGAAAGAAGGCGCCCCAGGTGGCGCCTTCTATCTTTCGAGGAGTTGCATACATCGTGATTGCCTGCCTCTGAGCGGATCCGGGATCAGCTGATGCGGTTGGCGCCAGTGCGGTCGGCACCACCTTCGGCAACACGCAGGGACTCGGAGCGCTGGGAGCCGCCTTCGGCGACGCGGAAGGCGTTGGTGTGGTCGGAGCCGCCTTCAGCGACATCGAAGGCTTTGGTGCGGTCGGAACCACCTTCGGCAACACGCAGGGCCTCGGAACGCTCGGAACCACTTTCAGCGATACGGTTGGCGCCGGTACGGTCAGCGCCACCTTCGGCTACGCGGTGGATGCTGGTGCGGTCGGAACCCCCTTCAGCGACGACGGCACCCTGGGGCAGGGCGAAAGCAGCGGTGGACAGGCTGGCGATGAACAGGCTGGCGAGGATTGGCTTTTTCATGTTTGGGCACCTTGGTCAGGGGGGGAATTTCGTCTACGGGGCCCATGTTACGGATATGGTTTCGATGATGAAGTGATGCTGCGTGATGGTTGTCATCGACGCCAATAATAGTTGTATTGAGATTATTAAAAACAATGAGTTACGGTGATTTTCAGGGCGCAATTGCGCAAAGGGGAAAGGCTTTTTACTTTATTCTGAATAATCGATTTATTTGATTTAATTGAGGCGGCAAGAGCGACGGATTGGCCTGGAAAGGCTAAAGGGCCCGTTCTAGAGCGGTGAGGTGAAGCAGGAGGGGTAGGAGCGAGCCCTGCTCGCGAAAGGCTTCCGTTCGCGAGCAGAGATCGAGGGGTTCGCCTGGGGGCTGTGTATCAGCGCTTGCCCATCGAACGGCGCGAGCCGCGTGGCGCCGGACCGGGGCGCTGGCCGCGGTCGTACCCCTTGAGCGTCTGGTGCCAGGGGATGTTCTGTTTTTTGGGCGTGGCCGGAACGGCGGTCTCAGCGGTCGGGGTTTCCTGGGGCTGGGCGTCGGCCTGGTCGAGGTCTTGGCTGGTCATGGTGCTTCTGCTCTGTACGGGCTTGGCCCGCAGGCGGGCCGGAGGCGCGCATCATACACCAGCCGGCCTCCGGGCGCTCCCGGAGGCCATTGCGTCCATTCAGGATGCCTGCTGGAAGCCTTCGCTGGCGTGCTTGACGCGATGGTCGACGTGGTTGATGGCCGAGAGTATGTGCTCCGGATCGGTCAGCGCTGGCGCCATGGTCCAGCGGCCAATGGGCTCGTTGCCGATGCGTACCATGCCGGTGTGGGTCAACTGGTTGCCATCCACCAGCGGGTCGACATCGTAGAAGCCCAGGGCGTAGCGCAGGTCGAGGATGTCCTGCGGGTCGCCGGTGAGGAACTGCCAGCCGGGGCCTATGTGGAACTTGTCGACGTATTCCTGCAGGTGCTGGGGTTGGTCCAGCTCGGGCTGCAGGGTGATCGAGTACATGAAGACATCCCGCCCAAGACGTGCGCCGAGCATCTGCTGGACCTTGCGCAGGTTGGCCGTGGCCGTGGGGCAATTGCGGCCGCAGCTGGCGTACATCATGTTCAGCACCACCACCTTGCCGCGCAGCAGGTCTTCGAAGAACTCCACTTTCCGTCCCTGGTGGGTGAACAGTGTGGGGTTGGGGAAGCGGCCCTTACCTGCCTGGGGTTTCGGCTGGCTCGCCGCGGCGGAGCCCAGGGCGCCCAGGGCCAGCCCCAGTACGCCGGCGCCGAGTCCGCCGATCAGGTTTCTGCGAGTGTTCATGAATTCATCCTCCCGCCGACGCTATTCGATATCGAAGCGCAGCATCATCGCGTGGTCTTCGTGGATCAGGTTGTGGCAGTGCATCACGTACTTGCCGACGTAATCGCGGAAGCGAATCAGGACCCGGATGGTTTCGGCCTGGTTGATCACATAGACGTCCTTGCGCCCCTGTTCGTGAGGCGGGATGGGTTGCGACACGCCATTCTTGATGCGCGCGATGATGCGACCTTCTTCCAGGTGGATGTGGATGGGGTGCGACCAGCCGTTGTCGGTGTTTATCAGCTCCCAGATTTCGAAGCGCCCCTTGGGCACCTTGAAGCGCGGCGCATTGATGTTCACGAACTGGCCGTTGATGGTCCACATGTTGTTGGAGCGCTCGAAGAGGAAGCGGCGCACCGGCGCGGCGGCGATCACCGCAGGATCGATAGGCGGAAGCGGGCGCAGGTAGGCCGGTACCTGGCTGAGGTCCTGGGACGTTGGCCAGCGGTCCACGACGATTTTCAGTACGCGCACGCCTGGGTCCTTGATGTCCTTCGGTCCACGGGTTTCTTCCTGGCGCATGCGGTTGACCAGGTAGAGAGTCGTGCCAATCGGGTACTTGGAAAAGTCCACCACTATGTCGGCGCGCTCGGCCATGCCGAGGGTGATGCTTTGCTGGTTGAGCAGGGGCTTGGGCAGCAGGTTGCCGTCGTTGCCGATGTAGGTGAAGAGCTGCTTCACGTTGTTCGGACTCACCAGGGAGAAGGCGTAGAACAAGCTCGGGCCGGCATTGAGCAGGCGGAAGCGATAGCGCCGCGCGGCCACCTTGAGCACCGGCTCGATCATGCCGTTGACCAATACCTTGTCGCCTAACACCCCTTCGGGGTTGATCTCGTCGTAGTAGAGCTTGCCGGCGGCGTCGAATCGGCGATCAGTGAACATCAGCGGGTAGTCGTAGGGATGGCTGGGCAGGCGCAGGGCACCTGGCGTCGCGTCGGCCTCGTCGCCGGAGTCCAGGTGGTCGTAGAGCAGGTAGAAGCCGGTCAGCCCCCGATAGAGGTTGGGTGATGTGAAGTCCAGGGTGTGGTCGTGATAGAAGAGGGTGCCCAGTGCTTCGTTGGGGTCGCCGCTGCCCCCCTGCATGCTGTTGAAGCCAGCGTAGGCGTTGGGATACAGGTGGTCCTTGAACCTGCCGGGTGCCGTCAGGGCGGGGCCGGCCTTGATCAGGCTGTAATAGTCGCCGGGGAAGCCGTCGCTCTCCGAGCCGCAATGCAGGTTGTGCAGGTGGGTGGCGATTTCCGGCGTGCCAAAGCCGGTGTGGTTTGCCGGTAGCTCGTTATGGATGCGGCAGATCACCGGGTCGCCATAGTGAGCCATCACGGTGGCGCTGAACTCGTTGGCCGGTGTGTTGACGGCACGGTACGCCCAGACCTTCTGCTTCGGGTACGCCGGGTTGAATACCCAGTCGCGTTCCTGGGCGCGCAGCTCGTAATACTCGGCGTTGGGCCGGAACCTGGCCCAGAACTGGTGCGGCTTGCGTCCGGCTTCGCCACCGGTGACATTCGCCACTTCGGTGGGGGCGGGGGTGAGGTAGGGCGTGCTGGCGGCAGGCACGATCTGATTGGGTAGCTGCATCACCCAGGGCGTCGTCGCAGGGCTGGGCGGCAATATCGGGACCTCGGCCCGGCTGTCCGGCGCGCGCAGGATGGCGGGCGCGGCTACGGCAGCGACCGACAGCTTGAGGAAGTCGCGCCGGGTGTCGTCCACCAACCTGTCGTTCTTGTTATGCGGTTCTCGCGGGTCTTTTCCTTTCATGGGTGTGCTCCACCTCCCCACAGCGAATTCGCGCGAACGGCCCGCCTTGGATGCAGTGCTCCAGGGCTGATTTTCCCCATCCGTTTGCACGAAGGTGCTGGCCGCCATAGTGAGTCTGCTCACGCAGCCAATGCGCCAATAAGCCGACTAAAGACCTCGCACTTAGCGAGTGCAATTTGCGAAATGCCAATAATTCGCCGCCAGTGCTGGTCAGTGGCTTCTGGCTCTAGGTGTGGCGCTGAGTGTTTCGGAATGTTTCGCGAAGACGGGCGGCAGGGATTGGAGGGCAGGCGGTAGAGCGGTTGGAGCGGGGTGGATGCGACCGGAAAAGAGGGGGAATTCCGGTCGCGTGCACGCGGGTTACTTGTACTTGTCGTGGAACAGGGCGATCTGCTTGACGGGCTTGGGTTCTTCCTTGCCGAGTACGTAGACCACGCGCTGGCCGTCGGGGCCGCCGCCGATGTCGACATAGCTGAAGGTGGGCTCGCCGATCTTGTACATGTCCATCATGTCGCCGTAGCGGCTGAACACATAGATGACGCCTTCTTCGTCGCGCAGTTCGCCATAGAAGGGCTGGGCCGGAGGCAGGCTGACATCGAGGAAGCGTTTGGCGGAGAGGGTGCTCGGGTTCTTGCCCTGGTCGGCGGCTTTCAGGACCAGCACGATGTCGCGGCCGAAACCGTCTTTCTTGCCGGCGCTCTGCTTGACGGGTGCGGCACCGCTCTTCACGAATTCGCGGTAGGTGGCGTAGTCGTCGAAGACGAAGAGTTCTTTCTCGGTACGAATCTGGTACCAGTCTTCGTTGTCCAGGGCTACCGGCTTGGCCGGCGCCGGCGCTTGCATGGCGCAGGCACCGAGGGTGGCGGCCAGCAGGGTGGCTGCCAGGGGCTTGATCAGGTTCTTCTTGTGGTTCATCGGAGGTCCTCCCCAGGAAAGTTGAGCAGAGAATCTGCCTGCGGCGGATGACCGGCTGATGACGGGATTGTGTCGCTCAGATGAATGGCACAAGGCTTTGTATTTCAGTTGGTTAGAAACACTTCTTCAAGTCGGCCGATTTCTGCGGTCCCCCAGCTGAACACACGGCGCACCCTACGGCCGACGTTGTGCTCCCGGGTGAAGAAAAAGGGTGAAGACAGGCGTCTTCACCCTTCAAGGCCCCGCCGTGGCAGGGCAGTCGAGGGACGTTGTATCAGCCGCGGTAGTAGCGCTGCGGTACGAAGGGGGCCTTGGCGACTTTCATGGGGACGCGCTTGCCGCGTACCAGGGCCCAGACTTCGCTGTCCAGCGCGGCGTGGCTGGCGGCGACGTAGCCCATGGCCACCGGCGCGCCCAGGCTGGGGCCGAAGCCGCCACTGGACACGCGGCCGATGACTGTGCCGCCGGCATCGACGATCTCGGCGCCTTCGCGCACCGGGACGCGCTCCTGGGGCAGCAGGCCGACGCGCTTGCTGGGCACGCCATCACGCTGCTGGGCGAACACTTTGCCGGCGCCGGGGAAGTTGCCGGCGCGCAGGCCGTCGGCGCGGCGGGCCTTGGAAATGGCCCAGGTCAGGCTCGCTTCGATCGGGGTGGTTTCGCCGGTCATGTCGTGGCCATAGAGGCACAGGCCGGCTTCCAGGCGCAGCGAGTCGCGCGCGCCGAGGCCAATGGGCTGGACTTCCGGCTGGGCCAGCAGGCTGCGCGCCAGGGCTTCGGCCTGGGCCACGGGTACGGAAATCTCGTAGCCGTCCTCGCCGGTGTAGCCGGAGCGGCTGACGAAGCACTCCACGCCGTCCAGGCGCACGCTGGCGAACTGCATGAAGGTCATCTTCTTCACCTCCGGGGCGAGGCGGCCCAGCACCTCGGCGGCGGCCGGGCCTTGCAGGGCGAGCAGGGCGCGGGAGTCGAACAGCGACTCGATCTCGCATTGCTCGCCGAGGTGCTGCTTGAGGTGAGCCAGGTCCTGATCCTTGCAGGCGGCGTTGACCACCAGGAACAGCTGGTCTTCGGCCAGGCGGGCGACCATCAGGTCGTCGAGGATGCCGCCATTTTCATCAGTGAACATCGCATAGCGCTGCAGGCCCACCGGCAGGTCGAGGATATCGACCGGCACCAGGCTTTCCAGGGCGCGGGCGGCGTTCGCGCCACGCAGGACGATCTGGCCCATGTGGGACACGTCGAACAGGCCAGCCTGTTCACGGGTGTGCAGGTGCTCCTTGAGCACGCCGAGGGGGTACTGCACCGGCATGTCGTAGCCGGCGAAAGGCACCATGCGCGCGCCGAGTTCGAGGTGCAGGGCGTGCAGCGGGGTTTTGGCGAGGTCGGTCATGTAAGGCTCCAAAGCGAGAGACGGTGCGGGTTGGGGCGCCCCTCTCCCCCGGCCCCTCTCCCTGAAGGGCGAGGGGAGACAAGCTCCCTCTCCCGCGTGCGGGAGAGGGCTGGGGAGAGGGCGCTCTTCAGCATTCGATGATGTTCACGGCGAGGCCGCCGCGGGCGGTTTCCTTGTACTTGCTCTTCATGTCGGCACCGGTCTGGCGCATGGTGCGGATCACCTTGTCCAGGGAGATGAAGTGCTGGCCGTCACCGCGCAGGGCCATGCGCGCGGCATTGATGGCCTTCACCGAGCCCATGGCGTTGCGCTCGATGCAGGGCACCTGGACCAGGCCGCCGACCGGGTCGCAGGTCAGCCCGAGGTTGTGTTCCATGCCGATCTCGGCGGCGTTCTCCACTTGCTGCGGGGTGCCGCCGAGGACTTCGCACAGCGCGCCGGCAGCCATGGAGCAGGCCACGCCGACCTCGCCCTGGCAGCCCACTTCGGCGCCGGAGATGGAGGCGTTCTCCTTATAGAGGATGCCGATGGCGGCGGCGGTGAGCAGGAAACGCTCGACGCCGTCGTCGTTGGCGCCGGGCACGAAGCGGCTGTAGTAGTGCAGCACGGCCGGGACGATGCCCGCCGCGCCGTTGGTGGGCGCGGTGACCACGCGGCCGCCGGTGGCGTTTTCCTCGTTCACCGCGAGGGCGTAGAGGTTGACCCAGTCGAGCACCGACAGGCTGTCCTTGAGGTTGGCCTCCGGGTGTTCGCTGAGCTGGCGATAGAGCGCGGCGGCACGGCGTTTCACCTTGAGCCCGCCGGGCATGATGCCTTCCTTGCGGCAGCCAGTGGTCACGCAGTCCTGCATCACTTGCCAGATCTTCATCAGGCCCGCGCTGGTTTCCTCAGGGGTGCGCCAGGCCTTCTCGTTCTCGCGCATCAGGCCGCTGATGGAAAGCCCGCTGGCGGTGCAGTGGGCGAGTATGTCCCTGGCGGTCTTGAAGGGATAGGCGAGCGGCGTGCGGTCTTCGACGATGCGGTCGAGGCCGGCGGCTTCCTCGTCGACGACGAAGCCACCGCCCACCGAGTAGTACTCGCGCGAACGGATCTGGATGCCGGCGTCGTCGAAGGCGCGGAAAATCATGCCGTTGGGGTGGTAGGGGAGCGGTTTGCGAATCATCGCCAGGTGCTCCTTTTCCACAAAGTGAATCGACTTTTCCCCGCCCAGGCACAGCATGCCGCTCTCGCGGATGGCTGCCAGGCGCTTGTCGACGCTTTCGGTGTCGACAGTGTCAGGCTGTTCGCCTTCCAGTCCCAGCAGCACGGCCTTGTCGCTGCCGTGGCCCTTGCCGGTGGCACCGAGGGAGCCGTAAAGCTCGACTTTCAGGCGTTCGGTGTCGGCCAGCAGGTTCTCCCGACGCAGGCCCTCGACGAAGCGTGCGGCGGCGCGCATCGGGCCCACGGTGTGGGAGCTGGAGGGGCCAATGCCGATCTTGAACAGGTCGAAGACACTGAGGGACATGTCGCGCTCCTGAGCATGCGCTCGGCTCTTTCTTATTAATCAGCGTAGACAGCCCGGCGGATCGGGCCTTGCGGACCGACCGCCGAGCATCCTTTTCTTGTCCGGTCGCCGTGGGAGCGAATTCATTCGCGAATGAATTCGCTCCCACAGGAAACCCGGCCGGGGCCGGGCTTGCCATCAGGCGTCCTGGTAAGCCTCGATGGACGGGCAGGCGCAGACCAGGTTGCGGTCGCCGTAGACGTTGTCCACGCGACCCACCGGCGGCCAGTACTTGCCGTCCACCAGGCTGGCGCTGGGGTACACGGCCAGTTCGCGGCTGTAGCGGTGGGTCCACTCGCCGACCAGTTCCTGGGCGGTGTGCGGGGCGTTCTTCAGCGGGTTGTCGTTGGCGTCCAGTTCGCCGTTCTCCACCGCGCGGATTTCCTCGCGGATGCGGATCATGGCCTCGCAGAAGCGGTCCAGCTCTTCCTTCGACTCGCTCTCGGTGGGCTCGATCATCAGCGTTCCCGGCACCGGGAAGGACATGGTCGGGGCATGGAAGCCGAAGTCGATCAGGCGCTTGGCGACGTCGTCGACGCTGATGCCGCTACTGTCCTTGAGCGGGCGCAGGTCGAGGATGCACTCGTGGGCCACCAGGCCGTTGCTGCCGGTGTAGAGCACCGGGTAGTGCTCTTCCAGACGGCGGGCGATGTAGTTGGCATTGAGGATCGCCATCTGGGTGGCGTGACGCAGGCCTTCGCCGCCCATCATGCGGATGTACATCCAGGTGATCGGCAGGATGCTGGCGCTGCCGAAGGGCGCGGCGCTGACTGCCCCATGCTTGCGCTCCAGGTGGCCGTGGCCGGGCAGGAAGGGCGCCAGGTGCGCCTTCACGCCGATCGGGCCGACGCCCGGGCCGCCGCCGCCGTGGGGGATGCAGAAGGTCTTGTGCAGGTTCAGGTGCGAGACGTCGCCGCCGAACTGGCCCGGGGCGCAGAGGCCGACCATGGCGTTCATGTTGGCGCCGTCGATATACACCTGGCCGCCGTTGGCGTGGATGATGTCGCAGATTTCGCGGATGCCTTCCTCGAACACGCCGTGGGTGGACGGGTAGGTGATCATCAGCGCGGCGAGGCGCTCCTGGTGTTCCTCGGCCTTGGCCTTGAGGTCGGCGATGTCGACGTTGCCACGGGCGTCGCAGGCGGTCACCACCACGCGCATGCCGACCATGCTGGCGGTGGCCGGGTTGGTGCCGTGGGCCGAAGACGGAATCAGGCAGACATCCCGCTGCCCCTCGCCCCGGCTCAGGTGGTAGGCACGAATGGCCAGCAGGCCGGCGTACTCGCCCTGGGAGCCGGCGTTGGGCTGCAGGGACACGGCGTCATAACCGGTGGCCTTGCACAGCATGGCTTCCAGTTCGGTGGTCAGCTCCTGGTAGCCGGCGCTCTGCTCGGCGGGCGCGAAGGGGTGCAGGGCACCGAACTCGGCCCAGGTGATGGGAATCATCTCGCTGGCGGCGTTCAGCTTCATGGTGCAGGAACCCAGCGGGATCATGCTGCGGTCCAGGGCCAGGTCCTTGTCGGCCAGTTTGCGCAGGTAGCGCATCAGCTCGGTTTCCGAGTGATAGCGGTTGAACACCGGGTGGCTGAGGATGGCGGACTGGCGCAGCAGGGCGGCGGGCAGGCGGCTGGCGACGCTGGCGGCCAGTTCGGCGAAGGCGGGCAGGGCCTGGCCGTCGGCAAAGAGGGCCCAGAGCTGCTCGATGTCGGCCTGGGTGGTGGTTTCATCCAGGGACAGGCCGAGGCGCGCGGCGTCCACTTCACGCAGGTTGATCTGCTGGGCGCGGGCCTGGGTGTGCAGATCAAAGGTGCGGGCGCCGGTGGCCAGGGTCAGGGTGTCGAAGAAGGATTCCTGCTCGACGCTGACGCCCAGCTGGGCCAGGCCCTGGGCCAGGATCGCGGTCAGCTGATGGATGCGCTGGGCGATGCGGGTCAGGCCCTGCGGGCCGTGGTAGACGGCGTACATGCTGGCGATGTTGGCCAGCAGCACCTGCGCGGTGCAGATGTTGCTGGTGGCCTTCTCGCGGCGGATGTGCTGCTCGCGGGTCTGCATGGCCAGGCGCAGGGCCGGCTTGCCATGACGGTCGATGGACACGCCGACCAGGCGGCCCGGCATGTCGCGCTTGAAGCTGTCGCGGGTGGCGAAGTAGGCCGCGTGCGGGCCACCGAAGCCCAGCGGCACACCGAAGCGCTGGGCGCTGCCCAGGGCGACGTCGGCACCGAACTCGCCGGGCGGGGTCAGCAGGGTCAGGGCCAGCAGGTCGGCGGCGACGGCGACCAGGGCGCCGGCGGCGTGGAAGCGAGCCACCAGCTCGCGGTAGTCGAAGAGGTCGCCGTTGGCGGTGGGGTACTGCAGCAGGGCGCCGAAGTAGGCGCTGGCGTCAGTGATCTCATGCTCGTCGCCGATCACCACCTCGATGCCCAGCGGCTCGGCGCGGGTCACCAGCACGTCGAGGGTCTGCGGGTGGCAGTGCTGGGAGGCGAAGAAGGCGTTGCTGGCCTTGTTCTTCGCCAGGCGCTTGCAGAAGGTCATGGCTTCGGCGGCGGCGGTGCCTTCGTCGAGCAGGGAGGCGTTGGCCACCGGCAGGCCGGCAAGGTCGCTGACCAGGGTCTGGAAGTTCAGCAGGGCTTCCAGCCGGCCCTGGGAGATTTCCGGCTGGTAGGGGGTGTAGGCGGTGTACCAGGCCGGGTTTTCCAGCAGGTTGCGCAGGATGGGGCTGGGGGTGTGGCAGGGGTAGTAACCCTGGCCGATGTAGCTCTTGAACAGCAGGTTCTTCGCGGCGATGGCCTTGATCGCGGCGAGGGCTTCAGCCTCGCCCTGGCCCGCCGGCAGGTCGAGCACGCTGGTGCCCTTGATGCTCTCGGGGATGACGCTGGCAGTCAGGGCTTCGATGTCCTCGTAGCCGAGCAGTTGCAGCATGGCCTTGGTATCGGCCTCGCGCGGGCCGATGTGGCGGGCAATGAATTCGTTGGTGGTGCCGAGGGCCGGGGTTGAGAGGCTCATGGTCATTCCTCAGCCGTTGGCTTTCAGCAGGTTTTCGTAGCCGGCCTGATCGAGCAGGCCGTCGAGGATGCTGGTGTCGGCCAGCTGCATGCGGAAGAACCAGCCCTTGCCCAGGGGTTCTTCATTGACCAGCTCGGGGCTGTCGGCCAGCTGCTGGTTCACTTCAACCACCTCGCCGTCCAGCGGCATGACGATGTTGCTGGCGGCCTTCACCGATTCCAGCACGGCGACTTCTTCACCCTGTGCGTAAGCCTGCAGCTCCGGGAGTTGAACGAAGACCACATCGCCCAGCGCGTCCTGCGCGTACTCGGTAATGCCGACGGTGACGCGACCGTCTTGTTCAAGGCGCAGCCATTCATGGTCGGCGGTGAAACGTAATACGCTCATTTTTGGTCCTCAACTCGTATGACGCGCCTGTTTCTTTTGCCAGGCGCTTAGCCCCGCACGCGGTCATTGCCGCGCGCTGTTGCCGGGCCTTTAGCAAGGGCAGTGCCAGGTGTATGTATGCCTTGTAAATCAAGGCTTTTTGATGGTTTGTTGAGGGAAAGGGTGATGGCTTCTGTAGCGAAATCGCTACGGGGTGGCGAGCGCTTTTTGCGGAAATGGGTGAAGAGTCAGTAATGGCGCGGGTTCTGGCTGGGTGTTGCGGAATCGTTACGCTGTAGCGATGTCGATACACGGCGCATCTGTTAACTCTATAAATCGAATAAAAACAATTATTTATAGTTTTTATGTGATGCTTTCTATTAAGAGGGTAAGTAGGGTGCGCTGTGCGCACCAGAGGCGCCGGTACGGATTCCGGAATCGGTGCGCATGGCGCACCCTACGGGGTAGGTCGGCCTTGCGTACGATGCAGATTTCGCACCTGCATCATCAGAAGTTAAATCGAGTAAAAATTGTTATTTATCAGTTATATATACGATTTATCTAGAATTTATATCAGGTTTTTCCAGGAATCCCGTACTTGCGCAGGCGGTGGGCGATGGCGGTGTGGGAGGTCTGCAGTCGGGCAGCCAGTTGGCGGGTCGAGGGGTAGGTGACGAAGAGCTTTTCCAGCAGGGCTCGCTCGAAGTTCTCCACGGCTTCTTCCAGGCTGTTCACCTCGCCATCGCGTTCCCGCGCCACGGCCGTGCCGGCAATGTCCAGGTCGCCGATTTCCACCAGGCTGCTTTCACAGATGGCCGCTGCGCGGAAGATCACGTTCTGCAACTGGCGCACGTTGCCCGGCCAGCGGTTGCCCAGCAGCGCCTGGAAGGTGCCGGGCGCCAGGCGGCAGGCTGGGCGCTGGATCTGGGTGCAGGCTTGCTGCATGAAGAAGCGGGCCAGCAGCAGGATGTCCTGGCCGCGCTCGCGCAGGGGCGGCACTTCCAGGTTGAGGACGTTCAGGCGGTAGAAAAGGTCTTCGCGGAAGGCCCCCTCGCTGACCATCTTCTCGAGGTTGCGGTGGGTGGCGCTGAGGATGCGCACGTCCACCTTGACCTCGCGGTCGCCGCCCACGCGGCGGAAGCTGCCGTCGCTGAGAAAACGCAGCAGTTTGGCTTGCAGGTAGGGCGACATCTCGCCGATCTCGTCAAGGAATACCGTGCCCTGGTGGGCCAGCTCCAGCAGGCCGGGCTTGCCGCCGCGTTGGGCGCCGGTGAAGGCGCCAGGGGCGTAACCGAACAGCTCGCTCTCGGCCAGGTTCTCAGGGAGGGCGGCGCAGTTCAGTGCCAGGAAGGGCTGGTTGCGACGGGTGCTGGCGGCGTGGCAGGCGCGGGCCACCAGCTCTTTGCCGGTGCCTGTCTCGCCCCGGATCAATAGTGGCGCATCCAGCGATGCCACGCGCTGGGCGCGGGCTTTCAGCGTGGCCATGGGGGTTGAATCGCCCAGCAAGGCGTCGAAGCCTTCGGCCGCATGGTCGTGATGCAGGGCCGACAGGCGTTCGCCGATGCGGTTGGGCTGATAGAGCGTCAGCAAGGCACCGGCCAGGTGGTTGCCTTCGGTAATGGGCACGGCGTCCAGCAACAGTGTCTGGCCCTTGAGGGTGATTTCGCGCAGGGGAAGGCGGAAGCCTTGCTCCAGCAGGGCGCTGTGCAGGCGGTCGTCACCGAACAGTTGCGCCAGGAACTGGCCTTCCGCCTGGGCGCCATAGAGGGCGATCAGCGCCGGGTTAGCCAGCAGGATGCGGCCATCGCCGTCCACGGCCAGTACCGGGTCGCTCATGGCGGCCAGCAACGCGTCCAGTTGCAGATGCCGGCGCTGGCCGGGAAGGATGTCCACCACCGTCACTTCCTGCACGCCTTGCACGGCATGCAGGGCTTCGCGCAGTTCGTCGAGCACCTCGGGGCTGAGCGTCGGGGCGTCGATATAGACGTTGGGCGGCACCATTTCCACCGCGTCCAGGTTGAGGTTGCGGCCGCCAAGCAGGGCCAGGACCTCCTGGGTGATGCCGACGCGGTCGATGAAGGTGACGTGAATTCGCATGGAGACGCAGGGCTGGCGATTTGAAGGGGCGAATTATGCCCGGTCTGTCGTCCTTAGGTAACAGGCTGTCGCCGTTGTAGTAACCCTGCATTACCCCGCAGGCGAGCGCATCGAGTCGGGTGGGGACGCTTCACGCCCCTGCAAGAAGCAGTCGCCCGCCGAGGTTTTCCATTTTCCATGAAAAAGCCCCGCATTTTGCGGGGCTCTTCGTTTGCGGCTGTTTCATCAGCAGGTCAGCGCTTTTTGTGCCCGGTCGATCACATTCTGCAAATTACCGGCATCGCCGTAGTGCTCCGGGTACAGGCGCTCGCTGTGGCGGGCGACACCGAATTCATTGACCACGGTGAAGCTGAAGTTGCCGTTGCGTGCGGCGGTGATGTGGCAAGTGAACGGCGCAAAGGCGTGGGTCAGGGTGCTGATTGCAGCTTGGGCTTGATGATGGATAGTCATCGTGTTGCTTCCTTCGTATTGCGGCCAATCGGCCGCCAGACAAATGGCTCCGAATCCGCCAGGCAAACGGTCTCTGGTCGGATGATCCTTATCGGAGCAAGGGTGCCGGCACTAAGTTCCCGTCGGGGATCTGGCTCTGGCAGCTGGTACATGGGATGCCAGGTGCTGCGCCGGGCAAGGGTCTGGCCTGGCTGGCAGTCCTGGTCAATCTATCGCGTGCTCATGACAGCTTTACTGCATCGCCAGGAGGCGTGAGTGTGGTCGGTGAGTCGGCGGGGTGGCCAGGTCCCTTTGGGTGGGCCGCTCTGGTTGGAGTGGCGAGGGATCGGAAGACCGGATTGACTTACAACTTGGTACTAACGGCAGCGACCCTAGCGGATCACCCGGCAAAAATCAAGCCAATTAATGACTTTGTGGTAACTGGCTGATGTTGATCTCGGTGACCAGGGAGGTTCGCGCCGGCGGGGTGCGGGCGAGCAGGGGGCAGAAACGATCCAGCGACTGGATCAGGTCCCATTGCAGCTCCAGGTCGTGGCCGAGCCCGGTGACCTGGTCCAGCAGGCCGACCGAAGCCGCCTGCAGGTTGCTGTCGGTGGAACTGGCCAGATGGGCGGTGACCTGTGCCAGCAGCGTGGTGATGGCGGTCATATTGCGAGTGGTGAGGGCCAGGATGTTGGCCAGCAGGGCAATTTCGCTTTGCGGTATTTGTTGTTGTTGGGGAATCTGGTCCATGCGCGCTCCGGTAGGGCCGCCAGTCCATATGGCGTTGCGCCATTATCGCTATGAGGTGAGCGTCGCAACGATGGGGTCACGTCGATGATCCGTGCTGGCAAAAATCTGATTGGCGCGTAGGAAATTAGCCATAGTTCAAAAGAATTGGCCGTAGGAACTGATGGACTAAGTCCAAAGCAGCATTGCCGCTCCTTTGGTCGCGATCAAAGCTAGCGGGGTTTCCTCCTTGGTGCCTGGCCTGTCATGCCCCCTCTTATCGAGTCTTCGGAATCGCAACGGCCGCTGGACCTGTACCTGGCCAACGGCTTGCGCGTGCGGCGGGTGCACCTGCCTGGCGCCTGCCTGGCGGCGGCCCTGATCGAAGTGCGGGGCGGCAGCCATGATGAGCCGGACGCTTTTCCCGGCCTGGCTCACTACCTCGAACATCTGGTGTTTCTCGGCAGCCGTGGATTCGCCGCGGGCGACGGGCTGATTCCCTTCGTCCAGGGCTTGGGCGGCCGGGTCAATGCAAGCACCCGGGCGCGCCGCACGCGGTTCTTCTGCGAGGTGCCGGCGGCGCACCTGGAGCAGGCCCTGGAGCGTCTGGTCGACATGCTCGCCCATCCCTTGCTGGATGAGGCTGCGCTGTGGCGTGAGCGCGAGGTGCTGCAAGCGGAATACAGTGCCCGCGCGCGTGACCCGCAGACCCTCTGCGAGGCCGCCTTGGCCTGGGCGCTTGCCCCTGGCCACTCACTGGCGGCCTTTCATGCGGGTAACGCCGCCAGCCTGGCGCTGGAGTCGCCAGCGTTCATCCCGGCGTTGAGGGCATTCCATGGCGACCACTATCAGGCCGGGCGCATGTGCCTGACCCTGGTGGGGCCGCAGCCTCCGGACGTGTTGCTGGCGCTGGCGCGCCGTCATGGCGACGCGTTGCTAGCGGGAAGACCGTTAGCCGAACCCGTGCCGCCGCCGTTGCAGCCGCTGCGGGCGAACCGTCTGCGCCTTGGCGTGCCCGGAGGTTCAGGAAGGCTGGTGCTGTCGTTCGTGCTCGACGATCAGGGCGACGGGCTGGAGATGGCCGTTTCCGTGCTTGAGAGGTTGCTGGTCGATGAGTTCCCTGGCGGCTTGCAGGCGCGTCTGGGGGCGCTTGGTCTGAGCGATGGCCTGCGCCTGCGGCTGCCTTATGCCCATGCTGGTCAGGGCTTGCTGGTGATGGAACTCGATCGGGTCGAAGGCGCCGATTGCGCGCAACTCGAGGCCGAGGTCCTGAGCTGGCTGGAGTTCCTGCGCGTTGCACCCTTGTCGGCATTCTGGGAGGACCGGCTGGCTGATCTGCGTCGACATATTTACGATCAGACGCCGCTTGAAACCGCACTGGCGCCGGAGCCTGCCCAACTGGCCGATCTGTGTTCGCTGCTCGGGCAATTGCGCGCAGAGCGCATGATTCGTCTCGAAACCGGCAAGTTCCATGGGGCGCCCTGCGTCGACTCGGCGGGATTTCGCCTGGAGCTGGAGTGCCTGGACGTTGGCCCCGGAAAGTGCTCCGACGCAACATGGCGATTGCCGCTGCCCAATCCTTATCTGAACCTGCCGGTCAGCATGCCCGCGAGGGCGTCGAGAGTGCTCGTGCTGCCAGGTCCGGCGAGTGCTGCCGGGCAAGGCGCCCTCTACCTGCGCTGGTCGCCCACCGAGCACGGGCTCCCGCAGGGGCTGGCCCACGGCTTGCGGCGTGCACTGCGGCCGATCCTCGGCGCGGCCGGAGAGGCTGGCCTGAGGGGCGAGTTGCAGGCGGAGCAGGGGGGACTGTCCTTGGCCCTGGTGGGCAAGGCGAATGTGCTGCGACGGGTCGTCGACGATTCACTGGCCGTTCTGCAAGCGCCTCCGCTTTGGGCGCTGGACCAAGGGCCACGCCTGCAGCAAGACGCCCAGCGTCGCGAGGCCGGGGAGCTGCCTATCCGCCAACTGCTGCAGCGCCTGCCGGATCGACTGGCAGGCGGGACCAATGAAACCGCTGCCGTATTCAGCCCCGAGGACTTGTCAGGCTTCTGGCGGCGGGCGCGTTGGCAGGGGCTCGGAATCGGGGACGTGGCGCTGGATCGCCAACTGCCCGGCCTGCCGGCACGCGCCAGGATTCAGGCCGAGGAGGGTGGACGGTTCTGGCATGCCCTGGAGGGTGAGGGCGAGGCCGCGCTGCTGATGTTCTACCCCCTCGAGCTGCCGACGCCGGAAGACGAAGCGGCCTGGCGCCTGCTGGGCCGCTTGATGGAGCCTGCCTTCCATCAGCGCCTGCGCGGCGAGCTGCAATTGGGGTACGCCCTGGCCTGTGGCTTTCGGCAGGTCGGCCGGCAGCGTGGCTTGCTGTTCGCCATCCAGTCGCCGCGGGCGTCGGTGGCTGAACTCTTCGAGCATATCGAGGCGTTCCTCGCGCAACAGCACCTCAGCTTGGCGCAGCTGGATTCGAAACGGCTGCAGGAGCTGGCCCGTTCCCTGGATCAGCAACTGGCGCGTCAGGCCGCGAGCTTCCCCGAGCATGCCCGGCAGTGCTGGCTCGACCGCTTGTCAGGGCTGGCGGACGACCACCTGGAGCGTGTGCGCCAGGCCCTGACAGGGCTATCGCTGCAGCGGCTGCTGGAACAGCATGGCCGACTGACCGCAGCACGCGCGTGCCACGCCCTGGCCAATGCCGAATCCCCCTCGCCCGAGTGGCGAACTCGCCCCTGATTCCCTCTGCCACCCCCTTCTGACGGACGAGCTCGAAAGGGCCTCGTCCTTTCGTGCCTGCGTGTCGGTCTGCAGGCGTACGACCTAAGCCTCGTCCAGTCGTACGCCTTGTCGGCGCGACTCCCGAGCCCGATCCAAGGCAGCGCAAAACCCCTGCCATTGCAGCGTATGGCGGCCGTGATGGCATTTCGATAATCGCCTCCGACACGACTGGCCTGCCCGGTCGTCCATTCACAGCGGAGAGCGTCATGCACAACAAGAAGATCGCCCAAGCCCGTATGTCCCGCCTTGCCCTCGCGGCATCCATCGCCCTGGCCACCCAGCAGGCCGCCGCCGAGATCGTCCTCTATGACAAGGACCAGACCACCTTCTCTACCGACGGCTACGTCAACGCCTTCTACGTCAACAGCGACGTGGATCGTGATGGCGAGCAGTTCGACCGTCGCCAGTCGCGGGTCAAGATGGGATTCCTGCCCAACTGGATCGGCTTCAACATGGGCAAGCAGGTGGATGACCTCAAGCTCGGTGCCCGCTCTTCGTTCTGGGTGACCATCAACGACAGTGAGACCAACGGTACGGCAACCGCCATCGATGTCCGCCAGTTCTACGGCACCGCCGGTGGGGACTGGGGCGAAGTGCTGGTGGGCAAGGACTTCGGCCTGTTCGCCCGGTCCAACATCCTGCTCGACGAACTGCTCGCCGGTTATGGCCAGGTCAGCGACACCCTCGGCCTGGTGGATGGCGGTGGCGTGTCCTTCGGCAACATCGGCAGCGGCTATCCCTATCCGTTCCCGACCTCCCAGATCACCTACCGCAGCCCGAAGACCGACGGACTGCGCGCCGCCGTGGGCATCATGGACCCGGTGGACACCAACGACGACAGCCCCACCGGCAAGGCCTACCAGGAGAACCCGCGTTTCGAGAGCGAGATCACCTACGAATTCGACTTGGCTGGCGCGCAGATCTACTCCTGGGTCAACGGTGCCTACCAGACCTCGGAGAACACCGACCCCAACGTCGACAGCGTCACCTCCAAGGGTCTGGGCTACGGCGTGCAGGCCAAGATGGGGGACTTCACCCTGGTGGGTTCCGGCTTCCAGGCCAAGGGCATCAACCCGTTCTTCACCAATAACGCCGGTGAGCCGACCCTGCGCGAAGTGGACAGCGATGGCTACCTGATGCAGGGTTCCTACCGCTTCGGCAAGAACCGTCTGGCGCTGTCCTATGGCAAGACCAAGGACGACGGCAACGGTGTGGTCAACACCGGCGCCGACTACGAAACCCGCGGCATCGCCCTGTTCCACGACATCAACGACAACCTCAAGCTGGTGGCCGAGTACAACCAGTTCGAGATCGACGGCCACGAAGGGGATGCCCAGAACGAAGACACCGACACCTTCGCCGTGGGTGCTGTCCTGAACTGGTAAACCCTGCTCCAGATTGCTCCGGTTTTGGCGGGAGAGGCTGTGGTCCTCCCGCCTTTTTTGTTTCATGTGACCAGCGGCCGCATTGCTCTTGTAGGGGCGAATTCATTCGCCAAGGGATTCGCAGAATCCCCCTTGGTCTTGCAGGGCAGACCTGCGGCCTGCTTGGCGAATGAATTCGCCCCTACAGGCTCCCTTCACCCCCTACCTTCGAACTAGCCCGCCGCTACCCAAGAAGGATGGGGCGCCCCGGTGCCCCTCCGTAGAATTTCCCCATCGTCAGCAGGCTTATTGGGTGGACACCAGGATGCTCGAAGATCCGGTAGAGGGCGTTGTCACCGCCATGTCTCTGGCCACCGAGGCCGAAGCCGTGGCCCAGGACCTGGCACGCCAGCTCATTCACCCATACCTGGGCTTCGTGCTGTTCTTCTGCTCGGCCGAGTACGACCTTGAAACCCTGGGCCAGGCCCTTGAACAGTACTTCGGCGGTGTTCGTCTGGTGGGCTGCACCAGTGCCGGCGAAATCACCCCGCAGGGCTATGGGCGCAATTGCGTCAGCGCCGTGGGTTTCGATCACCGTAGTTTCTCCATCGCCAGCGCGCTGGTGGACGAAATGGATCGCTTCGGCCTGATCGACGCCCAGCAACTGGTGGAGCGTCTGGTGCAGGATTGCCGGGCCAACTCCCTGGCGCCGATCAAGGGCCACAGCTTCGCCCTGACCCTGCTGGATGGCTTGTCCAGCCGTGAGGAACTGGTGCTAGCGGCGCTCGGTGCGGCCTTCGGCAGCATTCCGCATTTCGGTGGCTCGGCCGCCGACGACCATCACCTCAAGCACACCCACGTCTACTACGAAGGGCGCTTCCACGCGGGCGCCGCCGTGGTGGTACTGGTCAACACGGCGCTGGATTTCGAGGTGTTCAGTACCCATCACATCCTGCCCGGTGTCGAGAAACTGGTAGTCACCCGCGCTGACAACGCCAGCCGGCGGGTCTACGAGCTCAACGCCGAGCCAGCGGCGGAGGTCTACGCGCGAATGATCGGCGTCCCGGTGCAGGCCCTGGACTTGCGCATGTTCGCCGCCCATCCGCTCGCCGTGCGCCTTGGGGATTCGTACTACGTGCGCTCCATCCAGCGGGTCAACGCGGACCTCAGCCTGAGCTTCTATTGCGCGGTGGAGAACGGCATCGTCCTCACCGCCATGCATCCCGGACCCTTGCTGCCGAATCTGGAGGCCCTGTTCCAGCGCCTGGGCGATCGTCTCGGCCCGCCCTTGCTGACCATCGGCTGCGACTGCTTCCTGCGCCGCCTGGAGATCGAAGGCGACGCCGGCGCCGTTGCCCGCACTTCCGACGTCCTGCGCCAGCACCGTGTGATCGGCTTCAACTCCTACGGAGAGCAGTTCAATGGCATGCACATCAACCAGACCTTCACCGGCGTCGCCGTCGGCCGTCGGGGTCGCAATGGATGCCGCTGAGCAGCAGGCACGCCTGGCGCTCCTGGAGGAGGAGAACCGCAAGCTCAGGCGCATCAATGCGGCCCTGATCGAGCGGGTAGAGTCCAGCGCGCCGCGCAGTGACGACAGTTACGCCGCATTCCAGCATTCGGTCGTGCTGGCCGAGCAGGTCCGCGAGCGCACCGACGCACTCAACCAGGCCATGGCCGAGCTCAAGGCCAGCAATCGCCTGCTGAGCGACGCCCGGCTGCGAGCGGAAACCGCCCACCAGCACCTGATCGACGCCATCGAAAGCATTTCCGACGCCTTCGTCCTGTTCGACCGGGACCAGCGCATCGTCCTCTTCAACAGCCGCTTCAAGTCCTTCTGGGCCCGCACCCGCGCCCGTATTGGCGCCGGTACCCGCCTGGCAGAAATCCGTCGATTGGCCGAGAGCACCGGGCTGATCGTCGAAGAACATCGCGGCAGCGACGACAACATCCTCTACCGCCTGCACAACGGCCGTTGGGTACAGGTCAGCGAGCGACCCACCCGCGAAGGCGGCCTGGTGATCCTCTATACCGACATCACCGAGGTGAAACAGAGCGAAACCGCTCGCCGCGAACAGGCCCTGGCGCAGAAGTCCCGCCTGTTGCAGCGGGCCGTGGACAACCTGTCCCAGGGGGTGGCGATGGTCAGCGCCGAGGGTGTGCTCGAACTCTGGAATCACCGTTTCCTCGAGCTCTGTGGCCTTGCCCCGGTGGAGGCGCACCGGGCCTTTGCCGGGGTCATGGCCGACAGCGAGTTGCCGCTGCTCACCCCCGACACTCGTGATGCCAACGGCCGGCCCATTCGCGAGATGGAGCAGCGCCTGTACAACGGTCGGGTGCTGGAGGTCCGTACCCATCCGCTGCCCACCGGCGGTTTCGTCAACACCTTCACCGACATCACCGAACGCTATCGTCACGCCGAGGCGCTTGCCGAGAGTGAGCGCTGGATTCGCCTGATCGCCGACCACGTCCCTGCGCTGATCGCCTACCTCAGCGCCGACCTGATCTACGAGTTCACCAACAAGGTGTACGAGGAGTGGTACCGCTGGCCACGGGGCGCGATGCTCGGCCAGAGCCTGCTGGACGTGCACAGCGAGGAGCACTGGCGACGCCTGGAACCCTATGTGGAGCGGGCGCTGGACGGGGAAAGCCTGTCCTTCGAGGTGACCGAGACCAATCACAATGGCCAGGAGCGCTGCATGCTGCGTTCCTATGTGCCCAACCGCCTGGCCAATGGCGAGGTGGTGGGGATCTTCGTGCTGATCCGCGATATCACCGAACGCCGCCGCACCGCCGAGGCGCTGCACCAGGCCTACCAGAACCTCGAACAGCGGGTGCGCGAGCGCACCACCGAGCTGACCGCGCTGAACAGCCAGTTGCGTCGCGAGATCGACGAACGTACCCAGGTCGAGTTGCGCCTGCGGGAGGCCAAGTTCGAGGCCGAGAGGGCCAACCTGTCCAAGACCAAGTTCCTCGCGGCCGTCAGCCACGACCTGCTGCAACCGCTGAATGCCGCCCGGTTATTCACCAGCGCCTTGCTGGAGCAGCGGGACAAGGCTGGCAGCCTGGCCCTGGTGCGCAATGTCAGCAATTCCCTGGAAGACGTGGAGAACCTGTTGGGCACCCTGGTGGACATCTCCAAGCTGGATGCCGGGGTGATCAAGCCGGACATTGCGCCGTTCGCCCTCAGCGAGTTGCTCGACTACCTGGCCGTGGAGTACCGCCAGATCGCCGCCAGCGAAGGCCTGCAGCTGGCCTTCGTGCCCAGTTCGGCCCTGGTGCGCAGCGACCTGCAACTACTGGCGCGCATCCTGCGCAACCTGCTCAGCAATGCCATTCGCTACACCCCCAGCGGGCGCATCCTGCTGGGCTGCCGGCGTCGTCGGCAGAGCTTGTGGATCGAGGTGCACGACACCGGAATCGGCATCGCCCAAGACAAACTGGGCGAGGTATTCCAGGAGTTCAAGCGCGGCGAAGTGGTGCGCCAGAAGCAGGACCGTGGCCTGGGGCTGGGGCTGGCCATCGTCGAGAAGATCGCCCGCATGCTGGGCCATCGCATCCACGTCGCGTCGGTGCTGGGCAAGGGCTCCCTGTTCGCCGTTGAAGTCCCGCTGGCCCGCCGGGTGGCCAGGCAGAAACCCGAGCGGGAAGAGCCTCAGGCGGTGCTGGAGCGCCTGCACGGGGCGCGGGTCTGGGTGCTGGACAACGACGCGGCTATTTGCGCCGGCATGCGCACACTGCTGGAAGGCTGGGGCTGCCAGGTGACCACTGCGCTCTCGGAAGAAGACCTGGCGCGCCAGGTGGACAACTTCCACGCCGACGCCGACCTGCTGATCGCCGACTACCACCTGGACAACGACTGCAATGGCGTCGACGCCGTCGCCACCATCAACGCCCGCCGCAGCACACCGCTACCGGCCCTGATGATCACCGCCAACTACAGCAACGAACTCAAGCAGCAAATGCGCGAACTCGGCCATACCCTGATGCACAAACCGGTGCGACCCATGAAGCTGAAAACCGCCATGAGCCATTTGCTGGAGCGATGAAGGCGTTGCGCCGCGCACACCGGCGGTGTGTCCGGGTGGTACGGATTCCTCTGGTCGCGCGAATCGGTGCGCATGGCGCACCCTACGGTCGGGCATGGAGCTCGGGTAGGGTGCGCCGCGCGCACCGGCGGTGTATCGAGGTGGCTTATTCGCCGAACTTGCCGTCGATCTCTCCGACGCCGCCCCAATCCGCTGGATAGACACCCTCACACACCAAGCGATGAAAGTTCGACCAAGGCCAGTCGGCTACGCGGTCCACCAGCCCATGCCTGACCGGGTTCCAGTGCAGGTAGTCCATGTGCTGCCGATGGTCGCGCTCGTCGCGAATCCGGTGTTCCCAGAAGCGCCGTTGCCAGAAATCGTATTCCCGCCTCGCACCGCGACTGGTGCTGGGAGAGGGGGCATCGCCGCATTGCTGGCTGACATGACGTTTGATGATGGACCAGCGTCGGCCGAAGTCGTGGTCATCCGGTGGCAGTTGCCAGATGCAATGAAGGTGATCCGGAAGTAACACCCAGCCGTGGATGTCGAAGGGAAATCGCTCCCGCGTACGGACGATCGCCTCGCGGAGGGAGTGGCGAACGGCAGGTTGAGTCAGCACGGGTTTGCGTAGGTGAGTGACGAGCGTAAAGAAGTAGAGCGCGCCTGGGTCCCGGGCGCGACGGTAATTGGACATGCCTGGCCTCCTGCCGGATGCGGATTGGCCAGCGTAGGTCAGCGCCAGGAGCTGTCTTACCGATGAGCGCGTAGGAAACATCCGGCGCGCACGGCGTCTCGGGTAGGGTGCGCCGCGCGCGCCGGCAGTGTGTTCGGGTGGTACGGATTCCCTCAGGCGCTCGAATCGGTGCGCATGGCGCACCCTACCAGGCCGCGCCGTGCGAACGGGAGGGCTATCAAGCCCGCTCCGGAACCGGCTGGAACTTCGCCCTCAATACCAGTGCGATGCCTCCCAGTACCGCCGCCGAAACCAGTACCAGGCGCAGGCTGATGTGTTCGCCCAGCAACAGGGTGCCGCCCAGGGCGGCGATGACGGGGACGCTGAGTTGCACGCTGGCGGCCTGGAGCGCGCCGAGGCCGGGGAGGGCGCTGTACCAGATGGCGTAGCCGATGCCGGAGGTCAGCGCGCCGGAGAGCAGGGCGTAAATCAGGCCCGACAGGTCGCAGCGCAGTTCACCGAGGAACGGCAGCAGGAGCAGCGCGGCGAAGGGCAGGGCGCGGATGAAGTTGCCGGCGGTGGCGGCCAGTGGCAGGCCCGCCTGGCGGCCGAGCAGGGTATAGGCGCCCCAGGCCAGGCCCGAGAGCAGCATCAGCAGCCCGCCCACCAATGGCGGCGCGTTGGCGCCGGGCAGCAGCAGGACCACCAGGCCGCCTGTGGCCAGGGCAAAGCCCAGGGTTTGCTGAAGGTTGAGGCGTTCGCCCCGTAGCAGGCCGACCACCACCATGCACAGTTGCACCGCACCGAACAGCAGCAG
Organism: Pseudomonas sp. TCU-HL1; assembly: GCF_001708505.1. Classification (NCBI taxonomy): domain Bacteria; kingdom Pseudomonadati; phylum Pseudomonadota; class Gammaproteobacteria; order Pseudomonadales; family Pseudomonadaceae; genus Pseudomonas; species Pseudomonas sp. TCU-HL1. The sequence goes on from NZ_CP015992.1 coordinate 3,068,920, forward strand.
TGCGCCAGCGCCGGCGTCCAGTTGCAGGTAGGCATAGGAGAAGGCCGCGGCGTAGACGAACAGCGCCGCCGCGGCCCGCCAGTTGCCGGTAGCGGCCAATGGCTGGCGGCGCAGATGCAGCAGCAACCACAGCATCAGCGCGCCGGCAGCGATGCGAACGGCCGTGAAACTCACCGCATCGATGGCGGTTTCCTTCAGCGCGAGGCGGCAGAGCAGGGAATTTCCGGCAAAGGCCAGCATGGCCAGGGCCGTTAGCAGGAGGGTACGGGCGACGGGCATGGCGGTCCTTGCGCGGTGTTCAGCGACGCAGGTAGGCGGTGAAGTCGATGTCGCTGGCCGAGAGAATGGCCTGTACCCGGTTGTGCACGTTCAGCTTGCGCAGGATGGCCGAGACGTGGGCTTTCACCGTGGTTTCGGCGATGTCCAGGTTGTAGGCGATCTGCTTGTTCGACTCGCCCTTGGTCATCCGTTCCAGCACCAGCAGTTGCTTGCGGGTCAGGGCCTGCAGCAGCTCCGGCGGGATGCTGGCTTCCTCATGATGGCGGCGTGGCGAGGTTTTCTGGGTGCGGATGATGTCTGACGGCAGGTAGACGTTGCCGTTGAGGATCTGCTCGATGGCATCGGTCATCTGCGCGCGGGGTGAGGACTTGGTGATGAAACCCACCGCGCCGTAGGTGATGGCCTGCAGCACCACCTGCTTGTCCTGCTCGGCGGAGACGATGACCACCGGCACGGTGGGGGCCTCGTTGCGCAGGTTGATCAGGCCGTTCAGGCCGTGCATGCCGGGCATGTTCAGGTCGAGGAGGATCAGGTCCAGGTCGTCGTGCTCCTGGGTCAGGGCCAGGGCGCTGTCCAGGTCGGCGGTTTCCATCACTTCGCTTTCCGGAAAACCGTCGCTGATGACGTTGTGGATGGCTTCGCGGAAGAGCGGGTGGTCATCGGCAATCAGAATTTTGTACACGGCCTTTCACCTCGTTGTTTTCATTATGGTGCGGCATGCCCGGTTGCGCCGGGTCAGGGGAATGGCACGGGACGGGCGGACTGAAGGGGCAGGCCGGCCTGTTCCCAGGCGTCGATGCCGTCACGGTACCAGTAGAGGTTGGTGTAGCCCAGCGCGGCGGCGCGCTTCACCGCATTCCAGCTCAGCCAGCAGTCGGAGCGACAGTAGAACACCAGCGGCCGGTCCCGGCGGCCCTGGCTGGCCTGCCGCAGGTTGCGGCTGAAGTAGTCCTGCCAGTCGGCGGTGAGCTGGCCATCGCCAGTATTGGCCAGCCAGAGGCTGCCAGGCAGATTGGCATGGGGCTCGTCTTCGATGAACTGCCCTTGCAGCCACTGGCGGCGGTAGACGTCGATCAGCAGGGTATCGGGTCGTGCGCGCAACTGCGCCTGGAGCTGGGGCGTATCCAGGGTGCGGGCGGGGTCGACCTCGGACGGCGTGGGGCTGCGGTAACGCGCCAGGCGATAGCCGTCGGCGGAAAACAGCGGTTCCCCAGCCTCTGCGACCAGTAGGGGCAGGGCCAGGGTAAGGCAGGTCAGGCAGGTGAGGAAGCGCTTCATGGCGGACGCTCTGTTCTTTTTATGCGGCCATTACAGGCCACCGCCGCTGCTTTTGGAATTCGACGTTGAGAGGGGGCAAGCAGTACCAAAGTAGTAGAGGGCCGTGCCCGCCCCTTGCCTGGTAGTGGCCAGGGAAAGGTCAGAGCTCGGGCGTGGAGAAGAATGCGCTGGCGGCCGTCAGCTGGCCCTGGTCGATGTCGAACTCCAACTCGAAGGTGGCCAGTACGGGGAGAGCCGTGATGGTGGCTTTGGCGTTCACTGGTGTGATCGGGAAGGTCAGCTCCACCTCATCGGTTTGGCGCAACACACGAACCACCCGGTTCTCGCCATGGGCGAAAAAGCGGGTGCGGCTGGTCAGCCCGACGCCCAGCACATTGAGGAAGTCAATCAGCAGGATGACCCCCGGCGCACCGTTCAGGTCAGGGTCGCTGAAACTGGTGCTTCTGATGCGTGCCATGCCCTTGAGGCTGATGTCTTCGGCAGGCGTCTCCAGGGTACCGTCGATGGACACTATCAACTGGTCCGCCCGGCGTTGGAACACAGGAAGGGCCGCGGCGCTGCGGGATACCAGGGCGGCCACGAGGCCGGCGAAGGTCAGCAGGGCTGCCGGAATTTGCCTTCGAGCGATGTTCATCTGCGTCTCCTCGACTCCTCGCGGGGTCGCTAGCCGCCCCCGGGTGGAGGGGGGGTCGGTTGCGGCTCCGCCTGCCCGGACGGCGTCGCACCCTGTTGTTCGAGATAGTGAATCAGGGCCTCTACATCCTCGTCGCCCAGGCGCAGGTTGGGCATCCGCACCTGGTTGTAGCGGACGAAGAGTTCCATGGCGGTCGGGTCCTTCTGCTCCAGCATCTGGTCGGGTGCCTTGATGAAGCGCCTGAGCCAGTCCTTGCTGCGGCGTTTGGTGACGCCTTGCAGGTCCGGTCCCAGCGCTTCTCCCTGGCCTATGGTGTGGCAGGCTGAGCAGGCGCTGCGGAACAGGAAGCGGCCCGCTTCGGGGTTTTCGATCGGTGGAGCGCTGGCGTAGCTCGGGCCCATGGCTTCACGCTGTTTTTTCCACCCCAGGAGAAACGTGGTGAGCTTGGTCGCCAGGAAGCGCGGATTGTCCACGCTGGATTGGCGCATCCACTGGCCGGTCGGCTCGTTGCCCACCATAAGGCTGGAGAGGTGGCCGTCCGGGTCTATGGCATCGGTGTTTGACCACAGGCCCAGCTTCTTTTGCACCAGGGTGATGTCTTCCCGTTTCCCGGTCAGGAACAGCCAGCCCGGCCCTGCGTGGAACTTCTGCGCGTAGGCCTTGAGCACCTCCGGCGTATCACGCTCGGGATCGACGCTGATGGAATAGAAGTGGATGTCCTTGCCCACCTGGTCCCCCAACAGCCCCTGTACCCTGGCAAGATTGGCGGTGCTTAGGGGGCAGGTGTCCTTGCAGTGGGTGTAGATCATGTTGATCACGACCGACTTGCCCTTGAGCAGGTCGTCGTAGAAACGGACCGTCTCGCCGTCCTGGGTGGTCAGGGGCACATTCGGGAAATAGCCGGCACCCCAGGGTTGCCCACCAAGGGCGGGCGCGCCCGGCAGCCACGTTCCTGCACCCAGCAGGCCCCATGTTGCCAGCACCCATGTCCACCTGATGTCGCCCATGGCGCCCCCTAGCGGAATGCCCTCGGCAGGATTTCGGATGGGTCCACGAAGGTCACGCCCTGGGGCGTCGGGATCGGCGTTGGAAGCGGCCTGAGGAAGGGGGCATCTCCGTCGTCGATTTCCCAGCGCAGCAGCATGGCGTTGTCTTCGTGGGTTGTGTTGTGGCAGTGCTCCATGAACATTCCGCCGAAGTCCCGGAACTGCATGGTGATGGTGACGCTGCCTCCCGGATGCAGGCGGTAGACGTCCTTGCGTCCGCGTTCCCAGGCCGGGACGTTGCTCAACTGGCCGTCGCGGGCGAGGATCTGCCCCTCCTCGAAGTGGATGTGGATGGGATGGTCCCAGCCTCCGCCGCCGTTCTTCAGGGTCCAGATTTCACGGGTGCCCAAGCGTGGCCCAGCCGTGATGCGGCCGAAGTCCGCCGCGAGCATATCGCCCCCTTCGGCCTTGATGCCCCAGGGGCCGAAGAAACTGGTGATGGGGTCACTGGTGGTCTGCTTGGCGCCGCGGCCGAACTCGAAGGTACGCTGGGCGGCTACCGGAATCTTCGACAGGTCCGGGTTCGGGCAGAGCACGGCAGGCACCTGGCTCTTGTCGGGGCGCGCGGGGTCGCGGACCACGCGGAATTCGAGGAAGCGACCGACGCAAGGGTCATCCGACTCGCCGTTCAGGGCGTCGCGCAGGGAGAGGTCTTCCTTCGGCCTCCGGCCGTTCTCGTGCTCGGTCAGGTTCACCATCCAGACCTTGTCGCCGATCTTGTAGCGGGCGAAGTCGATGACGATGTCGAAGCGCTCGGCGATGCCCATCTCATCCAGGGCGGTGACCACCACCGGCGCCGGCAGCAGGTTGCCATCGTTGGCGATGATGATCATCGGCGAGGCGTCGCTCAGGGATATCTTGAAGAAGCGCGCGACAGCGGCGTTGAGGATGCGGAAGCGGTACTTGCGCCGCTCGACTTCGAAGTAGGGCTTGTAGACCAGGTTCACCGTCATCACATCGCCGAGGAAACCGTCGAAGTCGAAGATATTCATCGCCAGTTGGCCCTCACCATCCCAGGCCTTGTCAGCGATCATCAGGTTCACGTCGTAGTCCAGGTTGCCGTAGGACTTGGCCGTGCCGCTGGGCAGGCGCAGGTTGACTCCATCGTTGAGCTCCTCATTGCCACGGTCGAGGCTGCTGTAGACGTTGAACATCCCGGCATTGCCCTTGTACACGTTCTGCGAGGTAAAGCTGAACATGTGGTCGTGGAACCAGTGGGTGCTCATGGTTTCGCGGTAGTCGCCTGCAAGCCGGTCGATGCCGCCGCCGTCGTTGGGACTTCCGCAGCGCGGGTCGGTTTCGCCCAGGTTGATGCTGTAATAGCCGCCGTGGCAGATGGGGTAGTGGTAGTCGTAGAACTGGCCGGGGAAGAAGAAGGCCCCGGTGAATCCATCATTCTCCGCCCCGTGGTGGCCGTTGTGTTCATGGGTGCTGATGGTGTGGATGCCGAAGCCGCCGTTCTGCGTCGGGTCTTCCGGCAGGCGGTTGTGGTGCCTGAGGATGATCGACTCGTGATAGCGGCCGATCAGCAGCTTGGGCGGCAGGGTGCCGTTGAACGTCCAGAGCGCCAGTGGGCCCTGGTCCGGCAGGCCGGGGTGGAATCGCGGGCGTAACGCCTGCGATGGATTGATGCCCGAGTTCAGTGCCGAGGGCACGCCCGGGTTGTAGCTCTGGTTGGCCTTGGCGCCCTCCTGGGTGACTTCCACGACGACCCTGGGATAGAAGTCGTTCCACTGCTGGTGCGCCCAGATCGGTCCTGGCGGGCGCCCTTCGATGGGGCCGTAGCCACCACCCAGCACGGCGGGAACGCTGCGTTGGGTGGTATTAGCCTGCTCCATCGGATCGGGTCCGGGCACGCCGGGCTTCGAAGGGATTGGGTTCATCACTCCCGTGCCCGGTGTGAAGGGCTTGCGGGGCAGCACGTCGAAACGTGGCATGGGCTGGGTGAAGGACTGCACGCCGAACAGCGGGCTGGGTGGCAGTCCGGTGGGGACGTTGAATTCGTCGGCGTAGGCGCTGCTGGTGAAGGGGCTCAGGCCATGGACCGGAACCAGCAGTCCGCCGGACGTGGCCAGGCCCCACTTGATTAAGTCGCGTCGGGTAACGTCGCCCTTGGTGAGGGCATTCGCCAGATCGGTAAAGTTCCTTCGAGCATTTTCCGCTTCCCTGAGCCGCGCTCTTGACGCATCTTTTGGGAGGTACATGCGCTTCTCCTTGCTGGTTGCAACCCCAGGTGATCCCCTGCGCAGGATGTGATGAGGCAGGGGCAAGGCTCCCGGCCGTCGATGAGCCGGAGGGACGGGGAGTACATTGCGCCAGCAGGGACTTTCGCGAGGCAACGAATGAAGATTGACCACGCCCCGCGGGCCATTCTCAAGGGTTGAACGAGACAGGAGAAAGCCTCCCGCGCCTGTACCCTCCCCACATGAAACATCCTGTTACCGGTCCTGGGTGGTGTCAATCAGCCACCGAGCTCGTTCTGAGGCTCTTTTCGTCTAATGAATTGCGTGTCATTCCTACGCGAAACAACGAACACTTTTAGTGTTTCCGTCGCCTTACAGTGCTCGCTTTTTGTGCGTTCAACCCGTTTTCCGAAGCGCTGCATGCTGCGGGTTGAAGCTCAGCAGCGCAGCCACGGCGAAGGCAGCCGTCAGCCCCAGGCAGATGCCAACCGCCAATCCATCGAGGCGTTCATAGAGGGCGAAACGCACCATCTCCACGGCATGGCTGAAGGGGTTGAGTGCGCACAGCCAATACAGCCACTCGTTGGCCTCGCGCATCTTCCACAACGGGTAGAGCGCCGAGGACAGGAAAAACAGCGGGAAGATCACGAAGTTCATCACCCCGGCGAAGTTCTCCAGCTGGCGGATGCCGTTGGACAGCAGCAACCCCAGGGCACTGAGCAGCAGGGCCGCCAGCAGCAGCGCGGGGAACGCCGCCAGCAGCCCGAAGGCCGGCGGCTGCACGCCGTAGAGCCAGGCAATGGCCAGGAAGGCGTAAACCTGCAGCAGCGACACCAGCGACGTTGCCAGCAGCTTGGCCGCCAGCAGGAAGGGCCGGGGCAGGGGGCTGGTGAGCAACAGCCGCATGCTCCCCATCTCGCGGTCGTAGACCATGGACAACGAGCCCTGCATGCCGTTGAACAGCAGGATCATGCAGGCCAGCCCCGGCACGATGTAGGTCTCGTAGGTGATGTAGGTGTCGTAGGGCTCGATGATGGCGATGCCCAATGCGGCGCGGAAACCGGCTGCGAACACCAGCAGCCACAGCAGTGGGCGCACCAGGGCGCTGAGGAAACGGGTGCGTTGCAGCACGAAGCGCAGCCACTCGCGCAGCAGGATGCCGCGCAGGCATTGCCAGTAGGGGGTCAGCATGACGTCGGCTCCAGGACTTCGATGGACCGTAGGGTGCGCTGTGCGCACCGGTGTTTCCGTGCAGGGTTGCTGGTGCGCGCGGCGCACCCTACGGATGGACTCATGCCGTCAATCGCTCGAAGGCCCCGGCAAGGCCGCCTTCATCCCCGGCGCCGAGGCTGGCCGCGCTGTCGTTGGCGATGATCCTGCCCTGGTTGAGCAGCAGCAGGCGGTCGTCGGGTTCGACTTCGTCCAGCAGATGGGTGGTCCAGAGCACCGCAACGTCCTGCTCACGGCAGAGTTGCCGCACGTGGCGGTTGAGCCCGTCGCGACTGGCCGGGTCCAGGCCGGCGCTGGCTTCGTCGAGCAACAGCAGGCGCGGTGCGTGGAGCAGGGCACGGGCGATCTCCACCCTCCGCCGATGGCCGCCGTTGAGCAGGCGCACCCTGTCGCGGCGGCGGGGCCCCAGCTGCTGGCGCTCCAGCTCGTGCTCGATGCGTTCGCTCGCCAACCGGCTCGGCAGGCCATGCAGTGCGGCGTGGTAGCGCAGGTTCTGCTCGACGGAAAGGTCCAGGTCCAGGGTGCTCTGCTGGAACACCACCCCCAGTTGCGCCAGAGCCTTGCGCGGTGCCCGTCGCAGGGAGTGCCCGCAGACGCTGATGTCGCCCTGTTGCAGGTCGTACAAACGGGTGAGCAGGGCGATCAGTGTCGACTTGCCCGCACCGTTGGGACCGAGCAGCGCCGTGAAACTGCCCGGCTCCAGCGCAAAACCCACCTGTTCCAGGGCACGCCGAGGGCCGTAGGAGAAGCTCACGCCGGCCAGTTCCAGGGCGCTCATGGAGTCACCACCACGCCCCAGGGGTAGCGGCCGACCTTGATCGACTTGGTCACCTTGAGGCTGTCCACATCGATGACCGACACGTCGCCACTGATGCCATTGGTGGCCAGCAGGCGCTTTTCATCCGGCGTGAAGGCCAGGTGCCAGACGCGCCGGCCCACCAGCAGGTAGTCGAGGATTTCGTAGGTCTTCGCGTCCACCACCGCCACGTGGTTGGCCGGCCCGAGGGCGACGAAGGCGTACTTGCCGTCGCGGGTCAGTTTGACGCCCACCGGCTGCACCTTGTCCGGGTGCACGCCCTTGATCTGGAACTTCAGCACCTTCTGCACCTGGCGGCTGGCGACGTCGACGATAGTGACCGTGCCGCCGATCTCGGCCGAGGCCCAGAGCAGGGCGCCGTCCGGGCTGAACTCCACATGGCGCGGGCGCTGGTCCACCAGGGTGTTGTCCACCAGTTGCTGGGTGGCGGTGTCGATCCAGTGGAGCATGTTGGTGGTTTCGCTGGTATTGACCGCCCACTTGCCATCCGGGCTTACCGCCATGCCCTCCGGTTCCACGCCGACCTGGATCTGCGCCAGCACCTGGTCGCTCTGGGTGTCGACCACCGTCACCAGGGCATCGTCTTCGTTGGAGATGTACAGCCAGCGGTCATTCGGGTGCAGGGCGAACTGCTCGGGGTCGGCCCCGGAGGGCAGCTCCTTGATGATCTTGCGGGTAGCCAGGTCCATCACCTGCACGGTGTCCGAATCGCTGGCGCAGATGTAGAGCAGTCTGTTGTCGCTGGACAGCGCGAGGCCACGTGGGCGAGCGCCCACGTCGAGGCTGGCGCTGACTTCCAGGGTGTCCAGGTCGATGACGCTGACGCTGTCGTCCTTCTCGTTGGAGATGTAGGCGGTGGCGGCCAGGGCCTGGCCGGCGAAGAGCAGCAGGGCGGAGCCAATGGCGGCAGCGAGGGGCGTGGGCATGATGGTTGTCCTTCTTGTTGTTGTCAGTCGGCCGCGGCGAACTGGCGGCAGGTGGTTTCGGGACGGTCGAAGCCGAGGCTGTCCAGTTCGCTCACCGGGTGCAGGAATCCGTCCTGGGGCGAGGTGCTGACCAGGGCGCGGGGGTGAACCAGGGGAATCGGTTGGCGCAACTGGCCATCCCAGTCGCGGTAACTCAGCTTGCGCCCCTTGAAACCGTCCAGCGGCAGGTCGGCGGACAGGGCGAGCGCGCGGATGGCCTGGGCGTCGGCGCTCTTCAGGCGAGTCACCGCGCTGGCGATGCTGCGCACGGCGATCCAGGCGGCGAAGTCGCGATCGTTCATCCAGCGTCCGGCCGCCGCTTCGAAGCGCTTCTGCAACTGGGCGGCGCCGTAGGTTTCCACCGTCTTGTGCCAGCCGGTGGGGGTCAGCCCCTGGGTGCCGGCCACCGGGCGTGGATACCAGGTGTTGTAGGGCAGGTACTCGCCAAAGTCGCCGCGCTCGTCGGCCACCAGCACCACGTCGTACTCGCGGGTCTGGGTGAACAGCGGCATCTCCGCCTGGGCGCTGCGGCGCTGGTCGTTGTCGAAGCTCCAGGATTTCTCGTCGATGATTTTCGCGCCGAAGCGCCCGGCGGCGCGGCGCACGGCCGCGGCATAGGCCAGGTCGTCGGGCGTGTGCCCGGTTACCAGCAACCAGCGCTGCCAGCGGCGCGTCGCCAGGAACTGCGCCAGGGCGTCGGCCAGCATGGCGCGGTTGGGCAGGCTGTGCAGCAGGTTGGCGCGGCACTGCTCGCCGCGCAGGGCGTCACTGGGGCTGCCGGCGTTGAACAGCAGGCTGTCGGGGAGGGCGTCGGCCAGTTGCAGCACCTGTTCGGCGGGCGCGTTGACCACGAACAGGCGCAGTCCCTGTTCATGCAGCGCGCGCGCCCTGGCCAGGAGTTCCTCGGGCGTGGATGTACGTGCATCGCTCAGCGCATAGCGCTGCTTGAGGAAACGCCCGGTGCTGTTGCTGTCGGTGATGGCCAGCTCGGCGCCGCGTAGGCCGGCGTCTTCCGGTTCGGGAATCACGTTCGACAGCAGCGGGCCAGTCGGTGGCGCCCAGGCCAGGTAGCCGATGCGCACGTCCAGGCCGCTGTCGTCGGCGCGCACGTGGGTGGCGACCAAGGTGGCGCTGGACAGGGCCAGCAGGTAGGCCAGGCCATGGAACAGATAGTGGCGCATTGGATGGCTCCTTCGAACGTGGAGCCAGCATAGGAACGGCGTGGGGTCTGGAAAATATGCAGAAAGTACCGATCGGGCGGTACCAAGGTAGTAGAGGTCGGCCGGCGAACAAGCCCTAGGATGACCACACAAAAACCAGAAGGAAGCCGTCCATGCGCATCCTCAAGCACCTGCTATTGCCCTTGCTGTTGATCCTCAGCCTGCTCGGCTTCGACCGCGTCGGGTCCTCCGATTTCCACCACCAGGGCGGCGCCCCGGTGCTGCCGGTCATCTGGCTGGAGGAGTGAGCCGCCATGTCCGCGCTCTGGCGCATCAACCTGCTGGTGACCCTGTTCTTCACGTTGGTGGGGGCGGCCTGCCTGGCCCTGTTGCTGCGCCAGGCGGGGCAGGATGTGCGTCGCGAACTGGTGGCCGCCGAGGCGGTGGTCGAATATCTGCGGGGCGCGGCCCTGCGCGACCCGTCAGCCCTGCTACCGCACCTCACTGGCAACCTGCGCCATGTGCGGGTGCATCACCTCGACGAGCCCGTCGCCGAGCCGCCGCCCGGCCCGTTGCAGCGCGGGTTGGCGCACTGGCTCTACCCCGTGGCGGATCACCCTGGCGAGGCGCTGCGGCTGGCCGATGGCAGCCGCGTGCGCATCAGCGTCGACCCCCGTGACGAAGTGGACGAGATTCGCGACTCCCTGCAGCAACTGCTGGTGCTCTTCGGCGTTGCCCTGGGGCTCAGCCTGCTGGCCATCCGTTGGGCGGTGCGCCGAGGGTTGCGGGTTCTGGATGAACTGCTCGGCGCCTTGCGACAAGTGTCTCGTGGTGACCTGCAGGCGCGCCTGCCGCTGCATTCCTCGGCTGAATCCCAGCGCCTGGCGGGCCACTTCAACCAGATGGCCGTCTCCCTGGAGCGGGTCAAGGCAGAGAACGCCGAACTCACCCAGGCGCTGCTGGCCCTGCAGGAGCGCGAGCGTCGCCAGCTTGCCCAGGCGTTGCATGACGATCTCGGCCAATACCTGGCCGGCATCCGCGCCCAGCTCTTCCTGTTGCGCAGCGTTACCGGGCAATTGCCAGTGGTGAACTGCACCGCCCAGGCCCTGGAAATCAACTGCCAGCACCTGCAGGACGGTTTCCGCGCGCTGGTCCGCGATCTTTATCCGGTAGTCCTTGAGCGCCTGGAGCTGGCCGACGCCATTCGCCTGCTCGGTGAGCAATGGCAACAGGCCCATGGCATCGCCTGCCGCATGCAACTGGCTGATGAGCTGCCGCCGCTTTCCGGCGAAGCCAAGGCTCACCTATACCGGCTGTTGCAGGAAGCGCTGACCAACGTGGTGCGGCATGCCGCTGCCAGCGAAGTGCGGGTGCGCCTACGCGCGGGGCCGGGCCGCCTGCGCCTGCTGGTGCGGGACGACGGTCGCGGTGCCGAGCGCCTGGGCTGCGGTGGTATCGGTCTGCGTTCCATGCGCGAGCGCGCACGTTGCCTGGGCGGCGAACTGCGGCTGTTGACGCGCCCCGGCGCCGGCCTGGCGCTGTGCCTCAGTGTGCCCCTGGAGGGGGTTGGACCATGAAAATCCTGCTGGTGGACGACCATGCCGTGGTGCGTCAAGGCTACGCGGCGCTGCTCTGCGCATTGCTGCCGGAGGTGCAGGTGACCGAAGCGGGCAGTGGCGAGGAAGCACTGCAGAAAGTGCAGGACACGATTCCCAACCTGGTGATCATCGACGTTGGCCTGCCCGGCATCAGCGGCCTGGAAGTCACCCGGCGGCTACGTCAGCGCCTGCCGCAATTGCGGGTGCTGTTCTTCAGCATGCACGACGAGTTGCCGCTGGTACGCCAGGCGCTCGATGCCGGCGCTGCCGGCTACATCACCAAGAGCTCGTCGCCGGAAGTGCTGCTGGAGGCCGTGCGGCGCATCCTCGCCGGCCATCCCTACATCGAGCAGCCGCTGGCCACCCAGCTGGCGTGCCAGCAGACCGACGACCCGCGCCTGCGCGGCATCACCCAGCGCGAATTCGAGATATTCGTGATGCTCGCCCGTGGCCTGCCCGCGCGCGAAATCGCCGAGCGCCTGTGCATCAGCGGCAAGACCGTGTCCAACTACCTGACCCTGTTGAAGAGCAAATTGCAGGTGGAATCCCAGGCGGAACTGGTGCACCTGGCGATCGATACGGGGGTGCTGCGGGTGGCGGCGCTGTAGGGCAGCGCAGCCTGTGGGCGCGAACGACTCCGCCCGGTAGGGTACGCCGCGCGCACCGGAACCCCGCGCGGAACCCCTTGATGCGCACGGTGCAGCCTACCGCTCAAAGCTGTTTCTCCGGCACCTGCCCCTTGAAACGCGGCATGTTCTCTTGGTGAAGGACAGCGCAGCTGGCCCCAGGAAATGCCCAGGGCGAATCTGTGGTCCGCACAGCGATTGAAATCACCCCCACAGAACAGCAGCACATCTTCAGTGCCGGGCCAGGCCGCTCAATCCCACCCGCTCGGGCATCCCGTGCAGCCTTCCATGTTGGTTTCCTGGAAGGTTGCGTAATGCTTGCGGGCGCCGGTGAGGTTGGCGTTCTCCAGGTTGGCCTGGCCGATCTTGGCTTCCTGGAGATTGGCGTCGCGCAGGTTGGCATCCTTGAGATCGACCTTGCTCAGCCAGGCCATTTCCAGGTCGGCGGCCTGGAGGTTGACCCGGTGCATCTTCGCCCCGGACAGGCGCGAGAACTCCAGGAAGGCGGCGGAAAGGTCGGCGCCCTGGAACTGCGCGGCCTGGGCGAACATGCCCCAGCCCTGCACGGCCACCAGGCGGCTGCCCGAGAGATCGGCCAGGCGCAAGTTGGCCTGTTGCAGGCTGGCGCGGGTCAGGTTGGCGCCTGTGAGTTTGGCCTTCTCCAGGTTGGCAAGGTCTAGCCTGGCGTGGCGCAGGTCGGCGCCTTCGAGATTGGCGCCGGAGAGGTCCATCTTGCTCATGTCCTGGTTGGCCAGGTCGGCACCGCGCAGGTCGGCGTCGGGGCAGCGGCTTTCCGGTGCGATGCGGCAGCCATTGATCACCCGGTCGCCTTCGTCGGCCAGCGCAAGGCTGCCAGCGACCAGCAGGGCGAGGGGCAGGTACAGGTACAGGTTTTTCATGGCGGGTTTCCGGATGGAGGCTTGAAAGGAAACCGGGGCACGCTGTGCCCCGGTTCGTCACTCAACGCTGCGCGGTCTTGTCCCAGCCCGGCAGCTTGAACACCCAGAAGGAGCCACCCTGGGCCACGGGCTTGGTCAGCTCGGCCATGTCGCCGCCCCACAGGGGCACCGCACCGCCGTAGCCGACGGTCACGCCGATGTACTGCTCGCCGTCCTGCTCCCAGGTGATGGGCGGGGAGACGATGCCGCTGCCGGTCTGGAACTTCCACAGCTCCTTGCCGTTCTTGGCGTCGAAGGCCTTGAAGAAGCCGTCGCCGGTACCGGTGAACACCAGGTTGCCCTTGGTCGCCAGCACGCCGGCCCAGAGCGGCAGGCGCTCCTTGTGCTCCCAGACCACCTTGCCGGTGGTGGGGTTCATTGCGCGCAGGACGCCGACGTGGTCGTCATACATGCGCTTGATGCGGAAGCCCTGGCCGAGGTACGCCGAGCCTTTCTTGTAGGCCACTTCTTCGGTCCAGTAGTCCTCCTTCCAGTGGTTGGCCGGGACATAGAACAGCCCGGTGTCCTGGCTGTAGGCCATGGGATTCCAGTTCTTGCCGCCGAGGAAGGGCGGCGAGACTTCCACGGCCTTGCCGTGCTTCTGGCCCGGCTCCGGGAGTTGCGGGCGCTGGCCGGGGTTCTCGACCGGGCGGCCGGTCTTCAGGTCGATATGGCTAGCCCAGGTGATGTTGTCGACGAAGGGGAAGGCGTTCTGCAGCTTGCCGTTGTTACGGTCCACCACGTAGAAGAAGCCGTTGCGGTCGGCGTGGGCGGTAGCTTTCACCGTTTTGCCGTCTTTGTCCTTGTAATCGAACAGCACCAGTTCGTTGTTGCCGGAGAAGTCCCAGGCATCGTTCGGCGTGTGCTGGTAGAACCACTTCACTTCGCCGGTGGTTGGGTCCACGCCGACCTGGCCTGAGGTGTAGAGGCTGTCGAAGTCCTTCGGGTCGCCGCCGTCGGCAGTGCGCGCCCAGCCGTTCCAGGGGGCCGGGTTGCCGGCGCCGACGATGATGGTGTTGGTCTGCGGGTCGAAGCTCGCGCTCTGCCAGGGCGCGCCGCCGCCGTGGCTCCAGGCCTCTTTCTTGCCAGTGGGATGGTTCTTGTCGTCCGGCCAGGAGGGCGCCTTGACGTCGCCGGTGGGCGTGCTCTCCTTGCCGTTCAGGCGGCCCATGTGGCCTTCCACGAAGGGGCGCATCCAGACCTCCTCGCCGGTGTCCGGGTCTCGTGCATAGAGCTGGCCGACCACGCCGAACTCGTCGCCCGAGCTGCCGTGGATCAGCAGGACCTTGCCGCTCTTCTGGTCTTTCACGATGGTTGGCGCACCGGTCATGGTGTAGCCCGCGCCGTGTTCGCCGAACTTCTTGTTCCAGACCACCTTGCCGGTCTTCTTGTCCAGGGCGACCACGCGGGCGTCCAGGGTGCCGAAGTAGATCTTGTCACCGTAGATGGCGGCACCGCGGTTGACCACGTCGCAGCAGGGGCGGATGTCGTCGGGCAGGCGATGGTTGTACGTCCACAAGCGTTGGCCGGTCTTGGCGTCTAGGGCGAAGACGCGGGAATAGGACGCGGTGACGTAGATCACCCCGTCGCTGACGATCGCCTGGGATTCCTGCCCACGCTGCTTCTCATCGCCGAAAGAGTAGGACCAGGCCGGGGTCAGCTTGAACACGTTGCCGGCGTTAACCTGGTCCAGCGGGCTCCAGCGCTGGGCGTTGGTGCCCAGGCCGTACTGCAGCACATTGCCGGTGGTCTGGTGGTCGTTGGCGATGTCGTCCCAGCTGACGTCCTTGGCAAACGTGCCGGTGGCGACAGTCAGGCCGCCAACGAGCAGGAGGCTGCGTATGGCGGTGGAAAGCAGGCTGGCAGAGCAGGGGAGCGATCTTGTTGTCATGGTTGCGATTCCCATAGTCGATGGATACGGGGCCATCTGCTGGCCCGGCGTTTCGAATGTTGGGATTCGCGCCGCTGCCTTGATACGGAAAAGCTCCCGCGCATGCCGGGAAAACTTCCCGGTGCGGCCATGACTTGGCACTGCTACCAAAGCCGCTGCCGATACCTGCCAAGGCATTACGACCCAGGGGGAGGGCGCCATCCACCTCACAAGGTAGCGGTCCGTCGGTACCAAGGTAGTAGAGCCAGGCGTGGCCCCCCGGCTCTAGCCTGACACCCAGGGGAACCTGCAAGAGGATTCCGTCATGGCCATCATCAAACACCTGCTCTTACCGTTGCTGGTCGTCTGCTGCCTGCTCGAGTTCGAGCTGGCCCGGGCTTCGAGCGTACCTTCCCGTCACGCCTTCCATCAGCCGGACCTGACTCCCGTCTTCCCGGTATCGCACACCAGGGCCAACTGAACGGCCGACCTGTTTCCCAATCGCGCAAGTGCCAGCGTGCCGGCGAACAGCGGCCCCTGTTCGCCGGCACGCTGGCGCCTGCCTGATCGACATCGCCGGGCAAACCCTTCACCGGCCTCCGCCAGCACTACTACCAAGGGAGGAGTGTCAGGCCACCAAAGCAGGATGGGGGCCTTGTTGGGGCCTTCTTACCATTCCCTCACAGCGCTCCTACCGGGGCGCCGCCTTGCACAGCTAATGAGGATGTACGTGATGAACAAGAACAGCGCACTGCGCGGCCTCGCATTCCTGGCCGGCCTGACCCTCAGCGGAATCGTCCTGGCCCATGGTGACGTGGTGCCGCAGGCGGTGAATGTCGACGGACTGGAACCCCTGGGCAAGGAGTGGCGCGACGAGAACCCCTACCGCGCGCCCTATGAAAAGAACGCCCTGGCGGTGGAGATCGGCGCTTCGGCCTACACCCAGAACTGCGCCCGCTGCCACGGCCTGGAAGCCAAGTCCGGCGGTATCGCCCCCGACCTGCGCTACCTGGAAACCGACGCCAGCGGTGACGAGTGGTTCAAGGAGCGGGTGATCAATGGCGCGGTGCGCGATGGCGCGGTGTACATGCCGAAGATGGCCGACTTCCTCAGCCAGGAAGCCCTCTGGGCCATCCGCAGTTACCTGGACAGCGTGCACGTGGACGAGTGATCGCCATGCGCCTGCTGGTCCTGCTGTGTTGGCTGTTGTGCCTGCCCCTGGCGCAGGCGCAGGTGCGGCCCTATGACGACATCGTCGACTCCGGCGTGCTCAAGGTGGCCGTCTACGAGAACTTCGCGCCATACAGCTTCAAGGATGACGGACAGGCGCGTGGGGTAGACGTCGACCTGGCGCGCGCCCTGGCCGAGGGGCTTGGCCTGAAGCTGGAGCTGCTTTGGGTCAATCCCGGAGAAAAACTCGACGACGACTTGCGCAACTTCATCTGGAAGGGCCACTACCTGCGGCCCGGTGTACTCGCCGATGTGATGTTGCGTGTGCCCTACGATCGCGACTTCTCGCAGAAGCGCAACGATGTGGGCGAGTTGGCCAACGAGCAGGTGGTGATGTTCGGGCCCTACCAGCGCGAGCGTTGGCAGGTGGCCTACGACAGTCGCCGCCTGCCGGAAGTGCCGAGTATCGGTGTGTTCCAGTTCCACCCCATCGGCGTGGAGCTGGAAAGCGTGCCGTCCTTCTACCTGACCTCGGTCTTCGCCGGGCGCCTGGCGCGCAACACCCACCACTACCCGGGCCCGGCGGCGGCATTCGAAGGCATGCGCAAGGGCGAGGTGGATGCGGTGATGGCCCTGCGTGGCGAGCTGGACTGGCTGGAACACCAGGCCCGCGACCCGCAGATCCGTGACGCCGACAACACCTACCCCAACCTCGGCGAGCCGCAGTGGGACATCGGCATGGCGGTGCACGAAAGCAACCGCCAACTGGCCAATGCCCTGGAAGAAACGGTCGACGGCATGGTGCGCGACGGTCGCATGGAGAAGCTCTATGCCGCCTATGGCGTACGCTACGAGTTGCCGGGGCTCTATCAGGACGTTCAATGAGCGGAGGTGCGGGATGCACAGGCGTTCGCTGTTGCTGCTAGGCCTGCTGGGTTGCGCGGCGCCGCTCCGGGCCGCGCAGGACCCGGTGGAATCGGTGATGTGGGAGTACCACCACCAGCGGCTGCTCGGCGGCCAACCCTTCGTCCATGACCCCAGGGTGGTACTGGAGGCGCCGCCGTTCGCAGAGGACTCGCGCCAGGTGCCGATCCAGGTGGACGCCCGCGTGTTCACCGGTCAGGTGGTGAAGATCATGGCCTGGGCCGAGCTCAACCCGATTCCGCAGATAGTCGTCTTCCAGCCCGGCGAGCGGGTGGCGCCGGTGCTGGCCATCCGCATCCGCGTCGAGCAGGCCACGCCCATCCGCGCCGCCGTGCTGACCCGCGACGGCCTCTGGCACATCGGCTCCACTCGCGTGGATGCCGCCGGCGGTGGCTGCACCGCCCCCAGCGTGGTGCGCGCCCAGGCGGGCTGGGAAGACCGACTCGGCCAGGTCCATGGCGGTCGCTTCCCCCACGGCGACGGCAGCCGCCTGCGCCTGCGCATTGACCACCCGATGGATAACGGCCTGGTCGGCGGCATTCCGGAATTCTTCCTCAACCAGGCCGAGCTGCGCGATGCCGCAGGCACGACCCTGGCGACCCTGGAGCTGTTCCCGGCGGTCAGCGAGAACCCCACCATCAGCCTGGAGGTTCAAGGCCGGGACGAAGCGCGGTTGTGGCTGCGGGACAACAATGGCAATGAGTTTGAGGCCAGCTTCTAAGGAGAGACCATGCGCCTGATCGCGCTTCTACTGGCCTGCATCGTCTGCTCTGCCCAGGCTGGCCAGGACTACTCGCTCAGCCCCAGGCAGATCGCCGAGGACACCTGGCTGCTGGAAGGCAGCACCGACAACTTCGACAAGGCCAACGGCGGAAACATCGTCAATACGGGGTTCATCGTCACTGAAGCGGGTGTGGTGGTGATCGATACCGGCCCGTCGAAGGCCTATGGCGAGGCTATGCGCCGTGCCATTACCAGCGTCACCGAGCAGCCGGTGACCCTGGTGCTGCTGACCCACCATCATCCCGACCATGTGCTGGGCAACCAGGCCTTCTCCGGCGTGCCCATTGCCGCACTGGCCGGCACCCGCAAGCTGATGGAAGAGCAGGGCAACGCGATGGCGGAGAACATGTACCGCCTGGTCGGCGACTGGATGCGGGGGACCGAGGTGGTGTTGCCGACCGAGGTGGTGGTGCCCGGTACACGGGAAGTCGGTGGCCATCGCCTGCGCCTGCTGGGCCTGCGTGGCCACACAGGCGCGGACCTCGCGGTGCTGGACGAGCGCACGGGCGTGCTCTTCGCCGGGGACCTGGTGTTCTACCAGCGCGCCCTGACTACCCCCAACAGCCCTGGCCTGGAGGCCTGGCTGGCGGATATCGATGCCCTGGAGGGGCTGCCCTGGAAACAGCTTGTGCCCGGTCATGGACCCATCAGCCAGGACAAGGCGCCATTCGAGCAGATGCGCGATTACCTGGGCTGGCTAGATGGGTTGTTGAAGGATGCGGCGGCGCGGGGAAAGGAGATGAACGAGGTGATCCGCACGCCGATTCCCCGGCGTTTTGCGTCAGTGAACCTGAGCCGCTACGAGCTGATCCGCACGGTCAGCCACCTGTATCCGAAGTATGAAGTGGCGCGGATGCCGAGGGTGGATAGCGCGATGGAGTGAAGGGAGCCGGTGCAGCCGCTTCCATTCGTAGGGTGCGCCATGCGCACCGGAAGTCTTGCGCAAGGGTTTCGGTGCGCGCAGCGCACCCTACGATCGAGTTCGGGCGAGGCTTAGACCAACTCCGCGTGCTTAAGCTCGCTCTTCAGGTAGGCGTAGTAGATCGGCGCCGCCACCAGCCCCTGCAAGCCGAAGACCGACTCGAACGCCAGCATCGCCAGCAGCAGCTCCCAGGCCCTGGCGCTGATCTGTCCGCCGACGATCCGCGCATTGAGGAAGTATTCCAGCTTGTGGATGGCGATCAGGTAGCCCAGCGCGCCCAGTGCCACCCAGAGTGACACCGAGAATCCGGCGATGAAGATCAGGGTGTTGGACATCAGGTTGCCGATTACCGGCAGCAGCCCGAGGATGAAGGTCAGCAGGATCAGCACCTTGGTCAGCGGCAGGTGGATGTCCATCAGCGGCAGTACTACGGCCAGGAAGATGCCGGTCAGGGTGGTGTTGACCAGGGAAATCTTGATCTGTGCGAAGACGATATTGCGGAAGGCCGTGACCAGCAGGGCCAGGCGCTCCAGCAGCAGGCGGCTGAGGGGGCGCAGGGTCTCGAAATTGGGGATGGGCTGCAGGGCGATGATGGCGCCAAGGATCATGCCGATCAGCATGGTGACGAAGGTGTGTGCCGCACCCTTGCCCAGTAGTTGCAGCTGGCCGACGTGGGCGCGCAGCCAGTCCATCAGTTCCCGGCGCAGGTCATCGGCATTGGCCGGCAGGTAGTTCTCGACGGAGGCCGGCAGTTGGGCCCGGGCCTGTTCGGTGATGGCGATGAACTTCTCCAGCAACTGGCCGGGGTTATGTACTTCCTGGGTCACCACCCCGGCGATCCACACGAAGAAGAGCGTCAGCAAGCTCACCACCAGCGCGCCCAGCAGGGCCACCGCCAGCCAGCGGGCACGGCGGCCGCCGGGGATCACCGGCTGCAGGCGGGGCGCCAGGGTGATCACGAGTTCGTAGACCAGCAGCCCGGACAGCAGGGAAGGCAGGAGCCGGAAGGGCAGTACCAGCAGCAGGCCGACAAGGACGATGGCCCAGCTGGCCAGGAGCAATTGACGATCAGTGAAGAGTTGCATAGGTCCCTGGTGCAAAGTGAAGCGAAGCAGGGGCGGCAGTCTGCCAGTGGTAGGTGTCACTGCACAATCGGCAGCTGAAGTATGCAGGGCCGGGGCGGTATTGCTACCAACGGAGGAGGAAAATCCGCACTGCGTCCAATTGTTGGTCACTCGTGGCAAACCAAGAATTTGCGGCAGACCGGGAAATTTTCCCGGATCACAACAACAAGCCCGCAGAGGTAGCCGCAATGAAGCTCGCCACACCCCACCAGCCATTTGCCCGGACGCTGCTGTGCGTCGCCGTGATGCTTTCCAGCAGCCTGGTCATGGCCGGCGTCACAGACGAAGAAATCCTCGACGATGCCAAGTCCACCGGCGAAGTCGTCACCAACGGCCTGGGCCTGCAAGGCCAGCGCTACAGCACCCTGGATGCCCTCAACAGCAATAACGTGCAGCAGTTGCGCCCGGTGTGGGCGCTGTCGTTCGGCGGCGAGAAACAGCGTGGCCAGCAGGCCCAGCCGCTGGTGAAGGACGGCGTGATGTATGTCACCGGCTCCTACTCGCGGGTGTTTGCGGTGGACGCGCGCACCGGCAAGAAACTCTGGCAGTACGACGCGCGCCTGCCCGACGGCATCATGCCGTGCTGCGACGTAATCAACCGTGGCGTGGCCCTCTACGGCGACCTGGTGATCTTCGGCACCCTGGACGCCAAGCTGGTAGCGCTGAACAAGGACACCGGCAAGGTGGTCTGGCGCAAGACCGTGGCCGACTACAAGGCCGGCTACTCCATCTCCGCCGCGCCCCTGGTGGTCAAGGGCAAGCTGATCACCGGCGTGGCCGGTGGCGAGTTCGGCGTGGTGGGCAAAATCGAAGCCTACGACCCGAACAACGGCGAGCTGCTGTGGACCCGCCCCACTGTGGAAGGCCACATGGGCTACGTCTACAAGGACGGCAAGAAGGTCGAGAGCGGTATCTCCGGCGGCGAAGCCGGCAAGACCTGGCCGGGTGACCTGTGGAAGACCGGTGGCGCCGCGCCCTGGCTGGGCGGCTACTACGATGCGGAAACCGATTCCCTGCTGTTCGGTACCGGCAACCCGTCGCCGTGGAACTCCCACCTGCGTCCGGGCGACAACCTGTATTCCTCCTCGCGCCTGGCGCTCAATCCGGAAGACGGCTCGATCAAGTGGCACTTCCAGACCACGCCGCACGACGGCTGGGACTTCGACGGTGTCAACGAACTGGTGTCCTTCAACTACCAGGACGGCGGCAAGACGGTGAAGGCCGCGGCCACCGCCGACCGCAACGGCTTCTTCTACGTGCTGGACCGCACCAACGGTAAATTCATCCGTGGCTTCCCCTTCGTCGACACAGTGACCTGGGCCAAGGGCCTGGACAAGGATGGCCGTCCCATCTACGACGACGCCAAGCGCCCCGGCGCGCCTGCTGCCGATGGCAAGCACGGCAGCTCGGTGTTCGTGGCGCCGTCTTTCCTGGGCGGCAAGAACTGGATGCCCATGGCCTATAGCCAGGACACCGGCCTGTTCTACGTGCCTTCCAACGAGTGGGGCATGGACATGTGGAACGAGAACATCGCCTACAAGAAGGGCGCGGCGTACCTGGGCGCGGGCTTCACCATCAAACCGCTGAACGAGGACTACATCGGCGTGCTGCGCGCCATCGACCCGAAGAGCGGCAAGGAAGTCTGGCGCTACAAGAACTACGCGCCGCTCTGGGGTGGCGTGCTGGCCACCAAGGGCAACCTGGTGTTCACCGGCAACCCCGAGGGCTACCTGATGGCCTTCGACGCCAAGAGCGGCAAGAAACTCTATGAGTTCAACACCGGCTCGGGCGTGATCGGATCGCCCATCACCTGGGAAATGGACGGCGAGCAATATGTCTCCGTGCTGTCCGGCTGGGGCGGCGCCGTACCGCTCTGGGGTGGCGAAGTGGCCAAGCGCATCAAGGACCTGAACCAGGGCGGCATGCTCTGGACCTTCAAACTGCCCAAGGCAGACGCCGTGGCCAAGCGCTGATGCACAGCAAGGCCCGCTCCGGCGGGCCTTGTCTTTCGCGGGCAAGACATGATCGGTGCGCGCAGCGCACCCTACCCGGACCCGGCCGTAGGGTGCGCCATGCGCACCGAGATGCGGCGATGGCATCTACCCCCCTTGGTTCTACGACCAAGGAACCATATTCCGTGTTGGCGATTCGCCGCTTAATACCCGAAAACAATCACAACAAAGGGATGAGCGATGCGTTACTGCCTGATCCACAGCCTATTGATCTTCTTCATCGCCGGTGGCGTGGCGTTTGTGGGGCTGCCGCCCTGGCTGGGCATACTGGTGTTGGCGCCGCTGCCCTGGCTGCTCCGCCAAAAGCCCCAGGCGCGGGCAAAGGTGGAGGAGGGGGCTGATATAGCGCGGCTGACCCGCGACCTGTCCCGCAGTACCAGCCACAACGCCCTGTCCGCCGCCGGCGTCGCCTGGTCGGTGGACCGCCTGGCCGAGCGGCTGAAGTCCCAGTTGCAGGCCGCCGAGCGCATCGTCGGCAGTGCCGAGGTGATGATCGCCACCGAGGCCGCCACGTCCGAACTCAGCCAGCAGGCGTTCGCGGCCGCCCACGATGTGCGCCAGAGCGGCGACGAGGGACGTGAAGTGCTGCAACAGGCCATTGACCTCATGCACCAACTGAGCCTGCGGGCCGGCGCCAGCCGCGAGCTGATCGCCACACTCAGCCAGCGCAGCGAGGAAATCCAGCAGGTGGCCCAGGTCATCCAGTCCATCGCCAGCCAGACCAATCTGCTTGCCCTCAACGCCGCCATCGAGGCGGCGCGGGCGGGCGAGCACGGCCGGGGTTTCGCGGTGGTGGCCGATGAAGTGCGTGGCCTGGCCGGTCGTACCGCCAGCGCCACGGGGGAAGTGGGGCAGATGGTGGCCGACATCCAGCGCCAGACCGCCCTGGTGGTGGAACAGATCCAGCAGCTCTCCGCCGACCTCGACGCCGGTGTTGGCCAGGTCGAGCTGACCGGCCGCCAGCTGGAGAAGATCGCCGGGCTCGCGGCCTCCGTAGAGGGGCAGGTGGATGAGATCGCGCGGGGCGCCCGGACCAACCGCGATCAACTGGCCAGCCTGTTCGAGGCTGTGGGGCAGATGCGCAGCGACCTTGGCGTCAGCGACGAGCAGACCCGTCGCCTGGCCGATGCCGCCAGCCAGTTGGAGGGCCAGGCCGAAACCATCAGCGAGCGCCTGGCCGAGGTCGGCCTGGACGACTACCACCAGCGCGTGTTCGACCTGGCCCGCAAAGGGGCGGCCGCCATCGCCGAGCGTTTCGAGTGCGATGTGCGCGAGGCTCGCATCAGCCTGGATGACCTGTTCGACCGCCGCTTCCAGGTGGTGCCAGGCACCTATCCGCAGAAGTACGGCTCTCGCTTCGATCGATACACCGATCAGGTCCTGCCGGACATCCAGGAGCCCCTGCTCAAGGAGCACGAAGGTCTGGTATTTGCCATCGCCTGCACCCAGGAAGGCTATGTGCCGACTCATAATCTGGCGTTCAGCCAGGTGCCTACCGGCGACCGCGAGCTGGACATGGCCCGCAGCCGCAGCAAGCGCATGTTCAACGACCGAACCGGCATCCGCTGCGGCAGTCACCAGCAACCTCTGTTGCTGCAGACCTACACCCGCGACACCGGCGAACTGATGCACGACCTCTCGGTGCCAATCATCGTCCAGGGGCGTCACTGGGGCGGGCTGCGGTTGGGGTATCGGCCGGAGCAGGTGGCCGCGTCCCCGGCTCCGTGCAGGGAGGCTCTGGCGCGGGCCTGAGCGCCCGCCAACTACTACCAAATGACGAGGGCGTCTGAGTTGTAAATGAGCAGTCCGAAGCCATTTCCAACGCAGTTATTCCGACGCGCAGCAGACTGTGGGCTGGCTTTACTACCAAATGACGAGGCGGTCTCTCCCATGGGCGCATACCGGGGGGCAGTGGCGGCTGACTAAGATCGGTCCACAGCCTGCCCAGCCGGGCAGGTACCGAGCAGAGAGAGCACCGCCATGATCTACGCACAACCAGGCACTCCGGGCGCCGTCATCACCTTCAAGCCGCGTTACGGCAACTACATCGGCGGCGAATTCGTTGCGCCGGTGGGGGGGCAGTACTTCACCAACACCTCGCCCGTGACGGGCGAGGTGATTGCCGAATTCCCCCGTTCCACTGCCGAAGACATCGAGAAAGCCCTGGATGCCGCCCATGCCGTCGCCGAGGCCTGGGGCAAGACCTCGGTTCAGGACCGCGCGCTGATCCTGCTGAAGATCGCCGATCGCATCGAACAGAATCTGGAAGTCCTGGCGGTCACTGAAACCTGGGACAACGGCAAGGCCGTGCGTGAAACCCTGAATGCCGACGTGCCGCTGGCCGCTGATCATTTCCGTTACTTCGCCGGTTGCATCCGCGCCCAGGAAGGCGGCGCCGCCGAGATCAACGAACACACCGCCGCCTACCACTTCCACGAGCCGCTGGGCGTGGTCGGGCAGATCATCCCGTGGAACTTCCCGCTGCTGATGGCCGCCTGGAAGCTGGCCCCGGCGCTCGCCGCGGGCAACTGCGTGGTGCTCAAGCCCGCCGAACAGACGCCGCTGTCGATCATGGTGCTGGCCGAAATCATCGGCGACCTGCTGCCGCCGGGCGTGCTCAATATCGTCCAGGGCTTCGGCAAGGAAGCGGGTCAGGCCCTGGCCACCAGCAAACGCATCGCCAAGATCGCCTTCACCGGCTCCACCCCGGTGGGCTCGCACATCCTCAAGTGCGCCGCCGAGAACATCATCCCGTCCACTGTGGAGCTGGGCGGCAAGAGCCCGAACATCTACTTCGAAGACATCATGCAGGCCGAGCCGGCCTTCATCGAAAAGGCCGCCGAAGGCCTGGTGCTGGCCTTCTTCAACCAGGGTGAGGTGTGCACCTGCCCGTCCCGCGCCCTGGTACAGGAATCCATCTACCCGGCCTTCATGGCCGAGGTGATGAAGAAGGTGCAGAAGATCAAGCGCGGCAACCCGCTGGACACCGAAACGATGGTCGGCGCCCAGGCCTCGCAGCAGCAGTTCGAGAAGATCCTCAGCTACCTCGACATCGCTCGCGAAGAAGGCGCGGAGATTCTCGCCGGCGGTGGCGCTGAACGACTGGAAGGCGGTCTGGCCAGCGGTTACTACATCCAGCCGACCCTGCTCAAGGGCCACAACAAGATGCGCGTGTTCCAGGAAGAAATTTTCGGTCCGGTGGTGGGTGTCACCACCTTCAAGGACGAAGCCGAAGCCCTGGCGATTGCCAACGACACCGAGTTCGGCCTGGGTGCCGGCCTGTGGACCCGCGACATCAACCGCGCCTACCGCATGGGCCGTGGCATCAAGGCCGGTCGCGTGTGGACCAACTGCTACCACCTGTACCCGGCGCACGCCGCCTTCGGTGGCTACAAGAAGTCCGGCGTCGGCCGTGAAACCCACAAGATGATGCTCGACCACTACCAGCAGACCAAGAACCTGCTGGTGAGCTACGACATCAACCCGCTGGGCTTCTTCTGATCCAGACTGTGTGAAAACTGCTGCGCATCGGTGATGCTGCGTTGAAAACAGCCTCAAAATGCTCATTTACAACACGTAAACTGCGCTTTTTCGGCTGTTTTCGCCTTGCCTGACCTTCGCTCGCGACGTTTTCACACGGTCTGGACCCTTTGTCGACCCCGTGGTGGCCGGTATGGGCGCCACACTCCTTTGCCGAACATGCCCTGCCCAGGGGGAACTGCGCACCCGAATCCCTTGCCCGGCAGGGTCTTACGCAACGCGGCCGCGGCCGCGTTTTTTCTT
This sequence comes from Pseudomonas sp. TCU-HL1, assembly GCF_001708505.1. Classification (NCBI taxonomy): domain Bacteria; kingdom Pseudomonadati; phylum Pseudomonadota; class Gammaproteobacteria; order Pseudomonadales; family Pseudomonadaceae; genus Pseudomonas; species Pseudomonas sp. TCU-HL1. The sequence continues at coordinate 3,094,262 of NZ_CP015992.1, forward strand.
TTTCGGGGTGATTTCAATCTCGGCGCTTCTCTTGTGTCCCTACACCATGCAGTCCGGACACTGCCCTCACCCCAGCCCCGCCCTGCGCCCCGGCCAGAGCGCTTCGCGTTCTGGCGCTTACAGGCACTGGAAACGATGCTTCCAAAGCGTGCCTGATTTGCCCCAGAGGGAGAGGGGGCAGTCCGCGCTTTCCTGTGGGAGCGAATTCATTGGACCTGGTGCTGCGACTGGCTTCGGCTGCGGCGCGCATGGCGCACCCTACATGACTCATGGGCTCACCCCGTAGGGTGCGCTGCGCGCACCAATCAAGGGATCGGCACCGAGCGACGTTCTCGGCCCCTACCAAATCACGAGCTAATCTCCTCCGAAAGTACCATTCGGGGCCCTCGGGCCCGGTGGTTAACTGGAGTTGCCGGAATCCTCCGGCGGCATAACAAGAGGATGGCTCCATGTGGACTAAACCCGCCTTTACCGACCTGCGCATTGGTTTCGAAGTGACCCTGTACTTCGCCAACCGCTGATCCGCATCGCCCCGGCCCTGCCGGGGCCCCGCCAGGGGCTTCCCCATGCATATCCAGATTCTCGGCTCGGCCGCCGGGGGCGGCTTCCCCCAGTGGAACTGCAACTGCCGCAACTGCCGGGGCGTGCGCAGCGGCAAGGTCCGGGCGCAGCCACGTACGCAGTCGTCCATCGCCATCAGTGCCAACGGCACCGACTGGGTGCTGTGCAATGCCTCACCGGATATCCGCGCCCAGCTCGAAGCCTTTCCGCCGCTGCAGCCGGCCCGCAGCCTGCGCGACACCGGCGTCAAGGCGATCATCCTGATGGACAGCCAGATCGACCATGTCACCGGCTTGCTCAGCTTGCGCGAAGGCTGCCCGCATCAGGTCTGGTGCACTGACATGGTCCACCAGGACCTGACCAGCGGTTTCCCGCTGTTCACCATGCTCCAACACTGGAGCGGCGGCCTCGCCTGGAACCCCATCGACCTAGCCACTCCGACGTTCGAGATTCCCGCCTGCCCGGGCCTGCGCTTCACCGCCATCCCCCTGCGCAGCAGCGCGCCGCCGTATTCTCCGCATCGCGGCAACCCGCACCCGGGCGACAACATCGGCCTGCTGGTGGAGGACCTGCAAAGCGGTGGCTGCCTGTTCTATGCCCCCGGCCTGGGCCAGGTGGATGACGCGCTGCTCGGCTGGATGCGCGGCGCCGACTGCCTGCTGGTGGATGGCACGCTCTGGCGTGACGACGAAATGCGCCATTGCGAAGTAGGCGACAAGCTGGGTAGCGAGATGGGGCACCTGCCGCAGAGCGGGCCGGGCGGGATGATCGAGGTGCTCGACGGCATTTCGGGCCCGCGCAAGGTGCTCATTCATATCAACAACACCAACCCGATCCTCGACGTCGATTCCGTCGAGCGCGCCGAACTGGGCCGCCACGGCATCGAAGTAGCCTGGGACGGCATGAGCATCGCGCTGTAACGCGCCCCGCATCATTTCCGGTGCGCTCGGCGCACCCTACGAGGACACCGAGCATGAGCCAGACCGCCATGACTCCCGCCGAATTCGAGCAGGCCCTGCGCGCCAAGGGCGCTTGCTACCACATCCATCACCCGTACCACCGGGCGATGTACGAAGGCCGTGCGACCCGCGGGCAGATCCAGGGCTGGGTGGCCAACCGCTTTTATTACCAGGTGAGCATTCCGCTGAAGGACGCCGCCATCCTCGCCAACTGCCCGGACCGTGACACCCGCCGCGAATGGGTCCAGCGCATCCTCGACCACGACGGCGCCCCCGGCGAAGAGGGCGGCATCGAGGCCTGGCTGCGCCTGGCCGAGGCCGTGGGGCTGGACCGCGAGCAGGTGCTCTCGCAGGAGCTGGTGCTGCCTGGCGTGCGCTTCGCGGTGGACGCCTATGTGAACTTCGCCCGCCGCGCGAGCTGGCAGGAAGCGGCCAGCAGTTCGCTGACCGAACTGTTCGCCCCGCAGATCCACCAGTCGCGCCTGGACAGCTGGCCGCAGCACTACCCCTGGATCGACCCGGCCGGCTACGACTACTTCAAAAAGCGCCTGAAGGAGGCGCGCCGCGACGTGGAGCACGGCCTGCGCATCACCCTCGATCACTACCGCACCTTCGAGGCCCAGCAGCGCATGCTGGAGATCCTGCAATTCAAGCTGGACGTTCTCTGGAGCATGCTCGACGCCATGAGCATGGCCTACGAGCTGGACCGTCCGCCTTACCACAGCGTGACCCGCGAGCGGGTCTGGCACCGGGGGATTGCCCTATGAGCGATTTCAACGTGCACCAGGTACCCAATCTGCGTCGGGGCTTCCGCCTGCAATGGGAACCGGCACAGGGCTGCCACGTGCTGCTCTACCCGGAGGGCATGGTGCGGCTGAACGAAAGCGCGGGGGAAATCCTCCGGCTTGTGGATGGCCAGCGTTCGGTGGCGCAGATCATTTTCGACCTGCGCCGGCGCTTCCCCGACGTGCCCGGCCTGGACGAAGACATTCTGGCTTTCATCGAGGTGGCCCATGCCCAGTTCTGGTTGCAACTCGAAGCCTGAAACCCAGCCAGGGCCGCCTTTCTGGCTGCTGGCTGAGCTGACCTACCGTTGCCCGCTGCAATGCCCGTACTGCTCCAACCCGCTGGACTTCGCGAAGCAGGGCGAAGAGCTGACCACCGCGCAGTGGATCGAGGTGTTCCGCCAGGCCCGTGAGCTGGGCGCTGCGCAACTGGGTTTTTCCGGTGGTGAGCCGTTGGTGCGCCAGGACCTGGAAGAGCTGATCCACGCCGCGCGGGAGATGGGCTATTACACCAACCTGATCACCTCTGGCATCGGCCTCACCGAAGCGCGCATTGCCGCCTTCAAGGAGGCCGGGCTGGACCATATCCAGGTCAGCTTCCAGGCTGCCGACGAGGAGGTGAACAACCTCCTTGCCGGTTCGCGCAAGGCCTTCGCCCAGAAGCTGGCGATGGCCCGCGCGGTGAAGGCGCACGGCTACCCGATGGTGTTGAACTTCGTCACCCACCGGCACAACATCGACAGCATCGAGCGGATCATCGAGCTGTGCCTGGAACTGGAGGCGGACTTCGTCGAACTCGCCACCTGCCAGTTCTACGGCTGGGCCGAGCTGAACCGCGCAGGGTTGTTGCCGACCCGCGAGCAACTGCAGCGCGCCGAGCGTATTACAAATGAGTACCGGGCGAAGCTGGCCGCCGAGAAGCACCCCTGCAAGCTGATCTTCGTCACTCCGGACTACTACGAGGAACGCCCCAAGGCTTGCATGAACGGCTGGGGCAACCTGTTCCTGGACATCACCCCGGACGGCACCGCCTTGCCGTGCCACAGTGCGCGCCAGTTGCCGGTGCAGTTCCCCAATGTGCGCGAGCACAGCCTGCGGCACATCTGGTACGAGTCCTTCGGCTTCAACCGCTTTCGTGGCTACGACTGGATGCCCGAACCGTGCCGCTCCTGTGACGAGAAGGAGAAGGACTTCGGCGGTTGCCGCTGCCAGGCCTTCCTGCTCACCGGGGATGCCAGCAATGCCGATCCGGTGTGCAGCAAGTCCGGTCACCACGGCAAGATACTGGCGGCGCGGGAAGAGGCAGAGCACGCGGCCACGGGCCTGGAACAGCTGACCTACCGCAATGAGCGTGCCTCCAGGATCATCTGCCGTGCCTGAAACCCGTCCCTTCGGTTGCTGGGACAGTGACTGGAGTGCGGAGCGCGCGGCCTCGGCCAGCGGCGACTTTGCCGAATTGCGCTGCGGTCCGGCCGGGCTGTTCTGGAGCCTGTTCGACCCTGCCGATGGGCGCACCACCCTGTGGCGCTGGCAGGCGGGGGAGGCTTGCTGCCTGACGCCGGATGGTTTCTCCCTGCGCAGCCGCGTCTACGAATATGGCGGTGGCGCCTTCTGCCTGTTTGACGAGGGCGTGGTATTCGTCAACGAAACGGACCAGCAGCTCTACTACCAATCCCTGTCCTGTGCGCCAGTTACCCTGACTGACGCTTCCCACTGTCGCTATGGCGATCTCTGGGCGGGGGACCGGTCGGTGCTGGCTGTCGAGGAAGAGCAGGGGGTTCACCGCCTGGTTGCAATCAACCTGGACGGCCGGCGCCAGGTGCTCGCCGAGGGGGCCGACTTCTACGCCGCGCCGCGCATCAGTGCCGATGGTCTCAGCCTCGCCTGGATCGAGTGGAGTCGCCCGGCACAACCCTGGACGGAAACGCGCCTTTGCCTGAGACGGCGCCAGGGTATCGAGTGGGGGCCGGTCGAGACTGTCGCCGGCGGAACGGGTGGCGAATCGCTGCAGCAGCCGCATTTTGATGAACAGGGGCGGCTGTATTGCCTGAGTGATCGCGACGGCTGGTGGCAACCCTGGCGGCTTGAGGCGAAAAGGTTGCGCCCCCTGCCTGCCGTGCTGGCGGACCACGCTTCCGCGCCCTGGCAGCTGGGGGGCAGCCACTACCTGCCCGACGCTGGCTTGCGCACGTGGCTGGTCGACGGGCGAGGCTACCTGGCGGCCGATAACGGCGTGCCACTGGCCACCGATTACAGCCGCTTCCGCCAACTGGCGGCGGATCAGCGCACTTACTACTGCATCGCTGCCGGGCCGCAGAGTGCCAGCGCGGTGCTGGCCATCGATCGTGACTCGGGTGCCCTGCAGGTGCTGGCGGGCGGCAGCCCAGGGATGCCGACCGGGGACCTCTCGCGGCCGCAATCCGTGCGATTTGCGGTGGGCACCGGGGAATGGGCCCATGCCTTCTTCTACCCACCCTGCAATGTGCGCTACCTGGGGCCCCAGGACCAACGTCCGCCGCTGCTGGTGTTCTGTCACGGCGGGCCGACGTCCGCCTGCCAGCCGGTGTTCGATTCGCGTATCCAGTTCTGGACCCAGCGTGGCTTCGCCGTGGCCGACCTGGATTACCGGGGCAGCAGCGGATATGGCCGCGCCTACCGCCAGCGCCTGGCCGGCGGCTGGGGGGCGCTGGATGTGGAGGATGCCAGGGCATTGCTGGCCGATCTCGCTGGGCGAGGTTGGGTGGACCCGGGCAGGGCGTTCATTCGCGGCGCCAGTGCCGGTGGGTTCACCACCTTGCTGGCCCTGGTGGGGGATACGCCCTTTCGCGGAGGCGCCAGCTATTACGGCGTCAGCGACCCACTGGTGTTGCGCGAGAAAACCCACAAGTTCGAAGCCGATTACCTCGACTGGCTGATCGGCGACCCCCTGCGGGAGGCCGAACGCTATCGGCAGCGCACGCCGCTGTTGCGGGCCGCAGAGATCGGCGCACCGGTGATCTTCTTCCAGGGCGGCCAGGACGCGGTGGTAGTGCCGGAGCAGACCGCTTCGATGGTAGCCGCCCTGCAGGCGGCGGGCCGGCAGGTGGAATGCCATGTCTATCCCGAGGAACGCCACGGCTTCCGCCAGGCTGCCAACCTGGCTCATGCCCTGAACGCGGAGCTGGGTTTCTATCAACGGCTGTTGTAGGGGCGAATTCATTCGCCAAGCAGGCCGAAGGTCTGCCAGAAGGCTTTTAAGGGGCAACTGCGCTGCCCTTTGGCGAATGAATTCGCCCCTACAACGGAAACGGGGATGTGGTTGTAGGAAAGCTCCCAAGGTCTGATTGAAATACCCCGGGAATCCAGTAGGCTGGGTCCTATTCACCCCATAACTACAAGAAAGAGCTGTTTGATGCCGCACGATATCAGCCTGCTGCGCAAGTTCGTTTCCCCCGAGATCATTTTCGGTGCCGGATGCCGGCACAATGTCGGCAATTACGCGAGTACCTTCGGCGCACGCAAGGTGCTGGTGGTGTCCGACCCCGGCGTGCAAGCCGCGGGCTGGGTCGCCGATGTGGAAGCCAGCCTCCAGGCCCAGGGCATCGACCATTGCCTGTACACCCGGGTATCGCCCAACCCCCGCGTGGAGGAGGTGATGGAAGGGGCCGACTTCTACCGCACCATGGGGTGCAACGTGATCGTCGCCGTGGGTGGAGGCAGCCCCATGGACTGCGCCAAGGGCATTGGCATCGTCGTCGCCCATGGCCGCAACATCCTCGAGTTCGAAGGCGTGGACACCCTGACCGTGCCCAGCCCGCCGCTGATTCTGATCCCCACTACCGCCGGCACCTCGGCCGACGTGTCGCAGTTCGTGATCATTTCCAACCAGCAGGAACGGATGAAGTTCTCCATCGTCAGCAAGGCGGTGGTGCCCGATGTGTCGTTGATCGACCCGGAAACCACCCTGAGCATGGACCCGTTCCTCTCTGCCTGTACCGGCATCGACGCCCTGGTGCATGCCATCGAGGCCTTCGTTTCCACGGGGCACGGCCCGCTCACCGACCCCCATGCGCTGGAGGCCATGCGCCTGATCAACGGCAACCTGGTGGCGATGATTGCCAATCCCCAGGACATCGCCCTGCGCGAGAAAATCATGCTCGGCAGCATGCAGGCCGGGCTGGCCTTCTCCAACGCCATTCTCGGCGCGGTGCATGCCATGTCCCACAGCCTGGGCGGCTTCCTCGACCTGCCTCACGGCCTGTGCAACGCGGTACTGGTCGAGCACGTGGTGGCCTTCAACTACAGCGCCGCGCCGGAGCGTTTCAAGGTGATCGCCGAAACCTTCGGCATCGATTGCCGTGGCCTGACCCATAACCAGGTACGCCAGCGCCTGGTGGAACACCTGGTGACGCTCAAGCATGCCGTGGGCTTCCACGAGACCCTGAGCCTGCATGGCGTCGGCACATCCGACATTCCCTTCCTCTCGCGTCATGCCATGGACGACCCCTGCATCCTCACGAACCCGCGTGAATCCAGCCAGCGGGATGTCGAGGTGGTGTATGCCGAGGCCCTCTGACGACCCGCGCGACGCCCTGACGGGGCTGCTCGGCCTGGGCAGCCACTCGGCGCGCAAGAGCCATTACCCCGAGTTGCTGGCGCGCCTGGAGGAGCTGGAGGCCGAGCGCAACCGCTACCAGACCCTCAATGACGAACTGGAGCAACGCGTGCTGGACCGCACCCGCGAACTCCAGGCGCTGAACGAGCAGCTGCGCGAGGCGCGGGACGCCGCCGAGGCCGCCAACCTGAGCAAGGACAAGTACCTGGCCGCAGCCAGCCACGATCTGCTGCAACCGCTGAACGCTGCGCGCTTGCTGGTTTCCACCCTGCGCGAGCGCGCGCTGCCGGCGTCCGAGCAACAGCTGGTGGAGCGCACCCACCAGGCGCTGGAAGGGGCCGAGGACCTGCTGACCGACCTGTTGGATATTTCCAAGCTGGACCAGGCCGCGATCAAGCCGGACCTGGATGTCTACCAACTGGGCGAGGTGCTCGGCCCGCTGGCTTCGGAGTTCGAGAGCGTGGCCGATGCCGCAGGACTGGCGTTGCGGGTGCGCATTCCGCGTCTGTGCATCAGCACCGATTTCCGCCTGCTGACGCGCATCCTGCGCAACTTCCTCAGCAATGCCTGCCGCTACACCGAACGCGGACACATATTGCTCGGCGCCAGACGGCGCGGCGACCGCTTGCGGCTGGAGGTGTGGGACAGCGGGCGGGGGATTCCGGCGGACCAGTTGGAGGCGATCTTCCTCGAATTCAACCAGCTGGATGTGGGCCGCGCCGCCGAGCGCAAGGGCGTCGGCCTGGGCCTGGCCATCGTCGACCGCATCGCCAGCATGCTGGATTACCGGGTTCAGGTGCGCTCGCAACTGGGGCGTGGCTCGGTGTTCAGCATCGAGGTGCCCCTGGCGCAAACCCAGCCGGAGGTGCGAGCCCTCGTGGAAGCACGCCCGGTGACCGGTGACCCGCTGCCCGGCCAGCGACTGCTGGTGGTGGACAACGAACCGGGCATCCTCGAAAGCATGTCCGCGCTGCTGGGCCAGTGGGGCTGCGAAGTGCTCACCGCCACCGACCTGCCCAGTGCCCAGGAAGTGCTGCAGGGCCAGGCGCCGGATCTGATCCTGGTCGACTACCACCTGGACCACGGCGTTGTGGGCTGCGACCTGATCCTGGCCCTGCGCCAGCGTTTCGCCCGTGAGGTGCCGGCGGTGATCATCACCGCCGACCGCAGCGACCAGTGCCGGCGCAAGCTGCAGCGACTGGGCGTGCCCTTGCTCAACAAGCCGGTGAAACCGGGCAAGCTGCGGGCGGCGATCAGTCAGTTGATCGGCAAGGCCGACTGAGAGGCTGTGAAGATATGGCTGACCTTTGTCGGCCAGGCAAGGTCGACGGTCCGGAAAAAAGCTATGGCTTGATTCCTGTGTGCTTGAATCAGAGTTACCTGGTGCAGCTTCATTGCGCTGAGCCCAACGCGCCGCGATCACCCTGACCGGCCTGCTTCTGCTCATTCGCCGCAGCTGCCCTTCGCGGCAATCCCTGACCGGACACGAAGCGTTCGGCAGGGTAGGCAACGCGCTCCCCGGAGTTCGCTGAGCAACCTGAGGTTTCGGCCTCGAGCAGCAGGGGGTCAGATGATTATTCCAACGACGATGGACAGGGCGGGGGTACTGGATCGCCCGGATTGGGGAGAAGGCTGCGGAGTTCAGCCGCAGGTGACTGTGCGTCCGCATTCCGAGCGGAGCGTCGACTAGATGTCCCGGCCGGCAGCGAGGTTACGCTGGCAACTCCTGCGCCTGGTCCTGCCTTACTGGAGTTCCGACGAGAAGTGGAAGGTGCGGGGTTACACCCTGGCGCTGCTGCTGCTCACGCTCGCCCAGGTTGCGCTGGTGATCTGGGTGAACTACTGGAACCGCGCGCTCTTCGACGCCCTGGAAGCGAGGTCGTTGAATCGCCTGATGGTGCAGATCGGCACCTTCCTGGTGATTCTCCTGCTGACCGTAGGCGTCACCGCGCTGCACATGCGGGTCAAGCGCTGGCTGCAACTGGACTGGCGCCAGTGGCTGACGGCGAGGGTGCTCGACAAGTGGATGGCCCACGGAAGCCACTACAAGTTGCAGCAGACCGAGGGCGAGCATGACAACCCCGATGGCCGCATCGCCGACGACATCCACGTCGTGACCGAGAGCGCGATTTCCCTGACCCACTCGCTGGTCTACTCGCTGCTGATCTTCGGCAGCTTCGCCGACATCCTGCTGACGGTCACCGGCAGCGCGAACGTCCCCGGCACCGGCCTGGTGGTGCCGGGTTACATGCTGATCCTGGCGCTGGCCTATGCCGGGGCCGGTACGCTGTTCGGCCTCATCCTCGGGCGCCCGCTGATCAGGACCACCAACAAGCTGCAATCCGCGGAGGCGGACTTCCGCTTCGGCCTGGCCCACGCGAGGGAAAGCTCCGAGGCGATCGCGCTGATGCAGGGCGAGGAGGCGGAACGCCGGAACTCGACAGCCTATTTCGCCGAACTGGGCCGGCGCTGGTATCGGCAGACCCTGGCCTATCTCGGCATCGTGTCGTTTTCATCGGGCTACGGTGTGCTCCTGCCGGTGTTCCCGATCCTTGTCATGGCGCCCCAGTACGTTGCCGGAGGCATGAGCCTCGGGGTGCTGATGCAGGCCGCGCAGGCGTTCCAGCAATTGACCTCAGCCCTGTCCTGGCCGATCGACAACCTCGCAGAACTGGCGCGCTGGCGCGCGTCGGCCGACCGGGTCATGAGCCTGTACAACGACCTGCTGGACCTGGAAGCGCAGGCGGCCGAGCCGCAGCAGCGCATCAGCCTGGCGCAGTCGCCGCAGGCGGAAATGGTGTTGCGCGATCTGTGCATCTCCAGCCCTGACGGGCAGGTTCTGATCGAAGGGCTCAACGTCGTGATCCAGCGCGGCGAGCGGGTGCTGATCTCCGGCGATCCGGCGGTCACCATCGGTCTGTTCAAGGTGCTGGCGGGTTTATGGCCGTGGGGGCATGGGGAGGTCTGGCTGCCCGCCGGGCCGGCGATCTGCTTCCTGCCGCAACGGCCTTTCCTGCCGGTTGGCAGCCTGTGCGCGGTACTGAGTTACCCGCAGCGGGCCGGCACCTTTGCCTCCAGTGCCATGCAGCAGGCCCTGGAGTGCGCCGGCATTGCCTGGCTGGCGCAGCGTCTGGATGAGGTCGACAACTGGCAGAGCGTACTGCCGCTGCGTGCGCAACAACGGCTGGCCATTGCCCGGCTGTTCCTGCAGCGGCCGGCTTGGGTGTTCATCGAGGAGGCGAGCAGCGCTTACGAGCCCAGGGGCGAGGAAGACTTCATGGACATGCTGCACCGAGAGTTGCCCGACTCGACGCTCTTGGCCATCAGCTTCCAGGCCGGCCTGGAGCGGCATTACCAACGCCGGCTGCTGCTCAATCACCTGCCGCAGCAGCCGCTTGCCGGTTATGGCGCGCCGTTGCGCTCGCTACGAAAAAGCTGAGGGCAACCAGCCCCGCTGGACGCATTCACGGAAGCACCAGGCTGGCGTGGTCTCGGTCTTGTAGCTCCAGAAGAACCAGCCCAGGTATTTCTCGTAGGTCAGCAGTTGCGCTGCGGCATAGCCGCGATAGGCAACGTCCTGCTGGAAACGGTCCATGTTTTCCAGGGCGTGATTGAACGGCCCTTCGGCCCAGAGCGAGACGACTTTCAGGTCCAGGCCCAGGCTCCACTCGCCGCAATAGGCGGGGATGCCGAGTCGCTGAATGATCCCGTCGGCCTCGGTTTTCCACTGGCCGCTGGCCTTGTGGATGTGGGTATAGATATCGCTGTCGATGTCGCCGCGCTCGAAGCACTGGTAACGGTGGATGTCGAAAACCACGTTGGCGAACTCCGGCGGCTGCATGAAGCCCAGGTACTGTTCGTAGTCGCGGAAACCGTCGTGGAAGACCACGCAGACCCGATCCGCGCCGCAGTGCCGGCGAATGCGCTGGTAGGCATCCTGGTTGTAGCTTTTGAGGTAGTCGGTCGGCACATCCCAGCGCGGCTCGTTGAGCACCTCGATGGCATGCAGCGCCGGTTCGCCCTGGTAGCGCTCGGCGAGGCGCTCCAGCACCTTCAGCGAGTGCTCGCGATATTGCGCATCGGTGTGCCATTCGCAGACATCCTTGATCCCGCCATTGTCGAATCCGTTCTGGCAGCCGGGTGCGGCGTGCAGGTCGAGGACGATCCTGATCTGCAGTTCCGCTGCCCAGGCGAACGCCCGGTCGAGTACCTCGATGCCGCCTTCGACAAAGGGGTGGCGGCTCTCGCCGTACTTGGCGTGGTAGGGGTAGTCCGGACCGAAGATCCAGTGCCCCACGGGGATGCGCACCGCATTGATTCCGCGCTCATGCAACCAGACGAAGTCTTCGCGGGTGATGAAGCTGTTCCAGTGCTGTCGCAGCCTTTCCGGGGCGCGGGTACCCATTTCGGCACACCAGGTGGTTTCGTCCGTCGCCTGCAATCCCTCGAACAGGCTGGGGGTCATCCATTTTTCCAGTACCAGCCAGCCGCCGAGATTCACGCCGCGCAGCTTCTGTCCAGGGTTGGGGTGAGCGGGATTCTGCTGCGCCATGAGGGCACTCCTTCGGTCTGCACGTTCGTCACCGGAATCATTCCGGGCCGTCTGTGCAAGCCTAGGTCATGGGCAGACGGCCGCCAGAGGCGAGGGCGAAAACCACAGTGGGCGGAGCCTCCACGTAGGGTGCGCTGCGCGCACCGGCTCTTGTGCGTGGTGCCGATGCCTCAGTCGGTGCGCATGGCGCACCCTACAGGGGAAAACCCTCACACGATCGCCTCATAGGGAAGCCCGACATAGTTCTCCGCGATGGTCCGGCGGCCGGCTTCGGAGCTGACGTAGTAGTCGAGCTCGGTCTGCTGCATGCGGCGGCCGAAGGCGTCGGTCTCCGGGAAGCGGTGCAGCAGCGAGGTCATCCACCAGGAGAAGCGCTCGGCCTTCCAGATGCGCCGGAGGCAAATGGCGGAGTATTGTTCCAGCAGGTCGAGGCGACCTTCGTCATAGACCTTCATCAGGATGCGGAACAGCGTGTTCACGTCGCTGGCCGCCAGGTTCAGGCCCTTGGCGCCAGTGGGCGGGACGATGTGGGCGGCGTCGCCGAGCAGGAACAGGCGGCCGTACTGCATGGGTTCCACCACGAAGCTGCGCAGCGGGGCGATGCTCTTCTCGATGGAGGGGCCGGTGACCAGCTTGGCGGCGGTCTGTTCCGGCAGGCGACGCTTCAGTTCTTCCCAGAAGCGCTCGTCGGACCAGTCTTCCACCTTCTCCTCGGTCGACACCTGCACGTAGTAGCGGGTGCGAGTGGACGAACGCATGCTGCACAGGGCGAAGCCGCGTTCGTGGTTGGCGTAGATCAGTTCTTCGGCCACCGGCGGGGTATCGGCCAGCACGCCCAGCCAGCCGAAGGGGTAGACCCGTTCGAACTCCTTGAGCACGCCGGCGGGGATGGATTTGCGCGAGACGCCGTGGAAGCCGTCGCAACCGGCGACGTAGTCGCAGTCGATGCGGGAGGTTTCACCGTTCTGCTCGAAGGTGACGTAGGGCGCGTCGGACTTCAGGTCGTGGGGCTGCACGTTGGCCGCGTTGTAGAAGCTGCGCGCGCCGCAGGCTTCGCGGGCCTCCATCAGGTCGCGGGTGACTTCGGTCTGGCCGTAGATCATCACGGTCTTGCCGCCGGTCAGGCCCTTGAGGTCGATGTGCTCGCGGCGGCCGTCGAACGCCAGTTCGAAGCCGTCGTGCACCAGGCCCTCGCGGTCCATGCGCGCGCTGACGCCGGCTTCGCGCAGCAGGTCCACCATGCCCTGTTCCAGCACCCCGGCGCGGATGCGGCCAAGGACGTAATCCGGGCTCTGGCGTTCGATGATGACGTTATCGATACCGGCCTTGTGCAGCAGTTGGCCGAGCAGAAGGCCGGACGGGCCGGCGCCGATGATGGCGACCTGAGTCTTCATTGTTGTTGTCCTCTTGAAGGGGGGCGGTGGCCGTCGCAAGGCAATCGAGGCTCACCTGTCGTTGTGATGCGCCTGTATTTTTGGTGGATAGGTGTTGGCTTTGAAGGCAATATCCAACGGCATTCATGGACTTTTCGCTGATTACTGCGTTTGGAGGCCTGCGTGACCCGATCGGCTCATACCCCGGTTCCGGTGTTCAAGCTCTATGGCGAAACGGCCGCGTGGCCTACGCCTGACCTGATCCATTGGGAGTCCATCGAATCCCGCAGCCGGTTGCACGAATGGGAAATCAAGCCGCACCAGCACGGCGACCTGGTGCAGGTGCTGTATGTGCGCTCCGGCCGCGCCGAGCTGGAAGTGGAAGGGCAGGTGAGCCGCATCGAACGGGCCGCGCTGCAGGTGGTTCCTGCATTGTGCGTACACGGTTTTCGCTTTTCCGACGACGTCGATGGCCATGTGCTGACCCTGGCGCAGCCGCTGGTGGAGCAGGTGGCCGGGCTGCTGGACAGTCAGGCGTTGCTCGCGCCGGCCTGCTTCGCCGCCGGCGACAGCCAGCCCTATCTGGATACCCTGTTCGAGGCCATCAGCCGCGAGTACGCGCAGCAGGCACCGGGACGTGAGCTGATGCTGCAATCGCTGATCAGCGTATTGCTGGTGTGGATCGGCCGCTGCTCCCTGGAACAGTCCCGCTCCGAAGCGCAGCAGCAGGATCGTGGCCGCCTGCACCTGCATGCGTTCACCCAGCAGCTGGAGCAACACTTCCGCGAGCACCTGCCCATCGAACAGTACGCCCAGCGCCTGGGCATCAGCGCGGCCCACCTCAATGCCCTATGCCGGCGCCTGGCGGGGCAGTCGGCACTGCAGATGATCAACCAGCGCCTGCTGCTGGAAGCCAAGCGCTGTCTGGTCTACACGGCGATGACGATTAATCAGGTATCGGACAGCCTGGGCTTCTCGGAACCGGCTTACTTCTCCCGCTTCTTCAAGCGCGGGACGGGGCAGTCGCCGAAGGCGTTCCGGATTTCCCGCTGACGGGCTTGCAACGACATTTGTAGGGGCGAATTCATTCGCCAAGGGCAGCGAAGCTGCCCTATCAAGCCTCCCGGGGCAGACCTTCGGCCTGCTTGGCGAATGAATTCGCCCCTACAGGATTGAGATCGTCTGACCTCAATCCTGATACCGCCGCGCGATCAGGTGGTCGATGGACAACACCCCCGGCCCCTGGCTGATCAGCAGGAGCAGGCTGGCGGCCCAGACGCCGTGGGTGGGGTAGGCATCCGGGTAGACGAAGGTCTGGATGACCAGCGTCATGCCCAGCAGGGCCAGGGCCGAGAAGCGCGTCGCCAGGCCGAGCAGGATCAGCAGCGGAAAGAAGTGCTCGGAAAACGCCGCCGCATGGGCGGCCAGTTCCGGCGAAAGGAAGGGCAGCTTGTATTCGTCGGTGAACAGCGGGATCGCCGAGGCGGAGAGGTGCGGAACACCTAGCTGGAAGGTGCCTTCCACGAGGTCGATGGCCAGGCCTTCCACCTTGGTCTGCCCCGATTTCCAGAAGATCGCCGCAATCGAGAAGCGGGCAACCAGAGCCACCAGGCTGTAGGGAATCCGCTTGCACAGCTCGATGGCCTGGAGCACCAGCTTCACCGGCAGGTGGCTGTCGTGGATCTGGCGGGTGGCGTTCATGTTGGCTGTCTCCCGTCATCGAAGGCGAACTGGGTGATGGCGCCGCTGGCAAGGAGGCGCGCGAGGGTGGTTCCGAGGTCGAATTGCGGGTCGATCGAGCAGCCCGCGCCCACGGCCTGGCCCAGCGGCATGCCACTGCCCAGCGCCTGGATGAAGGCGGCGGCGCCGGGACCGACCTGGCTGACCTCGACCTCCAGGCCGTTGCGCAGGATCAGTGCGCACTCGGGGCGGCCAGGGTCGACGCGGCGGATGTCCAGCAGGCCCTGATGGGCTGCCCAGAGCGAGGCGACGGCATGGTCGGAGTGGATCACGGCCACGGACGAATGCAGCGCCAGGCACATGCCGGGCAGGCGTTCCGGGTCGCTCAGCGCCATGGAGAGGCTTGTTGCCTCCACGGGTGGCAGGTCGGCGGCGTGATAGGCCCGCACGCGCAGCAACTCCAGCCGCGCCACGTCGGCCAGATAAGGCAGGCTGGCGGCCGGGGCGAAACCGGCGATGAAACCGGGGAGCTCCTCGCCATAGAACACCAGCACCGCGGATCGCGGCGGTGACGCCTGCACATGCAGGCGAGCCATGGCGAAAAAGAAATCGTCGCCCACCAGTTGCCGGACCACCGGAAAAGTGTCGGCCAGGGCGCAGGTCAGCGACGCCAGCACATTGTTGCGGTAAATGGCGAATCGCCGCGTGGGATCGGAGCCGTTCCAGGCACGCAAGCCGGGCGGGCAGGGTTGTTCCGGGTCGAGCAAGGCGCGGGTGAAGGCCTGTGTGTTCATGCCGCTGCCTCCTGCTGCAGTGCGCGTTCCGCGCGGGCTGCTTCGTGGACCAGCACCTCGAAGGCAGGGATGTCATTGTCCCGCTCGATCAGGGTGGGCAGCGGGCCCAGGCGTTCCAGGGTTTCTTCGTAGAGCGTCCACACGGCGGCGTCCACGGGCGAGCCGTGGTGGTCGATCAGCAACCGCGCGCCAGCCGCATCGCTGTCTTCGGCGAAGCCCGCCAGGTGGATTTCTCCAGTGGCATGAAGGGGCAGGGCGTCGAGGTAGGCGCGGACGTCGCGATGGTGATTGATGCAGCACACGTAGGCGTTGTTCACGTCCAGCAGCAGGCCGCAGCCGGTGCGCTTCACCACCTCGGCGACGAACTCGGCTTCGTCCAGTGTGGAGCGCTCGAACTCCACATAGGTTGCCGGGTTCTCCAGCAACATCCGACGCTTCAGGCGATTCTGCACCTGGTCGATGTGGCGGCAGACCCGCGCAAGGCTCGCCTGGTCGTAGGCCAGCGGCAGCAGGTCATTGAGGAACACCTCGCCATGGGTGGACCAGGCCAGGTGCTCGGAGAATGACGCCGGCTGGTAGCGTTCGATCAGCGCGGCCAGCCGGTCCAGATGGGGTTCGTCCAGAGGCTGGTCGGCACCGATGGAAAGGCCGACGCCATGCATGGACAGCGGGTAGGCCGCGCGGATGAGGCCCAGGTAATGATGGAAGGCGCCGCCCGCCACCATGTAGTTCTCGGCATGGATTTCAAAGAAGCCGAGCGCCGGCTGGGTGTCGAGGATGTCCCGATAGTGCTGGGACTTGAGCCCGATGCCGGCCCGCGCGGGCAGGCGGCCGGCAGAAGCGCTGGGGCGAGTGGGAGGGGTCATGGTCAGCGCTCCTGCCGGTGATGGTCAGCCTTGCTTCTCTTCCTTGAACGCCTGGAGCTGGCCGTGTCCGGTGGGCGAGGTGGGGGACGCGGTTTTCTCGCAGGTGCCGGTCGGCACGTATTTCCAGGCGTTGCCCTGGTAGTCCATCTTGGCGGTGCCCGCGCAGGAGGTGCCGGCGCCGGCAGCACAGTCGTTCTTGCCCTTCATGGCGACACCAAAGCATTTTTCGTTTTCGGCGGCCTGGGCACCCACGGGGGCCATGGCCAGGCCGATGGCGGTGCTCAGGGCAAGGGCCAGGCCGGTGGCGGATACGAGGCTTGCGGTCGGGGTTTTCATGGTTGTTTTCTCCGGTTCGGGTGGATCGTTCAGGGCCTGTTGCCCAAGGGGGCGATTGCCCGGCGGCTGGGGGCACCGCCTTCGAGACAAGAGACTTGAGTGTGGTACGGGTGTTACAGCACAGCTGCAGATTTTTCCTCATGACTGCGTTTCGTCGCGTCTCTTGCCCTCCTGTCAAGGCTGTCACCGTGGCTTCTTGACTCTTCTTTGCCGCTCACGAAACTCAGGCTCAGGGGCCATACAAACTATAGAACCGCCAACACTCAGCCCTGTGTTCCAGCAGACCTGGCAGCGATGACAATTGCTTCGGCTAGGGGAGGCAGTCATGTGTCATTCAGTGGAAGTCAGCGGGATCTACACCGTCGAAGGATGCCGGCAGCTCATCAATTACCCCGACGCCGATGCGGCATTGCCTATCCATGACCCGTTACGCGGCGTGGTGTGGATACCCTGGGGCCGCAGGAGTCACGAGCACGGCGAACTCCCGGCCACCGGCTGGCTGCAGGATGACGGCACGCTGCCGGATGGCTGGAGCCAGTACAGCCCGGCGACGGTGCTGGCGCGGGTGGTGCGCTTCATGGAAATGACCCATGACGGCGAACCGTGCTGGTTCGACGTGGAGGACGGCAAGTCGCTGCAATGCGTGCTGCTGCGCCACGGTCATGAGCAGCGGGTGTATGTGGTCACCACCGAGTCGCCGAATGAACAGCACCGGAGCTGGCCCCGGACGCGTGGGCACGGGGGAAGAGGGCAGCGGCACGCCAGTTGACATGACACCTTGACCCCTGCCGGGGTCATCGCGAGTAAAGATCCACGTTCGTAGAACGTGGACTTGTGTTTGCCCCCTATAAGGGGGCCATCCTCACACGCAGCACTCGGCCGATCTGCGCCACCGTGCCCAGCAGTAGGGTGCGCCATGCGCACCGAGGCGATGGTTGCGACTCCGAGTCCGTCTCACGGTGCGCGCGGCGCACCCTACGGGACCGGCAGCATCCTGCTGGTTCGCTGACTCGAATCGTCACAGGCAGAGCCGGTGACTCATGACCACGTCCTAAGGACGTGGTGTCCCAAGTTCAAATGAATTCGCTCCCACAGGTCTGGAGTCAACCTGATCGTTGTGGGAGCGATTTCAATCGCGAGGCGGGGGCGGCGCTGCTACCCGGTTGCTAACCTGCCATTCTCTTTTTCTGAAGAATTTCTTCTCGATTATTCGTTTTACGTGAATCGGTCGCTGCCTTACTTTCGCTGCAAGACTGATCGCGAGCCTTCACTGGCTCTCACGTACAACGAGGACAGCATGACTACGCCTGCCGCCATTTCCCGGAACCCCGCCAACGGCGAAGAAATCGCCCGTTATCCCTATCAGGACGCTGCCGCCCTGGACGCCAGCCTGGCTTCCGCCCAGCGTGGCTTCGAGGCCTGGAGCCAGTTCAGTGTCGAGGCCCGATCCGAAGGTCTGCTGCACATGGCCAAGGCCCTGCGTGCCAATGCCGAAACCATGGCGCGGATGACCACCACCGAAATGGGCATGCCCATCAGCCAGTCCCGTGGCGAGATCGAGAAATGCGCCAAACTCTGCGAGTGGTACGCCGAGCATGGCCCGGCCATGGTCGCCGACGAGCCGACCCTGGTCGAAGACGACAAGGCCGTGGTCGCCTACCTGCCGCTGGGCCCGGTGCTGGCCGTAATGCCGTGGAACTTCCCGGTGTGGCAGGTGATGCGCGGCGCGGTGCCGATCATCTTCGGCGGCAACAGCTATGTGCTCAAGCACGCGCCCAACGTCATGGGTTGCGCACGCCTGCTGGCCGCAGCGTGGGCCGAGGCCGGCCTGCCGGAAGGCGTGTTCGAGGTGATCAACGTCGAGCCGGCGCTGGTGTCCGTGGCCATCGCTGACCCGCGCATCGCCGTGGTCGCGGTGACCGGTAGCGTGGGAGCAGGTGCCGCCATCGCTTCCCAGGCGGGCGCGGCACTGAAGAAGTGCGTACTGGAACTGGGTGGTTCCGACCCCTTCATCGTCCTGGCCGACGCCGATCTGGACCAGGCCGTGAAGGCCGCCGTCGCCAGTCGCTTCAACAACGCCGGCCAGGTTTGCATCGCAGCCAAGCGCATCATCCTCGAGGCGCCCATTGCCGACGCCTTCACCGAACGTTTCGTGGCGGCGGTCAAGGCGTTGCAGATCGGCGATCCGCAGGCTGATTCCACCTACGTCGGCCCCATGGCCCGTTTCGACCTGCGCGACGAGCTGGATGGCCAGGTCCAGGCCACGCTGGCAGAGGGCGCGACCCTGCTGCTGGGCGGTCACAAGATTGAAGGCGAAGGCAACTACTACGCGCCCACCGTGCTGGCGGACATCACCCCTGACATGACGTCCTTCCGCAAGGAAATCTTCGGCCCGGTAGCCTCGCTGATCGTTGCCCGTGATGCCGAACATGCGGTGGAACTGGCCAACGACAGCGAATTCGGCCTGGGTGGTGCGCTCTGGACGACTGATGCCGCCAAGGCCCAGAAACTGGCCCGCCGCATCGTCAGCGGTGCCGTGTTCATCAACGGTTTCACTGCGTCTGACCCGCGTGTGCCGATCGGCGGCGTGAAGAAGAGCGGTTACGGCCGCGAACTGTCCCACTTCGGCCTGCGCGAGTTCCTCAATGTACAGACCATCTGGCGCGACCGCGGCTGATCGTTTGAGCTGAATAAAAGGGGCTGCTGATGCAGCCCCTTTTTCTTTTGTGGTGTTACGCACGGACCTTGTCAGGCCCATTTCAATAGCTAAGCCTGCACTAAGTGTTTATGGAACGTCCTGAGACGACCCTTGGTCAGGTGAAACGTTCCGGACAGTTCCCTGTGCTATATCCGGATGTGAGCAAGGCATGCGCCGACCTTCAGTTGAACACCCATGCCACGCCCGTTGGGCCGGTCGACCCTTGGCCCCGGGCCTTCAACAAAGAGGTAGACCCCATGAGCATCCTGCAATGCGTTCACCGCAATCACATCATCGTCGCCGACGTCTTCGAGCATCCGGGCATCCCGACGCCCTGGGCCGCCGGTTGCCACATCACCGCCCCTGACGGCCAGACCACCCGACGCATTTCGCTGCCGATGAAATATGCCTTCCTCGCTGAGCTGGGCAAGGCACAACAGGCATCCATCGCCCACGGCAAGTGGTTGGTGGATCAGTACCTGGACCAGGGCCGCGAACTCTTCAGCAAAGCCGCCTGAATTCCTGCGGGGCAGGGAGGCCCCTGTCTGCCCAAAGTGTCCTGGCCCGATCAGGCCGCGTTGCCGAGGGGTTCGTGCTCGCGGCAAATCAGCTCGATGGAGGGCCGGCTCAGGGGTTCCTGAGTCAGCTCGCAGAATGGTTCGCCATCTCGTTGCCGAAGCTGAAGCCGCAGGCGTGCAGTCAGTACCGGCCCTGGTGGTGGACGGTCAGGTGCTGCACATCAACTTTGGCGCAGCCATCGCCGATCTGAAGTGAAGAGGGCGTCGACATGCGGTAGCGCGAAGCGAAACCCAACGATTCGCGCTCGGGCCCCATGTTGGGCTACGCAGTTCAAGGATGGACATCGCTTTTCATTTCCACCACTTCGCTTCCACAAAATGGCTGATTGGCCCGTCCTTGCGCTAGCCTTCGCAGGCCAGCCGACACAGGACCTGCCGTTGAACATCGATACCCGCATCAAATTCCGCCACCTGCTGTGCTTTCTCGAAGTCGCGCGCCAGGGCAGCCTGGCCCGTGCGGCGGACCAGATGGCCGTCAGCCAGCCGGCCATCTCCAAGACCCTCAAGGAACTGGAAGAGATTCTCGACGCCAGCCTGTTCGATCGCAGCAAGAGCGGCGCCAGCCTGACCGAGGCGGGGCTGGCCTTCATGCGCTATGCGGGCCCTTGCGTCCAGGCCCTGCGCGACGGCGTCAACAGCTTGCGCGAGGGCGAGTACGCCGCCGGCACGGTGCGCCTCGGGGTGCTTTCCACAGTGGAAGGCCTGCTGGTTCCCGAAGTGGTTCGCCGCCTGCACCAGAGCCATCCTTCGCTGGTTATCAGCGTGCTCACTGGGCCGGGTGCCTACCTGCTGTCACAGCTCCGGGTGGGCGAACTCGACCTGGTGGTCGGGCGCATGACCGATAACCCGGAAATCCACGGCCTGACCTTCGAACACCTGTACAGCGAATCCATGACCCTGGTGGTCCGCGCCGGTCACCCGCTGCTGGAGGAGGGGGCCGATCGCCGCTCCCTGGATGGGTTCCCTCTGGTGCTGCCGCTTGCTGGTACCACCATTCGCAAGCACGCCGACGGCTTTTTCGTGCAGAGCGGCATCAGCCCGCCGCGCCAGCGCCTGGAAACCCTGTCCCTGGCCCTGAGCCGGCGCTATGTGCTGAACGGCGATGCGGTGTGGATCGCTCCGCTGGATGCCGTGCGCCTGGATCTGGCCAGCGGCGAACTGGAGGAGCTGGACCTGGGCTTCAAGGAACCCGGTGGCTCGGTGGGGATCTGCAGCAATGCCTCCTTACCGCTTTCGCTGGCGGCACACTGGGCAGTGGAGACCCTGCGGGAGGCGGCGCTGGACTATCGCGAGGGGCGCCTGACATAACCAAATGGTTATGGATGGCTGGAAGGATTTCAATTTTCTGCCGACCTCTGCTGGATGAAACTGCGCCCCACGGCCCGCTGCCTGGCCGCCCGATAAATCCAAAAAGAGGAAACCGTGATGTCCGATGCGGAAAACAGCCGCTTCGTCATTCGTGACCGAAACTGGCACCCGAAAGCGTTCACCCCCGACTACAAGACGTCCATCGCCCGTTCGCCGCGCCAGGCGCTGGTGAGCATTCCGCAGTCCGTATCCGAGACCAGCGGCCCGGACTTCTCCCACCTGAAAATGGGCCAGCACGACAACGACCTGCTGCTCAACTTCAACAACGGTGGGCTGCCCATCGGTGAGCGCATCATCGTTTCCGGCCGGGTCATAGACCAGTACGGCAAGCCGGTTCCTCACACGCTGGTAGAAATGTGGCAGGCCAACGCCGGCGGCCGCTATCGCCACAAGAACGACCGCTACCTGGCGCCGCTGGACCCGAACTTCGGCGGTGTCGGCCGCGCCCTGACCGACAGCGAAGGCCGCTACATCTTCCGCACCATCAAGCCGGGCCCGTATCCCTGGCGCAATGGTCCTAACGACTGGCGCCCCGCGCACATCCACTTCTCCATCAGCGGGCCGTCCATCTCCACCCGCCTGATCACCCAGCTGTATTTCGAAGGTGATCCGCTCATCCCGATGTGCCCCATCGTCAAGAGCATCGCCAACCCCGATGCGGTGGAAACGTTGATCGCCAAGCTCGACATGAGCAACGCCAATCCCATGGATTGCCTGGCGTACCGCTTCGACATCGTCCTGCGCGGCCAGCGCAAGACCCACTTCGAAAACCGCTGAGGAGACACCCGCATGCCTATCGAATTGCTGCCGGAAACCCCTTCGCAAACCGCCGGCCCCTACGTCCACATCGGCCTGGCCCTGGCGGCTGCCGGTAACACGCCCCGTGATCAGGAAATCTGGAGCGAGATGGCCAAGGCCGGTGCTCCCGGCCAGCACATCCTATTGCTGGGCAACGTCTATGACGGCAACGGCCACCTGGTGCGCGACTCCTTCCTGGAGTTCTGGCAGGCCAACCACGAAGGCGTCTACGACACCGCCTTCGACCTGGAGAAGCCGTTCAACTCCTTCGGCCGTACCGCTACCACCTTCGATGCCGGTGAGTGGACCCTGCACACCGTCAAACCGGGTGTGGTGAAAAACGCTGCCGGCGTGCCCATGGCGCCGCACATCAACGTGTCGCTATTCGCCCGTGGCATCAACATCCACCTGCAGACGCGCCTGTACTTCGACGATGAGGCCACCGCCAACGCCGCCGACCCGGTGCTCAACCTGATCGAGCAGCCGCAACGCCGCGAAACCCTGGTGGCGCGCCGCTGTGAAGTGGACGGCAAGCTGGCCTACCGCTTCGACATCCGCATCCAGGGAGAAGGGGAAACGGTGTTCTTTGACTTCTAAGGAAAGAGAACCCGCATTCGATGCATTGGCCGAAGGTGTTGGCCAGCGCATCGAACGGCACTTCGACGCACTGCTGGAGGCCCGGGGCTACCGGGCTGACGCGGCGCAACGCACAGCCATTGTCCAACTCGGGCAATGGCTGGAGTCGTTTCTGGCCGGAAAGAAAGGCTGGCTGCGTCGACCGCCCGCCGGCCTTTATCTGTGGGGCGGAGTAGGGCGGGGCAAGAGCTTCGTGATGGACGCCTTCTTCGCGGCGGCGCCGCTTTCGGCGAAACGCCGGGTGCATTTCCATGCCTTCCTCCAGGAGTTGCAGGAGCGCATGCGCGCGTTTGCCGGCCAGCCCGATCCGCTGGCCCTGGCGGCCAAGGCCCTGGCCGGGGAAACCCGGTTGCTGTGCTTCGACGAATTCCACGTCCACGACATCGGTGACGCCGTGCTTCTCGGGCGCCTGCTCAAGGTGCTGGTGGAAGAGGGCGTGGGCATGGTCTGCACCTCCAACTACGACCCCGACGGGCTCTGCCCCAATCCGCTGTACCGCGAACGCTTCAAACCGGCCATCGCGCTGATCGAAAAGCGCTTCGACGTGCTCAACCTGGACGACGGCGAGGACTACCGCCAGCGACGCGGAGAGCTGGAAGCCTGGGGCTGCTATTGCTGGCCGCTGTCGGGCTTCGCCGAGGGCTGGATCGAGCGGCAACTGGGGCTGACTCCAGCCGCCGAGCGTGACGCGATAGTCGCGATCAATCACCATCCCCTGCGCTTGCGGGCGACGGACGGGCAATGTGCCTGGCTGGATTTCGACGAACTGTGCCGACGCCCGCATTCCAGCGCCGACTTCCTCTGGCTGAGCCGGCGCTTCCGGCAACTGGCGATCAGCGGTGTGCCGTGCCTGGGCGAGGAAGCCATCGATGTGCAGCAGCGCTTCGTCAACCTGATCGACATCGCCTACGACGCCGGCACGTGCCTGCTGCTGGTCAGCGAGGCCAGCCTGGACGACCTGTGCCGGGGCAAACCTCATATGGACTTCTCCCGTACCCGCAGCCGGTTGCAGCAACTGAAGCCGATGCAGCCAGGCGCGGGGAACTGATCGCTGAAGAACCCTGAATGCTCCAGATACTCGGTATTACCGCGCCCATCTTCATCCTGATCGGCATTGGCTACCTGTCGGCCCGTGGCCGGCTGGTGAGCCCTGAACAGGTGCTGGGCCTTGGCAAGTTCGTCATCACCTTCGCGCTCCCGGCCCTGGTGATCCGCGCGCTGCTGGAAAAGCCCCTGGACGAAGTGTTCGATGCCACCTACCTCCTTGCCTACGGCATCGGCTCCCAGGCGGTGTTCTGGGGGGGATTCCTGTTCTCCCGCCTGGTGCGCAAGGACAGCCTCAGCGGCAGCGCCCTGAGTGGGCTGGGCATGTCGGTGTCCAACAGCGGCTTCATCGGCTATCCCATCGTCGCCATGGTGCTGGGTTCGCCGGCAGCGGTCGCGCTGGCCCTGGGCATGTTGGTGGAGAACCTGCTGATGATTCCCCTGGCACTGGCCATCGCCGAACTGGGGCGGCAGAACGGCGTGGGCCTGCGTGCGGCCCTGCTGGATACCTTCACGCGACTGCTGCGCAACCCGGTGATCATTTCCATCAGCGTCGGCCTGGCGTTGGCGCTGCTCGGTGTTCGCCTGCCCAGCGTGCCGGCCAAGGTCGTGGAGATGCTGGCCATGGCGTCGGCACCGGTGGCGCTATTCGTCATCGGCGCGAGCCTGGCCGGGCTCCGGGCGGGTGGCCTGGTCAAGGATGTGGCCCAGCTCAGCATCGGCAAGCTGCTGCTGCACCCCTTGGCGGTGATGCTCTGCTTCGCGCTGCTGCCGCCGGTGGACCCGGCCCTGCGGGTGGCCGGCGTGCTCTTTGCCTGCTCACCGATGATGAGCATCTACCCCATCCTCGGCCAGCGCTTCGGCCTGGAAGGCCGCTGCGCGGCGGCGCTGGTGGTCTGCACCGTGCTGGCCTTCGTCAGCATCAGCGGGTTCATCGGCCTGTTGACCTGAAGGCGTGCCCGCTGCCCATTCATCGAAATGCCAGCCCCGAACGCGCGGATAGCGCGCCGGGGTGTGGCGTCTGCGTGGGGGAAGTGCGGCTTTGCCTCATGAGCGAAGCCGTTGCCGGACGCCGAGGTACCTGATCAAACCGGGGCGCTGGTTGGCGGGGGCAAAAGTAAGAGTCAAGGGCGTCAGGGTCAATTGCGATTATCGAACTTTGGTTCGATAATCGGCCGCACTTGCCGTGACTGCGATCCACCAAGGACAACAACAATGACCGAAGAACTGCGCACTCCACTGCCGCCCCTGGCCCCGCCGATCATTGCCTCTCCGGCCAAGCGCATCGAAGCCTTCACCGGCGATCCCAATTTCATGACCTCCCTGGCCCGTGGCCTGGCGGTGATCCACGCCTTCCAGGAGCGCAAGCGTCACCTGACCATCGCGCAGATCAGCCACCGCACCGAGATTCCCCGTGCCGCCGTGCGCCGCTGCTTGCACACGCTGATGAAGCTGGGCTACGTCACCACCGATGGCCGCACTTACTCGCTGCTGCCCAAGGTGCTGACCCTGGGCCATGCCTACCTGTCCTCCACGCCACTGGCGGTCACCGCCCAGCCAATCCTCGACCGTTTGAGCGACCAGCTCCACGAGGCCTGCTCGATGGCCACACTGGAGGGCGACGAAATCCTTTACATCGCCCGCTCCGCAACGCCCAACCGGCTGATCTCGGTGGATCTCAGCGTGGGTAGCCGGCTGCCCGCCTATTGCACCTCCATGGGCCGCATTCTCCTGGCGGCGCTGGATGACGCCGCCCTCGACGACTACCTCGAACACGCCGACCTGCAGGTGAAGACCAGCCGCACCGTGCACACGGTGGATGGCTTGCGCGCGAGCATCGCGGAAATCCGCCGGCAGGGCTGGGTGATCATCGACCAGGAACTGGAAATGGGCCTGCGCTCGGTAGCGGTGCCGGTGCGCGATTCCGCCGGCCAGGTGCTGGCCGCACTGAACGTAGGTACCCATGTCGGCCGCGTCAGCCGCCAGGAACTGGAAACCCGCTTCCTCCCGGCGTTGCTGGAGGCGAGCAAGGATTTGAGTACGCGGTTGTTCCATTGAGTGGTGCGGCGATTTCAACTGTAGGGCTGTTATGGGAGCGAATTCATTTGAACTTGGGAAACCACGTCCTGCGGACGTGGTCATGAGTCAGCGAACCAGCAGGCTGCTGCTGGTCCCGTAGGGTGCGCCGCGCGCACCGGGAGACAGACCCGGAGTCGCCACCATCGCCGCGGTGCGCATGGCGCACCCTACTGCTGGGCACGGTGGTGCAGATCAGCCGAGTGCTGCGTGTGAGGATGGCCCTCTTACTAGGGGGCAAACACAAGTCCATGCTCTACGAACGTGGATGTTTACTCGCGATACAGGCCGAAGGCCTGAGACTCATGCACCGCTGAACGGTTTTTCGCGAATGAATTCGCTCCTACAAGGTGTGCCATTCATCATTCGAGGCAAAGCGTTCGACTATCGAACGCTTTGCCGATTATCGAATTGAACCGCTGATCGTCTCTTCGTAAGGTCTGCACAGCCGCGCACCAGCCAGCGCGGCCAATAAAAACAATGAGCGTGCGCGCCGGTTGTCGCCTGTGATGCCAGATGCGCCCTCATTCCTGTCCAGTCCGAGTCTTCCCCGTCAGAGGCCGCAGAGAACGGCCCGCATGCGGAGGAGGGCCCATTGCAGGAATCCTTGCATGACCAGCCCAGCCCACGTGCCCTCTACCGGCACACTCGATGTTCAATCCTTCATCAACGCCCAGCCGCTATCCGCCCATCAATGGCGAATCGTGCTGCTGTGTTTCCTCATCGTTTTCCTCGACGGCCTGGATACCGCCGCAATGGGCTTCATCGCCCCGGCGCTGACCCAGGACTGGGGCATCGACCGCGCCAGCCTTGGTCCGGTGATGAGCGCCGCGCTGATCGGCATGGTGTTTGGGGCCCTTGGCTCCGGCCCCATGGCCGACCGCTTCGGGCGCAAGGTGGTGCTGGTCACGGCAGTGTTCCTGTTCGGGCTGTTCAGCCTGATTTCCGCCTTCAGCGCTAACCTCGAACAACTGCTGGTCCTGCGCTTCCTGACTGGCCTCGGGCTTGGCGCGGCCATGCCGAACGCCACCACGCTGCTCTCGGAGTACACCCCGGAGCGCCTCAAGTCGCTGCTGGTGACCAGCATGTTCTGCGGCTTCAACCTCGGCATGGCGTCCGGCGGCTTCGTCTCCGCGTCGATGATCCCGGCCTACGGCTGGCACAGCCTGCTGCTGCTCGGCGGCATCCTGCCGCTGATCCTGGCCGTGGTGCTGCTGGTATGGTTGCCGGAGTCGGCGCGCTTCCTGGTGGTGCGCAACAAGGGCGATGACAAGGTGCGCAAGGTGCTCGCGCCCATTGCGCCCGGCGAGGTCGCCCTGGCCCGCGGGTTCAGCGTGCCGGAGCAGAAAACCGTACAGAGCCGCAACGTTTTCAAGGTGATTTTCTCCGGTACCTACAGCGCCGGCACCCTGTTGCTCTGGCTCACCTATTTCATGGGCCTGGTGATCGTCTACCTGCTCACCAGCTGGCTGCCCACGCTGATGCGCGACAGCGGCGCGAGCATGGAACAGGCCGCCTTCATCGGTGCGTTGTTCCAGTTCGGTGGCGTGCTCAGCGCCGTGGGCGTGGGCTGGGCCATGGACCGATTCAACCCGCACAAGGTCATCGGCGTGTTCTACCTGATGGCCGGTGTCTTCGCTTATTTCGTCGGTCAAAGCCTGGGTGAAGTGACCCTGCTGGCCACCCTGGTCCTGCTGGCGGGCATGTGCGTCAACGGCGCACAATCGGCCATGCCGTCTCTGGCGGCGCGCTTCTACCCGACCCAGGGCCGTGCCACCGGTGTGTCCTGGATGCTCGGCATCGGCCGCTTCGGCGCCATTCTCGGTGCCTGGATCGGCGCGACCCTGCTGGGCCTGGGCTGGAACTTCGAACACGTGCTGACGGCGCTGGTGGTGCCCGCCGCCATCGCCACCACTGCGGTGGTGATAAAGGGGCTAGTGAGCCACGCCGACGCCACCTGATGGGACGCCGACGGTGGATTCGTAACCGTTTATCTCGACTTGAGGCGCGTAGGAAAAGGCTCACATAGAATCGCGTAATAATG